>NZ_BKAJ01000074.1 GCF_007992495.1 Reyranella soli
TCGACCCCGCGCCAAGCCGTCATGATCACTGTGCAGAGCTACTAGTTCCTGGGAGTTACCAGATGACCCGCACGCCGATGGTCATGGCGTGCGCGGAGTCCTGGCCGGAGATCGTACCCTCGTAGCGCAAGTAGAGGGCGGTGCCATCGGCAACATCGGTGTTGGCCGACAGGCCCAGCAGCACGCCGTCGCGAGTCGGCGACACGCCATAGGTGGTGAAGGGGACAGCGGATGCACCGGCGAAGGCCGCCGTCACCGGCCGATCGACATTGGCGTACTCATGGCTCCAGCCGAGCCGCAGTTGCCCGATGATCGGACTGCGCCAACCCACGTTCATGTCGGCGCCCAGCACCGCACCCAGCACCGAACGCAGAGAGTTGGTGGTCGCCGACGCGACGTTGAGGTTGAGCGACTGCGCGCCGGTCTCGATGTAGCCGTTCTGGGTGGCGGTGTAGCCCTGCAGGCGGGCGAACGGCGTGATGTAGGGTTGGGCCGCGCCGCCGATGTCAAATCGGTAACCAGCCTCGAGCTGGCCGAAGAATTGGTTGGCGCCGGCCTGGCCCATCGCCGTGCGCGGCTGCAGGCCCGGGATCAGGATGTTGCGCCACGATTGATTGTAGGCGTAGCCGTAGCCGGCCATGCCATCGAGGTAAAACTTGTCCTGGGTAAAGCTGCCGTAGAGGCCGACCTGATAGGTGTCGGACGTTCCCTTGCCGTCAAAGCCGCTGACCCACTGGGTGCCGGTGGTGAAGCCCACTGCCACGCCGGCCAGGAAGTTGGGGCCGAAGCGGCGATCGACGCCGGCCGCGAAGCCGCCGGCATTGTAGGTAACGGCACCGACGCTCTGGCCGGCGCCGATCGTGCCGAGCCCGCCCACAGCGCCGCCCCAGGCACCCCACTGGGCGGGTGTGGCGTCTTCGCAGGCGACGTCGCAGGCCTCGGCCATCATGACGCGATTGCCGCCGCCCGCCGAGCCCGCTTGCGAGGCGAGGTTGTTCATGAACATCTGTGCCGTCTGCACCATGGTGGTGGAGAAGCTCGACAGGTTCTGGCCGCTGATCGAGCGCAGCACGTACGCGGCCTGCGCCGAGCTGACGGTCGATAGCGCCCCGAGCACGGTGAGCATGTCGCTGGTGGCGGTGGGGGCTATCACGTTCAGCACGTTGCCCGTCGTCGACTGATTGAAGGTGAGGGCGTTGTTGGCGAAGTTGGTGGTGAGTGTCAGATAGGCGTTGTTTGCGTCGTAGGTGAGTGATGGAGTCAGGAACGCGAGATTGCTGTTGACGCTCGAGAAGGTGCCGCTCACGCCGCCCGTGGCATTGACGATGGTGTAGGTGGTCGACGCGGCGTAGGTGCCCGAGGCCGCGACGACCTGCACGGTGCCGCCGTTCAGCGTGGCGATGCCGCCGACATTGACCCGATCGCTCTGGCCGGCGGGATTGGCGCCGACCTGGTAGGTGGCGCCGGAATTGTGCACCAGGTTGCCACTAACGGTGAGCGTGCTGCCGATATTGCCGGGCGCCAGCGTGCCGGAATTGTTGAGGTTTCCAGTCAGAGTGCCGTTGCCGCGGAACGTGCCGGCGCTGCCTACGGCGACGTTGCTGGTGAGCGTGCCGGTGAGATTGAAGCCGCCGCCCGATACGGTGGTGCCGGCGGGAATGATGCCGGTTCCGGAGAGGGTCAGCGTGCCCGTGCCGATCTTGGTGAGGCTCGCGCCGACCATGCCGAGATTTCCATCGATCCTCCCGCTGACGGTGGTCGAAAGGTTGTTGATGCCGACAGTCAGGTTGGTTGAGGCAGTGAAACTTGCGGGGCCGAGGTTGTAGGTACCGGCGCCTTCGATCGAGCCGACGGTGACATTCAATATGTTGAAGTTGGTCCAAGCGCCGGCGTTTGTGATGAGTCGTACCGGTCCATTGAACGTCGCGCCGCTGCCCGACGTGAAGGTGAAGTCGTTGGACCCGCCGGCGTTGGCGATGAGGGTGGCATTGCCGGAGGTCGAGTCCGAGATGTTGGTCGAGGATCCATTGTTGGCGATGATCGTCGCGTCACCAAGCGAGGCATTGTTGAAGCGTATGCTGGAGCCTGGTCCATTGCCGGTAATGGTGGCATTCCCCGCAGTCGCACCGTTACGGAATCTCAGCGTCGCTATGGCATTGCCGCCATTGTTGATGATCACAGCGTTCCCGGCTGACGTGCCGGCGCCATCGAAGATAATTTCTGGCGAAATCACGCCCACGGAACTGAAAGTGAAGGTCGGCGCATTGGAGGAGTTGTTGATGATGCCGGCCCCCGTGAACTGAATGCGGGAAGTGCCCACGTTGAACGTGTAGGCTGGCGCGCCGGCGTTGAACTGGAACGCGCCGATGGTGATGCCGTTGGACTGTGTGAGGGTGGTGATCGACGACGCGCCGAAGGTCGCGGTGCCGGTCGGGATCGTTCCCGACGACCAGTTGCTGCCCGTGTTGAAGTCAGAAGAGCCTGGGCTGCTGAGCCACGTGCCGTTCTGCCCGTATGCCAGCGGCATCATGGCCGTTGCCAATAGCAGGCCAAGGCAGACGTGCCCACCGAGCCACGGCAAGCTTTTCTTCTTTATTGGCGATCCCAAAGTCGCTCCCCAAGTTGGCGTTTCTTAACACCAATCCGCCATCGGAGGGGAGCGCCAAGATGACTCAGGCCAAGGAATCGATGAACTTCGCCAACGCCACGTCCTTCTCGCTCAATCCCCCCGCGTCGTGCGTCGACAGCACGATCTCGACATTGCTGTAGACGTTGGACCATTCCGGATGGTGGTCGGCCTTCTCGGCGGCCAGCGCTACCCGGGTCATGAACCCCCAGGCCTGGTTGAAATCGGCGAACTTCAGGCTGCGCTTGATGGCATCGCGGCCCGGAACTTCCTGCCACTTCGGCAAGGCGGCGAGCGCCTGGGCGCGGGCGGCACCGGTGAGCTTGGCTGTCATGGGGTCACCTCCTGATATGGCGTGAAGCTTGCCTCATTCGCGGGGGCGGGCCTAGGCTCCGCACCTGCTTCAGGAGGGCTTCCGTGAAATTACTACGACGTACTGCTTTTGTTGCTGCCGCCACTCTCGTGCTTGCGCCGCCGGCCTTCGCCCAGAAAAGCGCAGATACGCTGCGCATCCAGTTCGTCGACGCCGTGCCCAACGTCGACATGTACTTCAACAGCCAGCGCACCGGCCTGATCCTGGCGCACCAGGCGTGGGACATGCTGGTGCATCGCGATCCCGCGACCTTCGAGATCAAACCGGCGCTCGCCACCGACTGGCGCTTCGCCGAGGACAACTCCTTGGATCTCACGATCCGGCAGGGCGTGAAGTTCCACGACGGCAGCACGCTCTCGGCCGACGACGTCGTCTACACCATCAACATGGCGGCCAACCCGGAGAGCAAGGTGGCGACGCCGTCGAACTACGCCTGGATCGACAAGGCCGAGAAGACCGGCGACTGGACCGTGCGCATCAAGATGAAGAAGCCGACGCCAGCGGCGCTGGAATATCTCGCCATGGTGACGCCGATCCATCCCAAGGCGTACCGCGAGAGGGTCGGTCCGGAGGAGTTCGCCAAGAAGCCGATCGGCGCCGGCCCCTATAAGATCGTCAAGAACGAGCAGGGCAAGGAAGTGGTCTTCGAGCGCTTCGACGACTACTGGGCGGGCTCGCCCAAGGGGAAGCCGGCGATCAAGACGCTGCATGTGCGCTTCGTGCCCGATCTCGCCACGACCATGACCGAGCTCCTGGCCCAGCGGACCGACTGGATCTGGAACATCAATCCCGACCAGGCCAACGACGTGAACAGGATGCCTCACCTGCAGGCGGTGCGGCAGGAGTCCATGCGCATCGGCTATCTGTCGATCGACGCCGCCGGCCGCTCGGGCGCCGGCAATCCGCTCACCAACCAGAAGGTGCGCCAGGCGATCTGGCACGCCATCAACCGGCAGGACATCGCCGACAAGCTGGTGCAGGGCGGCAGCCGCGTGCCGCCGGCGCCGTGCTTCCCGACGCAGTTCGGCTGCGACGGCGACGCCGCGGTGAAGTATCCCTTCGATCCGGCCAAGGCCAAGGCGCTGCTCGCCGAGGCGGGCTTTCCCAACGGCTTCGAGATCGAGCTCGTGACCTACGTGCAGCCGACCACCTGGACGGCGGCGATCCAGAACTACCTGCAGGCCGTCGGCATCCGCCCCAAGATCACGCAGCTGCAGGTCGCCCCCGCAATCCAGAAGGCATGGCGTGGCGAGAACCCGCTGTATCACGGCAGCTGGGGCAGCTACTCGATCAACGACGTGTCGGCGATCTTCCCCGTCATGTACGGCGCCGGCAGCAACGACAATTACAGCCGCGATCCCGAGCTCGAGAAGCTGGTGGCCGACGGTGGCGCCAGCTCCGACCCCGTCGTCCGCAAACAGGCCTACTCGGCTGCCATCAAGCTGATGACGGACAAGGCCTACTGGCTGCCGTTGTTCACCTACGTGAACACCTATGCCTTCTCCAAGCAGCTCGACTTCAAGACCTTCCCCGACGAGCTGCCGCGCTTCTATCTGGCGAAGTGGCAGTAACTCTTGCCGGACCGCGGGCCTCCAGGCCCGCGGTCCGGCAAGATTATGAGAGCGGCGCAGTCCAGGCGTTGTAGCCGTACACCCAGTCGGTGTCGGTGACGCCCTTGCCCCAGCTGTTGGTCCGCGAGGTGAGTTGCATCTTCGCGGTCCGGAGCTTGCGATTCCGTTCGTAGCGCATCAGCGCGGCGGCAACGCCGTCACGGTCGATGCCGTCCAGACAGCGTGACAGGATCGCAGCGTCCTCGATCGCCATCGCCGCGCCCTGCGCCATGTAAGGTGTCATGGGATGGCAGGCGTCGCCCGGCAACGCGACGTTGCCGTCGACCCAATGCTCCAGCGGATCGCGATCGACCAGCGGGCGCTTGTGTACGTCGGGACAGGCCGCCAGCACGCGTTGCACGTCGGGATGGAAGCCCTCGAACGCCGCGCGCAGAACCTCGACGTCGCCCTTGGCCGACCAGGATTCGAGATTGAAACCGGGCTCGGGCTGGCTGGTGACGAAGTAGACCTCGCTGCGGTCGGGTTTCACCGGATACATGACGATGTGGCGGTCCTCGCCCCACCATTTGGTGCAATCGCCCATGTCGAAGCCATCGAGGCGCGCCGCCGGATAGACCGTGCGATAGGCGATGCGGCCGGTGAAGTGCGGCTCCTCCTCGCCGAACAGGATGGTACGCGCCACCGAGTTCACGCCGTCGGCGGCGATCACGGCATCGGCCGTGACAGTATTGCCGTTGGCGAAGGTGAGCCGCACACCATCGGAAATCTGGTCGAGGCCTTCGAGCTCGTGATCGAGATGGATCAGCTCGTCCGGCACGATGCTGGCCAGGGCCGCATGCAGGTCGCCGCGATGGGCCAGCAGATAGGGCGCACCGTACTTGTCCTCGGCCGACCGGCCGAACAGCATGTCGAACATCACCTCGCCGGTGCGCCAGTCTCGGTTGTTCCACGAACGCGGATAGAAGGTCTCGGCGCGCAGATACTGCTCGAGCCCGAGGCCGCGCAGCACGTGCATGGCATTGCAGCCGATCTGGATGCCGGCGCCGAGCCGCGTGAACTGCTGCGCCTGCTCGTAGACAGCGACCGTATGGCCCGCCTTGCTGAGCGCCGCGGCCGAGGCGAGCCCGCCCATGCCGGCACCGATGATGGCGATCTTCAGACCAGCAGGCATTCGACACCCCCGGCAGGCCGCGGCTTCAGGGGAGGCGTCTCGATCGAGCAACGCGGCTCGGCGATCGGACAGCGCGGATGGAAGCGGCAACCCGGAGGGATATTGGCCGGATCGGGCAGAGTGTCGCCCAGGCCGACGTCAGGCACCCCCAGCCCCGGCTCGGGCGTCAGCACCGAGGCAAGCAGGGCCTTGGTGTAGGGATGCTCGGGCCGGCGGAAGAGCGTCTCGGTCGGCGCGCGCTCGACGAAGCGGCCGAGATACATCACCGCCACTTCGCTCGCGACATGCTCGACGACGGCGAGGTTGTGGCTGATGAAGAGGTAAGTGAGGCCGAGATCGCGGCGCAGCTCGGCCAGAAGGTTCAGGATCTGCGCCTGCACCGAAACGTCGAGCGCGCTGGTCGGCTCGTCGCACACGACGATGCGCGGCCGCAGCACCAGGGCGCGGGCGATGGCGACCCGCTGGCGCTGGCCACCGGACAGCTCGGTCGGCAGGCGGCGGCCCATCTCGGCGCTCAAGCCCACACGCGCCAGCATCTCGTCGACACGTTTTGCGATCTCGCTGCCCGCGATGTTGCCCTGCGCCTTGAGCGGCATGGCGACGATGTCGCGCACACGGGCAAGCGGATTGAGCGAGGCAAAGGGATCCTGGAACACCGGCTGGATCAGCCGCGCGCGCGCCCGGCGGTCCATGTCGATGACGCGCTGGCCCTCGACCGCGATATCGCCCGCCGTCGGCGGCAGCAGGCCGAGGATCAGCCGCGCGAGCGTGGACTTGCCACAGCCCGATTCGCCCACGACGCCTAGAACGCCGCCCGGCGGCACGGCGAAGGAGATGTCGTCGACCGCGACCACGTGACGGTCGGCGCCGAAAAGCCCGCCTTTGACGCGGAAGGTCCTGCGGACGGCTTTGACTTCGATCGCCGTGTTCATGCCGGCAACCGGCATAGAAAATCGTGGGCCACGCTTGCGGCATGGCGCGGGATCGCATGGGCGCAGGTCACGTCAGCGAAGTCACAGCGGTCGCGGAAGGCACAGCCTTCGAATCCCGGGCCGATGCGCGGCACGGTGCCGGGGATCGAGCCCAGTGGCTCGTCGCGCTTGATTTTGCCCGGCACCGGCACGCAGCGCAGCAGGCCACGCGTGTAGGGGTGCTTGGGATTGGCGAACAGCTCGGCGGTCGGCGCGCTCTCGACCACTTCGCCGGCATACATCACCGACACGCGATGGGCGACGCGGGCCACGATGCCGAGGTCGTGGGTGATCAACAGCATGCCGAGCCCGAGGTCGCGCTGCAGGCCGGCCAGCAGACGCAGGATCTGCGCCTGCACCGTGACGTCGAGCGCCGTGGTCGGCTCGTCGGCGATCAGGAGCTTGGGATCGCACATCAGCGCCATGGCGATCATGACACGCTGGCGCAGGCCGCCCGAAAGCTGGTGCGGGAACTGGCCGAGTCGGAGGCCAGGTGCCGTGATGCCGACGCGGGCCAGAAGGTCGGCGGCGCGGTCGGTGGCCGCGCGCTGCGTCGTCTTCTTGTGGCGGCGCAGCACCTCGGTCATTTGCGAGCCCACCGTGTAGGCGGGGTTGAGGCTGGTCATCGGCTCCTGGAAGATCATGGCCATGGCGTTGCCGCGCAGATGCGCCATGCCGGAGTCGCTGAGGCCGGTCAGGTCCTGGCCCTCGAAAGCGAGCCGCTTGGCCGAGCGGCGGGCACCGCGGGCCAAAAGATTCATGACGGCAAGGGCGGTCACCGACTTGCCACAGCCCGATTCGCCCACCAGGCAATGGGTCTCGCCGCGCTCGACCGTGACCGAGGCGCCGCGCACCGCCGACACGCGGCCGCCGAAGTTCACCTCGAGCTGGTCGACCTCGAGCAGCGCACTCATGGATCAGTCCTCGCGCCGAACAGGTCGCGCAGGCCATCACCCAAAAGATTGATTCCCATGACCAGTACGAACAGCGCCACACCCGGGATTACGATCACCCACGGGCTGAAGAACATGTAGTCCTTGGCCTCGGCGATCATCAGGCCCCACGACGGCAACGGCGGCGGCACGCCGAGCCCGAGGAAGGAGAGCGCGGCCTCGAGCAGGATGGCGAGCGCGATCTCGAGGGTTGCCACCACGACGAGGTGGCTCGCGATGTTGGGCAGCACCTCGCCCGCCAGGATGCGAAAGCGCGAGCAGCCGGCGCACCAGGCGGCGGCGACGAAGTCGAGGTTGCGAACCTGCATGGTGGTCGATCGCGCCACCACGGCGAAGCGGTCCCACAGCAGGAGGCCCAAGGTCAGCACCAGCAGGGTCATCGAGCTGCCGAGCAGGCCCACGACCGCCAGCGACACCAGCACCACCGGGATCGAGAGCCGCGTGGTGATGGCGAACAGCACGGCATCGTCGACCCGGCCGCCCAAGAAGCCGCCCAGCACGCCGATGGTGATGCCGATCAGCGCCGACACCACCGTCACCGTGACCCCGATCAGCATGGAGATGCGGCAGCCCCAGATCAGGCGCGAGAGGTAGTCGCGGCCGAGCTGGTCGGTGCCCAGGAGGTAGTCGGGATTGGTGCCGGCCATCCAGAAAGGCGGCAGCAGGCGCTTGCTGAGGTCCTGGGCGAAGGGATCGTGTGGCACCAGCAGCGGGGCGAAGACGGCGCAGATCATGGCGATGCCCACGATCACCGCGCCGATCCAGGTGCTGATGCTCTTCCAGCCGCGCTTGGGGCCGGCCGTGACAGACATCACGGTCATGGCCCGCGCAGCCTCGGATCGAGCACGGCGTTCATCAGGTCGGCCAGCATGGTGAGCGCCACGTAGATCACCGCCAGCACCAGGACGACCGACTGCACGACGGGGAAGTCGTTCTTACCGATCGATTCCCAGGCGAGGAAGCCCACGCCGTGCAGGGCGAAGACCTGCTCGATCACGATCGAGCCGCCCAGCATAAAGCCGAGCTGCACGGCGGCGATCGCCACCACCGGGATCGCGGCGTTGCGCAGCGCATGCTTCAGCAGGATCGAGGCGCGCGACAGGCCCTTGGCCCTTGCCGTGCGGATGTAGTCCGAGCCCATCGCCTGGATCATGCCGGCGCGGGTCAGCCGCGTCAGCGCAGGGATGGCCGAGAACGCGAGCACGATGCCCGGCATCACAAAATGCTGCCAGGAGCCGGTGCCCGAGATCGGCAGCCAGCCGAGTTGTAGGCCGAGCGTGATCATCAAGATCAATCCGAGCCAGAACGAGGGCATCGCCTGGCCAACCAGGGCCACCATCTGGACCACGCGATCGAGCGCGGTGTTCTCGCGCACCGCCGCCAGGATGCCGAGCGGCAGGGAGACCAGCAGCGCGATCACCAGCCCGGTGAGGCCGAGCGTGATGGTGATCGGCATGCGCTCGCCGATCAGCGTGGAGACCTTGGTCTTGAAGAAGTAGCTTTCGCCCAGGTCGCCGGTCGCCGCGCGCCCGACCCAGTCGAAGAACTGCACGGTGAGCGGCCGGTCGAGCCCGTAGGCCTTGCGCACGGCCTCGACGTCGGCCTGCGTGGCATTGGGACCGGCGATCGAGATCGCGAGGTCGCCCGACAGGCGCGTCAGGATGAAGGCGAGCGTCATGACGGTGGCGGCAACGAGAATCGCCACGATCAGACGACGAACGAGGAACTGCAGCATGCTTGGATGCAGAGCTTAGAGCGGATCGATCGGGAAGGCGACCATGCGAATCCCGCGCCAACCGCCCGGCGGCCAGCCACAGATTCGTCCACCATCGCCCCTTGGCGGGCGCGCCTTGGTCCTATATGGGGGAGTCATGCCGGTCTTCACCAATCCGCGGCGCATGCCCTGCTTCGGCACGGCGCCCACCTTGGAGGACTTCGAGGCGATCGCCGCCGAGGCGCTGGCGACGATTCCCGAGGAGTTCCGGAAGCATGTCGGCAACGTGCGTATCCAGGTCGACGACTTCCCGTCCGATGAGGTCGAGAAGGAGATGGATCTCGACACGCCGTTCGATCTGCTCGGCCTCTATCAAGGTGTGTCGATGATGGAGCGTGGCGCGGGCCACGTCGCCAACGACATCGATCGCATTTTCCTCTATCGCCGGCCGATCCTCGACTACTGGTGCGAATCAGGCGAGGACCTGCCGCACATCGTGCGCCACGTACTGATCCACGAGATCGGCCATCACTTCGGCCTCAGCGACGACGACATGGAAGCGATCGAAGCCAAGGCCGAGGAAGAATCGCGGCGCGCGCAGCCCGGGGCTTAACTCATTGGACCGCGGGCCTCCAGGCGCGCGGTCCGGAAGAGCATGAGCGGGCCTGGAGGCCCGCGGTCCGATGATCACACCCTGATCGCTTCCCGATACAGGCGCTCGGGCGTGACCCAGCGGACCATCTGGACGAAGCTGTCGACATACTTTGCCGGATCGCCGTTGTAGTCGGCCTTGTACGCATGCTCGTACATGTCCATGACGATCAGCGGCACGCAGCCGACCGGCCCCGTGGCGTGATCGGCGGCAAGGTGATTGATCAATCGCTTGTCGCGCGGCGTATAGGCCAGGATCACCATGCCCTTGCCGTCGGTCACCGCCTTGCCCATGGCGGCGAACTCGGCCTTCCAGCGATCGAAGCTCGAGAAGTCGCGGCTGATCGCCTGCGCGAACACGCCGGACGGGCTGGTCGGCGCGTCGCCGATGCATTCGAAATAGAGCTCGTGCAGCAGCGAGGAATTGTAGACGGCCTGCTGCTCGCGCTTCAGCTCGCCGATCTCGGCCGGCTGGACCTTGGCGAAATCCATTTGCGCCAGCTGCTCGGTGATCGCATTCAGCCGGTTGATGCTCTCGCCATAGATCGCGTGATGCTCGGTGATCGACTGGGCCGACAGCCACTTGATCTTGTCGGGATTGAAGGTGAGCGGCTGGGCGCGGAACTTGGGCGCGCTGGCGACGGCGAGCAGCTGCTGCGCCGCCACCGGCATGGCTGCAGCGCCAGCCAGTAGGCCGACGCCCGCGGCCAGGGAACGGCGAGAGATCTCGGGCATGTCGGTCTCCGAAAAGATTATTCGGAACCTAACGCCCCTCAGGACGGAGAGTTGCGCTGCACGCCGGGTGCGCGATAAAGGCCTTGGATCAGCGACTCTGCGGGCTCATAAGCCCGCAGCACCAGTCGCATCGGCCCGCTGGGCGCGGGTAGCCAATTGGTCGCACGCTTGCCCTCCGGCCGCTCACGCTGCAGGTAAATCGTGAGCGAACCGTCGGCCGATTTCTGCAGGCCCGGTGTGCGATCGCCGATCGAATAGCGACCGATCGGATTGTCGATGAAGAAGGCCCGGCCCTCCGGCGTCACCTCGTACATGGCGAGCGACCAGAAGGCGCGCGCCGGCGGCAGGCCGTCGGCCGGGAAGGTAAGGCGGTAGGTATTGGCGCCGGAGAGGGGACGGCCGTTCGAATCGGTGTTGCAGGCGAGATAGACCGCCTCTGTGGGCTCGAGCGCCGCCAGCCCGGTGAGTGCCACATACGCGCGATAGAGATAGTCCGCGCCGAAATTGCCGAGATGGCGCTCGCCGTAGGTCCAGCCGTCGACCGTCCTGCCGTAGCGGCCGCCGGCGGCGCGGATGTCCCCGCGGCCCTGCTCGATGCCGGCCTGGATCGCGCGACGCTCCGGCTCGCTGAAGGCACGCCGGTCGAAATTGCGACCGGGCCGTAGCTTCAACGGTGCGAAGGCGTCGAACACGGCACGGTCTCGTTCCGGCAGCGGGCTCTCGCCCAGCGCGCGCATCGTCACGTCGAACAGGTCGAACGCATCGGTGGGATTGGGCGCGGGCCAGCCGGCCACCGGCTCGGCCGGCGCCGCGTTGCGCTGGGACATCAGCTCGCGGGCGCCCAGGATGCGCCGCTCGGTGCGCTGGTCGGGCGTCTCGAGCAGCGCGCGTGCCTGCAGGATGCGCACGCGGTCGACTTCGTCGGGCCCGTCGATCAGGATGCGTCCCAGCAGCCACACCGAATTGGTGGGCGCTCTCACCAGCTTCACTTCCGACGACGGATCGCCGGTCCAACCCGGCCCGACGATCATGTGCGTCGGCGGCTCTCCACCGTGCAGCCGATGACTGACATAGGCGAAGTTGTTGGTGAACAGGTCCATGAAGGCGTAGCTGTAGTAAAGATCTCCCACCGGCGGCACGGTGAGGAACATCGGATCGACCGAGAGGTCGAGCCACGCCGAGGAATAGAAGGTGTCGTCGTTGGGCGTCGTCACCGCCCGCGCACGATGGTCGGCGAGCTGGGCGATGTGGCGGAAGCGGTTCAGCTGCTGGCGCGATGGGTTGGCCGCGTTGACCGTGGCCTGCCAGCGCGTGCGGTACATCTCGTAGACCGGGAAGAGATAGATCGTGGCGCGCCGCGCCAAGTCTTTCAGAGTTACCGTCGTGTCCTGCGCGCGCACGACGGCGGGCGCCGCCAGGGTTGCGGCGAGCGAAACGCCGAGCAATGTGCGGCGCTTCATGCCGCGCGCTCGCGCATCAGGCGGCGCTCCATCACGAAGGCCGCCGCCTCGCGCCACGGCGCCAGGGTCCAGAACGAGCGGGCGCGGCCCGACGGAGAGGCCAGCACGAACGCCACCGCATCCTCGATCGGCTCGGCCTGCCGTCCGTAGGCCGGCGATTTCACGCCGAGCGCCAGCGACGCCGCGTGCTTGCTGGTGAAGGCGATGGCGGCGGGCCGGAAGCGGCGCAGCTTGGCGTGCAGGGCGGCAGCGTCCATGGCGTGAGGGCTGAGCTCGTGGTCCGAACCATACTCCGTCTTGTTGAGGTCCGTCAGCCCGATGCCGAGTGTCAGGAGCTCGGGATAGCGCTGGGGCGCCAGCCGCTCGGGCGTCAGGCCGACGGCATGCAGGGTCGGCCAGAAGGCGTTGCCCGGATTGGCGTAGTAGGCGCGTGCCTTGAACGAGGCCGGGCTGGGCGCGGTCCCGCAGAACACGAGGTCGAGGCCCGGCGCCAGAAGGTCGGGGACGAGATGCTTATTCCGGCTTGATGCCTGCGGCACGGATCACCTCGCCCCAGCGCTTGTGCTCGGCCTTGATGAAGGCATCGACCTCGAGGATCGGCATGTTGCTGCCGGGCTCGAAGCCGCCCTGGCGCATGCTGGCGATCACCTCGGAGTCCTGCAAGGCGCGCTCGGTGGCGGCGCGCAGCTTGTCCTTGACCTTGGCCGGGGTGCCTGCCGGCACCGCCCAGATCGACCACGAGGTGACCACGAGGTCGGGAACGGTCTCGACCAGGGTCGGCGTGTCCGGCGCGACCATGGCGCGCTTGGCGCCGGTGGTGGCGATGGGCTTCAGCTTGCCCGCGCTCACCTGGCCCATCAGCGAATCGATGTTGGCGATGCAGAGCGGCACGTGACCCGCCAGCACGTCGGCCGCCGCCGCCGAGGCGCCGCGATAGCTGATCAGGGTGAGATCGGCGCCGGTCTTCTGCTTCAGGAGCTCCATGGTGAGCGACGGTGAGGCGCCGACGCCGGAGGAACCGTACTGGTACTTGCCGGGCTCGGCCTTGGCTGCGGCAATCAGCTTGGTGACGGTGTCGTGCGGAAAGCTGGGATGGCAGCACAGCATGTTGGGCTGAGTGCCGATCCACGCCACCGTCTCGAGATCGGTGAACGGATTGTAGGGCAGCTTGGCGTAGAGATTGGGCGCCACGGCATGGCTGGCGATGCCGCCCAGCAGCATGGAATAGCCGTCGGGCGGCGACTTGGCGACGTTGTCCGCGGCGATCGAGCCGCCCGCGCCGCTGCGATTGTCGATGACGAAGGACTGGCCGAGATGGTCCTGCAGCTTGGAGCTGAGCCTGCGGGCGATGTTGTCCTGCGAGCCGCCCGGCGTGAACGGACAGACGACGCGCACGGTGCGCTGGGGCCAGTCGTCGGCCTGGGCGAAGGCCGGTCCCGCCAGCGGAAGCACGCCCAGGGCGGCGGTGAATTGGCGCCTTTTCATTCCATTCCCTCTCACGCGTAACTCTCCCCGGTCCAATGATGCATGACGAGTGCATTCGCGCCTAGAGGCCAGAACTGCAATGCGGGATGCCTGTCACCCGGCGCAGGGTAGCCCCCGCGCTAACCGTAGCGAGGGCCTTTGAGGCCACAGGAAAAGGTCCCGCGCTGCGCTCGGGATGGCAGCGGGTCGCGGAACAAAAACGCTCTTGCCGCGTCGAAATTGGATGAACGCGGCGCGCAATACCGACGGCGAGCCGGATTCGGCGCCGCCACCCGTCATATTGGTCGTGGAAGACGAGGTGCTGGTGCGCAGCATCGTGGCGGCCTATTTGCGCGAGTGCGGCTTCGATGTGATCGAGGCGAGCAGCGCCGACGAGGCGATTCGCGTGCTGCAGGCAGAGGTCCGGGTCGACATCGTGTTCTCCGACGTCAACATGCCGGGCAGCATGGATGGCTTTGGCTTGGCACAGTGGGTCCGCCGCGAGCGGCCATGGCTCCGAGTCATCCTGACGTCGGGTGCGGCGCGCACGGCCAAGGCGGCGGGCGATCTCTGCGAGAGCGGCCCGGTCCTCGCCAAGCCGTACGATCACGCCGAGCTCGAACGCCACATCCGCAATCTGTTGGCGCGCTGACGGAGACGTCTGCGGACGGGCGGCGCTTGCCGTCTGATTGTCATCCGACCTAGACTTTCGCGGCATGAGGGGCGTCACGCGCTGGGTTGCCTTCGGTCTCGTGGCGTTGCTCGCAATGCTGACCACGCCCCGCGCGATCATGGCCGCGCCGTCGCCGACCGATGCTGCCGCCGTGCGCGAACAGGTCGGCAAGGTCTATGACTGGGCGGGTTACCAACGCGAACTGCCGGACGCACCTGTCCGTCCCGCGCCGCGCGAGTTCGAGCCGATTTCGCTCGATCTCCGATCTATTGTCAACGCGCTGCTGATCGGCGGGCTGTTGGTCGTGCTCATCGTCGCGGTGATGTGGCTGCGGACCGGCGGCTGGGCCTGGCCGACGGCGAGCAACGCGGCACGGCCGGAAGAGGCCGCGGCATCCGGCGCGCAACGCGATCATCTCAAGGCCCGGCTCGACGACGCCGACCGCTCGGCCGTGTCGGGAGACTGGAGCAGCGCCATCCATGTCCTGCTGCTGACCAGCATCGACCTGTTGCGCCGCCGCGTCGGTCAGGAGGTGCCGGTCGCCATGACGGGGCGTGAACTGGTCGGGCGTGCCCAGGTGCCCGAGCGGGCGCGCGAGGATTTCGCCGCGCTGGTGGCGGCGGTCGAGCTCTGCCACTTCGGCGGCCGCCCGGCCGACCGTCCGCTCTACGAGCGCTGCCGCGGACACTATGAGCGGCTGTGGGGCATGCCGCCGGAAGCGACGGCATGAGCACCCGCGGGCTGCAGCCCTTCAGCCAACGGACACTGCTGGCCTTGATCGCCGTGGGCGCGCTCGGCTTCGTTGTCATGGCCTACCTCATGATCGCGGGCGAGGACACGCGCGGCTGGCAGGCCAGCCCCACGACCACCTCGCGCTCGGCTGTCGGCTACCGTGCCTTCACCGAGCTCCTGCGGCGCTTCGACATAGAGCCGGTCGCGCCCAGCGAGACGAGGCTTGTCCGGGAGTCCCTCCGGATCGTGTTGGCGCCCCAGACGGCGCAGGAAGTGCGGGAAATCCTGCAAGCAACGGCGCCGCCGGTGCTGATCGTGCTGCCCAAATGGCGGACGCGTGCGCCGCCGCTCAGCGATCGCGTCTCCGACGCGCAGTTGCGCAACATCGAGGGCGTGCAGGCGCTGGCGCGCGCCATCGCCGACGATGCCGTCATCACGCGGCCGGACGCCGTCGGCGCCTGGCGCATGGAGGGCGTCCACGGAACGCCGACGCTGACGCGGGCGCAGCTCGTGCGCTCCGCCAAGCTCTGTCCGGTAGTGTCGAGCGCTGAGGGCATGCTGGTCGCCCGCCTGTGCGCCCGCCCGCAGGTCACGGTGCTGGCCGACCCCGACCTTCTTGCCAATTACGGCCTGTGGCGTGGCGACAATGCCGTGCTGGCGATGAGCCTGGTCGCGCGCCTGCGTGCGGGCGATGGACCCGTGGTGGCGCTCGAGGCGGTGAGCGACCGGCCATCGCGCGACATCTGGCAACTCGCGGTTTCTCCGCCCTTCGCCCTGGTCACGTTCTCGGCCCTGGTGGCGATCGGCATTGCGCTGTGGGCGGCGGCGACGCGCTTTGGCCCGCCGGCCGACGAGCCATTGCCGCCGCCCGCCGGGGTGTTTGCCCTGATCGACGTGGCGGCGCGCCTGCTGCGCGATCGCTCCGACGGCGGACGGTTGCTCAAACGCTATGCCGACCTTGTGGTGCTCGACCTCGGCCGCCGCCTGAAGGCGCCGGCGCAGTTGCAGGGTCCGGCGGAGATCGGCCGCTGGCTCGACGGCACGCCTGCGGCCAAGGGGGCGGCCCAGGGGGCGGCCAAGAGCGCGCCGGCATACCAGGAACTCGTGCGCGCGATCGAGACGATCGCGCCGGGCGACAAGGCGGCCACGGTGGCCGCTGCGGCGCGGCTTCATCGCTGGCGGGAGGAATTGCTGAATGGACGTTGAACCTTTGGTCGCCCTCAGGGCGCGCGTCGCCGCCGAGGTCGGCAAGGTCGTGGTCGGCCAGCGCGAGGCCGTCGACCTGATGCTGGTGGCGTTGCTGGCCGATGGGCACATCCTGCTCGAGGGCGTGCCCGGCGTCGCCAAGACGCTGCTGGCGCGCACCGTGGCGGCGAGCCTCTCGCTCGACTTCAGCCGCATCCAGTTCACGCCCGACCTGATGCCGGGCGACGTGATCGGCGCCAGCATCTTCAATTTCCAGACCAACGCCTTCGTGCTGACGCGAGGCCCCGTCTTCACGCAGCTCCTGCTGGCCGACGAGATCAACCGCACGCCGCCCAAGACCCAGGCTGCCCTGCTCGAGGCCATGCAGGAGAAGTCGGTCACGATCGACGGCCGCAGCCATGCGTTGGGGCCGCCCTTCATGGTCATCGCCACCCAGAATCCGATCGAGCAGCAGGGCACCTATCCGCTGCCCGAAGCCCAGCTCGATCGCTTCCTGTTCAAGCATCGGCTCGACTATCCCTCGCGCGAAGAGGAGCTCGCGGTGGTGACGCGGCACAGTTCGGGCGCCGCACTCGCCGATCCCCGCAGCGCCGGCGTCGCGGCGGTGGTCGACCAGGCGGAATTGGCGACCCTCAAGGCGATCGTGCCGGCGGTGCGGCTCAATGACGACATCGTCGCCTATGTCGTCGACCTGGTGCGCGCCACGCGCGAGCATCCTTCGCTGCAGTTCGGCGGCTCACCACGTGCAGCGGCGATGCTGGCGGCGTCGGCGCGCGCACTGGCCGGCCTCGAGGGCCGCGACTTCGTCATCCCCGACGACATCAAGCGCCTCGCCCAGCCGGCATTGCGCCACCGCCTGGTGCTGGCGCCCAGCGCCGAGATCGAAGGCCAGAGCGTCGACGGCGTGCTGGCCCAGATCGTCGAGCGCCAGGCGGCGCCGCGCTGATGCAGCCGACGCCGCGCTGCCTGGTCCTGTTCGGCGTCGTGGTGGCGCTCAGCGTGCCGTGGGTGCTGGCGTTCGGTGCGTGGTGGGAGACCGGCGTGGCATTGCCGCTCACTGCGCTGCTGGCGCTGGGGATCGATGCCGCCCTGGCGCCGGCGCGCCGGCAGGTCGCCGTCGAGGCCAGCGTGCCCGAATTGGTGCCGATCGGCAGCACGGCGCGGCTCTCGGTGTTCGTCACGGCCCGGCGCAACGTCGGCGGCGGTCGCTGCTCGGTCCTCTGCGAGGTGTCGGGACCGCTCCTGCCGCCGGCTCTCGTCGACCTCGACCTCGCCGATCGCGGCGAAGGCATCGCTGAATGGCCGTTGCGCGCGCGCCGGCGCGGCGAAGGCCGGCTCGAGCGGGTCTGGCTGCGCTGGACCGGGCCGCTCGGGCTGATCGCCGTGCACGGTCGCTACGACATCGGCCAGGCCATCGCCGTCACGCCCGACGTCGGCGCGGTGCGGGCGATGGCGCTCAAGTTCTCGCAGTACGACGCCTTCTTCGGCCAGAAGCAGATGCGCCAGCAGGGCGAGGGCAGCGAGTTCCGCGCGTTGCGCGAATACGTGCCCGGCCTCGACCATCGGCGGATCGACTGGAAGCAGTCGGCCAAGCATCGCCGCCTGATGACCAAGGAATTCCTCACCGAGCGCAACCAGCAGGTCGTGTTCGCCATCGATTGCGGCCACCTGATGAGCGAGCCGCTGGACGGCGTGCCGCGGCTGGACCACGCCATCAACGCCGCCCTGCAGATGGGCTACGTCTCGCTGCGCTACGGCGATCGCGTCGGTGTGTTCAGTTTCGACAGCCGTGTGCGCGGCTATGCCAGGCCGATCGGCAATGTCGCCAACTTCGCCCTGGTCCAGCGCGAGATGGCCCGCCTGCAGTACCGCCACGAGGAGAGCAACTATACGCTGGGCCTGATGGACCTGATGGGCCGCCTCGATCGTCGCAGCCTGATCGTCGTGATGACCGACTTCGTCGACACGGTGACGGCCGAGCTGATGATGGACAACCTGCAGCGCCTGGCGGCGCGCCACCTGCTGCTGTTCGTCGCCCTGCGCGACCGCGGGCTTGCTACGCTGGCGGCCGCCCGGCCGGACAGCTTCGAGGGCCTGGCGCGCTCGGTGTTCGCCCAGGACTTCACCGCCGAGCGTGAGGTCGTGGTCCAGAGGCTGCGGCGGCTCGGCGTGCAATGTGTGCAGACCGAGCCCGACCGGCTGGGCCCCGAGCTGGTCAACCGCTATCTCGAGATCAAGCGCCGGGAGGTCCTGTGAGATGGCGCTGGAGCTGAAGAGCGCGCAGTTCCGCCGCGAGCGCGAGGGCGTCTGGCGCGAGCTCGAGACGCTGGTCGCGCGCGCCGAACGCCACGGCATGGGCTCGCTCGACGGCGACAGTCTGGCCCGGCTGCCGACGCTTTATCGCGCCACTCTGTCGGGCCTGTCGGTGGCGCGGGCGATCTCGCTCGACCGCAACCTGCTCGACTATCTCGAGGCGTTGTGCGCCCGCGCCTATCTCTGCGTCTACGGCGTGCGCGAGCGGCCGTCGGCCCTGCTGGCGGCGTTCTTCGCCTGGCGCCTGCCGGCCGCGGTGCGCGGCGCCTGGCGGGCGATCGTCCTTGCTTTCATCGTCATCCTTGCGGGTGTGCTGGCGGCCTGGTTCCTGACCGCGTCCGATCCCGCCTATTATGATTCCTTCATCGCCAAGGGCGTGCAGCAGGGGCGCTCCTTCGACGCCTCGACCGAGGCCTTGCGCGCCTCGCTGGGCGGCGGCGGGAAGGACGTCGACGAGCTCGGGGCCTTCGCCGCCTACCTGTTTTCGCACAATGCGCAGATCGGCATCCTGAGCTTCTCCCTGGGCTTCGCGCTCGGCGTGCCGACCTTGGCGCTGATCTTCACCAACGGCCTGATGCTCGGCGCCTTCCTGGCGCTGTTCGCCAGCCGTGGCCTGCTGGTCGAGTTGGGCGGCTGGTTGTCGATCCATGGTCCCACCGAGTTCCTGGCGCTGATCCTGAGCGCCGCGGCGGGGCTGAAAATCGCCGGCGCCGTGCTGTTCGCCGGCCGCGAGCCGCGGCTGGTCCGGCTGGCGCGCGACGGTCGCGATGCCGCCGTCATCATGATGGGCGCAGTAATGCTCTTCTTGCTGGCCGGCCTGCTCGAGGGGCTGGGACGCCAGCTCGTGGTCGGCATGGCGGCGCGCTACCTGCTGGGCTGGAGCATCTTCGCCGCCATCGTCGCCTACTTCTGCATGGCTGGCCGGGAGCGTCGGCCATGAGCGATCTCGCCGTGACGATCGAGAGCGCCGACCCGCGGATGCGCGCTGTCGTTACGCCGGAGGGCGTGGCGGTGTCCGTCCGGCTGGCCAGCGTCGGCGAGCGGGCGACGGCCTTGGTGCTCGATCTCCTGATCCTGATCGTGGCGCTGATCGTCGTGGCCATCGCCACCGCTGTCGCCGGCGGCCATGTCGGCAGGACCGCCGGCATCCTGCTGATGTTCGTCCTGCGCGTCTTCTACTTCGCCGGCTTCGAGCTGGCCTGGAACGGCCGCACGCCCGGCAAGCGCATGGCCTCGCTACGCGTCATCAACCGCCGCGGCGGCCCGCTCACGCCCGCTGCCGTGATCGGCCGCAACCTGATGCGCGAGGTCGAGCTCTTCCTGCCGCTGTCACTGGCGCTCGCCGGCGACGCGGCGATCGCAGCCGGGCCTTGGACCTGGATCGCCACCTTGACCTGGGTCGGCGTGCTCGCCGCCCTGCCGCTGTTCAACCGCGACCGCCTGCGCGCCGGCGACATGGTGGCGGGCACCTGGGTGGTGGCCGAGCCCAAGCCGGTGCTGCTGCCCGACCTGGCGGCCGTCCGGTCTGCGGTGTATGCCGCGCCAGCCTATGTCTTCACGGCCCAGCAGCTCGTCGTCTACGGCGTCAAGGAGCTGCAGGTCCTCGAGGACGTCCTGCGATCGTCAGGCCAGGGCACGACGGCCCTGCAAGGCGACGTGGCGCGGCGCATCGTGCGCAAGATCGGCTATGTCCATCCCGATGGAGGCGGCGCCTTCAATGAGCGCGCCTTCCTCGAAGCTTTCTATGCTGCGCAGCGCCGCCGGCTGGAAGCCGAGCTGGCCTTCGGGCGCCGACGGCGCGACAAGAACGATCGCTGAGTCTTGCCGGGTCAGTCGAAGACCGTCGCGATCTGGTCGATCTCCACGCCTTCCTTTTCGCGCCGCAGGAAATAGTAGAGCGTCGCCGAGACGCAGGCGCTGAAGGCCTGGGAAACTGCGCTCAGCGCCCAGATCACGACGGTGAACAGGAAGGAGTTGGTTCCGGTGATGGCGCCGGCAATACCACCAGCGATGATGCTGACGATGATAGTGATGATTCCCGCCACCAGCACGGCGCCGAACACTCGCCAACGCCGCTCGCGGGTCAGGGCCGCACTGCGCGACAGCGACGCCCCCACGCCGGCCTGCTCGATGGTGGCCGCGGGAATGGCGACTGCCCACATCGTCATCAGGATGAGGCCAGGAATGACCAGGGCCACCAGGCCGATGGCAAAGCAGATGGCGGAGACGATGGCCACGCCCAGCGCCGCGCCGAGGCGGCGGAAGCCCTGCTCCAGGCATTCCGATATGGAGATCTGGCGCTGGCGCAACGCCTGCATGGCGCCGTAGATCAGCGTCACGGTCACGATCTGCGAGATGATGAAGTTGACGATACCCTGCGCCGCTTCCGACGAGACGATCTGGGCAAAGATGAGGCTCGGGAGGCTCGCGACCAGAGCCGTGCCGACGAACGGCACGAAGTTCTTGAACAGGATCGAGGCGCTGGTTTCGATTGTCGAACCTACTCCCCACGTCGCACCGCGGCTCGCATCCATCGACGTCATGCGTATCTCCCTGGTTGTTCTAGCGACGATTGCATCCTAGCACGTCTTGCGTGGGGAAATGTTGACACCGTGCGGGGCTCTTCGCACTTTGGCCGCCCAAGTGTGAGAGGTAAGCGGATGGCAGAGATCGACAAGGCCGACGAGGCGCAGCTTCTGGCCACCATCGATCGTTGGGTCGAGCGGGAGGTGGCGCCGCGCGTCAAGGAATTCGACCATGCCGACCGCTGGCCAGCCGAGCTGGTCGAGCAGATGAAGGAGCTCGGCCTGTTCGGCGCCACCGTCAACGCCGATTACGGCGGGCTCGGCCTGCCGGCCCGCACCTATGCCGAGATCGTCATGAGGATCTCGTCGGTATGGATGGCGCTCACCGGCATCTTCAACTCCCACCTGATGCTGGCGCTGGCCATCGAGAAGTTCGGCACCGAGCCGCAGCGCCGCCACTGGCTGCCCAGGCTGGCCTCGGGCGAGGTGAGGGGCGGGCTAGCGTTGACCGAACCCGATGCCGGCACCGACCTGCAGGCGATCCGGCTGACGGCGCGGCGCGAGGGTGATCACTATGTGCTGAACGGCACCAAGACCTGGATCTCCAACGGCATCGAAGGCTCCTGCTTCGCGCTTCTGGTGAAGACCAACCCCGAGGCCTCGCCGCGCTATTCGGGCATGAGCCTGTTCATTGCGCCCAAGGGCCCGGGCTTCCGCGTCGGCCGCAAGCTCGAGAAGCTCGGCTACAAGTCGATCGATTCGGCCGAGCTGATCTTCGAGGACTATCGCGTGCCGGCCGACCATTTGATCGGCGAGGTCGAGGGCCGCGGCTTCACCCAGGTGGCGGGGGGCCTCGAGCTCGGCCGCATCAACGTGGCGGCGCGTGGTGTCGGCATCGCCGAGGGCGCGCTGCGGCTCGCCACCAGCTACTCGCAGATCCGCAAGACCTTCGGCAAGCCGATCTGCGAGCACCAGGCGATCCAGCTCAAGCTCGGAGAGATGGCCACGCGCGCCCGCGCCGCGCGCCTGCTCACGCTCGATGCCGCCGACGCCTTCGACCGCGGCGAGCGCTGCGACCTGCAGGCCGGCATGGCAAAATATTTTTCCTCGGAGGCGGCGCTGGAGAACAGCATCGAGAGCATGCGCATCCACGGCGCCTACGGCTATTCCAAGGAATACGACATCGAGCGGCTCTATCGCGACGCGCCGCTGACCTGCATCGGCGAGGGCACCAACGAGATGCAGCGCATCATCATTGCCCGCCAGTGGATCAAACAGCACGCCGAGATATGAACGCCCATAGCTCATCGAAACCCCTGCAGGGCATCCGAGTCCTGACCTTGGAGCAGTTCGGCGCCGGCCCCTACGGCACCATGTTCCTGGCCGAGCTCGGGGCCGAGGTGATCAAGGTCGAGGCGCCTGACGGCGATCCCTCGCGCCACGTCGGGCCGTATAAGTTGGGTGACGCCGACAGCGAGTACTTCCAGGCCTGGAACCTCGGCAAGAAGAGCGTGACCCTCGACATCAAGTCGGCCGAGGGCCGCCGGCAGTTCGAGGCGTTGGTGAAGACGGCCGACTGCGTGGTCAACAACCTGCGCGGTTCGCAGCCCGCCAAGCTCGGCATCGACTATGCGAGCCTGAAACACCTGAAATCCTCGATCGTCTGCCTGCACATCTCGGCCTATGGCCGCGCGGGCGAGCGCGCTGACTGGCCGGGTTACGACTTCCTGATGCAGGCCGAAGCCGGGTTGATGGAGCTGACCGGCGATCCCGAGGGTGCGCCGACTCGGGTCGGCGTGTCGCTGATCGACAGTATGAGCGGCCTCACCGGCACGGTCGGCCTGCTCGCCTGCCTGTTGCGAGCGAAGACGACGGGGCAGGGCTGCGACGTCGAGACCTGCCTGTACGACGTCGCCATGCACCAGCTCACCTATCCCGGCGTCTGGTACCTCAACGAAGGCGATGTCTCGCCGCGCGTGCCGCGCAGCGCCCACCTGTCGCTGGCCCCGGTCCAGACCTTTCCCACGAAGGACGGCTGGATCTTCGTCATGTGCATGACCCAGAAGTTCTGGTTGTCGCTGGTGAAGGCGATGGGCTGCGAAGCGCTGCTGGACGATCCGCGCTTCGTCGATCCCAACACGCGCGCCGTCCATCGCGCGGCGCTCAGCGACGCGCTCGATCCCACCTTCCGCACGCGTACGACCGACGAGTGGCTGATGGCCTTCAACGGCCTGCTGCCGGCGGCGCCCGTGCATCGCCTCGACCAGGCACTCGACAGCGGCTTCGCTCACTCGACCGGCATGGTCTCGGCCGTGCCGCATCCGGTGAAGGGCAGCCTGCGCGTCATCGCCAATCCCCTCCGCATCGACGGCGAGCGGCCGGCCCAGGCCGCCTGCTCGCCGCTCGGCGCCGACAACGACTCGCTGCTGGACAAACACACATGAAGCTCGAAGGTCTGAAGGTCGTCGATCTCTCCTGGTTCCTGCCGGGGCCGTACCTCACGACGGCGCTGGCCGACCACGGCGCCGAGGTCATCAAGGTCGAGCCGCCCGACGGCGATCCCGGCCGCCATATCCGTCCGCCAGACCAGCGCACCTCGGTGTTCTTCCGCAACATGGGCCGCGGCAAGAAGAGCGTCGTGCTCGATCTCAAGACCGAGCAGGGCCGCGCCGATCTCTTCCGGCTGGCGTGTGAAGCAGACGTGCTGGTCGAATCCTTCCGGCCCGGCGTCGCTGCGCGCTTTGGCGTCGGCTACGAGGCGGTGAAAGAAAAGAATCCCGGCATTGTCTACTGCTCGATCTCGGCTTTCGGCCAGGACGGCGCCTATCCCGGCCGCGCCGCGCACGATCTCGCGCTCGAGGCCATGACGGGCGTGCTGTCGCTGACGCTGGGCGATGATGGCCGTCCCGCGATCCCCGGCATTCCCGTCGCCGACCTGGTGAGCGGCCTGCATGGATTGAGCGGCGTGCTGATGGCGCTGCTGCGGCGGCAGACGACGGGCAAGGGCGACTACATCGATGTCAGCATGCACGAGGCGCTGATGGCCTCGTGCGCCAATGTGGTGGGCTCGGCCTTCACCGACGGCACGCAGCCCGACGTCAAGAACCAGCGCACCACTGGAGGTGCCGCCTTCTATCGAGTCTACGACACGTCGGACGGCCGCCAACTCGTGCTGGCCGGCCAGGAGATGAAGTTCATCCGCAACCTGCTCACCGCGCTCGGCAAGCCCGAGTTCATCGAGCTCTGCGAATGGCCCGGCGCGCATCAGAAGCCGGTGATGGAGTTCCTCGCCAGAACCTTCCGCGAGAAGCCGCTGGCGCACTGGATGGCATGGCTCGACGCGCTCGACATCTGCTACGGGCCGGTCAACACGCTGCCCGAGGCGATCGCCGATCCCAACCTGGTGAAGCGCGGCGCCGTCGTGACCGAGCCGGACGGCCGCAAGCATCTGGCGCCGGTCGTGCGCTTCAAGGACGAGCCATCACGGCCGCTCTATCGCGAGCCGCTGCTCGGCGAGCATACGAAAGAGATCCTGAAGCGTGGTTAGGTTTGCGGCGATCGCGTTCTCCGGATTCGCTTTCGTGGCGTCCGCGTTCGCGGCGGGACCGTGGGACGGGACCTACGTCTATGAGCAGGGGCTGGGCAAGGGAGCGGGCGGCATCAGCCTGTTCGTAACCCACACGCTGACAATCGACGGGCCGCAATGCCGGCTGAAGGCCGAGGGTTACCAGACCAATGAGCGCATTCGTTGCAATGCAACGGTGAAGGGCGACAGGCTCGAGGTCTCTTTCCAGAGTTTCAGGGATGGCTCGACGGTGAACCGATTCGGGGTCAAGGAATACACCATCAACCAGCCTCTGTTCACACTGGCGCGCAAGGGCGATGGCATCGTGACGACGTGGCAGGGCTACAACAGGAACGGCATCGACACCGCCGGTCTGCCGACGTTCCGCAAGCTCTAAGAGCGCGTTCGCTGGCTGTGCAACCGGGCGGCGCGTCGCGCGTTGGCTGGCCATGCGTCGTGCATTGATGGGCTTCGTTCTACTTGTGGCCACGACCGCACCGGCGTTTGCGCAGGGCGGAAGTCCCGACATCAGGATCACCGGCCAGAGCCGCGCGACTCTCCAGCTCAAGCGCGACATCCTTGGCGTTATCGCCGGCTATGCCAAGGCGCGCCACTCCTGCGGCACAATTACCGCTGTAGAGACTGCGCCTCTGCCTCAAGGCTACGAGCCGAAGACCGCCATGTTCCGCGTCAGCGAACCGAAGCATTTCTACGAGCGCTGGGTGGCCGACCTTTGCGGCACCAAGCGGGACTTTCTGGTGGCGCTGTGGCCGTCACCGAAGGGCGGCACCGACTACAAGGCGGTCGAAGTGCCATCCGGCACCGAGCCCTGAGTTTCTCATTCGCGCCTGGTTCCTCACGATGGAGTTTCCCATGATGCATCGCGCGCTGCTGTCCCTTGGTCTCCTGGTTGCTCCGCTTACCCTGATGCCGGCGCTGGCAGCCGGTCCGTGGGACGGCACCTATGTCTGGGAACAGGGCCTCGGCAAGAACCCCGGCGGCATTGCCCTGTTCGTCACTCACACCTTGAAGATCAACGGGTCGGACTGCCGTATCGATGCCCAGGGTGTCCAGAGCGACGAACATATCCGCTGCAACGCGACGGCGAACGGCGACAAGCTCGACGTCGCCTTCGCGAGTTTTGCCGACGGCGGGATGAACAACCAGTTCGGCAAGAAGATCTATGCGCCCAACCAGCCCCTGTTCACGCTGACGCGCCAGGGCAACGCCATTGCGACGACGTGGCAGGGCTACAGCAAGAACGAGGTGGATACGACGGGCAAGTCGACGTTCACCAAGCAGGGGAGCGCGCGCTAGTCCAGCGCAGCGACGACATGGGCAGGGCTCACGCCTTCCTTCTCCTCGCGCAGCAGCACATAGAAGATCGCCGGCAGGGTGTGCACGACGATCCCCGCCAGGGCGCCGTAGATCCACATCACGAGGCTCCCCAGCGCGCCGTGGCCCAGCAGCGTGATGATCACGATCGCGCCGATGGCGAAGATCACGAACCACAGCAGGAAGGCGCCGAGGATGGGTAGCCGCCGGCCGGCCGTCAGATCCATGCTGCGATTGAAGGCGCCGCCGATGTCGGCACGCTCGATCATCATCACGGGAATGGTGACCGCCCACAGCGGGATCAGGAACAGCGGTCCGATCACGACGATCGCCGACACCGCGATCACGAAGTACTGGATGCAGCCCAGCAGCAGCAGCCGGCCGAACATCGGACCCTGCAGCTGGCGCAGCATTGGTTCCCATTCGGGCTTGCGTCCGGCGATCGCTTGCAGCGTGCCCCAGGTGAGGCAGATCGACGTCGCCACGCTGCAGACCAGGCCGACGAGGCCAGCCAGCAGTCCCAGGCTCAGGATGTTCACCACCAGGGAAACCGCGCCGAAGATCACGGCGACGGTGAAGAAGGCCGCGAAGTTGTCGCGCGCCAAGGTGTAGGACCGCTCGAGGACCGACGTCACGGTCCAGGAGGGCGCCGGAAGAGGAGTGGCCATGCCCTATCCTACCAGAGCCGAAGCCTTGGCGAGAGGCACGGGCTTGTCCTGCAACAAAAGGTCCATGGCCTCCTGCTCCCACGCCGCCTCGTTGAGCGACAGCGGGTCCTGCGGCGCCAGCCGATGCTCGATCACAAGGCGCGACAGCAGCAGGCGGCGGGCATCGCCGCCCCTGGCGCCCAGCGCCGCGCCTTCCCACGCCATCAACGCCGCCGACGCGGCATGATAGAGCGCGCCCGCCGCGAGTCGGCAGCGCTTCTCCTGCCTTGGATCGGCCGCGACCGCCTCGACGAAGCGCTCGACGCGATCGAGGGTGGCGTTGAGCAGGCCCTTGTACTGGCCGGGCAGGGTGTCGGAGCGCTCGTACTTGTCCTTGAGCGCCGCCGTCAGCGTCTTGTGCCCGCCCGCCTTGCCCACAGCGCGCTGCACCACGTCGAGCGCGTTGATGTTGGAGGTGCCCTCCCAAAGTGTGCCGATCTGGGCGTCGCGCACCAGGCGGGCGGTGACCCATTCCTCGATGTAGCC
The DNA here is from genome assembly GCF_007992495.1 of Reyranella soli. Taxonomy (GTDB): domain Bacteria; phylum Pseudomonadota; class Alphaproteobacteria; order Reyranellales; family Reyranellaceae; genus Reyranella; species Reyranella soli. The sequence goes on from NZ_BKAJ01000074.1 coordinate 27,232, forward strand.
CAGGCCGCCCCTGACTTCGAGGGCATGGCTGGCGACCGGGATGTTGTCGCGGCAGGCGCGGAACTTGTAGACCGGGGTCAGGATGCGCAGGAGGTTGGCTGCCTCCTTGTCGCCCGCGTTGGCGCGGCCCATGGCATCGGCCGAGAAGGCATACATGGAAAGCGCCTGCTCGGTTGGCAGCATGATCTTCATCAGCTGCCGACGCAGCAGCGGGTATTCGCCGATCGCCTTGCCGAAGGCGCGCCGGTTCTGGGCGACGACCAGCGCTTCGTTGAGGCAGCGCCGCATCATCGAGGCCGCGCGCACGCCGTGGCTCAGCCGTGACAGGTTCACCTGCTCCATCATCTGCTTGAAGCCGCGGCCGGCATCGCCCACCAGGTAGGCGACCGCGCCGTCCATGATGATCTCGCCCGAGGCCATCGACCTGGTGCCGAGCTTGTCCTTCAGGCGCACGATCCGATAGCTGTTGCGTGAGCCGTCCTCCAGCCGCCGCGGCATGGCGAACATGCCGAGCCCTTGTGTGCCGGGCGCGGCGCCGCGGGGTCGTGCCAACAGGACGGCGACATCGGCATCGGCGTGGCTGCAGAACCACTTCTGGCCAAAAAGCTTCCAACGCTCGACGCCGTCGGGCCTAAATTCCGGATCATTGACACCGATGCGCTCGGCCTCGGTCTCGAGCGCGCCGACGTCCGAGCCGCCGGCCTTCTCGGTCATGAACTGCGTGCCCTTGAGCATCGTACCCGGGTCCTGGCTCAGCAGCCGGTCGAGCAGAAGCTTCTTCAGCGCCTCGGAGCCGAAGCGCTTGATGATGAAGTTCGAGGTGTCGGAGACCGACACCGGGCACATCAGGCCGAACTCGGCCTGCACGAAGAGATAGGTGATGCCGTACTTCACCAGCGGATGGGCGGGTCCCGCCATGCCCAGCACGCCGCCGCGATGGGTCATCGCGTGCATGCCGAATTCCTCGAAGGCGATCTTCTCCATCTCGCGGTAGGACGGGTGATAGTCGATCCAGTCTTCGTCGCGGCCGAAGCGGTCGCGCGGCTGCAGGACCGGCGGATGCTTGTCGGCGGTCATGGCGAGATCGTCGAGGCGGTTGCCGGCCAGCTCGCCCAGCCGCTCGAAGTGCGGCGTCATCTGGCTGAGCAGGCCGGGCTCCATGTAGAGCGACAGCAGGTCCTGGAACTGCCGGTCGATCGTGTAAAAGTTCCGGCCATGCGCGTCGGGCGCGATGTGGTGCGCGCCGTGCGGCTGGGTGATGGCGGTGGTCATGTCGGGCATCGTCTTCTCCTATTGTCGCCAGCCGTTCGCCAGGACGCGCTCGACATAGGCCGGCACGACCTCGGTGGCGGGGCCGTAGATGTGCTCGTGGAACAGCGGCTGGCTGCCGGTCGCCTCGAGATTGAGCTCGACGGTATGTGCGCGGTGCTGGCGGCGGCGAACGTGCAGTACGAAGCCCGCCGCCGGATAGACCTCGCCCGAGGTGCCGATCGACAGGAAGAGCCCGCAGCGCTCCAGCGCCTCGTAGATCTCCTCCATGTGCATGGGCATCTCGCCGAACCACACGATGTTCGGCCGCAGCTCGCCCACGGCGTTGCAGTTGGGGCAGATCGATTGCGCTGTGAGATCGGCATCCGATTCGAAGACGCGCTGGCAGCTCATGCAGCGGACCTCGCCGTCACGGCCGTGCATGTGGATGATGTTCCGGGAGCCGGCCATCTCGTGCAGCGGATCGATGTTCTGGGTCACAACCACGACCTCGCCCTGGTATTCCTTCTCCAGCCGGGCAAGCGCGCGATGCGCGGCGTTGGGTTCGACATGGGCGGCGCGGAAGGAGCGGCGGGTATCGTTGTAGAAGTCGAGCACCTTCTTCTTGTCGCGATGCCAGGCCTCGATGGTGGCGACCTCCTCGAGATTGACCCGGCTCCACAGTCCGTCCTTGTCGCGGAAGGTGTCGATGCCGCTTTCCTTGGAGATGCCCGCACCGGTCAGAATCACGATCCCGGGAGGCAGGAATTCCTGATGCATGGCGACAATCTAGCGCTGTGCTAGGCTGCGAGGCCATGACCATCGGTGTCCTCTTCGTCTGTACTGCCAACATCTGCCGCTCGCCCATGGCCGAAGGCGTGTTCCGTACCCTGGCGCGCCGCGCCGGCCTCGAGCAGGCCTTCGCCATCGCCTCGGCCGGAACCACGGGCATCCATGCCGGCGAGGCGCCGACTCCGGCCGCCGTCGAAGCGGCGGCGCGCCGTGGCTACGACATCGCCAGCCAGCGCTCGCGCGCAGTCACCAAAGAGGATATCGCCGCCGCCGACTATGTGCTGGCGATGGACCGCAGCCACATGGCCGACCTGCGCTGGATGGCGCCACGCGACAAGGCCGCCAGCCTGCAGATGTTCACCAAGTTCGGCCCCATGCCCGGCATCCTCGACGTCCAGGATCCGTATGGTGGCACGCAGCAGGACTACGAGCGCGCGCTCGACCTGATCGAGGCCGGATGCAAGGGCCTGCTCTCGGCACTGATGCCCGAGGCAAAGGCGGCGATCGCTCAGTAGTGTCCGGTGGGAGATCGCTCTCGACAAAGACACGCGCTGCAAGTTGTTGTCACTGGACGGCAGGTTCCGTCGATGATCCCATAATGTCTTCGACGTCAGGGGGAAGGTACCGGAGCATGCGCCTGCACCGCCGGTGGATGCTGGCCATAGCGGTAGCGACGGTTTGCCGGACCGGCATCGCGCAGGCTAATGGATTCCGGTCATCCGACGTCGGCTCGCCCGACACGCCGTCGGTGCAGGCGGTCGCCCATATGAGCGATCTGATGCGCCAGCGCAGCGGCGGCCGGCTGTTCATCGGCAGCCTCGGCGCATCGGATCAGGACTCCGAGTCCTTCACGGTGGCCCAGGTGCGTACCGGCACGCTCGACATGGCGCGCGTCAGCGTATCGGCGCTGCACGGCACGGTGCCGGCGACCGTCATCCCGACCTTGCCGTTCCTGTTTGCCTCGACGGAGCATCGTCGGCGCAGCCTCCAGGGGCCGGTCGGCGAGGAACTGCTGGCAGCCCTTACGGCCGTCGATCTGGTGGGACTCTGCTTCTACGATGCCGGTCCGCGCTCGATCTACACGCCGGCCAGGGCGGTGCGGACCCCGGCTGACATGAAAGGCCTCAAGATCCGGATCCAAACATCGTCGGCCATAACCGAGATCATGCAGGCGCTCGGCGCGCAGCCGATCCCGATTCCTTTCGCCCAGGTCCGGCCCCGGCTCGCGGCCGGCACCGTCGACGCGGCGGAAAACAACCTCATCTCCTATCTGACGTCGCGCCACTACGAAGTGGCCAAGGTCTACAGCGTGACCGAACATGTCGCGTCGCCCGCCGTCGTCATCTTCTCCCGGCAGGCCTGGAACCGGCTGCCCAAGGAGGATCAGGCGATCATCCGCCAGGCCGCGCGCGATTCGGTGGCTCATCACCGCAAGGTCTTCGACGAGCAGGAGGCTGCCGCGCGGGCGACCCTTACCGCCGCTGGCATCCAGTTCGTCACAGATGTCGACAAGGCGGCCTTTGCCAAGGTCCTTGCCCCGCTCTATCCCAGGCTGGTCACCGACCCTCGCCATCGCGCCCTGATCGAGCGGATTCAGGCCGGCGAGTGACCGGTTAGAACGGCCACTTCAATCCCAGCTCGCCGAACCGGTTGATCACGTTGAAGGTCAGGCGCGAGACGTCGTTGTCGTACTTGTTGTGCGGCAGCGATCCGCAATAGGTGATCGACCCGACCGAGAACACCGCGCCGCCCTGGGGCTTTTCGATGTAGGTCATGTCGGCGCGGATCAGCCCTTCCAGCGTGTCGCCGGTGATGGTCGTGTTGAAGCCCAGGCGCTCCTCGTGCACGACCACGAACTCCTTGCGGTCATGGCCTTCGGAGGACGCCAGCACCACGGCGTTGAGCGGGCTGCCCAGGCGATGATCGAGCCGGTCGAGCTCGAAGCCCGCCGCGCCGCCACCCGAGAAGCCGTAGCCGCCGAACAATTCGTCCTTCACGCCCTCGAACACCCAGGCGTGATGGTTGTCGCGCGCCGCCGGCGACTGGCGATAGGAATCGCCGACGAACAGGCCCTGGCTCGAGAAGCCGATGCCGCACAGCACGTTGGGCGCCCGGTCCGAGCGTCGCCACAGCCCGCCATAGGCGCCGTCGAAGGCGTGATAGTACTCGCCGGGCTCGGCCGGCCAGGTGCGGATGCCGCCCTCGGTGCGCCGCACTTCGATGGCGCCGGGCCAGGCGTCGGACAGCGCGACGCGCCAGTAAAAGCCGTTGCCGCCGAGATACATCAAGCGGCCGCCGGTTTCGGTATAGGCCTGCAGCGCGTCGAGCGTCTGCTTGGTGTGATACTCGGGGTGCGTGCCGGTCACCACCACCTTGTAGGACTTCAGGATGTCGACACCCTTGTCGTGCAGGTCGTGGTCGGTGACGACGTCGTAAGCGATGCCCAGACGATCGAACCAGCCGGTGAGATGGGTGTCGGCCGGCAGATGGCGCAGGCCCGAGCCCGCCTGGTCGTGGAAGGTGAGGAAGTCCGGCCGCCAGGTCAGCAAGGGCCGCAGGTGCGAGGAGTAGGCCACGCCCGAGCCGTCGCGATGGAAGTTGTAGGTCGACAGACCATAATCCTTGTGCTCGTCGGGATTGTTGGCGGCGGCCTTCCACTCGGTCATGCGCTGGCGAAACGGCTCATTGAACATGCCGCGCGAGAAGTTGGTGTAGACCTGATAGGTGAAGGTCGAGGCGATGTAGCAGACCTTGGCCTGCGGCTTGCCGACCTGCGGGCGCACGAAGAAGGGGATGACGTCGCGATGCGGCCCGCAGCGCAGTTGCATGCCCCAGACACCGCTCTTCATGTCCTTGGGGACGGTGAAGCTGAAATCGTCGGCCCAGCCGCAGTCATGCAGGTCGTCGTCATGGAAGTGGATCGCGGCATACATGTGCGGCGCCCGCTTCCAGTCGCGCTCGCCGTCGCTCCACGCCGCGCCCTTCATGGCGCGCGTCGGCAGGTTCTTCAGCGTGCCGTGCAGGCCGTTGGGCCCCGTGTCCTCGACCTCCATCGTGCCCATGCGGCGGGCGAAGTCCCAGGCAGCGAAGCCCGCGATCACAGGCGCCTCGATCTTGCCGTTGAAGCAGCGCCGCGCCGGCCGGTCGCTGGCGCTCTCCGCGCCGATCAGCACCGGTTGCGCGGCGTCGACGACGAGACCGGACTGGGCGGTGCTCGCCTCGCCCTCATCGTCGACGGCGAAGGCGCGCTTCAAAGGCTGCTGGCCGACCCGCATCATGCCGGTCGCGGGGTCGGCTGACGCCCACACGCGATACCAGGCGCGATTGCGCAGCTTCTTGCCCGTCACGACGCGCGCGCCGCCACATTCCAGCGCCATGCCGTCCGGCGTCAGTACCAGCGCGAAGCCCGCGCCCGAGCTTGCGTCACGACGCGAGATCACGGTCTGCGACCCGTCCTCGGGTAGGGTCGGCCAGATCAATGCCTCGACCGAAAGAGCCGCCGGCAGCTTCACGTCGGCCGCGCGCTCGATCAGCGCGTAGGAGCCGGGCCAAGCGTGCTGCTGGCGCGAGGCGAAGCGGCCGTCGAACAGCTCCGACTCATCCTCGAGTTTCTGCGCCGGTCCGTCGGGATTGGGATCGCCGCGCACGATGCGCACCAGCATGGCGTTGTACGGTCCTGGTCCCACGCTCGAAACCTTGAAGCTGATCTTTTCTCCGGCGCGTACCGAGATGCGGTCGGCGTAGCCGGTAAGCGGTGCTGTCACGTTTGTCTCCCCTAAGGCCGACGATATAGTCGCCCGAAGCGGAGGAGGAATTCCATGACCAAGATCGCTCGCCGTGCGGTACTCGCCGGCGCGCTTGTTGCACCGATGCTGGCCCGAAACGTGCTTGCGCAGGGCGGCTATCCCAACAAGCAGATCCGCATGGTCGTTCCCTTCGCCGCCGCCGGCACGACCGACCTTCTGGGCCGCATCGTCGCGCAATACCTCACCGAGCAGTGGGGCCAGCAGGTGATCGTCGACAACAAGACGGGCGCGGGCGGCAATGTCGGGGCCGAGCTGGTCGCCAAGGCGCCGGCCGACGGCTACACGCTGCTGCTGGGCACGGTCGGCACCGCCGTCACCAACCAGTATCTCTACAAGAACATGCCCTACGACAGCATGAAGAGCTTCGCGCCGGTGGCGCTAGTCGGCGAGGTGGCGAACGTGCTCGCCGTCAATCCGAGCTTCCCGGCCAAGACGCTCAAGGAGTTCGTCGAGTACTGCAAGGCGCAGGGACCCAACAAGGTGAGCTACGGCTCGCCGGCCGTCGGCGGCACCGGCCATCTCGCCATGGAGTACCTGTCCGAGCTCGCCGGCATCAGGCTGGAGCACGTCGTCTATCGCGGCAGCTCGCTGGTGATGAAGGATCTGCTGGCGGGCCACATCCTCACCACCATGGACAACCTGCCGCCCTACCTGCAGCACATCCAGTCGGGCGCCTTGCGCGCGCTGGGCGTCAGCTCGGCCAAGCGCTGGTTCTCGGCCCCCGACGTGCCGACCATCGCCGAGCAGGGCTTTCCGGGCTTCGACGCGGCGCCGTGGTGGTACGTCGCGGCACCCGCCGGCACGCCGGCCGACATCGTCAAGAAGCTGTCGGACGAGATCACCAAGGGCGTCAAATCAGAGGCGGTGATCAAGAAGATCCGCGAGGCCGGCGCCGCCGAGCTGCCAGGCGATGCCGCGGCGCTCCTGAAGCAGATGGAAACCGAGAACGTCAAATGGAAGAAAGTCATCACCGCCGCCAAGCTGGAGCCGCAATGACGCGCAACGAGCTCAAAGGGAAGATCCAGACCGTCCTCGGCCCGATCGCGCCCGAAGCGCTCGGCCGCACGCTGATGCACGAGCACGTGCTGTGTGACATCCGGCCGCCCGGCCGGCGCTCCGACAACGATCTCGGGCCGGAGATCACGCTGGAGAATGTCTGGCAGATGAACTACGGCCGCGGCCTGCAGCGCGCCGGCCGCAAGTACATGCTCGATCTCGAGGACATCGCCACCCGCGAGGTGGCGATGATGAAGCACCAGGGCGGCGATGCCATCGTCGAATTGACCTGCGGCGGCCTCTCGCCGGAACCCGAGGGACTCCGGCGAATCGCGGCCGGCACCGGCGTGCACCTGATCATGGGCTGCGGCTACTACGTCAACGACTACCAGGATCCGAAGAACGCGGGCCGCAGCGTCGACGACTTCGCCCAGGAGATCATCGGCCAGGTCCTGCACGGTGCCTGGGGCACCGACGTGCGCGCCGGCATGATCGGCGAGATCGGCTGCACCGCGCCGTGGACCGCGACCGAGAAGAAGGTGATGCAGGCCGCGCTGATCGCCGCCAGCGAGACCGGCGCTTCGATCAACGTCCATCCCGGGCGCGATCCCGACCAGCCGCAGGAGGTCGCCGACTTCATCAAGGCGGCAGGCAGGCCGACCGAGCGCGTGGTGATCAGCCACATCGACCGCACGATCTTCGACGAGGAGCGCCTGCTGCGGCTCGCCGATTCCGGCGTGACCATCGAATTCGACCTGTTCGGCCAGGAGAACAGCTATTACGGGCTGTCGGACATCGACATGCCCAACGACGCCACGCGGCTCAAGCTGATCCGCGCCCTGATCGACCACGGCCATCTCGACCGCGTCGTGATCAGCCACGACATCTGCTACCGCACGCGGCTCACCACCTTCGGCGGCCACGGCTATGGTCATATCTTCCGCAACGTCGTGCCGATGATGAAAGAGCGCGGCTACAGCGAAGACGAGGTCGACGCCATCCTGGTGCGCAATCCGCGGAGATTGCTGACCTTCGTCTAGTCATAGTCTTCCGGACCGCCGGCCCCTGCCTTCGCCGAAGCGAAGCCGCTTCGGCTTCGCGCAGGCAGGTCCGGCCGGCTCATAGTCATGATGCCGGCCGAGAGAGAGTCTACGCCGCCTTCTTGGCGCGCAACGCCGGCGCCAGCTTGCGTTCGAAGAGCTCGAAGAAGAAATCCTGATCCGGGCCGATCTGGGTCAGGATGATGTGATCGCAGCCGATGGCGGTCAGCTCGTGGATCGCCTCAAGATGGCGATCGGCCGACGGCCCGCAGCTTATCTCCTTGCCGATCGTCTCTACTGAAATGTGCTCCGAGGCGGCGGCGAAGGCCTCGTCGTGCGGCAACTCGGCCAGTACCGACCAGCCGGCGAGCGACCATCGGTGATAGCGATGCGCCGTCTTGCGCGCCTGCTCTTCGTCGGCGGCGCAGCACATCGCCACCTCGGCGTAGCGCGGACCTTTGCCGCCGGCGCCGGTGAAGGCCTTGATCAGCTCCTTTTCGGGTTCTGTCACCATCAGCCCGTCGGCCTTTTCGCCGGCAAGCCTGCCGGCTTCGGGACCTCCCGCCGCCACGACGACCGGCGGCTTGCGTCTGGGACGATCGAACAGCCTGGCATGATCGAGCTTGAAATAGTGGCCGCGATAAGTCGTGAGCTTGCCCGACAGCAGTCCCTGGATGATGTCGAGGGCTTCGCTGAGCCGCTCATGTCGCTCGACCACGCCCGGCCAGCCCGCGCCGACGACATGCTCGTTGAGGCGCTCGCCCGCACCGAGCCCCAGCGTGAAGCGGCCATCGGTGAGAAGGCCCATGGTTGCCGTCGCCTGGGCAATGATTGCCGGGTGATAGCGCATGATCGGGCAGGTCACTGCCGTCATCAGGCCGAGATGCTCGGTCGCTTCGGCAACGGCGCCCAGCACCGACCAGGCAAATGGCGAGTGACCCTGCTCCTCGAGCCAGGGAAAGTAGTGGTCGGAGATCGCGGCGAAGTCGAAACCGGCCTGCTCGGCCCGCCGTGCGTTGCGGACGAGATCGGCCGGTCCGTGCTGCTCCGACATCAGCTTGTAGCCGAGCTTCACCATGTGTGCCTCCGGGCTTGATACGGGGATCTGGCGGGAGAACACACGGCGCTGCTCGAAGGTTGCCCGTGCAACTCGCGGGCGCACGCTGACGTTCCACGACTGCTGTCAAGGGAGGCCGCCAATGATCCGCAAGCTCTCATCCGGCGAATATCGCCTCTACTCGCGCAAGATCGATCCCAGGACCGGCCGGCGGCGCAATCTCGGCACCTTCAAGTCCCGCGCGGCGGCCGAGAAGCACGAACGGGCGGTGCAGTACTTCAAGCGTCACTGACCGGACTGCACCCAAAGATCGCCCTTGGTTTGCCGCCAAGCTTTGCGCCATATGGCGACCGTCATGCCGCTTCGCTGGAAAATCGCACCCCTCGAGCAGATGGTCGTCTGCGTCTCGGAGGGCGCCGTCACCAAGGACGAGCTGATGGCGTATTTCAAGGCGCTCGAGGAGGCTGGCGCCGCGCACTATCGCAAGCTCCTGGATGCAAGCCGTGCCGAGTGCGGCCTGTCCGCCGAGGAGATCGCTGAGCTCGGAGCCTGCGCCAAGTCGCTCAAATGGAGCGGTACGCCGGGGCCGATGGCCATCTTCACCGGCTCGACGGGAAACGATGCCTTCCTCAGGAGCGTCAGCGGCATGTTGCGGCCCGGCCGGCGCCTCAGGACATTCACGACCATCCACCAGGCACGTCGCTGGCTGGAGCGCGCCCCGCCCGGGCGGGCGTCGTAGCCGAAGGCGCAAGTCGCGCGCCTTCGGCCATCGCGTCGACGAACGTCTACTGGGAGCGCGCCGTCTCCGTCGCCGGAACGGGGATCTGCGCGCGATTGAGCGCGCGCTTCAGCGCCGCGACGCCGGCGGCGTAATTGCCCTTCCGGCAATCTTCCACAGCCGCGTCGACCTCCATCGGCCGGGCATAGCCGTTCGTGTTGTGGCGGGAATACAGGCTGGAAAGCTGCTGGCAGCGGGCGGCTGTGTTCTCACCCGTTTCCTGCGCGACATCGGCCGACGCCGGCGCGGCGTAACCGATTGCGATTGTGCTCGAGAGAATTGCTGCTGCGTTAAGGAAGTACTTCGTCATTTACCTGCACCCCATGATTGGACAATGGATTTGCAACTGGGGTGCGTGCGGGCGTTGAACGACCTAATAGATCTAAACATCCCATTCGAAAATAACGTGATGTTACGCTGCGTAGACCAATCGTCGCCGCGGTGAGCAAGTGTACGTTGCCTATACCAAGGTTCCTGCGCGGCGCGCGCACATCGACTTCGTCATAGGCGCCTTGCCATCCGCCGCGTGCGAAGGAGGGGCCGCCCTGGCGACCCGGATCCTCTTGCCTTTAGAGAGACGCCGCTGCCTTTGCGATGAACTCCGCCACCACATCCGGCTGGGAAAGCATCGGCACATGCGAGCTTTCCAGTACGAGAGTCTTGGCACCCATTCGATTCGCAGAATCGCGCTCGACATCGGGAGGAATGGTCTCGTCTTGCGCTGCGACGATGTACCAGTTTGGTCTGGTGCGCCATGCTGCCTCGGTGATCTTGTCACCGAAGCACTTCACTGCCAGCGGGCCCTGGGTCGCATACACGATATCGGCCTCGTCCGACGGGATGTCCTGCACGAAGTGCTTGCGAACCCCCTCGCGGGTCAGGGCGACATAGCCCTCGCCATACGGCTTGATTTCGGCCGCGCCCGGCGCGGGCGTATAATCCTTCCACCAATCAGCGAACGACTGGCCGCTATCCGGTGCGCCAGCCGCGACATAGACAAGACCCTTCACCTGGGGATGGTTGCCGGCTTCCGTAATGACGGCGCCACCCCAGGAGTGACCGACCAGGAGAACCGGGCCTTCCTGCATCCCAATGACTCGGTGAGCAGCTGTAACATCGTCCGCCAACGAGCTGAGAGGATTCTGGACCGCGACTGCCTTCAGCCCGCGCTTCATGAGCGATGGAATGACCTTTGCCCAGCAAGAACCGTCGGCAAAAGCGCCATGCACAAGAACGATGGTATTGATTGCCATGATGCAGTCTCTTCCTGTTGCCAGGACGAAACTTGCCGGAGAACCCACAGGTTTGCAGGTTAATTGAGGTAAATTCTGTCGCGGGCCTGACGCTGGTAACCGCCGTGCGTGGGGGCGTGCGTTCGTTGGACGACCTAATAGATCTAAACATTGCATTCGAAAAAAACGTGAAGCGACGCGGCGTAGACCAATCGTCGCCGCGATGAGCATGTGTACATTGCCTGTAGCAATGACTCTCTCATCGGAGCACAGAACATGGACGTTGCACTCATCGTCGGCGGCGGCCCCGGCATCAGTTCGAGTTGCGCGAGGTTATTCGCGAAGGAAGGCATGCGTGTCGCCGTCGCCGCCCGGACTCCGGACAAGCCGGTCCTGCAGGCCCTGGAGAAGGAGCATGGGGTGCGTCGGTACGCCTGCGATGCGAGCGATCCTGTTGCCGTCGAGCGCCTGTTCCGGGACGTCGTGCGAGACCTCGGAACCCCGACGCTCGTGGTTCACAACATCGACGGGCGAGTCCCCGGCATCTTTGGCAAGACCATCGTCGAGGCCGAGCCGGCCATGGCGTTCGACACATTGCGGAACTCGGCGCACAGCGCGTTCCTGGTGGGCCAGCAGGCGGCCCGGCTCATGCGCGCGAACGAGCCCAGCTCCAACGGCGCCAAGGGAACGATCATCTTCACGAACGCAAGTGCCGCGCTCAAAGGCTTCCCGTCGAGCGGCGCCTTCGCCATGGCTTGCCATGCCAAGGCCGGGCTCGCTGAGAGCATGGCGCGGGAGCTGATGCCGCAGGGCATCCACGTCGCCAACGTGCCGATCGACGCCGCCATCGGCTGGACGCAGGAAGACGGCAGTCGGGCGCACCGTCGGGCGGGAACGACCGTCGACGACAACATGGCCGACCCCGACCACATTGCGGAGACCTATCTGCAGCTCCATCGCCAGCATCGGTCGACCTGGGCGTTCGAGGTCGTGTTGCGGCCGTGGGTCGAGAGGTGGTGATGGCCGAATTGACCGCGGCAAACGCACGGTCCGGGCGTCGTCAAGGCACCAGGACGGCGGCTCCCTGGAAACGACCCGCGCGCAGGTCGGACAATGCCTGGTTGGCGGCGGCAAGCGGATAGACCTTGGTCGTCGTGATCACACCCGCTGCGGGCGCCACGGACAGGAACTCGACGGCGTCCTGTCTTGTCAGGTTGGCGACCGAGAGCACCTGCCGTTCCTCCCATAGCAGCCGATAAGGAAAGGCTGGGATGTCGCTCATGTGGATGCCGCCGCAAACCACGCGGCCGCCCTTGCGCACCGCCCGGAGCGCCGCCGGCACCAAGGCGCCAACAGGCGCAAACAGGATCGCCGCGTCCAGGAACTCCGGCGGTGGGTCGGACGACGAACCGGCCCATCTGGCGCCGAGCGACAAGGCATGCGCCTGCGCGGCTGCGTCGCCCGGCCGGGTGAAGGCATAGACGTCTCGGCCCTGCCACCGGCAGACCTGCGTGATGATATGGGCGGCGGCGCCGAACCCGTAGAGACCGATGCGGCGCCCGTCGCCCGCCAGCTTGAGCGACCGCCATCCGATCAGTCCCGCACAGAGGAGTGGCGCCGCCGCGATCGGATCGTGGAATCCATCCAAAGCGAAGGCATAGGCCGCGTCAGCCACCGCGTGGGTGGCGAATCCGCCGTCGCGGCTGTGTCCAGTGAAGACCGGACGATCGCAGAGATTCTCGCGATGCGTCGAACAGTAGGGACAGGCGCCGCAGGTATGGCCGAGCCATGGCACGCCCACGCGTTGCCCAAGGCGATGCGACGTGACGCCGGGACCCAACGCCTCGACGATGCCCACGATCTCGTGCCCTGGCACGACCGGCAGCCGAATGTCGGGCAATTCACCGTCGACGATGTGCAGGTCGGTGCGACAAACGCCGCACGCCTCGACGCGCAGGCAGATTTCACCGGCGGCCGGTCTGGGATCTGGCCGCTTCTCGAGGACAAGTGGACCGCCGCGGGCCGCCAGAACCATCGCCTGCACGGGCTTGGCCCTCCTTCCGATGCAGTGGACTACCGTTGCCGGCACGGGCGCAACAGCGCGGCCGTGCCGGCGACGGAGCATTCTTCAGGCCGGCTTGATGTCGACCTGCTTGACCTCGGCCCGCGGAGCTGCGGCCTTCGCGATCTGCAGTGCCAGCACGCCCTTTGCGAACGTCGCCGTGATGCCGTTGTGATCGGCGTCGGCCGGCAGGGTGAAGGCACGCGTGAAGCTGCCGTAGCTGCGCTCCGAATAGTGCGTCTTGTCGTCGGCCCGTTCGATCTTCTTTTCGCCCGAGATCGTGAGGACGTCGTCTTCCACCTGGACCTTCACGTCCTTCTCATCCAGGCCAGGCAGCTCGACGGAGACGGTGTAGGATTTCCCATTCTCCTTCACCTCGACCTTGGGCATGTGCTCGAAAACGCGCAGTGCACGAGGCTCGCTGCTGGGCATGAGATCGGGCCAGTTGAATGGCCAGCCCCTCATCATTCGATTGACGACCTGGTCGAAGTCGCCAAAGGAAGCAGGAGTCCGCGGGTTGGTCAGAGACTTTGCGTCGGTCATCGCATCCTCCATCATGAAACAACGTGATCCATCAGTTTCCTACGGCATTTCGTCGATCTCGCGTTTGACGGAGATCAAGCTGGGAGAGTGGCGAGCTTCTCCGGCACGGCCTTCTCGGCCTTGTAGACGACCTCTCTGGTCCTCGCGACGCTCTCCGGATTGACGCTGATCGAATCGATGCCGAGCCGGGCCAGGAAGGCAGCAACATCAGGGTAGTTGGCCGGCGCTTCGCCGCAGATGCCGACATGCCGTCCGTTGCGGTGCGCGCCGAGCACGGCGAGCCGCAGCATCTCCATCACTCCCGGATCGCGTTCGTCGAAGTCGAAGGATACCAGCTCGGAATCCCTGTCGACGCCGAGCACGAGCTGCGTCAGGTCGTTGGAGCCGATCGAGAAGCCGTCGAACAGCTCGGCGAAGGCGTCGATCTGGATGACGTTGTTCGGGATCTCGCACATCACGTAGATCTCGAGACCGTTTTCGCCGCGTTTGAGCCCGTTTTGCGCCAGCGTGTCGATCACGCGTGCGGCCTCATCGACCCGACGGCAGAACGGAATCATGATCCGCACGTTGGTGAGACCCATCTCCTCGCGGACGCGCCGCAGCGCGGCGCATTCCAGGGCGAAGCCCGCCGCATAGGCGGGGTGGGCGTAGCGCGAAGCACCGCGGAAGCCCAGCATGGGATTCTCCTCCCTGGGCTCGAAATCGCCGCCGCCGATCAGCTTGGCATATTCGTTGGTCTTGAAGTCGGACAGACGGACGATGACGGGCTTGGGATAGAAGGCGGCCGCGATCGTGCCGATACCCTCGGCCAGCCGCTCGACGAAGAAAGCAGACGGCGTCGCGTGCCCTCGGGTCAGCCGTGCAATGCGGTCGCGGTCCGACGCGGCGGTGACCCGCTCCGGGCAGGCAAGCGCCATCGGATGGATGCCGATGTGGTTGCTGATGATGAACTCCATGCGCGCCAGGCCGACGCCGTCATTGGGGCGCATCGCCGTTTTGAAGGCGAGGTCGGGATTGCCGAGGTTGACCATGATCGGGGTGCGCGGTGCCACGAGGTTGGCGGCGTCGTGCGTCGTTATCTTCACGGGGAGGGTTCCGGCGTAGACATGGCCGATCTCGCCCTCGGCACAGGATACGGTGACCATCGCGCCGTTCTTCAGGATACCGGTCGCGCCGGCGGCGCCGACAATGGCGGGAATCCCGTGCTCGCGCGCCACGATGGCGGCATGGCACGTCCGGCCGCCGCGATCGGTGACGATCGCGGCAGCCTTCTTCATGACGGGCTCCCAATCGGGGCTGGTGGTCGCGGCGACCAGGACCTCGCCGGACTGGAACGCTGCCAGGTCCGCCGGGCCTGACACCAGCCGAGCCGGACCGCTCGCCGCCTTTTCGCCGACGGCGCGTCCTTCGACGATGGCCGGCTCACTGGCCTTCACCTGGTAGGTTTCGACCGCGGCAGCAGGCCGACGCGACACCACGGTCTCGGGACGCGCCTGCACGATGTACAAAGCCCCGTCGGGTCCGTCCTTGGCCCATTCGATATCCATGGGCCGCGACTCGCCGGCAAGTCGGGAATAGTGGTCCTCGATGCGCATGGCGCAATCGGCGATGGTCAACACCTCGGCGTCGCTGAGGCAGAACTCTTCGCGCTTGTCGGCCGGCGTATCGATGTATGTGGTCGAGCCGGCGGTGCCATGCCGACCATAGACAAGCTGGCGCTGCTTGCCGCCAAGCCTGCGACGCAACACGCATCGGCTGCCGACGCTGAAAGTCGGCTTGTGGACATGGAACTCGTCGGGATCGACTTTGCCCTGGACGATGCTTTCGCCCAGGCCCCACACGCCGGTGATGAAGACCACGTCGCGGAAACCGGTCTCCGTATCGAGGGTGAAGGCGACACCGCTGGCGGCGAGGTCCGAACGCACCATCTTCATGATTCCGACGGACAGTCCGATCTTCAGGTGATCGAAGCAGTTGGCGTTGCGGTAGGTGATGGCGCGGTCGGTGAAGACGGACGCAAAGCAGCGCCGACAGGCCTCGACCAGTTCATCGAGGCCGCTGACGTTGAGGAAACTTTCGTGCTGGCCGGCGAAGCTCGCCGTCGGCAGATCCTCGGCGGTGGCCGAGCTGCGCACGGCGACCGGCACGCCCGCGCCGTATTTCGCCTCGAGCCTGGAATAGTTGTCGGCGACCAGCGATCTTACGACGTCGGTTCCGGTCGCCTCGTACACGATGGATCTCGCCTCCGCCGCGGCAGCGGCCAGCCGGCCGACGTCGTCGGCGCCGACCCCCTGCAGCAGGGCGGCGATCCTGGGCCAGGCACCGGCGGCGGCAAGCGCCGACCGGTAGACTTCCACCGTCAGGGCAAAGCCATTGGGAACGCGCACCCCCTGGCTCGACAGTGCACAGTACATCTCGCCCAGCGAGGCATTCTTGCCGCCCACGGCGGCAAGGTCACCGGCGCGGATGTCGTCGAACCAGCGGACGAGGTCGCCGGACATGGTGGTCACACGCCCATACCGACCGAAGCCGGGATCGTGCGCAGGTGGTTCTTGACCCGCCTGACGCCGGGGACGCTCTCGGCGGCCACCCGATAGGCGTCGCGTACGTCCTTGCCTTCGACGAAGCCCCACAGATGGACGACACCGTCGTTGGCATAGACGTTGATCGGCCACCTCGATGTCCAGGGCCGATTCTCCAAGGCATCGACGACGTTCCCGCGCAGCGCCCTGTCGGTCGGCTGCAATACCGGACGGTCGGGCTCACGCGACAGCAGCGCACGCAGCAGATCGGCGCGGCTCACGACTCCGACGACAACGGTGCCGCGAACGATCGGAATGCGCTTGATGTCGTGCCTTTCCATCAGATCGACCAGTTCGCTGAGCGTGGTGTCTTCGTCGGCGGTCACCACGTCCCTGGTCATGACATCGGCGACGCGTCGCGCTTGCGTCGCAACGAAGGCTCTGGCCGCTGACGCTTCGCTGTCCAGCAGGTGCCCGAGCCAGGTCTTCCTGGCTGCGGTGCCGATCTCGGCGCGACGAATGAGATCCGCCTCGCTGATGATGCCGACGATCGCGCCTTTGTCGTTTGTAACCGGCGCCGCGCTGACGCGTGCGCTCAGCAGGAGTTCCGCCGCATCGAACACAGTTTCCTCGACGCCGACGCAGACGATTTCACGACTCATTATGTCTCTTGCCAACATCTTGCGCTCCCTCGTTCGTCAGACTCCGTCACTATGCGTTGAGACCCTGCAACGCCATCCTGTTGCAGAGACCGATCGACCGGCTGGCCGGCAGCAACCTGATCAGCCCGCTGCGGGCGAATCGGCTCAGGATGCGGGACACCGTCTCGATGGTCAGGCCGAGATGGTCCGCGATGTCGCAACGCTGCATCGGCAGATCGAAATGCTCGTCGTCCTTTGAGATGCGTTCGGCCATGTCGAGCAGAAAGGTCGCTATCTTCTCTTCTGCCGTCTTGCGGCCGAGCAACAGCATGTGGGCTTGGGCCCGCGCGAGGTTTCGGAGCGTGGCGGTCATGACCTTGTCGCGGAACGCCGGATCGTCCTGGATGAGGGCCTCCAGACGGCTGCGGCGGTAGGCCACGACCGAGACGTCACCGACAGCTTCGGCCGAGAAGCGGTGCTCGCCCCCGGCTTCAAGCCCGAAAATGTCACCGCGCAGATGGAAGGCGTCGATCTGGCGGCGCCCGTCGCTCATCAGCTTGTAGGAGCGGATGGCGCCCGATACGACTTGGTAGAAAAACTCTGCCTCGTCGCCCTCGTCGAACAGTTGCTCGCCCTTACGCAGAACAATCTGGGCACCCGCCGCCATGGCGGGCGCTCTGTTGAGGTGGATGGCGGTACGGACCTGCATGGCTCTCTCCCTCTTGGGTCTCGATGATCGGTGAGTAGCTCTTGCTCCGATGGTCAACCATTCAGGTCTTGCACTAAGGGACTCTACGTAGGCTCAGCGCCTCTGCGCCTGCAGGACGAGTGCGGCAACCAGGCCCAGGAACAGATAGATGCAACCCACGATCAGCGATGCCTGGATGCTTCCCATTGCCAGCGACATCGCCCGGTAGCCGGCGAAGGTGAGGAAGCACAGGCTGACGGCAAACAGCATCGCGACCGCGAGATAGCCGCCAGCCATCGAGGCCGCGCGCTGGGCGGCCGTGCCGACGGAAAGAGCGCCGACTGCGGCCACCGACCGCGCGAGGATCGTCAGCAGCGACGGGCCATCCGACGCTGGCGCGCTCATCGCCGCACCAGCATGGCCAGAAGGAAGCCTGCCGCCGCTGCCAGCGAAACAGCCGCCAGCGGCTGCTTACGGATGGCCTCCTCGGCCTGGCTGCGCCCCTTGGCGGCGACGGCACCCACGGCGTCGGCCTTGTCGCCTAACTCTTTGACGATCGCATTCGCCTGTTCGGCGATGCGCCGGGCCGCTTCGTTCGCAGCCTTGATCGCCTCCGCTCCTTCCGCTTTCGCCAGGTCCTGCAACGCAGCGGCCAGCTGGTCGAGCTGTTCCCTCAGCGCCGTCGGCTCGGTCCCCAGGTAGCCGAATCTGTCCTTGGTGCGTATGTCCATGATTGCCTCCTTGGCAATGGCCGGCGCATGGTGACAGGCCGGGGCCACCGCCGGATTGACCTGGGTCAATCGCGGCTCCGTTCACGTATCGGCGAAACCGTCGCCTACGAGCGAAAGCTGACCCGCCACAGCGGCTTGATCGCTTCCGCAATCAACAGCACGCCGAGCGCCGCCGCGATCGCAACGGCGAGATCGTGGGCATGGAAGGGGCCAAAGCGGAAAAGCGCCATCGCCGGCGGCCACATCAACGCGACTGCCAGCAGCACGGCGACAGGCGTCAGCAGGAGCCACAGGAAAAGGTTGGGACGCCGTATGGCGCCGACCAGCGAGGACGAAAAGGAGCGATTGACCAGGATGAGGCTGGCGTTGATCAGCACGAGGGAGGTGAACAGCAACGCGCGGAGCTCGTCCTCCGGCAGGTCGCGGCCGACGGCCAGGAATACGAAGACCAGGGCGATCAGCGCCAGCATGCCCTGCAGCAGGCTCCAACCGCCCATCGCCGACGAGAGCAGCCGGCTCGAAGCATGTCGCGGCGGCCGGCGCATCAGGTCGCGTTCGTCGCGTTCGGCCTCGAAGACGATGGAGCAGGCGGGATCGATCACCATCTCGAGAAAGGCGATGTGCACGGGCGTCAGCATGAACGGCAAGCCGAAGAACAGGGGCAGCAGCGCCAGGCCGGCAATCGGCACGTGCACCGCCACGATGTAGCTGCTCGCCTTGCGAAGGTTGTCGTAGATGCGCCGGCCGAGCCGGATGGTGCGGACGATGGAACCGAAATCGTCGTCCAGCAGGACGAGGGACGATGCCTCGCGTGCGACGTCGGTGCCGCGGCCGCCCATGGCGATGCCGATATGCGCCGCCTTCAGCGCCGGCGCATCGTTCACGCCGTCGCCCGTCATGGCGACGATCTCACCGTTGGCCTTCAACGCCTCGACGATGCGGAGCTTCTGCTCGGGCATGATGCGCGCGAAGATCGTCGTCGATTGCAGCCGGTCCTTGAGCGTGGGCTGCTCGAGCTTCGCCAGTTCGGCGCCGTCGATCACCGCATCGCCGTCGAGCCCGGCCTGCCGGGCGATGGCGCGCGCCGTCGCCGGATAGTCGCCCGTGATCATGATCACGCGCACGCCAGCCGAACGGCACTCGGCGACGGCATCGGGGACGTTGGCGCGCAACGGGTCGGCGAAGCCGACGAGGCCCACGAACTCGAAGGTGAACCCCGCCTGGGACTCGGGAAGGTCGCCGATCGCACTGTGCGCCCGGGCCACGCCGAGGACGCGCTCCCCGCGGCCTGCCATGTCGTCGACCGTCTGGCGAAGCCAGGTCATGTCGCTGTCGCCGAGACGGCACAGTGACGCGACGGCTTCGGGAGCGCCCTTTGCCAGGACGCTGCAGCTCTCTGTTGCGTCCACCTCCCAGACATTGCTCATCGCGAGCAGCTTCGAGCCGAGGCCGTAGTGGCGAACGAGTTTCCGCCCTGTGGCGCCGGCGTCCCTGCCGGCGAGCTCGACGATCGCCTTCTCCATCGGGTCGGATGGATGAGGCGCGCTCGCCAGCATGGCCGCCTCGATGACGTCGCCTAGCGCCTCGGGCAACGGCAGCCCGGCGTCGCGACGCCATTGCAGGTCCGGCGTCCGCAGCTCGGCCACGGTCATCCGGTTCTCCGTCAGGGTGCCGGTCTTGTCCGTGCAGAGGACGGTGGCCGCGCCAAGCATTTCGATGGCTGCCGCCCGCCGCGTCAGGACACGGGCCCGGGACAGTCGCCAGGCGCCCATGATCATGAACGCCGTCAGCACCAGCGGGAATTCCTCGGGCAGCATCGACATGCCGAGCGCGATGCCACCCAGCACGGCCTGCAGCCAGTCGCCATGCATCAGGCCATGCACGACAATGACCAGAAGGCTTGCCGCGATCCCGAATGCGGCAAAGACACCGACGAGATGGCGGGTTTCGACCTGCAGCCGCGGCGGTTCACTGGCAATCTGGCGCAACGACTGCCCGATCTGTCCGAGCTCGGATCGCGGCCCGGTCGCCTGGATGACGGCCATGCCTTCGCCGTGCACGATCAGCGTTCCCGAATAGACGAACGGCGTGTTCTCGCCGCCCGGCCGGGCCATCGCGATGTCATGCGTCGAGTGGATCTTGCGGACGGCGATCGATTCTCCGGTCAGCAAGGATTCATCGACCTGGAGGTCGGTCACCGCCATGAGCACGCCGTCGGCCGGCACGCGATCGCCTTCGAGGAGGACGATCGTGTCGCCGCGTGCTACTTCCCGGCCGGGGATGCGTCGGCGCTGGCCGTCGCGGATGACCAGGGCGCGGGGGCTGGCAATGTCGCGCAGGGCATCGAGCACCCTTTCGCTGCGGGTCTGCTGAACGACCGCGATCAGCACCGAGAAGGTGGCAAAGGCCAGCAGCATGGACGCTTCGCCGAGATCGCCCAGCACCAGGTAGACGGCGCCGGCGCCCAGCAGCAGAGCGAACATCGGTTCGCGCAAGACGTCGCCCACGATGTGCAGCAGCGTCCGGCGTTCCGCCGAGGGCAGGTCGTTGAAGCCCTCCGCCTGAAGGCGTGCCCTGGCTTCGCCGTCGGTGAGGCCCGATCGGTACATGGTCTGATCAGGCCATTGGCCGGCGAACATTGGAAGGCGGTCGAGCCTGCTCCACGACATCGAGGCCCAGCAGCAGGATGCCGACGCGGCTCGCGGAAGACGCCCATTCCGCCAGGCGCGGATAGTTGTCGACCAGCCAGTTGAAAGCGCCCTGGACCGCGGCGAATGCCGCCGCGGCCTGGGTCACCTCACCGAGCGACATCGCGTGATTGAGGTACTGCGGGACGCACAGGATCAACCCGACCAACGGGGCGAGCAAGGTGTTCCCATGGGAGACCAGGGTCGTGCGCACGTGCTGCCCCCGCAGGCGGCGCCAATGGCGCATGACCTCCGCCAAGGCGAAACCGACGGGTGCGCTCTGGGCGGCTTCGGCCGCGGTCTGGGGCGCGCTGGTATGCAGCCGCGCCACGGCGAACTTCAGCTCCGACTCCGCCTGATTCTTGCGCTCGATGACGTGCGCCATCCGGCGTCCGACCAGCATCATCGCGCCGGTCGTGATCATGGCATAGCCGAAGCTGGCGAATACCAGGTAGCCAGGCAGCTGCAGCGCCATGTCGAACGCATCGAAGGTGAGGGAGCCGCCGACTGTCCAAAGGACCACGACGAAGGTCGCCGCGGTGAGGAGCGAGGCAAGCAATCCGACGACCAGGTCGATCGGCGCGTCGGTGGCAATGCGCGCATCCTCGGCGATGCGGTACTCGGCCAGTTGTGGTTCACCCGGACCGGCATCGAGGCGCCGGTAGTTGTCGTGGCTCAGCCAGAGCTCGAGCAGGCTCGACGTCAGCCATTCGCGCCACCGGCGCTGGAAAGACATGCGGCCCCACACCGCTGTGGCCGCCAGGACGATGCTGCTCGCCGCCAAGGCAGGCAGCAGATACGTCTGCTGCAGGATGTCACGGCCGTCGCGGCGTTCGAGGGCATTGAAGAAGTCACGGTTCCACAGGTTCAACCGATACTGCACGACGAGCTGCGAAACCACGCAGAGGATCAGCAGCCCGATCAACGCCCACGGAATCCACGCGCCGTCGCCTCTCCAGAAGCCGAGCGCCGTCCGCCAGAAGCGCCGCAGCGGCTTGGCACCGACTGCCGGTACTTCGTCGTCCAAATCAATGGCTGTCGGAGTCAAGTCCTTGCTCCGGCGCGGTCGCGGTTGGCGAGGGCCGCCAAGCCCAAGAAGGCGGGGTCCGGGCGAATCACGATCCTCGTCGGAATGCGAGCCAGATAGTCCCGAAGCCGGCCCTTGTTCTCGAACCGCTCGCGGAAGTCCGCCTTGCGCAAGTAGTCGACGATCCGGGGGGCGATCCCGCCGGCGATCAGCACGCCGCCGCGCGCCGCGAAGGTCAACGCTGCATTGCCGGCGACCGAACCAAGGAAGGCGCAGAACATGTCAAGCGCCCGGCGGGCCCTCTCGGACTGGCCGTCGATCGCGGTTCGGACGATCTCTTCCGGAGCCAACGAGGGTGGCTGTGCTCCCTGATGGTCGGCCAATGCGTCATACAGGTTGACCAGACCGCCGCCCGACAGCACGCGCTCGGCGGAGACATGGCCGTAACGACGATGCAGGAACTTGACGGCCGCCGCTTCATCGTCCGTCGTGCTGGCAAGCGTGGCGTGTCCGCCTTCGCTGGCCATCGCCTGCGCGCCGTCGGGAACGAAGCAAGCCATCCCGAGCCCGGTGCCGGGCGCGATCAACACGATCGGCTCCGACGCGGCTGCCTGGCCGCGTCCGATGGTGATGACATCCGATGCTACGAACTCGGGAGCGGCCCAGGCTAGCGCCACGAGATCGTTCACGACCTTGGCCGTGCGTAATCCCAGTGCTTTCGCGAGTTCCCCGCTGTCGAGGACCCACGAGGCGTTGGTCAGGGCGCAGCGACCGTCCTGGACCGGGCCTGCGCCCGCGATCACGGCGCTGTCGATACCGTGCTCAGAATGCCGGCCGAGAAAGTCGCGGATGGCATCGATGGCATTCGCGTAGTCGCGCGTAGCCAGCGTCTCGACGGCGCCCAGTCGCGAATCGCGCAGCACGGCGAAGCGGGCCTTCGTGCCGCCGATATCTGCGAGAAGGCATCCGCTCATGGCGCGGCCTGCGTCGCAGGCGCGTCGATCCTGCCGGCATACCGATCAGGGCGCAAAGCCTTGCGCAAGGGAATCCGCTTGCCCGCGGTCGCAGATTGGGGGCTGATCATTGCTTCGCTCCAATCAGTGATGCTACGGCGTGATCGCGACCTTGAGGACGCCGTCGCGCTGATGACCGAAGAGTTCATAAGCCTCCTCGATCTGGTCGAGCTTGAAGCGGTGCGTGACCAACGCGCCGAGATCGGTACGGCCGGCGGCGACCACCGCCATGAGGCGACGCATGCGCTCCTTGCCGCCGGGGCAGAGGGAGGTGACGATCTTGTTGTCGCCCAGTCCGGCGGTGAAGGCATCGAGCGGGATACGGAGGTCGCCGGAATACACGCCGAGGCTGGACAGGGTCCCGCCGGGCCGCAGCGCGCGCAGCGCGTTCTCGAAGGTCTGCTGCTGGCCCAGGGCCTCGATGGCGACGTCGACGCCGCGTCCGCCGGTGAACTCCCGGATCGCGGCAACGGGATCGATCTTGCGATAATCGACGATGTGGTCGATGCCCAGCCGGCGCGCGACGGCGAGGCGCTCCGGAACGGTGTCGACGCCGATGACGGTCGTGGCGCCCATCAGCCGGGCGCCGATTGCGGCGCAAAGGCCGATCGGACCGAGCGCGAAGACCGCCACGATGTCGCCGATCCGCACGCCGCCATTTTCTGCGCCGGCGAAGCCCGTCGACATGATATCGGGGCACATCAGCACCTGTTCGTCCGTCAGGTTGGACGGCACCGGGGCGAGATTGGCCATGGCGTCGGGCACCAGCACGAACTCCGCCTGGCATCCGTCGATCGTGTTGCCGAAGCGCCAGCCACCGGCCGGCTTGAAGCCGTGTCGCGCCGTTCCGCCGTCTTGCGAATGCTGCCCGCACAGGCAGGCATAGCTGTGGCCGCTCGGCGTGATGGCGCCGGCGATGACGCGCTGGCCTTCCTTGTACCCGGCGACCTGGGAGCCAAGCTTCTCGATGATGCCGACTGGCTCGTGGCCGACGATCAGGCCACGTTGCACCGGGTACTCACCGCGCTGGATATGGACGTCGGTGCCGCAGATTGTCGTCGTGCTGATGCGGACCAGCGCGTCGAGAGGGCCGACATCCGGCACCGGACGGGATTCAAGGACGATCCTGCCGGGTTCCGCAAATATCGCCGCTTTCATCTTGGGCATCACTGACCTCCTGGGCGCAGTCGGAGGCTACAGAGGTGCAGCGAAGCCGTTATTGACCTAGCTCAAACACCCGAACAACTCGCCGATCCAGCCTCTTGGCCTATGGTGGTTGCGAGGAGAGCATCGACGGCAGCGCGTCGTACGGCTGCTGTCCCCGCGTTCTGGACGGCCGAGGCACCGCAGGCGAGCGCCAGCCGCAGCGCGTCGCCGAGCGGCCGTCGTTCCGAGAGGCCGAACACCAAGCCGGCAAGAAAACTGTCCCCGGCGCCAACCCCGGTTTTCTCCGAGACGGCGAAGGCTGGTGAATGGATGACCTGATCTGCTGTTGCCACGATCGCGCCGCCGGCGCCCAGGGTGAGAGAGACCATCTCGGCGGCGCCGGATTGGACCAGGCGCTTGGCTTGCGCCATCTGGCCGGGAAGGTCACGCACTTCCTGACCGACGATCGCTTCGAATTCGGAAAGGCTGGGCTTCAGTAGGGAGATGCCGCGCCCCAACGACGCGGTCAGCGCCGCACTGGATGTATCGAGCGCAAACTTCGCCCCGCGCCCGACGACGATGCTCGCAACCTTGCTGTAGAAGTCGGCCGGCACTCCCGGGGCCAGGCTTCCGCTCGCGACGACCCAGTCTGCATCGACCTGGCGGAGAGCTTCAAGAATGTTCGTGCAGTCCGACGCTGCGAGTTGCGGGCCTCGGGGCACGAAACGGTACTCCTGGCCGTTCGATTGGTCGTGCACCGTTACGCTAATTCGGCAGGCATTGCGTATCGGGATGGCTTGCCACGGCACTTTCGCCGCCGTCAGCATTTCCTCCACGAATCGCCCTGTAACGCCCCCGGAGGCAAAGAGGGCCAGCGTTTGGCCGCCCAATTCGAAGATGACGCGCGCCACATTGATGCCGCCGCCACCCGGATCGTAACGCTCGTCGAACGTGCGGATCTTGTGGCCGGGCCGTACGGATTTTGCCGTTGTTGCCAGATCGACAGCTGGATTGACCGTCAAGGTCACGATCCGCGGAGGCATTGCACCTTCTCCATGATCCGTTGGCATCTGCGCTCATGCTGGCTGCCGCGGCGGCATCGGTGCCTTGAGGCAAGTCAAACGGCAGAGCGTCTCGGCGATTGATCTGGAACAAGTTCGATCGGGTCGAGGCGTGCGATGGAGGGTCGGCTCAATCGAACAGGAGCTGACCATGTACGCCATGAAGGTGATGACGCGACCGGTCGTGACGATACCCGCCGACGCCACGGTCTACGCAGCCGCAGATATTCTCCTGGGTGCGCGGATCAGCGCCGCCCCGGTCGTCGATGCCGATGGCAAGATGATTGGCATCGTCAGCGAGGCCGACCTGATGAACCGGCCCGAGTCCGGTACCGTGCCGGCGAAGTCCTGGCTGCAGCGGCTGCTGGCGCCCGAAGTGGTCCTGGCGAGGGATTTCCTGCGATCGCATTCCCATCACGTGGCCGACGTCATGACCCGCAATGTCGTCACGGCGGCGGAGCAGACGGACCTCGAGGAGATCGCCGGTCTGATGCAGAGCAAGGGGATCAAGCGCGTGCCGATCGTGCGCGACGGCAAGGTCGTGGGCATCGTCAGTCGCGCCAACCTGCTGCAGGGCCTTCTCGCCCGCGAACCGCACGCCGTCGAAGCCGTGGCGTCAGACGACAATCTGCGGGACCGCGTGAACGAAGAGCTGGACAGGCATACCTGGGCCTCCGACGTCAGCAACGTCGTGGTCGAGAATGGCGCGGTCCATCTGTGGGGTCAGACCTTTTCGCCGACCGCGAGGGACGCTGTCAGGGTTGCCGTCGAGAACGTGCCCGGTGTGAAGCGGGTGATGAACAACATTGTCGTGCTGCCGGTTGAGGCAGCTCTTCCCAGCTAGCGGCTCGACCAGCCAACCGCGTCATAACGACGATCAGGAGCATCCATGTCATTGAAGCGCATTCGCCTCGAGCTCGCCCGCACGCGGGACTTCCCGCAAGGCAGCCCATCCCACGGCTACGAATTCCTGGCTCCGCTGGACGCCGGAGGCCATCTCGAGCCATCAGCGTGGTCGCAGGCCAAGGGCGCCTGCACCGTGCGCCGTTTCTGGAACAACGAGCCTGACGAGCACGGCACGCTGATCCATCGTCGCAATGGCAGCTGGGCCTTCTCCTATGCGCCCGGTGACGACGATGACG
This sequence comes from Reyranella soli, assembly GCF_007992495.1. Classification (GTDB taxonomy): domain Bacteria; phylum Pseudomonadota; class Alphaproteobacteria; order Reyranellales; family Reyranellaceae; genus Reyranella; species Reyranella soli. The sequence goes on from NZ_BKAJ01000074.1 coordinate 53,444, forward strand.
AGCCGATCTTTCGCTTCGATCGCCACAACTTCGTCGAAGGCGAGTACGTTTCCGTGACCGAGCATGACGGCGTGACGCGGCCATTTCGTGTGGTGCGCGTGGCTCCGGCCGTCATTCGCACCTGAAGCCCGAACGTCGCCGCGGCGGCGACGCTGCCAGTCCTCGACGAGCAGGGCATGGCCGAACTTTTCCTCGGCCCGGCACTGGCATTTCTCAGCTGACGGCCAGCGTCGGGCCGGCCTGATGGCCTGTGTTCGCGGTGGAGAGCGCCGTGAGCCACTCGGCGGCGTCGGCAAACAGCCGGTATTTCACATCGACCACGGAAAACTCGCGCCACCAGTTGACCAGATCGCCCCACGGATCGTTGAGCTTGCCAAGGCCGGCGACGACAGCCACGACCGTGCCGACCTCGATGCGACCCTCCAGGACCAGCCACCCACCAACGCAGAGCGCACTCGCGACCGAAAGGTGGTGCATCAGGTTCATCAGGAGGTTCATCGAGTATTTCAGCCAGAAAATTCCCATGTTCAGCGTGAAGATCCGCCGGACCTGGTCCAGCACCCACGAAGCACTCGTCATCGCCAATGGACGGTCGGCAATGACGCCGCTGAGCTCGCGCTTGACCAGGATGCGGCCGCGGGCCCGATTGTTGATGGCGTTCTGGAGCAGAGGCACGAAAATCGTCTGAGGCAGAAAGAACGCCAGTCCAATGGCAGCAAGCCAGGGCTGGAGCGCCAGCATATAGCCGACGACGCTGAGCAGGATGCCCCCTTGCAACAACGGTTCCGAAATACTGATTCCGGTGAATCCTCCGATCGGTTCGGCTTCTTCCAGCACCATTGCGATCTCGACTCCCGTGCCTTCGGGCGAAACCTCGTGCCCGCCCCACGCCACGGGACAAACCAGCTCACGCAGGCGTCGCACGGTCGTCTCCGCCACCCAGCCGCGATAGACATTCAGCGACAATTTGAGCAGCTGTTCGGCCAGGGCGACGCCGGCATAGACGATCGCCAGCCAGGCAATCGCTTCGAAAGAGGCTTGATGTGTCAGGCCGTTCACGATCCGCCGCTGGAGTTCCAGCGGAACGGCGCTGAGACTGAAGACGGCGATCGACAGGACCGCCAAACCTGCCTGGTGGACACCTGTCGAAGCGATCACGTAGCGCAATATGGTTCGCGGCATGGACATGCTGGGCATGACGCGAAGAGTGCTCCCCCGGCGCCGGCGGCCCTTGACACAGGTCAAGCCGCTCGCGATGCGGCGGGGCTGACTGAGCCGGTCCTACGCCCTGCCCGACATCGTTGTTCCAGGTTTCGAGCCGCTGCCGGCGCCGGCTCCATGAGAGCCGATCAGTCGCCGTACTTCGTTCAGCAATTGCTGGCGCTGGCGGTCGTCGCTCTCCTGCAGGAGCACGTTGCGTAGATCGAGCAGCGTCGCGGCATAGTCGTTGTGCCAGTCACGTGCTGCGCTTGCCTGCGCCGGAGCCAGGCGGGGGGTGGCGGCAGCCCGCGACGGGAGGGCCAGCCACCGGCCGTCGCGGAAGACGATGCTGAACGCTTGATCGAGTTCCGGCGCAACGATGCGTGGATGGTCCAGCCCTGCCGCCGAGAGACTGTCGGCAAGCCCTTGCACGGCGTCGGGCTCGCCATGCACCAGCATCGCCGAGCCGAGCGTGGGAAGGAGCGGGCGCGCCCACTCGACCAGCTCATCGCGGTCGGCGTGGCCGGAATAGGCGTCTATGGCGCGAATCCGCGCCTTGACGTTGATTTCCTCGCCGTGGATGCGCACGCGCCGCGCGCCGTCGCGAACGAGAGCGCCCAGCGTGCCGGGCGCCTGGTATCCGACGAAGAGCACCGTCGAATCCGGCCGCCATAGATGGTCCTTGAGATGATGCTTCACGCGTCCGGCGTCGCACATGCCGGAGCCGGCCAGGATGACGGCGCCGCCGTGGATGCGGCCGATCGCCTTGCTTTGTTCGACCGTCTCGACCAGACGGAAATCGCCGCCCGTGAAGACCGTCCCGTCCGTCCCGCGCTCCAGGGCACGGCGATGACGGCGGAACACCTCGGTCGTCCGGCCGGCGAGCGGCGAATCCAGAAAGACCTGGACCGCCCCGATCTCGCCGTCGCGTTTGAGGCGGGCGATGTCGTCGAGTATCTCCTGGGTGCGCTCCACGGCGAACACCGGAATGATGACATTGCCGCCCGCCTTCAGCGCGTCGCTCAGCTCGCGTCCGAGCAGGGACCGGCGATCGGCCTCGGTCAGCCGTTGCCGCAGGCGATTGCCGTAGGTCGACTCCAGCAGGAGAATGTCACAGGGGTCCGGCATCGACGGATCGGGCTGGAGCGCTTTCTCCTGCGGTCCGATGTCTCCGGAAAAGACGAACCGCAGGGGACGCGGCCTGGCGTCGACTTCCATTTCGATGAAGGCGCTGCCCAGGATGTGGCCGGCGTTGCGCAGGCGGGTACGAACGCCCTTCACCGGTTCGAACCACGAATCGTAACGCTGCACGCTGAGCAACGAGAGAGAGGCCTCGGCATCGCTGCGGGTGTAGACGGGGGCGACGGGCGGCTCCCCCCGGCGACTGTTGCGCCGGTTCAGCCGATCGACGTCGCCCTCCTGGATGGCTCCGGCATCGGGCAGGAGCCAATGCAGCAGATCGCGGGTGGCGTCCGTCGTCCACGCCTTGCCGTGGAAGCCTGCCAGCGCCAGCTTCGGGAACAGGCCGGTGTGATCGATGTGGGCGTGGGTCAGCAGCACCGCCTCGATGGTGGAGGCCTCGAAGGGAAGCTGACGGTAGTTCAGGCCGCGCAGCGACTTCGGCCCCTGGAACATGCCGCAATCGACCAGCAGATCGCCGCCTGGCGTGACCAGGCGATAGCAGGAGCCGGTCACTGTGCCGGCGGCGCCGTGGGTGTGCAGCGAGACGTTCACCGGCCTTGCTCCGTCTTATATGTCCATCCGTTACCAATACGGCGCACCGTCGGCGAGGGCGTTTGATCTGGCTCATACGATTGACGGGCCGTGTGCGGTTTCCTGGGTGCCGGGACGAGGAATGAACATCATCATGGCTGTATCTTGTGAAGGTTTCGGCATTGCCATCGGCAAGAGGGCTTGGGCGCTCGTTCGCATGGCCACGACGTGCAGCGTCCTTGTTCTGGTCCCGCCGCTGGCCCTCGCCGCCGCCGAGATCCGCGCAGGGTCGTGCGGCGTCCAGGAGCCGGACTCGTTGGAGATCAACTGGACCGCGCCATGCCAGGACGGTAGCTGGGACCTCGATCCGCAGGCGGGATGCCGGATGTGGCATTGGCGTCCGGACCCCGAGGATACCGCGACATGGTCCGGCCGCTGCCTGTCCGGCCGCAAGGAAGGTCATGGCGCCGTCGAGTGGTACGAGCACGGTCGCCCCATCGATCGCTTCGAGGGCGTCTTTCGGCGTGGCAAGCGGGAGGGTTTCGGCCGCTATGACTGGCCGGCCGGTCAGAGCTATCAGGGCGCCTACGTCGCCGACCTGCCGGACGGGCAGGGCGTCGTGACCATCGTTGGAGCGTCGTTCGAGGGGACGTGGCGGCGTGGCTGCCTGACTCATGGCGACAAGCGCATTGCCATTGGCGTTCCGCTAAGTGCCTGCGGTGCCCCATGAGCGCACCGCCCGGACTGAACAATGGCGGCAGCGTCGATGAGGCGGCGCTGCTCGACGCGGCTGCCGATCACTCCTTGTTGCTGCTGTTGCGAGGGATTGCGGCAATCGCCTTTGCGGTCCTCGCCTTCTTCTGGCCAAAGCTCACGATAATCGATCTAACGATCCTGTGGGCGGCCTATTCCTTCGTCGATGGCGTTCTTGCCCTGACTGCCGCGATCAGACTCAAGGCCGGAAGGTCACGAGCATGGTTGGGATTGATTGGAATGGGCGGCATTGCATGCGCCGGTGCCGTGCTGATCGCACCGCTGGAGCTTGCGGCACATCTGGCTGCGATCGTTTCCACTTGGGCCTGCTTGACCGGCGCGATGTACGTGTGGGTCGCGCTGAAGCTGCGCAAGGCGGTCCGGGGAGGTTGGATCCTGGCTTTGGACGGTATCGGCATCGTTCTGTTCGGTCTGGCTTTGGCCTTTTGGCCGCGTTTGGAACTGGCAGCGTTGGTGTGGCTGACCGGATGGTTCGCGGCTCTACTCGGGAGCCTGCTGCTGTATATAAGGCTTTGGCTCGGCCGGTCACGCCGAGCCGGCGCCGGATAGTTTGCGTTAGCGGTAGACCAGTACGGGCAGCGCGCTGTGCGTCAGGACCTTTGTGGTGACGCTTCCGAGCACAAGGGCTGCGACGCCCCGCCGTCCGTGCGAGGCCATCGCGATGAGGTCGCATCCTCGCTTGCTTGCGGTTTCGATGATTGCCTGGTGGACCTGCTCGTGTTCGAGCTTGACGGTAGCGTATGCCACGCCGATCCCCTGCGCCACTTCGTTCGCCGCTGAGACGATACGTGCAGCTTCATCGTGGGACCGCTTGTTGTAGGCGGCTTCCGTAGGCAGCAGTCAGCGCATGTGCTCCCAAAGATCGCGCTCGTCCTCGTGACGCGTGTACTCGATGCCTTTGAAGTCCCCGCGGGAGACGACGCCCAGTACCTTGCCATCCTTCACCAGTGGCACATGGCGGAAACCGCCGTCCCACATCAGGCGCAAGGCGTCGATTGCCGTCTGATCGGGCGACATCGTCGCCGGTTTCGCCGTCATGACGTCGGCGAGACGCGTCACCGTCGCATCACGGCCTTGCGCCAAGACCCGGCATACCGCGTCACGCCCGGTGAAAATGCCGATCAGGCTGCCGTTGTCGCCCATCACCAGGACGGACCCGGCTTGGCAGTCGCGCATCCGCTCACAGGCCGCCATCACGCTGGCCGTCTCGTCCATGACGAGCGGGCGTTGTTCAAGGATGACATCGGCAAGCTTTCGCATGATGTCCTCGCCAAGTTTCAAAGCGGCTATGATGCATGTACTCGAGCGCGGCGGGTTTGATCGACATCAACGAACCGGCCGTGCGCCGGGTACAAAATCATGAAAATGGAGCTCCGCGTCGGTCCGCGGGCGCTCGAAGCAGGGGATGCTTGACCATTTCAAGCGCAACTTTCGTGCCGGTGTTCCCTTCGCGAGCGTGGCATGCTTACGATGGGCACTTGAAACCGGAATCAGAAACGACATCGACTCAAAACTGGCCGCCGCCTCGACGCACTCATGGGGAGAGACATGGCGCTCGAGATAGAGAGGAAATTCCTTGTGCGGGATGAAAGCTGGAGGGCCCACTGTGCTCACCAGCAGGAGATCAGGGACGGGCTGATCGCAATTGCCGACGGCCGCAAAGTCCGTGTCAGGATCTGCGATCAGCGCGCGACGTTGACCGTGAAGGCCAAGACGGAAAGGCTGGCGAACCATGAGTTCGAGTACGAAATACCATTGAGCGACGCCGAGGAGCTGCTCGCCCGTCATTGCCTTCGCGCCGCGCTGGCCAAGACCCGATACGTCGTCCCTCATGGCCAGCATGTGTGGCACGTGGACGTCTACAAGGGGATATTGAAAGGGGTGGTCCTCGCCGAAGTCGAGCTTCCTTCCGAGACGGCTGACGTTGCGCTTCCACCGTGGATCGGTCGGGAAGTCACGGGCAATCCCGACTACAAGAAGACCAACATGGTCGACAAACGGCTGAACATTATGCCCTCGTCGGCGCTTGTGCCGGTGGACACGATGGCCGACGGCCACCCGGGGCATGGCCGGCGCTGACGCGCTGTCGTTCGAGGCCGTGAACAGGGGAGCGGCCGCCTGGGCCGGTCAGCACTGCCTGTACGGTCGAGCCGGACCGGCTCCGAGCGGTACGTCCACGTGACGGCAAAGCTCGCAAACTGGCCCAGCAGGAGGCACGAGTTGCCCCCTACTGGGGGCTCGCCGCCTAGTTGGCGCGAAGGCTGTAGATATAGGCGATGAGGTCGTCCTGCTGCCGCCTGCTGAGGGCAAGATCGGGCATGCGACTGTGCTGCGGGTTCATCGCTGCCCGCAATTGATCCGCCGACAAGCCAGGCTTGGCGGCAATGCCCGGAAAGGTCGGCAGGCCGTTTGCCGGCGCCGAGGTCGCCGCTCGGTCTACCACGTGACAGGAAGAACACCATCGCAGGGCGATCTCGCGCCCCTGCTGCGCATCCTGCGCGACGGCGAAAGACGGGATGAACACGATGGCGCAAGCAAGGCGGCGAAGCATGGTCTACTCCCGGTGTTGAACGCTCCTCTTGGCCGCATCGAGACGGCGGCCTGAAAGATTGGGCCGTCCTTGCCGTGCAGACGTTGATCCTGATCAAGTCCGCGACGGCAGGAAGCGCGCAGCATGCGCGACGTCGACTGATGCGCGGAGGGGATGATGCGAAAATTCTCCGTCGTAACCCTGCACCACCATCCGATCACGATGGACGCGGCGGCAAGCGTGATCGATGCTTGCGACCAGATGCGTGTTCGTCAAGCGGGATCGGTCCTGGTGACGGGAGAGACCGGCCGACTGGTCGGAATCTTCACCGGGCGTGACGCGGTGTGCCGGGTCCTGGCGCAACGACGCGACCCGTACAGCACCCGCCTCGCCGAGGTCATGACGCCGGATCCGAAGACGATGTTGCCTGGCCAGACCGCGGTCGACGCCTTGCGCATGATGGCGGACGGCGGCTTTCGCCACGTGCCGCTGGTCAAGAATGGCGGAATTGTCGGCCTGGTTTCCCGCGGCGACTTCAGGGGGCTGGAGCTGGATCCCGACGATGAGGAATGTGATCTCTGGGAGCACCTGCGTTGAGACGGCCGGTGCCTTTCCAGGGATCAGTGCGACATGAGGACAGGAACCGTCATGTTGGCGAGCAGGGTACGGCTTGCACCGCCCAGCACCAGCTCGCGCAGCCTGGAATGGCCGTACAGGCCCATCACCACCAGGTCGACCTCGTGGTCGGCGGCGCGCGACAGAATCACGCTGCCGACATCTGAGTCGGACGCCACGTCGCGCTGCACCGTCACCTTGACGCCATGCCGTACCAGCCATGCCGCGGCATCGGCGCCCGGCTCGGCGCCGTGACCATAATTGGACGAGCGGGGATCCACGCTGAGCACGATGACCTTGGAGGCAGCCTGCAAGAACGGCAGCGCATCCGAGGCTGCGCGGGCGCTCTCGCGGCTTGCGTTCCAACACAGCATGACGGTCTTGCCGCACTCTGCCGGCGCGCCGACATGCGGCACCACCAGTATCGGCCGGCCGGTCGACAGGGCCATGGTTTCAGGCAGATCGAGCGGCACGAAAGACGGTGCGCCAGGATCGGGCTGCCCAAGCACCATGAGGTCGGCGTAGCGCGCATGAACGGGCAGGCGTGCGTCGATGTAGCCGTCTTCGGACCGCCATTCCGTCAAGAGGTCGGTACCCTTCACGGCCTTGGTGAACGCTGCTTTGGCCGCCGCCAGGTTTGCCTTCGCCGTCTCTTCGAACAGAGAAAACAAGGTGCCCATCGCCGCGGACCCGGCGAACATGGGAGGCGCTTCGAATGGCTCCTGGATGTGCACGCCGACGAGGCGGGCATCGTTGCGCTTGGCCAGTTCGACCGCGATGGCAAGCCGGTGCGCAACCTTCGGATCGGCGTCGCAATGTACCAAGATGGTCTTGTACCCCATGGCCGCCTCCTGTTGACGTAGAAGGGCCGCAGGATGGCGCAAGCGACGCCGGCGGCCTTGACGCAGGTCAAGCGGTCGTCGAGTCGATCGGACGGCCGAGGTTATTTGATCCAGATCATTTGCGGCCGACGATCGATACGACACGTTGCGCAGATGCCTCTGAAGCCGGCGAGCCTGGTTGTCTTGGTGAGCGCCCTGTCGGCGGGAATTGCCGGGATGGCACGCACGCAGGATTACGACCAGCTCTTAAGGAGGTGCTATACGGAGAGCCTGCCGGACCAAGTGATTGCGAGCTGTTCCTTGGTCATCTCGCGAGGCGCGGCGGACAGGGCAGAGCTCGCCACCGCCTTCAAGAATCGAGGTAACGCCTATGACGACAAGGGTGAATATGCCCGGGCGCTCGAGGACTACGATCAAGCAGTGACGATCAATCCTCTGGATGCGGATGCCTTCAATAGTCGGGGCACCACGTATACCGCTCTTGCTCGCTATGAACGCGCCATCCTGGATTTTGACGAAGCAATAAGGCTCAACCCGGCCAGTCCATTGGCCTTCAGCAACCGATGCTTCGCGAGGGGCGCCTTGGATCAGCTCGAGCAGGCGCTGACCGACTGTAGCGAGGCGCTGCACCTGAAACCCAAGAATCCCGGCGCGCTCGGATCGCGTGCCTTCATCTACCTGAAGCTTCGGCGCTATGAGGCGGCAATTGCGGATTACAATTCGAAGCTGCGAGAGAGTCCCGACGATGCCTATGCCCTCTTCGGCAGAGGCGTCGCCAAGTACATGAAGGGCGATTTGCGGGGTGGTGACGGCGACATCGTCGCATCGCAAGCACTGAAGCCCGACATTGCAGAAGACATGGCCAAACTCGGAATCCGGTTACAGAGCCTTCGCTAGCGGATGGCGCAGGCACTGCCAGCACATTGCCGGCAGTGCTGGCACGAAGCGTGCCCTTCATGGCACGAAAAAACTAACAAAGTGTCGCCCGCAGGCCGCAAGCCGTCCGAATAGCCGTCGAAATTCTTCGGTCGGGAATATACCGAAGTCATTTCAGTTGCCGTCATATATAACTCGGATTATTGTTGTGCGGCTTTAGAAGGTCAGCCCGTACGCTGCTTCTTCCGTATAGATGGAGCCGCTTCGGCCGCTGCGACTCGTGTAAAGCGCAAAGTGGTCGGCGATCCACGGGCCGGCCTTGAAGGTCGAGTGGCTCGCCATGAACTGCGCCAGATGGTGTCCGGTCTCCGCGCTACTGCCGAAGCGCGCCAGGGTCACGTGCGGGCGGAACTTGCGGCGCTCGACCTCGATGCCGCAGTTGCGCGCCACGGTCGAGACCTTCTGCTGCAGCCAGTCGAGGCGCTCGCTTTTCTCGACGGTGGCGACCAGGGCGCGCGGCTGCTTGCCGCTCGAGAACTGTTCGACGCCGGCGATGGCGACAGAGAACGGAGGACCGGCGATGTCGGACAGTTCCTCCTCGAGGTCGCGCATGGCGCCGCCCTGCACCTCGCCCGCGAAGCAGAGGGTGACATGGAAGTTTTCCGCCGGCTGCCAGCGCGCGTCGGGCACGCCCGACTGCAGCGCTAGCAGGTCGTCGGCGACTTCTTCAGGGACGGGCAGGGCGACGAACAGACGAGGCATGGTCGTCCAGATTCTTGGTCACGAACGGCAGGATGCGCTCGACGATCACATCGACGCCCTTGGGGTTGGGATGGATTCCGTCTCCCTGGTTGAGCGCCGGGTCCTGTGCCACGCCGTCGAGGAAGAAGGCATAGAGCGGCACGCCATACTTGTCGGCCAGCCGCTTATAAATGCCGTCGAACTGCTGGGCGTATTCCGGCCCGTAGTTGCGCGGCGCCAGCATGCCGGCCAGCCACACCGTGACGCCGGCCTCCTTGAGCTTGGCGATGATGGCGTCGAGGTTCTTCTCGGTGACGGCGGGATCGGTGGCGCGCAGCGCATCGTTGGCGCCGAGCTCGACCATGACGATGTCGGGCTTGTCGGCCAGCATCCAGTCGATGCGCTGCAAGCCGCCCGCGGTCGTGTCGCCGGACACACCGTGATTGATGACGGTTACGTTGCGACCGGCCTTCTTGAGAGCGGCCTCGAGCCTGGCCGGCATCGCTTGGGCCGGGCTGACGCCATAGCCTGCCGCCAGGCTGTCGCCCAGGATGGCGAGCTTTATCGGTCCGTCCTTGGGCGCAGTTTGTGCATGGGCTCCAAGAGAGAGGCAATAAAGGCACAAAATCGCAATCAGCAGCGAATTGACCGCCGCCGCAAAACGACCATATCCAGTCCTGAGATTCATGCTCTCTCTTCCGGAGCCCGCTTGACCGCCCCGCCCCACGCTCGCGAACCCATCGTCCGGCTCTCGGATGTCCACCTCGACATGGCAAGTGATGCCGGCACGGTCAATATCCTGCGCGGCGTCACTCTCGACATTGCCGTTGGCGAAATTGCGGCCGTCGTCGGTCCCTCGGGCGCCGGCAAGTCGAGCCTGATGATGGTGGCAGGCGGCCTGGAGCGCGCCAGCTCGGGCCGCGTCGAGGTTGCGGGCCACGATCTCGAGCCGCTCGACGACGACGCCCGGGCACGGCTCAGACGCGACCATATCGGTATCGTCTTCCAGGGCTTCCATTTGATTCCCACCATGACCGCGCACGAGAACGTGGCGCTGCCGCTGGAGTTCGCCGGCCGCTCCGACGCTTTCGAGCTCGCCGAGGCGGCGTTGAAGCGCGTCGGGCTCGGCCATCGCATCGGTCACTATCCGGCGCAGCTTTCGGGCGGCGAGCAGCAGCGCGTCGCCGTCGCCCGTGCCTTCGTCGGCCGGCCCAAGCTCCTGCTGGCCGACGAGCCGACCGGCAATCTCGACGGCGTCACCGGCAAGCAGGTCATGGACCTCCTGTTCGAGCTGGCGCGCGCCGATGGCACGACGCTCATCCTGATCACCCACGACCTGGTGCTGGCCGAGCGCTGCGATCGCATCCTGCGCATCGCCGACGGCCTGGTGGTCGGCGACGAGCGCACGCCGGCCGGCCTTGCCGTGCTGGCTGCACAATGAACCTCGCTTTCCGCCTCGCGCGACGCGAGATGCGTAGTGGACTCGGCGGCTTCCGCTTGTTCATCGCCTGCCTGGGGCTGGGCGTGGCAGCGATCGCGGCCATCCTGTCGTTCAGTCGTGCCGTCGAGGAAGGGCTGCGCGCCGATGCCCGCGAGATCCTGAGTGGCGACATCGCGATCTCGCTGCTCTATCGCGAAGCCACGCCGGACCAGATCGACTATATGAGATCGCGCGGCGAGCTCGTGCGCTGGATCGACAGCCGCGCCATGGCGCGGCCGGTCAAGCCCGATGGTCGGGCCACGTTGGTGCAGCTCAAGGCCGTCGAGCGCGGCTATCCGCTCTATGGCAGCATCGAGCTCAAGGACGGCATGACCTTGGCCGATGCGCTGGCCGAGAAGAACGGCGTCTGGGGCGCGGTGGTCGAGGAATCGGCTCTGCAACGCATGAACATGGCGCTCGGTGAGCGCGTGAAGGTGGGCGACGTCACCGTCGAGGTGCGCGGCATCATCGTCCGCGAACCCGACCGGGGGCTGAACGCCTTCGCGAGCCTGGGACCGCGCCTCATGATCCCCTACGACGCGGTGTCCGCGTCGGGGCTGGTGCAGCCCGGCAGCCTGCTGAATTTCGAGTATCGCCTGCGCTTGCCGCCCGGCGTCTCCGACGTCGCTGTCATCGAGGGGCTTAAGAACAAATTCCCGAATGCCGGCTGGCGGGTGAGGGGCCTGGCTGAGGCGGGTGGTGGCATCCGCTTCTGGCTCGATCGGCTGACGCAGTTCATCGGGTTGATCGGGCTTTCCTCGCTGCTGGTCGGCGGCGTCGGCGTGGGCAACGCCATCTCGAGCTTCTTGGCCGGCCGGCTGCGCACCATCGCCACCCTGAAGTGTCTGGGCGCGCCCGAGCGCCTGGTGTTCTCGACCTATCTCATCCAGCTCTCGGCGCTGGCACTGGTCGGTGTGGTGGCGGGGCTGGTGGTCGGCGCAGGGCTGCCGTTCGTCGCCCAGTCGGTGATCGCCGATGTCCTGCCGGTGCGGGCGCGGGTGGCGCTGTACGCCTGGCCGCTCACCATCGCCGCGATCTTCGGCCTGCTGGTCTCGCTGCTGTTCGCCCTGATGCCGCTGCTGCGCGCCCGCCGGGTGTCGGCGGCGACCTTGATGCGCGGCGCGGTCGTCCAGGGCGGCCGCCTGGTGTGGCGCGATGCGCTGCTGATCGGCGCGGTGGCGTTGGCGCTCGCTGGCTTCACCATCTTCACCGCCGACAGCCGGCGCATCGCCGGCTGGTTCGTGCTGGGCGCGATCGGCGCCTTCATCGCGTTTCCGCTGCTGGCGCGGCTCCTGATGCTGGCCGCCGCGCGCGCCGGCAAACCGCGGCTGGCGGGACTCCGGTTGGCGCTCGCCAACCTGCACCGCCCGGGCGCGCCCACGCCCATCGTCATGCTGTCGCTCGGGCTCGGCCTCACCGTGCTGGTGGCGACGGCGCTGATCGAGGGCAATCTGCGCGAGCAGATCACCAAGCGCATCCCGAGCGACGCGCCGGCCTTCTTCTTCGTCGACATCCAGTCGACCCAGATGCCGGCTTTCGAGAAGGCGATCGCCGCCATCCCGGGGGCGGGGCATGTCGACAAGGTGCCGTCGCTGCGCGGGCGCATCAGCAAGATCGGCGGCAAGCCGGTGAACGAGGTCGCCGTGCCGTCGGATGCGCGCTGGGCGATCGACGGCGACCGTGGTGTCACCTACTCGGCGACGCCGCCCGAGGGCTCGCGCATCGTCGCCGGCGAATGGTGGCCCGCCGACTATCGCGGTCCGGAGCAGCTCATCTCCTTCGACGAGGCGTTGGCCAAGGCGTTCGGCCTCGGCCTCGGCGACACCATCACGGTGAACGTGCTGGGTCGCGACATCGACGCCAGAATCACCTCGCTGCGGCGCATCGAATGGACGACACTCGCCATCAACTTCGTGTTCGTCTATTCGCCCGGCCTCCTCGACAAGGCGCCGCACACCTTCCTCGCCACGGTCAAGGCCACGCCCGAGGCCGAGGATGCGATCTTCAAGACCGTCACCGACCAGTTTCCCAACGTCACCGTGGTGCGCATCCGTGACGCCATCGAGACGGCGGCGAGCGTGCTGGGCAACATCGGACTGGCGAGCCGCGTCATCGGCTTCCTGAGCATCCTGGCGGGTGTGCTGGTGCTGGCCGGCGCCATGCTGGCGACCCAGCAGCGCCGCGTCCACGAGGCCGTGGTGATGAAGGTGCTGGGCGCCACCCGCGCCCGCATCGCCGGCATCTTCGCCTGGGAGTTCGCCGCGCTGGGGCTCGCCACGGCGCTGGCAGCGCTCGGCGTGGGCACCCTTGGCGCCTATCTCGTGGTGCGCCGGCTGATGGGGCTCGACTGGACCTTCCTGCCCACGGTGGCCGTCGCGGTGGCGGTGGGCGCGATGGGTCTCACTCTGGCGTTCGGCTTGGCCGGCACTTTGGCGGCCTTGCGGCAGAGGCCGCTGGCGCTGTTGCGCAATGAATAGGCAGGAAGACTCGCGTCTACTGAAAGTAACTCGTAATAATTACAAAGCGTTTAGGCGCTTGATTCACACCGTCTGAGACCCCAAATTACTCGCCGAAGGGGCTCGCCAATGAGGCCCCTCTGGAGGCTAGGACCAAATGGCTGAACCGAACTTCGGCACCTTTAATCGCGCCGGCACTGTTGCCGACCAGGCATCATTCGATGTCGGCCTGCGCGCCCACATGGTGCGCGTCTACAACTACATGGCTTCGGGTCTCGCCCTGTCGGGCATCGTGGCCTTTGCCTTGTTCAACTTCGGCGAACTCGCCGCCCTGTTCTTCCAGGTTCAGGGTACTCGAGTCGTTGGCCTGAACGTGCTGGGCTGGGTCGCGATCTTCGCGCCGCTCGGCCTGCTGCTGCTGGTCTCGTTCCGCGCCCAGGCGATGAGCGTTGGCGCGGTGCAGGCCGTCTACTGGGCGGTCACGGCCTTGATGGGCGTCAGCCTGTCGCTGCTGCTGTTCCGCTACACCGGCGCTTCGGTCGCCCGCACCTTCTTCGTCACGGCTGCCGCCTTCGGTGCGTTGAGCCTCTACGGCTACACCACCAAGCGTGACCTGACGGCGATGGGCAAGTTCCTGTTCATGGGCTTGATCGGGCTGATCCTGGCCGGTCTCGTCAACATGATCTGGCCGTCGGGCACGATGAGCTTCATCATCTCGGCCGCAGGCGTCCTGATCTTCTCGGGCCTGATCGCCTACGACACCCAGAAGATCAAGGAGCAGTATGCCGATGCCTGGGGCACCGACACGGCCGAGAAGGTCGCGATCTTCGGCGCCCTCAGCCTCTACCTCGACTTCGTGAACCTGTTCCAGTTCCTGATGAGTTTCCTCGGCCAGGAACGCGAATAGAGAACACCGACTTCTGAGCAGGACGCCCGGGTCGAAAGACCCGGGCGTTTTGTTTGTCCGGAGGAAACCAGTTTGGCCGAGCGCAACCGGCTGAGGGAGTTCATCGACAGCGAGGCGGCGTCGGCGATGCCGCTGCTGGTGGCTGCCATCGCCGCCCTCGTGCTCGCCAATTCGCCTTTCGCCAGCGCCGTCGACGATCTGCTGCGGATCCGCTTCGGCTTCTCGCTGGGGCCGATCGTGCTGAACAAGCCGATCCTGCTGTGGATCAATGACGGCCTGATGGCGGTGTTCTTCCTGCTGGTCGGGCTCGAGATCAAGCGCGAGGTCGTCGAGGGCGCATTGTCGCGGCCCTCGCAGATCGCCCTGCCGGTGGTCGCTGCGGCGGGCGGCATGGCCGTGCCGGCGCTGGTTTATGTCGCGATCAACTGGAGCGATCCCACGGCGCTCAGAGGCTGGGCGATCCCCGCCGCGACCGACATCGCCTTCTCGCTCGGCGTGCTGGCGGCCCTCGGCAGCCGCGTGCCGTTGGCGCTGAAGGTGTTCCTGACGACGCTCGCCATCGTCGACGATCTCGGCTCGATCGTCGTCATCGCGATCTTCTACACCAGCGACCTCTCGCCCGTGGCGCTGGGCCTTGCCGCAGTGTTCATCGCGGGGCTGGCGATCCTGAACTTCGCCGGCGTGCGCCGCCTGCTGCCCCATCTGCTGCTGGGCGTGCTGCTCTGGGTGTCGGTCCTGAAGTCGGGCGTGCACGCCACGCTGGCCGGCGTCGTGCTGGCGATGTTCATCCCGCTCAAGTCGGCCGGCGAGCCCGACGACAGGCGGCCCGCCATCCGGCTGGAGCATGTGATCAAGCCATGGTCGGCGTGGCTGATCATGCCCGTCTTCGCCTTCGCCAATGCCGGCTTGCCGCTCGTCGGCCTGTCGCTGGCGAGCCTTCTGGCGCCGTTGCCGCTCGGCATCATGGCAGGCCTCTTCGTCGGCAAGCAGATCGGCATCGTGCTGAGTGTGGGTCTGCTGATCGTGCTCGGCGTCGCGCGGCTGCCGGAGGGCGCCACGTGGCGCAGCCTCTACGGCGTGGCGATCCTGGGCGGCATCGGCTTCACCATGAGCCTGTTCATCGGCAGCCTTGCCTTTCCCGGCGATGCCGTGCGCGAGGCCGAGGTGCGGCTGGGCGTGCTCGCAGGCTCGCTGCTGTCGGCCGTGCTAGGTTATCTCGTGTTGCGCACAGCGCCCGGCAGGAAACCATGATGCGCTCGCACCTTGTCGTCTTCCTCGCGGCCCTGATGTCGCTCGCCCTCACTGGTACCGCGCAGGCTCAGGTGCCGCGCGTTGCGATCGAGGGCGGCACCGTCGTCGGGGTGCAGACCGGTGAGGTGGCGAGCTTCAAGGGCATCCCGTTCGCAGCGCCGCCGGTGCGCGAGTTGCGCTGGCGTTCGCCGCAGCCGGTGGCGCCGTGGTCGGGCGAGCTTTTAGCCGACCGGTTCTTGCCGATGTGCCTGCAACCGCTCAGGGCCAGGAACTCCGTCTTCTATTTCGGCGAGGAACCGTCGAGCGAGGACTGCCTCTATCTCAACGTCTGGTCGACGGCGAAGGCCGGCGACAGGCGGCCGGTGATGGTGTTCGTCTATGGCGGCGGCTGGACCATCGGCTCGGCTTCGCTGCCGCTCTATGGCGGCGAGGCGCTGGCGCAGAAGGGCGCGGTCGTCGTCTCGTTCAACTACCGCGTCGGTGCGCTTGGCTTCCTCGCCCATCCCGAGCTCACCGCCGAGGGCAACGGCGCGTCCGGCAACTACGGCCTGATGGACATGGTCGCCGCGCTGAAATGGGTGAAGGCCAACATCGAGCGCTTCGGCGGCGATCCCGCCAAGGTCACGCTCTATGGCCAGTCGGCCGGTTCGGTTGCGATCGCACTGCTGCAGGCCTCGCCGCAGGCCAAGGGCCTGTTCCATCGCGCCGTCGGCCAGAGCGGCGGCTACAACATCTCGGGGCCGCTGCCGTCGCTGGCCGATGCCGAGAAGGCGGGTGTCGCCGCCGCGGCCAAGCTGAAGGCGCCGTCGCTCGCCGCCCTGCGCAACCTCGGCGGCGATGCGATCATGAACGGCGACAACAACCTCAGGCCCATCATCGACGGCGCGGTGCTGCCGCAGCAGCCGGCAAAGGTATTCGCCGCCGGCGGCCAGATGGCCATGCCCATCCTGGTCGGCTCCAACGCCGACGAGGGCACGGCCTATCCGGTGGCGATGAGCGCAGCCGCCTTTGCCGCCGACGCCGAGAAGCGCTACGGCGCCGACGCCCCGCGCGTGCTGGCGCTCTATCCGGCGGCAACCGATGCCGAGGCGCGGGCCGCGAGCTATGCGCTGATGCGCGATCGCACCTTCGCGGCGCCCATGCGCCGCTGGGCGAGCGAGCAGTCGGCCGTGGCGCCGGTGTTCGTCTATCACTTCAGCCGCGTCCATCCCTTCGTCGACGGCCTGGGGTACGCCCAGCAGAACCCGGCGACCGGCATGGGCGCCTATCACGGCGCCGAGATGGCCTACGCCTACGGCACGCTCGACGTCCTGAACCGGTTCGCGAAAAACCCGCGCCTGGAGCGAGGAGGATCGTCGCTACGCCGATGCAATGATCTCCTACTGGGTCAATTTCGCCCGCACCGGCAATCCCAACGGCGAGGGCCCTAATGGCGAAGAGTTGCCGGTCTGGCCCGCCTACAAGCTCGGCAGCGAGCAGGCGATGCTGTTCGGCAAGACGATCGCGGCGGGTGCGCTGCCCAACAGGGCGCAGCTTGATTTCTTTTTCGATCGCAATTGAGACTACGATTTCTGCATAGCTGGGCAAGATTGCACGTTGCCTTGGCCGGCCTATACTTTCCGCCATGCGTCGTACGTCCTACGAACAGATGAACTGCTCGATCGCCTCGGCGCTCGACGTCGTCGGCGAGCCGTGGACACTGCTGATCGTGCGCGATGCCTTCTACGGCGTGCGCCGTTTCGACGACTTCCAGGAGAATCTCGGCATCGCCCGCAATGTTCTGACGGCGCGACTGAAGAAACTGGTCGAGGCCGGCATCTTCCGCAAGACCGCCTACCGCCAGCGCCCGCTGCGCCACGAATACCGCCTGACCGACAAGGGAGCGGCGCTGTTCACGGTGATCGTCGGGCTGAAGCAGTGGGGCGACCGCTACGGCGCTGCCGCGCGCAGCGGCAAACCGATGGACCTTGTCAATCGCGGCGACGGCCGGCCGCTCGAGCCGGTGCTGATCGACGCCGATTCGGGCCAGCGGCTCGAACTCACGAATGTGCGTGCCGTCGCCGGCCCCGGCGCCGACCAGGGCACGCGCGCTTTCTTCGAGCGCCTGGCGATCAACCGTCCCGCGCGTTAGTCGCGATCGATCTTCTTACCGTCGATGTCGCGGCGCGCGCGGTCCTCGGCGTCCTTGTCGGCGGCTTTCTCGGCCTTGGTGCGGCCGAACCGCCGACGGTTGGCATCTGCCTCGCTCTCGCGTTGCTGTCGCGCCTTGTCCTTGCGAGCGCGACGCAGGTTCACGATCTCTGCCATGATCACGTCGTCCTGACTATCCCCAGATGTCTATGCCGCGTCGTGCGGCGATGCGCTAGTGTCCGTCGTCAGGCGGCGGGAGCGTTTCCATGACATCGACCACGCGCAAAAGAGTTCTGATTGGCGCCGGTGGCGTCGTCGGACTGCTGATTGTGGTGCTGCTGGCGCTGCCCAGCCTGATCGACCTCAACGGCCGTAAGGCCGAGATCGCCACGATGGTCAAGAAGGTGACCGGCCGCGAGCTGGTGCTCGACGGTCCGATCGCGCTGTCGATCCTGCCGACGCCGACCGTGACCTTGAGCGGCGTGAAGTTCTTCAACGTGCCGGGGTCGAAGAACCCCAACATGGTCGAGGTCAAGACCGTCACCGTGAAGCCCTCGCTCGGCGCCTTGCTGACCGGCAGCATCGAGGTCAGCGAGGTGACCTTGGTCGAGCCCAAGATCGTGCTGGAGATCAATGCCGAGGGCAAACCGAACTGGGAGTTCGCGCCCTCGGTCGCCGAGGCCAAGCCCGCCGCACCCAAGCCCGATTCGCCCAGGCCCCTGTCGCTCGGCCGCCTCACCATCGACAACGGCACGCTGATCTTCAGCGATTCCAAGGCCGGCCTCTCGATCGTGGCGGAAAAGGCCAACTTCAGCGCCTCGGTTCGCTCGCTCGACGGGCCTTACTCGATCGCGGGCTCCGCCACCATCAACGGCGCGCCGCTCAAGCTCGACCTGTCGGTCGGCGCCAAGGCGGCCGACGGCCACGCCGTCGACCTTGCCCTGGAGGCGGGCGGCAAGCTCGGTTTCAAGGGCAAGCTGAGCGAGCTCGGGCCCAACGCGCGGCTCACCGGCCTCGCCTCCAGTTCGTCGGACAACCTGATCGGCTTCGCCGACACACTGATCAAGATGACGGGCCAACCACAGCCCGATCTGCCGCCGTTGCTCGCTGGCAAGTTCACCTTCGACGGCGCCGTCGATGCCTCGCAAACTTCGATCTCGATCAAGGATTTCAAGCTGGCGCTGGGCCAGGACAATGCCGGCGAATCGCTGACGCTGACCTTGAAGCCCGCGCTGGCGATCGAGGGCAAGCTCGCGGCCGACCGGCTCGACCTCGACCACTGGCTGGCCGCGATGGCGAAACCCGCCACGACCGCCGCTCCGACGACTCCGCCACCCGCCGGCGCTACCGCTGCGCCGGTGCCGCCGGCCGGCCCCAGCATGCTCGCCGCGATCACCGCCAAGCTGTCCTTCGAGATCGGCGAGCTCGTCTACAACAAGCAACCGGTTCGCAACATCGCACTCGAGCTCGACGCGCGCCGCGGCGTCGTCGCCGTGCCGAAGCTCACCGCCACCTTGCCGGGCGATCTGGCGCTGCAAGCCAGGTCGACCATGTCGGGCGATCCCAATCGTCCGACCGTCGCCGGCGACTTCAGCCTGGTCGGGCCGAAGCTCAGGGAGACGCTGGCCTGGCTCGCGGTCGACGTTTCGTCGGTGCCGCCGGACAAGCTCCAGCGCATCAGCCTGAAGGGCAGGATGTCGTCGGATGGCGGCAATGTGCAGGTGAGCGACGCCGTCTTCGAGCTCGATGACCTCAAGGGCAGCGGCGGCATCACCGTGACCTTCAGCGTGCCGTTGTCGGTCGTCATGCAGGTCAATCTCGACACGCTCGACCTCGATTCCTACCTGGCCGCGGCGCCCTCTGACAAGAAACCAGCGGCTTCTGCACCGGCGCCGACAACAGCAGCGGCCCGCGCTGTCGGCCCCTCGATCGGTCTGAAAGCCAAGATCGCCAAGCTGATCTGGAACAAGGAGACGATCGGCGGCATCGATGTCGATATCGCCTTGCGCGGCGACACGATCAGGCTGAACGACGCCAAGGTCTCCAACCTCGCCGGCGCGCGGTTGGCCGTGCGCGGCACCGTCGCCAACTACAACGCCGCTCAGCCGCGGCCCGACATCGCCTTCAACTTCGAGGCGCCGGACATGGACCGCGTCTTGAAGCTCGTTGGCGCGACGCCGGCAGGGCTGGGCGCTGTGACGGCTTCGGGTGGCGTCGCCGGCAGCCTCGAGCAGGTCGCGCTGCGCGAGTTCGCCGTGAACGCCGCCGGCCAGAGCCTGCGCGCGACCGGCACGCTGGCCTTGCCCGGCGCGGCGCAGGGTGCGCCCAAGTCGGCGGCCTACAAGGGCAGCCTGACGCTGAACGGCCAGACGCTCGACGGGTCGATCGAGGCGACGCTCGGCACCCGGCCGAACATCACCGCCGACCTCAAGGCCAACGTGCTCGACCTTGACAAGATCGGCGGCAGCGCTGCCCCGGCGCCGTCGCGCGGCCAGCCGGCGGCAGCCAAGGCGATCGATACCGGCCCTCTGCGCAGCATCGACGGCAACTTCAAGCTGGTGGCGGCGACCCTGATCAGCTCATCCCTACGCATCGGCAATGCCGATCTGGCGGCGACCTTGAAGGACGGCGTGCTCACCATCTCGCACTTCAAGGGGACGCTCTACGGCGGCTCGCTCAACTTCTCGGGCGTGGTCAATGCCAGCCAGCCGGCGCTCGCCGTCGATCTCAAGGGCGACGCCACTGGCATCGGACTGGGCGAGATGCTGCGCAGCACGCGCGGCAGCAACCAGTTCGGCAGCAGCATCAGGGTGACCATCGACGGCAGGCTGAACGCCACCGGCATCGCGGTGCGGGCCGGCGGCACGACCTCCGACCAGCTGCGCAGCTCGCTGGCCGGCGGCGCCAACCTCGGCGGCCACATCTTTGTCGGCGCTGACGAGGCGTTGAGATTCATCGGCGGGGCCTTGGCCGGAGCAGCCAGCGGCGTGATCGACAATACGCTCGGCAATGCGCTGGGCATCGTCGGCCAGCGCGGGCTCAGCCCGACCGCCCTGTTGAACGCGATCCAGCTGGTCCTCAATCGCTTCGTCAACCACGACAGCCCGATCAGCGGCCATATCGACATCGCCGGTGGCGTGCTGACCGACAGGGGCTTGGCTGTACAGGGCAACCGCGCCACCGCCAACATCTCGACGCGCACCAATCTCACCGCGTCGTCGACCGACACCACGATCAACTTCATGATCGCCGAGGATCCCACAGCGCCTTACATCATCACGACGGCGCGCGGAGCGCTCTCCTCGCCGTCGCTCAATGTCACGCGCGGCACGGCCAGGGATCCGGCGGGCATGACCAGCACCCTGCCGGGCGTCGGCAACATCCCGGGCATCGGCAACTTGATCCCGGGGCAGGGCGGGGGCCAGAGTGGTGGCCAGCAACGTTCGCCGATTCCCAATATCCCATTGCCCATTCCCAACATCTTCGGCCGGTAGTGCGCGGCTTCCAGTCGGATGGAACCGCTTGCGGTTCCATCCGACTGGAAACGCGTTGCTCCAACAGTGTGATTGCAAGACACTTTCCGTCCGGCTGAGTCCAGCCGGACGGAAAGTGCGTAAGAGGGTTCATGCTCGATCGTCTGTTGTCCGTGCTGAAAGCACGGTTCGGTTCCGCGCCTGCGCTCACGGAAGCGCCGCAAGGCGTCGATGTCCTGGCCGACATGGCCAACCGCCGCGTCATGCGTCGCTATCTCGACAAGCCGGTCGATCCGATGCTGATCGACACGCTCTGCGCCGTGGCCCTGTCGGCGCCGTCCAAGTCCGACCTGCAGCAGGCCGACATCGTCGTCGTCACCGACAAGGCCCAGCGCGCCGTACTCGACGAGCTGGCGCCGGGCAATCCCTGGATGAAGGCGGCGCCGGCGATCCTGGTGTTCTGCGGCAACAACCGCCGCCAGCGGCTCGCCTTCGACTGGCGCGGCCGGCCCTACGTCAACGACCACCTCGATCCGTTCTTCAACGCCTCGGTCGACGCCGCCATCGTGCTGGGTACCTTCGTCGCCGCGGCCGACCGCGTCGGGCTGGGGACCTGCCCGATCAGCACCCTGCGCAACAACGCCGGCAAGGTGTCCGACCTTCTAGGCCTGCCGGATCACGTTTTCCCGGTGGCGGGGCTGGGGGTCGGCTGGCCGTCCTTCGCCGGGGTGATGAGTCCCCGGCTGGGACTTGACGTCACGGTCCATCACGACCGCTACGACGAGGAGGGGCTCAAGGGGAAGGTCGCGTCCTACGACAAGCGCCGCCGCGCGGTGCAGCCCTACGCCCAGCAGCGCCATGTCGAAAAATTCGGCGAGGACCCGGAATACGGCTGGTCGGAAGACAAGGTGCGGCAATATTCCGTGCCGGACCGGGCCGATTTCGGCGCATTCGTGCGTGACAAAGGTTTCAAACTCGACTGATCGTTCGTTTCCTGAGCTCGTCGAGCACGAAAAGACGCAATGCGCTGGAAAGATTGCCCGGACTGCGGGCATGGTCGATTTCGGCCACCAGGGCCTTCAGCGACAGGCCGCGCTGTTCCGCGATGGCCGAAAGCTCGGCCCAGAACGCATCCTCGAGCGAAACCGAGGTGCGATGGCCGTCGATGGTGACCGAGCGCTTGCGCATGGCTCGACTGTGGCAGCGGCAGGACGCCGCCTCAACCTGCCTTGCCGCCGTCACAGAGCGTGCGTATAAGCGCGACCCAGAAAACTCCCTCCGGAACAATCTCTTATGGACATCCGCAACGTCGCGATCATCGCGCACGTCGACCATGGCAAAACCACACTGGTGGACTGCCTACTGAAGCAGTCAGGCACCTTCCGCGAGAACCAGCAGGTCGCCGAACGCGCCATGGACTCCAACGACCTGGAGCGTGAGCGCGGCATCACCATCCTCGCCAAGGCGACCTCGGTCGTCTGGAAGGGCACGCGCGTCAACATCGTCGACACGCCGGGCCACGCCGATTTCGGCGGCGAGGTCGAGCGCATCCTGTCGATGGTCGACGGTGTGGTCCTGCTGGTCGACGCGGCCGAAGGGCCGCTGCCGCAGACCAAATTCGTGCTGGGCAAAGCGTTGCGCCTCGGCCTGCGCCCGATCGTGCTGATCAACAAGGTCGACCGCTCGGATGCGCGGCCCCACCAGGTGCACGACGAGGTGTTCGACCTGTTCTCCGCGCTGGAGGCCAACGACCAGCAGCTCGATTTCCCAACCTTGTTCGCGTCTGCCCGCCAGGGCTGGTCCGCGACGTCGCTCGAGGCCGAGCACAAGGACATGGAGCCGCTGTTCGACCTCATCCTGCGCCATGTGCCGCCGCCGCACATCGAGGCCGACAAGCCGTTCCGCATGCTGGTCACGACGCTGGAGTCCGATCCGTTCCTCGGCCGCATCCTGACCGGGCGCATCAACTCCGGCGTGCTCAAGCCCAACACCGTCCTGAAGTCGCTGAGCCGCGACGGCAGCGAGATCGAGCAGACCCGCGTCACCAAGGTGCTGGCCTTCCGGGGCCTCGAACGCGTCGCGCTCGACAGCGCCGAGGCGGGCGACATCGTGGCCGTGGCGGGCTTCAAGAACGCGACCGTGGCCGACACGATCTGCGACCTCGCCGTCGAATGGGCGCTGCCGGGCCAGCCGGTCGATCCGCCGACGCTCGCCATGACCTTCTCGGTGAACGACTCGCCGCTCGCCGGCAAGGAAGGCGACAAGGTCACGACCCGCATGATCCGCGCCCGCCTGATGCGCGAAGCCGAGGGCAACGTCGCCATCCGCGTCAGCGACACCGAGAACGCCGATTCGTATGAAGTCGCCGGCCGCGGCGAGCTGCAGCTCGGCGTGCTGATCGAGACGATGCGCCGCGAGGGCTTCGAGCTCGCCGTCGGCCGCCCGCGCGTGCTCTTCCAGAACGACTCGATCACCGGCCAGCGCCTCGAGCCGATCGAGGAAGTCGTGATCGACGTCGACGACGCCTATACCGGCGTCGTGGTCGAGCAGATCTCCCTGCGCAAGGGCGAGCTGCAGGACATGCGCCCGTCGGGCGCCGGCAAGACCCGCCTGGTGTTCTACGCCCCGTCGCGCGGCCTGATCGGCTACCACGGCGAGTTCCTGACCGACACGCGCGGCACCGGCGTCATGAACCGTATCTTCCACGAATACGGCCCCTACCGCGGTCCGATTGCCGGCCGGCGCAACGGCGCGCTGATCGCCAACGACGAGGGCACCGCGGTCGCCTATGCCCTGTGGAACCTCGAGGAGCGCGGCCCGATGTTCATCGACCCGGGCGTGCAGGTCTACAAGGGCATGCTGATCGGCGAGCACAGCCGCGGCAACGATCTCGACGTCAATGTACTGAAGGGCAAGCAGCTCACCAACATTCGCGCCGCCGGCAAGGACGAGGCGGTGCGGCTGACCCCGCCGCGCCGCATGTCGCTCGAACAGGCGATCGCCTATATCGAGGACGACGAATTGGTCGAGGTGACGCCGAAGTCGATTCGTCTGCGCAAGCGCTTCCTCCATCCCGAGGACCGCAAGCGCGCGAAGAAGCAGGCCGCCGCCGCGGCCGCAGAGTAGGCAAGCAGAGAGTAGGAAGGAGTGACATTGAACAACCGAGACACTTTCAACGACCGCCTTGAGAATGCCGCCAAGGCCAAGCAAGCCCTGCTTGAACGGGCTCGCGCAAACGACCGTAGCAACGATCCCGAGTTCATCGCCCGCCAGGAAGCGCGTGCCGCCGCGGCCCGCGCCCGCGAGGAGCGTGAGATCGAGCAGCGCAATGCCAAGCGCGCCGAGCGCGAGGCCGCGAAGGCCAAGGCGATCGCCGAGAAGGAAGCCGAGAAGATTGCTCAGGCTGCCCGTGAGGCCGACGCGGCCAAGAAGTCTCTGCGTGCGCAGCTCGAACTGCTCGCATCGCAGAAGGCGACCCGCGACGCCCGCTACGCCGCCCGCAAGGCGCGCAAGAAGAGCTAGAGACTTCCGCCGGTCAGCGACGCCCGCTGGCTGATCTCGATGTGATTGCCGTCGGGATCGCAGACAAAGGCGTAACGCACCGTATCGCCCAGTACGCGCGGCGCGCCACCCGAGGTGCCGCCGCGCGCCAGGATACCGTCGTATTCGGCGAGGCAATCCCACACCTGCACTGTCATGTAGCGGTATCCGGGCCCGCGCCATTCCGCCCTGCGCTCGACCTTGCCGCGCTCGGCAACCACGACCAACGAATCGCCGCAGCGATAGCGGCCCTCGCCGGCACGCTCGAACTGCATGGCCTCGGTCCAGAAGCGGTCATGCGCTGCAGGGTCGTTGACCTTCAGCAGGATGGCGATGCCCTGCACGCCGTCGGCACCCTTGGGAACCAACATCACCTGGTTGCCGTCCGGATCGCTCAGCGCCTGCCGGCTGGCCAGGCCGTCCTTGGCGATCTGCAATCCGACGATGCCCGATGGCGGCGCCGCGGGCAGCGGATTGCGCGAATGGTTCATCTTCAGGATCGAGCCGTTCATGTGATGGCGGTGCTGCTGCATGCCGCCGCCCAGCTTGCCCAGGTGGTCGTAGGGCAGACCAACGGTTTGCTGCCAGAAGGCGAGCTGCTCGTCGCGCTTGGTCGAGAACAGGCCGATGTCGAGATGCTGTTTGGCGAGATTCATGGCGGCAAATGTAGCGCGAGGCTGTGGATGTCTGAAAAGTCTGCTGTTGTCATGCTTTAAGCAGTCGGCTGAAGCCGTTGAATCATCTTCAAGAATCGTGCTTCAAGCAGTCGTAGGTGGCCGAAACAACTCATACAATCCCTGCCACGACTCCGTTCCAGCGCGGGCCTAGAACGAACGTGGGTGAAGGGTCCGGCTGTTGGGGAATGGTCGACCAAACATGTGGGAAGGGACACGATGCTTCGGGCCATCATCGGCACGGCCGCCGTGCTTGCAGGATTTGGCGTCCTCGAGCGCTCCGTCGATGCCAGTACCGGCTACGCCGGCTCATGCACGGCAACTCAGGCTTATGCGCTGCTCCAGCGCGGCGAGATGGTCTCGGTGCGCGCCGAGCCGACGCCGCAGGCGTCGGTGATCGGCACGCTGTCGGGCCGCACCGCCAAGGGCGATCTGGCGCGCGGCGAAGTCACCATCATGGGCAGCCAGAGCGGTTGGGCGCGCATCGCGCTCAACACCGCGCCGGGCTATGCCGCCGCCGCCGCCGGCGCCGGATCGCAGTCGTTCGGCTGGGTGCCGGCCGACCTGCTGACGGTCGATGCCCGCGTCGACGGCGCCATCACGGTCTACGACCGGCCGGGCCTGCTGGGCTCGGCGGTCGCCACCATCGAAGGCGACGACATGAAGTTCCGCGTGCTCGGCTGCCGCGGCAGCTGGCTGCAGGTCGTCAACGCCCGCCACGGCAACGTCTGGATCGACAAGTGGTGCGCCCGCGAAGAGGGCTGTCGCGGCTAAGAGTTTGGAAGGGCAACGGCGTCGTCATCTGGGGATTTGACGGCACGTTGCGGGACAGCACACTGAAAACCCGGCAGGGCGACCTGCCGGGTTTCTTTTTGGGAGCGCGGGCCTCCAGGCCCGCTCATGTCTTTCGGAAGAGCATGACCATGAGCGGGCCTGGAGGCCCGCGGTCCGGCAAGACTCAGATCTTCAATTCGCTGAAGAAGTCGTTGCCCTTGTCGTCGGTGACGATGAAGGCGGGGAAGTTCTCGACCTGGATGCGCCAGATCGCTTCCATGCCGAGCTCGGGATACTCCAGCACCTCGACCTTCCTGATGCAGTTCTTGGCCAGGATCGCGGCCGGGCCGCCGATCGAGCCTAGATAGAAGCCTTTGTGCTTCTTGCAGGCATCGACGACCTGCTTGCTGCGGTTGCCCTTGGCCAGCATGACCATCGAGCCGCCGTTGGCCTGGAACAGGTCGACGTAGGAATCCATGCGGCCCGCCGTGGTCGGGCCGAACGAGCCCGACGGCATGCCTTCCGGCGTCTTGGCCGGGCCGGCGTAGTAGACCGGGAACTGCTTGAAATAGTCGGGCAGGCCTTCGCCGCGGTCGAGCCGTTCCTTGAGCTTCGCGTGCGCGGAGTCACGCGCCACGATCAGCGTACCGGTGAGGTTCACGCGCGTCTTCACCGGGTACTTCGTCAGCACCGACAGCGTGTGCGCCATGCCCTTGTTGAGGTCGACGGAGACGACCTCGCCCGAGAGCTGCTGCGGCTCGACCTCGGGCAGGAAGTGCGCCGGGTTGGTCTCGAGCTGCTCGAGGAAGATGCCGTCCTTGGTGATCTTGCCTACGGCCTGCCGGTCGGCCGAGCAGCTCACGCCCATGCCGATCGGCACCGAGGCGCCGTGGCGCGCGATCCTGATCACGCGCACGTCGTGGCAGAAGTACTTGCCGCCGAACTGCGCGCCGATGCCCATCTGGCGCGTCAGCTCCAGGACCTTCTTCTCCATCTCGCGGTCGCGGATGGCCACGCCCTTGTTGTTGCCCTCGCTCGGCAGGTCGTCGAGGTAGCGCGTCGAGGCAAGCTTCACCGTCTTGAGGTTCATCTCGGCCGAGGTGCCGCCGACCACGATGGCAAGGTGGTAGGGCGGGCAGGCCGCCGTGCCCAGGGTGCGGATCTGGGTGTCGAGGAACTTCAGCAGCGAGGCTTCGTTCAGCACCGCTGGCGTCTGCTGGTAGAGGTAGCTCTTGTTGGCCGAGCCGCCGCCCTTGGCGACGAAGAGGAACTTGTAGGCATCGCCGTCGGTCGCATAGATGTCGATCTGCGCCGGCAGGTTGGTGCCGGTCTGCACTTCCTTGAACATCGAGATCGGCGAGACCTGCGAATAGCGCAGGTTGGTCTCGGTGTAGGTCTTGAACACACCCTTGGCGATCGCCTCCTCGTCGCCGCCGCCGGTCCACACTGCCTGGCCCTTCTTGCCCATGACGATGGCCGTGCCGGTATCCTGGCACATCGGCAGCACGCCGCCCGCGGCGATGTTGGCGTTCTTGAGGAGCTCCAGCGCCACGTACTTGTCGTTGGCCGAGGCCTCGCCGTCGTCGAGGATCGAGGCCAACTGGGCGAGATGGCTGGGGCGCAGGAGATGGGAGATATCGTGGAACGCCTGGGCGGTCAGCAGGGTCAGCGCCTCGGGCTCGACGGTGAGCACGTCACGGCCGTTGAACTTGGTCACGCCGACATGGTCGGACGAGAGCTTGCGGTAGGACGTCGTGTCCTCACCGTGCGGAAACATCTCCTGGAACTGGAAATCGGGCATAGGAGTCTCCTGGCGCGCCGGGCTAGAGCGGGCCTTCCCTGCCGCAATGACGGGCAGGCGTAAAGCTACTTCTTTCGGAAGCTGTCGAGCTTGACGACCTTGGACGCTGCGTCCTCGGGCTTGGCCTCGGTGGCCTGCTCAGAGCCGGCTTCGGGCTTGGCCTCCGAGGCGGCAGGTGCCGCCAGCGGCGGGCGCTTTTCGGCCGGCGGCAGGGCGGCCGGCGGCGCGGCGGGGGCTTCCGCCTTCTCGCCGCCCTTGTCCTTGCGATCGAACTGCAGGCCGAAGCGCACCGACGGATCGACGAAGGCCGACAGTGCCGCGAACGGCACCCGGATGCGCTCCTGCTGCTTGTTGAAGCTCACCGTCACCTCGA
Source organism: Reyranella soli (assembly GCF_007992495.1). Taxonomy (GTDB): domain Bacteria; phylum Pseudomonadota; class Alphaproteobacteria; order Reyranellales; family Reyranellaceae; genus Reyranella; species Reyranella soli. The sequence continues at coordinate 81,594 of NZ_BKAJ01000074.1, forward strand.
AGTGGTTGGGGCCGAGGATCAGGTCCCAGTACTGGTGCTGGAGCACGATCGTCATCTCTTCCGGGTACTTGGCGCGCAAATAGTCGGGCAGTACGACGCCGGGATCGGTGCTGCGGAACGAGATGTAGAAATGGTGCGAGCCGGGAAGGCCTTTCTCGGCGACCTGCGTCAGCACGCGACGGACGACGCTGCGCAGCGCGTCGTCGACGAGAGCGTCGTAGTGGAAGCGATCGTTCATGGCCTGTCGGAAATTTCGCGAAACATCGTCGACCCGCGTACCATCAGAGTCAATCGCGGGAAACCCCGAATGCGAGGAGTAAAGTGGGAGGGCTTCTGTTGCCCGGTGCCCTCCCGAACCGCGCTTACGTCCGCTGTTTAGGCGGCAGCAGCGAGTGTAACGGTGTTATCGTTAGCACTTGTGAATGGCCCGTCACGGCGGAACCATACCGGGCAAAAACCGCGCCTTTACCACGCTCGTCGATCCTGGTTCGCCCCCATCGACTCCGCCCCTGTTCGGGTTGGAGGTGAAATGGTGGAGGCGCCGGGTACTGCCCCCGGGTCCGAAACGCTTATTTCACGCGGCGTTTATCGCCATAGTCGGTTTCCCGACGCGACCAATATAAGCACTCCGCGGGCACTTTTGAAGCAACGGCTGCGCCCGAAATGCCGCGCCTTATTTTCCCCATGGTCCGCGCTGGCCGCCGCCCATAGAGTCCGCGGCCAACGAAGGACAACAACGATGCCCCTCTCCACCGACCAGCAGGCCGAGATCGACCAGGCTCGCGGCGGCGCGCAGCCGACGCTGCGGCCGATTTCCCCCGCCCTGGAAGAAATCCTGTTCCAGGCGCTGCCCGTGCTCGATCACGGCTTTGTCCGAGTCGTCGACTACATGGGAGATGATGCTGCCGTCGTGCAGGCTGCCCGCGTGAGCTACGGCCGCGGCACCAAGAAGGTCAGCGAGGATCGCGGGCTGATCAACTACCTGATGCGGCATCGCCATACGACGCCGTTCGAGATGTGCGAGATCAAATACCACGTGAAGCTGCCTATCTTCGTGGCGCGCCAGTGGATCCGCCATCGCACCGCCAACGTGAACGAATACTCGGCGCGCTACTCGATCCTCGACAACGAATACTACGTGCCGAAGCCCGAGCATTTGGCGGCCCAGAGCACGGCCAACCGCCAGGGGCGCGACCAGGTCCTTTCGGGCAAGGAGGCCGAGCGCGTCTTCGACCTCCTCAAGAAGGACGCCGAGCTGGTCTACGAACACTACATGGAGATGCTGAACGAGGGTGAGACGGGCGAGCCGCTCGACCCCGAGCGCTCCGGCCTGGCGCGCGAGCTGGCGCGCATGAACCTATCGCTGGCCTTCTATACTCAGTGGTACTGGAAGACCAACCTCCACAATCTCATGCAATTCCTGTCGCTGCGCGCCGACGCCCACGCGCAGTACGAAATCCGCGTCTATGCCGACGTCATGCTCGATACGCTGAAGCGCTGGTGCCCGATCAGCTACGACGCCTTCATGGAATACCGGATGGGCGGCGCGCATCTCTCCAAGACCGGCCTGGCTGCGATCAAGCGCCTGATCGCGGGCGAGAAGGTCGACCAGAAGTCGAGCGGGCTCAACCCGCGCGAATGGCGGGAGCTCATGGCGGTGCTGGGCCTTGGCTAGGGAAAGCCCCGGCCGGCTGCGGCTGCTGCGCGAGCGGCCGCGCGATCACTACGCCATCGAGGAGATGAACGAGGCGGCATTCGGCCCCGACCGGATGCACAAGACGGTCTATCGCTTCCGCGAGGACGTGAAGCCGATCAAGGAACTGTGCTTCGTCGCCATCGACCAGAAGGGCCAGATGGTGGCCTCGATCCGCAACTGGCCCATCCTGATCAACGAGCGCTGGCCCGCCATCCTGCTGGGCCCGCTCGCCATCTCGCCCGAGCTGCGCGGGTTGGGCTACGGCAAGGCGCTGATGTGGCATTCGATGGCGCAGTCGCGCATGCTGGGCCACAGCCGCATCATCCTGGTCGGCGATCCTGAATACTATAATCAGTTCGGCTTCCGCCGAGACTTGGCGCTCAACATCCAGCTCCCGGGCTGGGTCGAGGAGCGGCGCTTCCTGGCGCTCGAGCTGGTCGCCGGCTCGATGATCGGCGTGCACGGCATGATCGGAAAGTGGGATCCTCGCAAGGCGGCCGCGGCAGGGCGCAAGAAAAAGCGCT
>NZ_BKAJ01000075.1 GCF_007992495.1 Reyranella soli
CCGGCCCCTGGGCCTGGGCCTGCGAGGCCAGGAGCAGGGCGGCGCTGAGCGCGGCAGCGATGGTCAGTGTGGATTTCATGATGACGTCTCCTGAAGTGAGTGTCCCTTTCGGGTGCAGGCACACTGCCGGGAGACCGCCCAGGACTGAAATATCGACTGCCTATTGGATCGATGCGCCGTTTCTATGCTCGTGACGTGTTCAGGCGCTCGTCGTGAACAGCTCGGCCAGCGTCCTCACCGCCTGCTCGGCCTCGGCCCGGTCGGGCGCCTCGTTGGTGTCCCCGTAGCCCTGCCGCTCACCACCGGCGAATGACTGCACGACCAGCCCGTCACGCCGCGGCACGGTCAGCACATGGCGGTAGACCAGGCCATAGCGCACCTCGGGCTGCGGGATCAGCCGCGCGATCTGCCCGCGCACCGGCACCAGGGTTTCGTCCTTCCACAGCGCCCGCGCGCCGTAGCCCGTGCAGTTGATCACCACTCTCTTGCCCAGGGCGGCGATCTGCGAGGGTGATCGGAAGTCGGCCCGCCGGAACTGGCCGCCGGCGATGAAGAAGTCGTTCATCAAGGTGTGGCCATAGTCGGCGATGTTGAACACCATGATCTCGCCGCGCGCGACCGACGTCCCCTTGAACGGCGTCGCATCGGCCGGCACGGAGCGCCATCGCGGTGTCAGGTCGCGGATCGAACGCGCGTAGCTGGCGAACGCCAGCGCCGGTTCGATCGCATTGCTGCTGGCTGCGTCAGTGCTCTGGGTGATGCGCGGTGTGCCGCCGGAAACGGCGTACTGGTCGATCCATTCCACCGGCGTGCCCGGCAGGCCGAGATAGTCGCGATGCCTCTTGAAGGAGGCGCGCGCCATCTCTTCCCACACGGCGGCGAAGCCGGGTGCTGCGGCATTGACCAGGGCAATGCGCGAATCGGGCGTCCATTCGCCGGTCGCCCGAGCCGACGTCGTCTCCGGCAATTGATCGCGGGCGTAGATGGTGACGCGCGCACCGGCGCGCTGCGCCAGGGTCGCCGAGGTGAGTCCGAGCGCGCCGCAGCCGATCACCGCCACCTCTGTGGGGCTCGCCTGCATGGCGAGCTGCACCGCCCGCGTGCTCGATCCCCAGGACAGCGACCAGCCGCTCCCGCCATGGCCGTAATTGTGCACCACCAGCACGTCGCCCAGCCGCTCGGTCTCCACGCGCGGCCCGGCTGGACGGAAGGGACGCAGGCAGACGGCGATATCGAAGATGCGGTCGGTGCGCGCACGGATGGGCGCCAGTGCTGGCGCGGGCTCGAAGGACGTTGTCGAGCAGCCTGCCAGCGCAGCGGCCAACGACGTCTGCATCAATCCACGGCGGCCTACGCGCCATCTATCGTCCAACGCTGTACCTCCACTCCGCTCGACCTGCCCGAGATTGGCCTGCACCGGAATGCAGTTCAAATACGATTCAAGCCAGGTTGGCTTGCTCGATCAGCCACTTGTGCGCGTTGACCGTCGCCTGCCGGGCGCCCTTGCGAAGAGGGACCAGCCAGTAGGAGGTCGACGGCGACTTCGCCTCGCGCAACGGGGCGACGAGCCTGCCCGCGCGCACATGCTCCTCGGTGAGAACGCTGCTTTCGAGGATGACGCCGACGCCTTTCACTGCCGCTTCGATCGCGACATAGGACGGATCGAGCTGAAGCGGGCGCACGTCGGACATGTCGTAGGCGACTCCCCGTTGACCGAACCACGACTCCCACGACAGGGCATTCTCCCGGCTCTGGATCAGCGGCTGGGCCAGGAGCTGGGTCGCGGTAAGAGATCTTCGGCCCCGGATGCGCTTGGGTGCGCAATAGGGCTGTATGATCTCCTTCAACAGCGGCCTGGCTTGTCCTTTCCATCGTGCGGCGTCGCCATAGCGGATCGTGATGTCGAAGTCCTCGGCATTGCCGTCTGCGGTCCGTACCGCGAATACGCGCAAGTCGACGCCGGGATGTGCCTCGATGAACGCCGGCAGCCGCGGCGTCAGCCAGTGCGTTGCAAGCGACGGCGGCGTCATGATGCGGACGATGTTGGTCGACGGCGTGCTCCAACCGGGAGCCGCCACGTCGGCCGTTGCGCGGCGCATCCGCTCGAACAGCTTGTCCAGGACTTCGGCATACCTGGCGGCGTCCGGCGTGAGCCTGATGCCGCGGCTCACGCGCCTGAAGAGCTCGACGCCGAGCTCCTCTTCCAGCGCCCGGATCTGGTGGCTGACCGCCGAGGGCGACAGGTTGAGCTCGTTTGCCGCCGCCTTGAAGCTGCCAAGGCGGGCGACTGCCGCGAAGACGGCAATACCTCGGAGCGGCAATCTCGACCGCGTCATCCGGCCCTCACGAGTGAATGCTGGCCTAAGATGCAAAAATTTCACCTGACTGACAAATTCTTTGCGGTCGACCGGCCGGTCGCCCTGAAAGAAGCTTGCCACTGTCATCAACAGAGGTGTGCCGTGGCCGATATCAACGATGCGGGCAGCAGTTTCCAGTCACGCGCCGATCGGCATCTCCTTCGCTTTGGCTGCGACTTCGCGCGCTTCGTGCCGGTTCGGGCGAGCGGCTGCTATCTCTACGACGCGAGCGGCGCGCGGATGCTCGACTTCACGTCCGGCCAGATGAGCGCCATTCTCGGCCACTCCCATCCGGAAATCGTCGCCACCATCCGGCATGCATCCGGAACTCTCGACCATCTTTATTCCGCGATGATCTCCGAGCCCGTCGTCGGGTTGGCGACGGAACTCGCCAAGCAGGCGCCGGACCTGTCGAAAGTCATGCTGCTGTCGACCGGCGGGGAGGCCAACGAAGCGGCCATCAAGCTCGCCAAGACCGTCACGGGAAAATGGGAGATCGTGACGTTCACGCGCTCCTACCACGGCGTGACGGCGGGATCAGCGGCCGCCACGTTCAAGGTCGGCCGAACCGGGGTCGGGCCGATGGCGCCAGGGTACTTCGCCATTCCCGCGCCCAACGCCTACCGGCCGCGCTTCGCCGGCGTCGACTGGCGGCGCGAGCTCGACGACGCTTTCGACCAGGTCGACGCACAGTGCACCGGCAACCTGGCGGCCTTCATCGCCGAGCCGATCCTGAGCAGCGGCGGCGTCATCGATCTTCCCCTGGGCTACCTCGCCGCCCTCAAGGCGCACTGCGAGGCGCGCGGGATGCTGCTCATCCTCGACGAGGCGCAGACCGGACTTGGCCGCACGGGCACGATGTTCGCCTTCCAGAGGGACGGCGTCTCGCCGGACATCCTTACCCTCTCGAAGACCCTCGGCGCGGGCATGGCGCTGTCGGCCGTCATGACGACCGAGAAAGTCTCGGCCGTCGCCGACGACCGCAAGTTCTTCTTCTACACCACGCATGTGAACGATCCCCTTCCTGCCGCGGTCGGCCTGAAAGTGCTCGAGATCGTGCAGCGCGACAGGCTGGCCGAGCGCGCCGTCGTGGCCGGCGAGCGTCTTGCGGCAGGGCTGCTGCGCCTCAAGCAGCGTCACGCCAGCATCGGCGACGTCCGCGGCCGCGGCCTGCTGCGCGGCATCGAATTCACCAATGTCGGTTCGCGCGATGCGACCAGCATCTCCAATGCGGTCACGGAGGCGGCGATGGACATTGGCCTCGCCGCCAATCTCGTGCGGTCGGGCACATCCGGCGGGACCATGCGGATTGCGCCGCCGCTCACCGTGACCGACGGCGAGCTCGACGAAGGCCTCGATCTTCTCGACCGCGCCATCGGCAGCGTCGTCGGCGCCTGAAGACGATGGACGCGGACTACAGGCGAACGCTCGACCGCGCCGTCCGCCATCTCTGCAACGGTGCCGACGCGGTATGCGACGGCATGAAGGCCGGCGATCGCATCCCGCGCCTCAACTACATGACCGGCGGATACACCTGGGACGGCGACTACGTCTGGAACAGCTGGGCGGACTTCCAATGGGTCGGATTCCTGGCCGGCCGCCTCTGGCTGCTGCATCTGCTGACGCGTGAACAGCGCTACGCCGACGCCGCCCTGCAGCTCTGCCGGCGGATCGGTCCCGATCTCGCGCAGCATCCGACGGTGTTCTCGTCGACCGGCATCGACATGTACTACGCCCTGACGCTGGGCCATCAGATCACCGGGGACAGCGACCTGAAGAACTGGGCGTTGGCCGGTGGCGACAACTTCGCCAACATTTTCGATCGCAAGGCCCGCGCGTTCCTTCAGATCGCCGGGGCCGACCGCATCGTCATTGACACGGGCCTCAACCTTCCGTCGATGCTGTGGGCTTCCCAATGGGAGCCCGAGCGCGCCACCCTCGCCTATCGCCATCTCGATACGGTGCTGGAGATCGGGCTGATCCGCCCGGACGGCTCGAGCTGCCACGCGGCAGCGCTCGATCCCGAGACCCGTGCCGTGACCGGGCTGTTCAGCCTGCAGGGCTGGTCCAACGACAGCGTTTGGGCGCGCGGGCAAGCCTGGGCCATGTTGGGGTATGCCCACGCTTACGAGGCCAGCCGAAAGCCGCACTATCTGGAGGCGGCTCGTTCGGCGGCGGACTGGTACGTCGCCCACGCGCCGAAAGGGTGGGTTCCACGTTACGACTACGACGATCCCGACCGCGACAAGCTTCCCTACGATTCCTGCGCCGCCTGCATTGCCACCGCCGTCCTGATGCGCCTGGTGCGCTGGCTGCCCGACCGGGCGCAGCAGTACCGGGATGTCGCGCGCCAAACCCTCAAGGCACTCCTTGCCGACTTCCTGACACCGGGCGGCGTCGTGCTGCACGGCACGTGGGGCCGCATGAGACATGTCGAAGCCGGCAAGCCGCGGCTCGGCAGGTTTCCGCAGGAGGACGTGATGCCGTACGGCAACTACTGGATCGCCGAGTGCCTCTATCGCGAGCTATCGACGGACTGGTCGGCTCTCTCACTCGATGGGAAAGCCTGACGCTGGTTTTCCACGCCCGCTTCCATCAAGATTTCAGGATGCGTCGCTCTGACAAGCGCCTTGGGCCGACTTCAGCGTCCAGACTAATGCAAGGCTGGGCAACCGGGGATCCGCGCAAGCTACGGCTGCTACCGAAGCGCAAGCCGCTTCAGGCTGCCCACCAAGGCGATGAAGCTGTCGAAGCCATCTGCGACGTGATCCGCCGCATCCCTCGGGGCTGGGTGGCGACCTATGGCCAGGTCGCCACGATGGCCGGCATGCCGAGGCGTGCCCGCCTTGTCGGTCGCGTGCTTCAGCGCCTCGACCCGGCGATCAAGATCCCATGGCACCGTGTCGTCAACGCCAAAGGCGAGGTGTCCTACAGCCTGTCCCGCAACGGCGGCGACACCCTCCAGCGGCGCTTGCTGGAAAAGGAAGGGCTCAAATTCGACGCCAACGACCGCCTGGACTTGGATCGATGCCGGTGGCTCGACTAGTCTGGCCGAATGAAAAGAGCAGGTCTTGTGTTGCTGTCGATGGTCCTCGCGGGACAGGCGCACGGTCAGGCGGCCGGCACGCCGGCGCCGGCTTCGTTGACCTGCGGTGCCTTGAAGGGCGAGTCCTCGCGCACGGCCTCGACGTCACAGTGGACGATCTCCGGGCCTTCAGGGAAGACCACGGAGACCGGCGCCCTGCGCAGCGGGCCACGCTTCGAATGCATCGACGGCGCGATCCTGGTGATGGAGTTCACCTCGTCGGCAGGTCACTCCGTCTTCGAGGCTTATTTTCCGGATGGCAGCAACATCACCTATGGACGCCAGCAGATCGACCGGCGCGGCGGCCGCATCGTCCTGCCCATCCAGGCCAAGGCGCGAATCGCGGCGCCCTATCGAGCCGCCTTCGACTATCACTGCAAGCTCAATATGCCGGCAGATCCCATTCAGCCGGCCGCTCGCGCCGACTGCATCTTCTAATAGAGGACCGACGGCATGTAGGCGCCTTCGGGCTCGTTGTAGAGACCGGTGGTCATCAACGTCATCTGGTACACCAGCTTCAGGCCCATCCCCAGGCACCAGCTGAAGACCTCGTGATTGCGTGTCGGCACGAGGAAGCCGGGTCCGCCAAATTCAGGTGACGCGGCAATCAAGGCCATGAGGCCCCGGTTGGTTTCCGCGACGCTATGGCCAACGAAGGCGACGGCTGTCGTGTAGCCGACGACCTGCCCGAGATGCTCGACGACAGATGCCGTCCCTTCGGCGATCGCGTCGCGCAATTCGGCGTTGCGATCGAAACCATGAACCTGGCGGCAAAGCCGGTTGCAGGCGGCCACATCGCCTGCGGTCGCGCGACGCACCTCATAGCCCGCGAACTTCCGCCCGACCGGCTTGCCCTGAAGGATCGACACGGGCTCGCGGGTATGGAAGCCGAGCTTGGTATAAAGACAAAGGGAGCGGTTATGGAAGCCAGCCTGCAGCAGGCGCACGCCTGCTGCCCGCCGCTCAGCCGCACGATCGAGGACATCCTGCATCAGGCGTCCACCGACCCCATGGTTCTGCCCCGTCGGATCGACGGTAATCGGCCCGACGCCCGCGATACATGCCCGCTCGTCAAGAAAGTTGCTGCCGACGATACGTCCATCCGCCTCGGCAACGACGGAATAGAATCCCGGATGCGAAAGCAGCATCGACATCAGCCCGCTCGCCGCATCAGGCGACGGGAAGTCGGGTGGGAAGTGGTGCGCCGTGCAGACCGACTTGAAGGCCTCGTAGCAGATGGCGCCGCAGGGGGCGGCATCTGCCGGAGTTCCTCGGCGAAGAACGATGCTCATGCGAACCAATCCAGGCCCACTCGGACGTCACACCACCCGGAAGTTCTTGAACTGCCAAGGATCGTTGGTGTCGAGATCCTCGGGGAACAGCCCGCCGCGGTCCTTGAGCGGCGTCCAGTCGCTGTACTTGCCGACCACGGGTCCGAGATAGGGCATGCAGATCTCGAGATTGCGGTCGAAATCCATCTCGTCTGCCTCGACGATGCCGCGCTCGGGGTTCTCGAGCGCCCAGATGATGCCCGACAGCACCGGCGCGCAGACCTGGATCGAGGTCGCGTTGTTGTAGGGCGTGAGCTCGCGCGCCTCGTGGATGTCGAGCTGCGAGCCATACCAGTAGGCGCCCTTGGCATGGCCCATCAGCAGCACGCCGAGCTCGTCGCGGCCCTCGGTGATCTCGTCGACGATCAGGCGCTGGGTCTTCTGCTGGTGCAGATTCTTGCCCGCGCATTCGTGCATGGACATGATCGCCTGGTCGCACGGGTGATACGCGTAGTGCACGGTCGGCCGGTAGGTCGCGTTCTCACCCTGGCGCAGCGTGAAATAGTCCGCCATCGAGATCGATTCGTTGTGGGTGATGATGAAACCGTGGAACGGTCCCTCGAGCGGCGTCCAGGTGCGCACACGGGTGATCAGCCCCGGCCGGTTCAGGTAGATCGCCGCACCGCAGCCGAACTCGTGGCGTGCGCCGTCCGCCGGCAGGCCCTTCTCGTGCGTGCCCCAACCCATCTCGGCGGGCTGGCTGCCCTCCGACACGAAGCCGTCGATCGACCAGGTGTTGACGAACTCGCCGACCTTCTTGGGCTTCTTGGAGACCTGGGTATCGCGCTCGGCGATGTGGATCACCCTCACGCCGAGGTCGCGTGCCAGCTCGGCCCAGCCCTCGCGGGTGGTCGGCTTCACCGCGCCCATGCCGGTGTCCTTGGCGATGTTGACCAGCGCCTTCTTGACGAAGTGCGAGACCAGGCCCGGGTTGGCGCCATGGGCGATCACCGCCGTCGGCCCGCCGCGGTACTTGGGCGCGAGCTTCAGCATGTTCTCGCGCAGCGCGTAGTTGGAGCGCAGCGAGACCGACAGGTTGGGATCGGTATAGCCGCCGGGCCACGGCTCGATGCAGGTGTCGATGTAGAGCGCGCCCTTCTCCTGGCAGAACTCGACCAGGGCCGTCGAGGCGACCTCGACCGACAGGTTGACCACGAAGTCGCCCTTGCCCACGCGCCTGTCGAGGGTCTGGCGCAGGTTGTCCTGGGTGATGCGCTTCCGGATGAAGGTGACGCCGAACTTCTTCAGCTCCTTCAGGCCGCCGCGGTCCTCGGCCGAGATGACCGTGATCTGCTCCGGCTTGATGTCGATGTGCCGGAAGATCAGCGGCATCACGCCCTGGCCGATCGAGCCGAAGCCGATCATGACCATGCGGCCGGAGAACGAGACGTACTTCTTAGAGAGCTTCTTCTTGCCCTTGCGCGCGACTTTCTTCGCCATTTCAGCGTCCCTGTCTGGCCTTCTGGCCTTGTCCAAGAGTGGTCGATAAACGTCAACGGGGCCTTTCTCAAGGCCCCGTTAAAGTCGTTCTGTTACAGAACGTAGGGCTAGATGCAGATCGCCTTGAGCGGCGCGAAGCCGTTGAAGGCGACCGACGAGTACGTGGTCGTATAGGCGCCGGTGGCCAGGATCTCGACCTTGTCGCCAGGCTTCAGCGACAGCGGCAACTTGTACTCGGTCTTTTCATAGAGGATGTCGGCCGAGTCGCAGGTCGGGCCGGCCAGCACCACCGGTCCCACGCGCGTGCCGTCACGGCCGGTGCGCAGGCGGTACTTGATGCTCTCGCCCATGGTCTCGGCCAGGCCCGAGAACTTGCCGATGTCGAGATAGACCCAGCGCTTGCGGTCGTTGGCCGCCTTGCGCGAGACCAGCACCACTTCGCTCTGGATCACGCCCGCGTCGCCCACCATGGAGCGGCCCGGCTCGATGATCACCTCGGGCATGCGGTTGCCGAAGTGACGCACCAGCGCGCGGGTCACCGCCTCGCAGTAGGCCTCGATCGGGTTGACCTCGGCGCGATAGCGCGCCGGGAAGCCGCCGCCCAGGTTGACCATGCGCAGGTCGACGCCCTCTTCGGCGAGGGCGAAGAACATCTGCGAGACCTGGGCCAGCGCCTTGTCCCACTGCTCGAGGTCGGTCTGCTGGCTGCCGACATGGAAGGAGATGCCATAGGGGTCGAGGCCCCAGTCCTTGGCCTTGCGCAGCAGGTCCTTGGCCATCTCCGGCGCACAGCCGAACTTCTTGCTGAGCGGCCACTCGGCGCCACCGCAATCGACCAGCACGCGGCAGAACACGCGCGCGCCCGGCGCGACGCGGACGAGCTTCTGCAACTCGGCCTCGCTGTCGAAGGCGAACAGGCGCACGCCCTGCTGGTAGGCCCAGGCGATGTCCTTCTCCTTCTTGATGGTGTTGCCGAAGGAGACGCGGTCCATCGACACGCCGGTCGCCTGCACGAGCTCGATCTCGCCGCGGCTCGCGGTGTCGAACTTGGAGCCGAGGTTGGACAGGCGCGACAGGATCTGCGCAGCCGGGTTGGCCTTCACGGCGTAGAAGATGTGAGCCGCAGGCAGCAGCTCACGCATGCGCCGGAAGTTGTTCTCGACCACGTCGAGGTCGACCACCAAGCACGGCGTCTCGGGCTGCTGCTCTCGGAGATAACGAAAAATACGCTCGGTCATCGCTGGGGGGTTCCCCGTCAATTCAGGTCAAAGCTGGGTTCGGTGGAGAGTCGAACGGGACGTACGGCGCCAAACAGGCGGCGTGCGTCAGCCGATACTCGACGGGGTCTCGGTCCGCTGCTGGAGCGGAAGATCGAACGAAGCAGCCCAGTCGGAGATCACCGGGCAAATGACGGAATAGCGGGGAGCACGCCCCGCGCGGTAAGCAAACATATCAGAAGCTCCTTCCCGGACCCGGCTCGAAGCCGGCGCTGCCAAAAAGAACACTTTCCGTCGTTGCGTAACCACTATGGGCCAGCGGCACGTGCGTTGGGCGTCTTGAATCCGTAAATACAACTAATCGACGCGGTTACAAGAAGATTCTGCCCCCGCTGGCAAATTTTTGTGTGTCTTGTGTTGGGAAGACCACACGAGGACTCGCATCAGGTGCGCGGCAACGTCGAGCGCGGCAGACGGATCCACGCGGCGAGCACGGTGAAGGGCACGAGCAAGGCGGCCGAGAGGATCAGCGCGGCCTGCGTGCCGATCAGCGTGGCGATCTTGCCCCACATGAGAGAGCCCACGACCATCGAGCCGAAAAACACCATCTGGTGTACCGCCATGCCTCGCGCCCGCATGAAGTTGGGCAGGATCATCTGCACTGAGGTTCCGTTGTTGGCGATGACGGTGATCCAGCAGGCGCCCGAGAGCGCCACGCAGGCGCCGACGACGTAGGGCGTCATGACCAGTGCAGCGACCAATGTGGCGGCGGCGTGCACGCCCATTGCCCAGATGTTGGCACGATCGGGCCCGAGCAGGCGGTTGATCAGCGGCATCGCCATGGCGGCCGCCACGGCGCCGACGCCGAACACGCCGTAGAGGATGCCGAAGGCGAACTCGTCGAGGCCGAGCTCGAAGCGGCCGATCACCGGCAGCAGCGTGCCGATGGCGATGCCGGGCGTGAAGAAGCAGAGGCCACGGGCGAAAACGGCCTTGAGCTCGCCCGAGTTGCGCACGAAGGCGATGCCCGAGCGGGCGGCCTCCACGAAGCCCTCGCGACGCTGGCTGGCCCGCGCCTCGGCCGAGCGCTTCCAGCTCGACATGGCGAAGATGACGCCGATGTAGGTGGTGGCGTTGATGGCGAAAAGAAGGAAGACGCCGACCAGGCTCAGCAGGATCTGGCCGATCACCGGGCCGACGGTGCGGGCGAGGTTGAAGCCCGCGCTGTTGAGCGCGATGGCCGGCCGCAGCATCGGCCCCGACACGATCTCGGGCACCACGGCGTGCCACGCCGGGGCGTTCATGGCGTTGCCGAGCCCCATGCAGAAGACGAGACCGAGCAGGGTCCAGTGGTCGAGCAGGCCCAGGAAGGCCAGGACGGCCAGCGCCGCCGCCACGCCCATCATCCAGAACTGGCAGACGATGATGTAGAGCCGGCGGTCGAAGCGGTCGGCCAGCACGCCGGCCGGAAAGCAGAACAGGAACATCGGCAGCATGTTGGCGGACGCCAGCAGGGCCACGAAGATCGGCTCCGGCGTCAGGCTGGTCATTTCCCAGGCGGCGCCCGTGGTCGCCATCCAGCCGCCGGTGTTCGACAGGAGATTGGCAGTCCACAGGGCGAGGAAGGCGCGGTTGGCGAGCGGCGCGAACGCCGTGGGATGGCTCACAAGAGCTTCTCGTAGATCCGATGCGTCTTGTAGTGCACCCCGCCGACCGAGCGGATGATGTTGTTGGTCGCCTTGTTGTCCTCGAGTATCCAGCCCAGCTCGGCGCTGGTCTTGCCTATCCGCTTGCCGTTGGCCCTGAGGTGGTCGATCGCCATCATGGCGAGCCCCGCCCCCATCAGCGGATGATTGCGGAACTTCTTCTTCACACCCATCAGCGGCACGCGCGTGCTGCCGACGCCGGCGATCTTGAGCCGCCACAGGAGCTTCACGAGGTTGATCGGGTTCAGGCTGCCGTTGAACTCCGCGATCGCCTCGTTGAGGTTGGTCAGGGCCACGATGAAGGCCACCGCCTCGTCGTCGACCTCCACGAACACCGCGAGATCAGGGACGATGACCGGGCCGAACGCCTTTGAGGCGTGGTCGATCTCGGCCTGGGTGAAGGGCACGAAGCCCCAGTTGTCGCTCCAGGCGTCGTTGAAGATGCCGACCAGCGTCCTGACCTCGGCATCGAACATCTTCATGTTGGCGGTGCGCACCTTGACCCGGCCGGCCATGCCGGCGCGCGCCATCAGCTTGGCGCCGATCGTCTCGGGCGCGTTCTGGACGTCGTAGTCGTAGGAGAACAGATCCTTGATCTTGGCGTAGCCTTGGGCTTCGACGCGCGCGCCGGCGTACGGCGGGTCGTAGGGCACCAGCAGGACCGGGCGGCTGTCGAAGCCCCAGACCAGCAGCCCGACCTCCTCGTTGACCGAGAGGCTGAACGGCCCGGTCGCGCGCTTCAGCCCCTTGCCGCGCAGCCAGTTCTCGGCTGCCGCGAACAGGGCGGCGAAGATCGCGGGATCGTCCTCGGCGGCGAGGCAGCCGAAGTGGCCGGTGTCGTCGGCGTAGCGCTCGAGATAGGCGCGGTCGATCTGGGCGGCGATGCGGCCGACGACGCGGCGGCCGCGGCGGGCCAGGAAGAACTGCACCTCGACGTGGCCGAACAGCGGGTTCTTGCCAGGCGTGAAGGCCTCGCGCCGCTCGGAGTCGAGATGCGGGATGTAGCCCTTGTGGCCGGCATAGAGGCGCTTGGGCAGGTCGATGAAGGCTTTGAGGTCGGATTTGCCGGCGACCGGCGTCACGACGATATCGGAAGAGACCATTGCTGCTCAGGCTACCATGGCCAGCGGCTGCCCACTGTGGAATGACAGCTTTCCGTCAGCTTCACAGCCCGTGCCGTCCTTGCTGAGGGCGCGCAACTCGACATCGAGCTGCCAGCCTGCCGCTTCACGCTCGATGCGAATGAGGTGATAGCGCGCGCGGCCGTATTTGCTGTCGGGCGCCGCCGAGGCCGAGGTGACGCCGATCACAGGGATCGGCCCCGCCGGCCCTACGATCCGTGCGACTTCGCTGCGATGATTGTGACCGTGCAGGACGAGCTCGCAGCCGACGCGGCGGATCATCGCCTGGAAGGCGGCGGCGTCGGTCAGGCGCTTGAAGCGGCTCTCGGTGGTGAGCGGCGGATGGTGGATCAGCACGACGCGGCACAGGCCCTCGCGACCGAGGTCGGCCAGCAGTTTCTCCGTCTTGGTGATCTGCGCCCCGCCCAGCGTGCCGGTGGCGAAGAAGGGAGGCTTGGGCACCCCGCTCGACAGGCCGACCAGCGCCACCCCCTCGCTGCCGTGGCCGCGTCGGCGCACGGTCGGGAAGATGTCGAAGGCGGTCGCCGGCGGCTGGCCGTCGCCCGCCATGTAGGCGCCCCACAGGCCGAGGCTCTTGGGCCAGGCGGTGGCGACATAGACGTCGTGGTTGCCGGGGATGACGGTGACGTCCTGCGGCCCGCCGAGCTCCTTCAGCCAATCGGCGGCGCGGCTGAACTCGCTGGGCAGCGAGATGTTTACAAGATCGCCGGTCAGCGCGATGTGGTCGGGCTTCTGCCGCTTGATGTCGGCGACGATGCCGGCTAGCGCCTGCGGTACATGGAGACGCGCGCGACGGCGCCACCAGTTCACGTAGCCCGTCGCCCGCTTGCCCAAGAGCTCGACGGCGCGCGCGGGCGGCATCGGCAGATGCGGATCGGAGAGATGCGCCAGCGTGAACACGATCGTACCGTGACTGGCGCAATGACCTAGCGCGCGCCGGCGGCGCGCAGCTGCTTGTCGGGGAGGACGCCGAACTGGCGGCCGATGCCGGTCATCACCTCGACCATGTGGTCGAGCTGCTCCTTGGTGTGCACGGCGCAGAGCGAGCAGCGCAGCAGCGACACGCCGTTGGGCGTGGCCGGCGGCACGGCGACGTTCACATAGATGCCGGCATCGAGCATGGCGCGCCAGAAGCCGATGGCGGTCATGCGGTCGGGCAGGTGCACGCCCACGACGGGGCCATGCTCGGGGCCAAGCGTGAAGCCCTGCGCCTTCAGCCCGTCATAGAGGGTGGCGACGTTGTCCCAGAGCTGGGTACGCAGCTCGGGCCTGGCCTTCACCACGCGCAGCGCCTGGCGCACGGAGGCCACGATCGAAGGCGGCAGCGAGGCCGTGAACATGTAGGCCCGCACGGTGACGCGCAGGATGTCGAAGTCGGGATCGTCGGAGACGCAGTAGCCGCCGATCGCGCCCAGGGTCTTGGAGAAGGTACCGACGATGAAGTGGCAGTCGTCGATCACACCCGCCACCTCGCAGAGGCCGCGACCATGATCGCCCAGCGCGCCTAGCGAATGAGCCTCGTCGATCAGCACGTAGGCGCCATACTTCTTGCAGACATTGACGAAGTCGCCGAGCGGCGCCCTGTCGCCCAACATGGAATAGATGCCTTCGAGCACGACCACGCGGTTGCCGGGCTTGTCGCCCAGCCGGCGCAGGCGGGCCTCCAGGCTCGACGGGTCGTTGTGCTTGAAGCGCACGACCTCGGCCTGGGTCATCTTGCAGGCATCGTAGATCGAGGCGTGGCTGTCGGCGTCGATCAGCAGGAAGTCGTCCGGCCCGGCCAGAGTCGAGATCACGCCGAGATTGGCCTGGTAGCCGGTCGTGAAGACCATGCAGTGCTTCTTGCCGTAGAACTCGGCGATCTCGCGCTCGAGGGCCACGTGCTCGGTGTAGCTGCCGTTGGCGATGCGCGAGCCGGTCGTGCCGGTACCCTCGGCTTCGATCGCCTCGATGGCGGCGTCCATGCACGAGCGATCGAAGGTCAGGCCGAAGTAGTTGTTGGTGCCGACCAGCAGGGTCTCGCGGCCGTTGATGATCGCCTTGGTCGGCGACAGCACCCGCTCCATGCGGATCTGGAACGGGTCGTAGCCGGTCGTGCGGACGTCGCGATACGCGTCGAGCAGGCCGGCGTGGCGGTCGAAAAGGCCCATGCTATCCAGGCCTCCCTGTAGTTGAGATTACGCGCCTAAATCCTACGATTGGGCCCGCAGGTCCCGGATCGTGTCGGCGAGCTGGTCGACCGTATGGATCTCGGCGACGACGCTCATCGGAATCGAGACGTCGAAGCGGTCCTCCAGCTCCATGACCATGTCCATGATCGCGAGCGAATCGATGGTGAGGTCCTTGGCGATCACGGTGTCGCCGGCGATCGGCTTCTCACCGGTCTGGTAGGGTTCGAGATGGACGCAGATCTCCCGAATCACCTCGGCGCGCGAAACGCCGCGCGTCAGGGTAAGGGTATCGGCGATGCCGTCGTTTTCGACGGTCAGTTCGTGGGCGGTGCGCAAAAGCGGCTCCAAAGGTCTCGGGGAAAGACAACGCATGAGTGCCAGAAAGGGCGATTCCTTGTGAAATGACAATTTGTTACGCCGTATTTCACAAGCTCTAGAGCCATCCCTGCCGCCGGTACCACAAGATCGTCTCGCGAAAGCCCCCTGCCAGGTCATGCCCGGGATGGAACCCCAGGACCCCGGCCAGGCGCCGGTCGTGCACCGTCCAATCGGCGTGGAAGATTTCCTTCACCTTGTCGGGGGTCAGGATCTGCACGGAGCCGCCCAGCGAATTGTTCAGGGCGTTCACCCGCGCCAGCAGCGCCATCACCGGCCGTGGAATGGCAAGCGACAGAGCCCGTCGCCCGACCGCCTCGCCCGCCAGCCGCGCCATGTCGCGATAGGAGTAGCCGCCCTCCTTGCCGTCATCGATTTCGTAGATCGAGGGCGGCGGCGGCTGGTTGAGGGCGAGCGCCAGCGCTTCGGCGAGGTCGGCGACGTGGATCAGCGACAGCCGGGCATCGGCCCCCTTGGGCCGCGGCGCCAATCCGCCGGCCACGCTGCGGAAGTAGGCCAGGGTCTCGCGGTCGCCGGGTCCGTAGACCGCCGGTGCACGCACCGTGAGCCAAGGTCCCGATCGGCCGGCAACGACCTCCTCCGCCGCGCGCTTGCTGGCGGCGTAGGGTGAGAGCTGCGGCTCGCGCGCCGCCAGCGATGACAGAAGAAGGAATCGGGCGTCGGGCGCCAGCGCCGACAGCAGCGCCGTGCCGTCGCGGTTCACAGTCAGGAAGTCGGCGGGCCGCCGCGCCTTTATAAGGCCGGCGGCGTGGACGACGGCGTCGGCACCCGCGACCAGCCGCTTCAGCGCAGCCTCGTCTGAAAGATCACCCAGGACCATGTCGGCGGCGATGCCCTCGAGCGACGGCAAGGGCGACCAGCGGCGCACCAGCAACCGGAGACGAAAACCGCGACGGGCAAGAGCGGCAACGAGATGAGGGCCGACGAAACCGGTAACCCCGGTAACTGCGACCAGTGTTGTCACGCCGCGGCGGTCTTGTCCGCGCCAGTAGAGGGCGCGTAGAGGCCGGCCAGGTAGTTGGCCTTGGCGCGCGCGCGAGACAGCTTGCCCGACGAGGTGGTCGGCAGGCCCATGGTCGGCGGCACCAGCACGACGTCGCAATCGACCGCAATCGCCTCGCGCACCGCCTGCGCCACGTCGCTGGCCAGCGTCTTGCGGCCTTCCTCGCCGGAGACGCGCGCCAGCACGGCGACAACGACGCGCTCGCCCCCTCCCTCGCCATCACCGCCGTCGACCGAGAAGGCCACCGAATCACCGTTCTTCACGACGCGGCGTGTCTCGATCGCCCATTCGATGTCCTGCGGCCAGATGTTGCGGCCGTTGACGATGATCAGGTCCTTGGCGCGGCCGGTAACGACGACTTCGCCGGCGAGCGTGTAGCCAAGGTCGCCGGTGTCGAGCCAACCGTCCAAAAGCACCTCTTGCGAGGCCTCGGGCTCGCCGAAGTAGCCCGGCATGATGCTGGGCCCGGCGACGAAAATCCGCCCGACCTCGCGGTCGCCCAACACCTTGCCGGCTTCGTCGCGCACCTCCAGGCGATGGCCCGGCAGCACCTTGCCGCACAGCACGAAGCGGCGCGTGCGGCGGCCGTCGTCGGTCGCCATCGTGTCGGTGCGCACGCCGGCGCCGTGCGGGCTGAAGGTGATGGCGAGGCACACCTCGGCCATGCCGTAGCTCGGGATGAAGGCCTTGCGGTTGAAGCCGTTCTTGTCGAAGGCCTCGGCGAAGCGGTCGAGCACGTCGGGGCGGATCATGTCGCCGCCGATGCCGGCATGGCGCCACGACGAGAGATCGAGATCCGCCGGCACCTGGCTGGCGGCACGGCGCGTGGCGAGGTCGTAGCCGAAGCTCGGGCTGTAGGCGATGGTGCCGCGATTCCGGGAGATCAGGTTCAGCCACTGCATCGGCCGGCGCGCGAAGTCGCGCGGCGTCAGATAGTCGAGCGAGATCTGGGTGCTGAGCGGCGCCATCAGGAAGCCGATCAGGCCCATGTCGTGATAGAGCGGCAGCCAGCTCACAGCGCGATCACCCGGCACGACTCCCAATCCGGCCGGCCCGGTGATGCCGCCGAGGTTGGCCATCAGCGCCGCCTGGGTGATCTGAACGCCATGCGGATGGCGCGTGCTGCCCGAGGAGAACTGGATGTAGCAAAGGTCGGACGGACCGAGCGGCCGAAGATCGACCGGCTTCTCCGGCAGCGCATCGATGACCGACATCCCGCCATGGAGCCGCACGGCCGGGAACTCAGCGGACGCATCGGCCAGGAACCCCGCGAGGTCCTCGATGCCGACGGCCGCCACCGCACCCGAGGCCGCGAGCTGGCGGCGCAGCTGGTCGAGGTAGGCATCCTTGCCGCCGATGCCGACCGGGACCGAGACGGGCACCGGCAGCAGCCCGGCATACTGGGCGCCAAAGAAGGCATCGAAGAAGCCCGGCCAGGTGTCCGCCGTAATAAGTATGCGCTCGCCGCGCGCGAACCCGGCGCCGATCAGACGGCGGGCGGTGACGTGGGCGCGGTCACGGATCTCGCGCCAGCTCGAGGCCGAGAGAATCTCGCCCCGGACACTATAAAAGGTGACCCCGGTCTCGCCCTGGGCCGCATAGTCGAGCATCTCCGGCACCGAGCCGAAGCCGGCGCGGCGCAAGACAAGCTGGGAATTGCGGGTGGGCAGAGGGTTCATGGAGAGGCGGGGTCTCCTAGCAGAGGGGTGGGGCACCCTCAAGACACGTACCGCAACCTGTGGGCCAAGTTGACACACCCCGACCCGGATAAGATAGTGCCCGACCCCGCTCAACCCCGGTAAATCCGTCCCGGAGCCGAGGTCGATGAGCGGGCTATTTATTTCATGGAGAAGCTCGTGATTACGGCTGTGATGCCGACGTACGGTCGCAAGGACGTCGTGTTCGAACGCGGAGAGGGCAACTATCTCTACGCGACGGACGGCCGACGTTACTTGGACTTTACCTCGGGTATCGCCGTGAACGCGCTGGGCCACTGCCACCCTGCCCTGGTCAAGGCTCTGACCGAGCAGGGCCAGAAGCTGTGGCACACCTCCAACCTGTTCCGCATCGGCAATGGCGAGAAGCTGGCCAAGCGGCTCACCGAGGTGTCGTTCGCCGACACGATGTTCTTCTGCAACTCGGGCGCGGAGGCGATCGAGGGCGGCATCAAGCTGATACGCAAGTACCAGTTCATGAACGGCCAGCCCAAGCGCTACAAGATCATCTGCTTCCAGGCGGCGTTCCACGGCCGCCTCCTGAACGCGCTCGCCGCCACCGGCAACGAGAAGTACCTCGAAGGCTTCGGCCCGCCGGCGCCCGGCTACAAGCATGCGCCGCTCAACAACACCAACGTCGTGCGCGACATGGTCGATGACGAGACCGCCGGCATCCTGGTCGAACCGATCCAGGGTGAAGGCGGCATCCGCGCCACGACCACGCAGTTCCTCAAGGATCTGCGCGCGATCTGCGACGAGTTCGGCCTGCTCTTGTTCTACGACGAGATCCACACGGGTTTCGGCCGTACCGGCAAGATGTGGGGCTATGACTGGTCGGGCGTGAAGCCCGATGTCGCGGCGATCGCCAAGGGCATGGGTGGCGGCTTCCCGATCGGCGCCTTCATGGCAACCGAGAAGGCGGCGGTCGGCATGGTGCCGGGCACGCACGGCTCGACCTACGGCGGCAATCCGCTGGCGACGGGCGTGGCCAACGCCGTGCTCGACGAGCTGCTCAAGCCCGGTTTCATCGATGCCGTGCGTGAGAAAGGCGAGTACCTCAAGGGCCAGCTCGAAGGCCTCGTGAAGAAGCATCCCAAGGTCTATGTCGAGCAGCGCGGCATGGGCTTCCTGCAGGGCATCCAGTGCACCCCGGCCGTGCCGGCGGGCGACATGGTGAACCGCCTGCAGTCGCTCGGAATGCTGGTGCCGCCGGCGGGTGAGAACGTGGTCCGCATCTTCCCCGCCCTGATCGCCGACAAGGCGGCGATCGACGAGGGCATCGACATCCTGAGCAAGGCCGCGCAGTCGTTTGAGGCCGCCAAGGCCGCAGAGTAGGCCATGGCAGCTCCCAAACATTTCCTCGACCTCGACCAGGTCGATCCGAAGACGCTTCGCCAGATCCTCGATCACGGCAAGGCGATGAAAAAGGCGCGCTCCAACGGCGGCCACGACAAGCCGTTGGGCGGCAAGACGCTCGCCATGATCTTCGAGAAGCCCTCGACACGCACCCGCGTGTCGTTCGAGGTCGGCATGCGCGAGCTCGGCGGCCAGACGATCATGCTGGGCCGCGGCGACACGCAGCTCGGCCGTGGCGAGACCATCGCCGACACCGCGCGCGTGCTCTCCCGCTACGTCGACATCATCATGATGCGCACCACCGTCGAGGAGAAACTCCTCGAGATGGCGAAGTACGCGACCGTGCCGGTGATCAACGGCCTCACCGACAAGACGCATCCTTGCCAGCTCATGGCCGACGTCATGACCTTCGAGGAGCATCGCGGCAACATCCAGGGCAAGGCGATCGCCTGGTCGGGTGACGGCAACAACATGGCGACGAGCTGGATCCATGCCGCCGTGCAGTTCGACTTCGAGCTGCGCGTCGCCTGCCCGCCCGAGCTCAAGCCGCCGGCCGACGTGCTGGCGTGGGCCGAGCAGTCGAAGGGCCAGATCACCATCGGCCACGACCCTGAGGCGATCGTGCGCGGCGCGGACTGCGTCGTCACCGACACCTGGGTGTCGATGGGCGATGAGGATCCCGACAGCCCGGGCGCGGCGCGACGACACAACCTGCTGCGCGGCTACCAGGTCGACAAGCACCTGATGGCGCAGGCCAAGAAGGACGCCATCTTCATGCACTGCCTGCCGGCGCATCGCGGCGAGGAGGTCACGGTCGACGTGATCGACGGGCCGCAGTCGGTGGTGTTCGACGAGGCGGAGAACCGCCTGCACGCGCAGAAATCCATCCTCGCCTGGTGTCTTTCCTGATGGCCTCGTCGGAAGACCCTTCCTCTTCCGACGAACGGCCCGCGCAAGATGGGGCCCTGCCCTTCCAGCTCGATGCGCTGGGCGTGCGCGGCCGGCTGGTTCGGCTCGGACCGTCATTGGACGCAGTGATCGAGCGCCACGGCTATCCCTTGGCCGTGGCGCGGCCGCTCGCCGAGGCGATGGTGCTGTGCGCGGCGCTGGCGACGTCGCTGAAATACGACGGCATCTTCACCTTGCAGATCTCGGGCGACGGACCGATCCGGCTCCTCGTCACCGACCTCACCACCGATGGCGCGCTGCGCGGCTATGCGCAGTTCGATTCCTGGAAGCTCGCCGTGGCCTTGGGCGCCGGCCCCAATGGCATACCGCAGGGGGGCGACGCGCCCGAGGGCTATGTGCCGAAACTGTTCGGGCGCGGGCGGCTCGCCTTCACCGTCGACCAGGGGCAGCATACCCAGCGCTACCAGGGCGTGGTGCCGCTCGAGGGCGCGACCCTGGCCGACTGCGCCCACACCTATTTCCGCCAGTCCGAGCAGTTGCCGACCGGCATCAAGATCGAGGCGCGGCGCACGACGGACAACGGCACGCACCACTGGCGCGCCGCGGCGCTGATGGTGCAGCAGATGCCGGAGTTCGACGCCGGCCGCATCGACGTCGACCGCGAGCAGCGCGAGGATGATTGGCGCAAGGCGGTGATCCTGATGGCCTCGGCGACCGAGGCCGAAATGCTCGATCCGAAGCTGCCGGCGATGACCCTGCTGCACCGGCTGTTCCACGCCGAGCAGCCGCGCCTGTTTGCCCGCCGGCCGTTCGTCGCGCGCTGCCGCTGCAGCCGCGAGCGCATCGACCGCGTGCTGCGCTCGATCAGGCGCGAGGAGCTCGACGACCTGCGCGACAAGAGCGGCCGCGTCGCCGTGAAGTGCGAGTTCTGCTCGACCGAATACACCTACGACGACCGCGATCTCGACCGGATCTACGCCTCCGCTGCCTGAAGAGGGCCGGCGTGAGGCGCTGCCCGGCGAGGGATTTCCGCATTTCCCGCATTTTGCGCTACCCCCTCCACGCCTCGCCGCGGACGATGATCCGTCGCCGACCAGGTGAATATCATTGGTGCCGTGAGGCGGTGACGCCGCGTGCATTCGTATTGGGAGCCTTTGTGGCGTCTCAGTGCTGGGCAATCGCAGCGCTGCGAGCGTTGCCGACACTATGTGGGTGGCGCCAATGACTGTCAATAACTAAAGTGCTTTTCAAACACCTAAGTTTTGATCGAATATTACATTATTGCGCGCCATATGGGCGCAGTATCCAATGCTGGCATTGCCAGCAACTCACTGCGACCGCGGCAGACTGGTCTATTCGACGGTGATACCCGCCGTGCCGATCACCTTCTGCCACTTGGCGTGGTCGCGTTTGATGAATGCGGCGAATTCCGCCGGCGTATCGGTGACGATCACGGCGCCGATGTCCAACATGCTCTTCACGAAGGCGGGATCGCTCGAGACTTTGCGAATGTCGTCTGCGATTCGCGCGACGATGACGTCGGGTGTGCCGGCCGGCGCCACTATGCCTTCCCATGAGGTCACCTCGAACTCGGGCAACCCCTTCGACAAGGCCGGCAGCTCGGGCGCGGCAGGCGTGGGCTCGGCGCTCACCACCCCCAAGGCGCGGAGCTTGCCTGCCTGAACGGCGCTCCAGATCGAGGGCATGGTGTCGAAGCTCATATCGACATGACCGCCCAGCAGCGCCGCCACTGCCGGCGCGCTGCCCGTGAAGGGCACGTGCAGGATGTCGGTGCCGGTGGCGATCCTGAACAGTTCGCCGGCGAGATGAAGCGGACTGCCATAGCCCGAACTCGCAAACGTATACTTGCCCAGGTTGGCCTTCAGGAGCGTCACCAGCTCGGCGAAATTTGCCGCCGGCAGGTCGGCCCGAACGACTAGAACGTTCGGGAAGGTGGCGACCAGCGATACCGGCGCGATGCTCTCGACCGGGTCGAACGGAAGCTTGGGCTTCAGCACCTTGAGGATCGACGTGTTGGTGCCGACGCCCGCCATCAGCGTGTAGCCATCCTTCGGCGCACGGGCGAGCTCGGCGGCGGCGATCGCGCCACTGGCGCCCGGCTTGTTGTCGACCACGACCGGCTGCTTCCATTGCTCGCTGAGCCGCGCCGCCAGGGCACGCGCCACGACGTCGACGGCGCCGCCGGCAGGGAACGGCACCAGCAGCCGAACGATCTTGTCGGGATACGACGCTGCGCCGTCGTTGGCCGAGGCCGGCTGCAGCACGGAAAGCAGGAGACCGAACACGGCGACCAGCCCGGACAGCTTTCTCATGGCCTTCGTCCTCATGCCGCCGTCGCGACAGCGCGATGGTTCGGCAGCAATGTCCGCCAGTGCGCACCTTGCGGCGCCGGCGCATCGATCGACGAGATCAGGCTTGTGTCGACATGCGCCCCGACCGGCGGCTCGCCGCGCTCGATGCGCGCCGCCGAGTCGAGCAACCGGCGGCGCAGCCGGGCGACAGCCAGGTCGGAGGCGATCAGATGCTCCTTCGTGCGATCCTGGATCGGCCCCATCGACGTGGCGATCACCGTGTCCTCGAAGGCGATGCCGTTCAGGCCGGACCAGTTGCGGTCCATGATGTCGCGACGCTGGCGATTGTAGTTGGCGCGCGTCAGCAGCAGTCGTTGCTGCTCCTGCGAGTAGACTTCGGGATCATCGAAGCCGGTTTCCCGCAGCCGGCTCTCCCGGCTGATCGGCGCGCCGCCGTAGCGCACCGTGTAAGTCGCCGTATGCTCGTCGTCGATCGGGATCTCGAAGGCGATGGTGTGGTTGCTGGCGCCCTGCAATGCGCCGCCCGGAATGATGCGGCCGCTTGGCATGATGAATGGGACGATGCGCACGTTGGACGGCTGGCCGGGACCGCCCTGGCGAAAGGCGGCGTAGTGATACCCGAACTCGGTATCCTCGACCTCGAGCACCGGACCGGTATCCTCGAAGGCGCCGACCTTCACCTCTGACGGGCCGTTCCAGCCCGGCCGCGCGGCATTCGAATGCAGGATGCCGACATGCGAGCTGTCGAGGCCACCCTCCAGCGACTGCACCCAGTTGTAGTTGCCATCGACGCGCAGCAGCACACGCTGGTTCTCGGGCAGGTTCATGAAGGCGAAATGCGGCGCCGGCGGCTGATGTTCCTTCGGGCCAAGATAGGTCCAGACGATGCCGCCCGCCTCGACGACCGGAAAGGACGGCGCCCGCACATTGGGCGGCCGCCTGTTCGCCGGAATGTTCATGACCTCGAGCAGCGCGCCGTCATTGCCGAACTTCCAGCCGTGATAGATGCAGCGGATGCCGCAGTCCTCGACGCGGCCCAGGCTGAGCGATGCGCCGCGATGCGGGCAGAGCTCGTCGAGGACGCCGACCCGGCCCTCGCCATTGCGGAAGACGACGAAGTTCTCGCCCAGCAGCCGCTCGAAACGCGGCGCCCCGCCCGGCACCGGCACGCGGTCGGAAGTGCAGATCGGCAGCCAGAAACGCCGGAACACCGCCCCCATGGGGGTTCCAGGCCCACATCCGGCAGAGGCGGTCGTTGTCCGCTCGGCTCATCATGGCACTTGCTCCCTCAGCAAATACGTCTTACCGGGAAGACGAATGGCCTATTCGTCTTCCCGGTAAGGCGTATTGTCAATCCTTTTGTGTCGCGTATAGTCCGACCACGTCCGAGAGCCCGAGCGTCAGCGTCCATGGCAAGAACAGGCAAGACCATCACCAGCAGCCCCGCGCAGGACATCGCTGCCAGCTGGGCACGCGAACGGCCGGACCTCGACCCGCTCGACTACCTTCTGCCGATCTACCTGATCCGCATCGGCCGCATCGTCGATCGCGTGGGCGACCGGAAATGGCAGCGGCTGTTCGGCTTGAGCGCCTCGGAGATCCGCATGCTGTTCGCCCTACGCCGGTCCGGCGGCGACTATGCGCTGCGACCGACCGATCTCTTCCGGGCGCTGCTGATAACGTCGGGAGCGATCACCAAGAAAGTCGACCACCTGGCGGCTGCCGGCCTCGTCAAGCGTCGGCCCGACCCCGCGGACAAGGGCGGCTTCCTCATACACCTCACGGCGAAGGGAAAGCAGGTCGCCGATCGGGCACTCGAGAGTCTGGCGGACGATTCGATCCTGGCGAAAAGCCAGACCTCGCTGACCCGTCAGGAGCGCAAGCTGATGACCAAACTCTGCGCGCGGCTTCTGCTCGACTTCGAGGCGAACCCCGAAATGGACGGATCGTTCGAGTAGCCAACAAGCGGTTCTGGGCGCCGACTTGGCATAAGGCTTGCTGAAAGCGTTTTCAGACCTATAGTACGCCGTCTGAAAGCGTTTTCAGGCCGTGCTAATGCGGTGAACCTGGGGATCGCAATGCAACGTCGGCTGATCGCAATTGCTTTTGCTGCAACCTTGCTCGGTTTCTCTGCGGCGCAAGCCCAGCCGCTGAAGAAAGTCACGATCAGCGTTGGCACTTCGGTGCTCACGGTGGCCTATCCCATGGCCACCCTCCCGCTGAGCCTCGGCTACTGGAAGGACGAGGGTTATGACGTCGACGTCCAGCCCGTCGGTGCCTCGCTCCAGGCCGTCCAGCAAATGGTCAGCGGCAACTCAGATTTTGCGCAAATCGGCGCCGCAGCGGTCATTCAGTCGAACGTCATGAACAAACTGCCCGTCCGCATCGTGCTGGCAAACGGTGTCACGGACTGGTCCATCTCGGTTCTGTCGACATCGCCGATCAAGGGGCCTGAGGATCTGCGGGGCAAGACGATCGGCGTCTTCACGATCGCCACGAATGGCGTTCCCCTGCTCAAGAGCTACCTTCGCACCAAGGGGATGGATGTCGACCGCGATCGCATCAGCTTTCTGCCGCTGGGGATGGGAGCACCGCCGGTGGAAGCCCTGCGCACCGGCAAGGTCGATGCGCTCATCTATTGGGCAGGCGCCACCGCGGGCTTTCGCAATGCCGGCCTTGATCTGAGGGAGATCATTCCACCCGACTGGCGTTCGTACCCCGACTACTCGCTGACCACGATGCAGAAAACGATCGACAAGGCCTCCGACATGGTCGTGGCGATCGCGCGAGGCTCAGTGAAGGCGACCATCTACGCGATCGAGAATCCCGAGTGTGCCGTCCGGCTGCATTGGAAACGGTATCCCGATGCCAAGCCCAAGGGTGTCGACGAAGCGACCGCGCTGCGCTGGGACTTGAACGCCATCAGCCAGCAGCTGCTGACGTTGCAGGACGGATTCAAGCTCAACGGCGGCAAGCAGTGGGGCTATGCCCAAGCCGACAACTTCGCGCGCCTGCAGAGCTTCCTTCAGGAGGCCGATCTCATCAAGGGTGGCATGCCGGCCAACACCTTTCTCACGAACCTTCCAGGCTTCTACGACCGTGTGAATGACTTCGACGCTGCCAAGGTCCGCGAAGCCGCCCGCAAGTGTGAGACGAACTGATGCACGCGATCCAGCGTTCCGCTGTTGTGGCGCCGGTCGCGCGAGAAAAGAAGGCGCTCGTTACCATCTCAAGCCTCGAGAAGCGTTATCGCTCGCGCGATCGCGCCGACGTCCATGCGCTCTGCGACATCAACCTCGCGATCGAAGATGGGTCCTTCGTCACGATCGTGGGACCCAGCGGATGCGGCAAGAGCACACTCTTGCGCATCCTGGCCGGCATCCTCGCGCGTTCCTCCGGCAGCGTTCGCATGGGCCAGACCGAGATAGACGGCCCCAGTCGCCAGGTCGGGGTCGTCTTCCAGTCGCCCGTGCTCCTGCCGTGGCGAACCGTCGTCGACAACGTGATGGTGCCCTCAGAAGTTCAGCGCCTCGACCTCGGTGCCGCCCGCAAGCGCGCCCGCGAGCTGCTGGCGCTGGTTGGCCTGGCGGACTTCGAAGATCGCTATCCCGGCGAACTTTCCGGAGGCATGCAGCAGCGCGTCGGCATCTGCCGGGCCCTGGTTCACCAACCCTCGGTGCTCCTCATGGATGAGCCATTCGGCGCGCTCGATGCCATGACGCGCGAGACGATGAACGTCGAGTTGCTGCGCATTTGGCGCGAGCAGAACATCACGATCATCCTGGTGACCCACAGTATCCCCGAGGCCATCTTTCTGGCCGACCGTGTGGTGGTGATGACACCGCGGCCAGGCCGCGTTGCCGAGGTGGTCGACGTGCATCTGCCACGCCCGCGCACTCTCGCGATGTTCAATACGCCGGACTTCGGCCGATATGTGACGACGATCCGCAGACATTTTGGCAGCGTGGGGACCGAGTGATGAGCGTCCTTTCTTCTGTATCCGTAAGACGACCCAGTCGGCTGGATCGCGCCAAGGCCCAGGTCGGGTGGCTTTCCGCTCTCCTGCTCCTCGTCATCCTGGTCGTTTGGGAAGCGGCCGTCCGGATGCTTGATATTCCCGCCATCGTTCTGCCCACGCCAATTGCCGTCTTTGAGGCATTGGGCGAAGGATTGGGAACGGGAAGCTACCTGCCTCACATCGCCGTCACGTTCACGGAAATCATCTGCGGTTTCCTCGCGGGCGCGGGCCTCGGCATCGCGCTCGGGATCCTCATTGGCCAATCGCTGTTCCTGGAGCGCCTGCTCTATCCGTACGTTGTCGCCTTCCAGACGGTGCCAAAAGTCGCTATCGCGCCGATCATCGTCATCTGGTTCGGCTACGGCCTGTCTTCGAAGGTCATCATCACGGCGGCAATCGCATTCTTCCCCCTGCTCGCCAACACGATCGTCGGTTTGCGCTCGGCGCCGACGGAGCAGATAGACATGCTGCGCGCGCACACTGCGACTGAGTGGCAGATCTTTCGGATGTCGCGACTGCCCCAGGCTCTTCCCTTCATTTTCGTCGGTCTTGACGTGGCGATCGTGCTGTCGGTGATCGGCGCCATCGTCGGCGAGTTCGTTGGCGCGAAGGAAGGACTCGGCTTCCTGATCCTTCAGAAGAACTTCAACTTCGACATGGCAGGAGTTTTTGCGATTCTGCTGGTTCTTTCGCTGATTGGCGTCGGGCTGCACCTGCTGATGACGACCATCCAGCGCCGGGTGCTGTTCTGGGCGAACAGCAACCAGATACACGTAACCGGTCTCTAGTCAGAGCTCGTCTTCAGGGAGGACATTCCATGACCCAACACGTCCGCGTCGCCAGCCACGATGAAGTGCCGATCCTCGACCTGTCACCCTTGCGCACGGACGGCCAGATCGATCCGCTTGCCGCGGAGCTCGATCGTGCCTGCAGGGAGACAGGCTTCTTCTACATCGCCAATCACGGCGTCAGCGAGACCGCCCTGAACGCGGTCTTTGGCGCCACGCGACGTTACTTCGCCATGCCGGAGGAGATCAGGCGTGGCCACGCCATGCATCCGTTCTACCGCCGCGGCTTCATGGCTCAAGGCGTCACGCGTCAGCCCGGGTACGCCGCCGATCTGAAGGAGAGCTATGAGGTCGGCGTCGATCTTCCTGCCGACGATCCGGCAGTCCTTTCCGGCCTGCCGCTGCACGCGCCGAACCAGTGGCCGGCCGAGATGCCGTGGCTTCGCGAAGCAGCCGAGACCTACTTCGAGCAAGTGAAGTCCCTGGGCCTCGATCTGCTGCGCTTGATCGCCCGGGCGCTCGGGCTGCCGGATGGGTTCTTCATCCAGTACACCCGCAAGCCCATGCTGCAGATGCGTCTGTTCCACTATCCACCCCAGACGCCCGACACCTCACTGAACGCCCACGGTGCCGCTCCCCACACCGATTTCGGCATGATCACGATACTGGCGCAAGATCCGATCGGCGGTCTCGAACTGCGCAAGCGGGATGGCGAATGGATCGCGGCGCCATACATCGACGGAACGTTCGTGGTGAATATCGGCGACCTCTTCCAGCGATGGACCAATGACGTCTACGTCTCGAACTTTCATCGTGTGACGAATCGCACTGGGCGGGAACGCTACTCCATCCCGATGTTCTTCAACCTCGACTACGACGCCCCGGTCGTCTGCCTGCCGACGTGCTGCAGTGCCGAGTCGCCCCCAAAGCACGAGCCGATCAAATTCGGCGACTACATCGTCAGCCGGTTCAAGGCGGTGCAGAAGTTCGATCCCAACAGCCGAGTCGCCTGAGCCGGGTCTTCCAGAATGACCAAACCACGCACTCGAGCGCCCGAGCCTGACGCCGGCAGCCGGCCGGGCATCAACGACATCTCGCTTGTCGACGTCGCCAGGATGGCCGGCGTGTCGCCGGCGACGGTGTCGCGCGTCCTCAATCATCCGAAGCTGGTCCGCGAAAGCAAACGGCAGGCCGTGGAAGATGTGCTCGCCCGAGTTTCCTACATACGGAACAACGCCGCGCGCGCTCTGATCAGCCGCAAATCCCTGACGGTCGGGCTCATCGTTCCAACTCTTGCCAACCCGTTGTTCGCCTCGGGCATCGAGGCGATCGAGCAGACCCTGCAGGCAGCCGGCTACGGGCTCCTTGTGGCTTGTTCCTACCGCGATCTAGACCGTGAGTTCGAACAGACCAAGGTGATGCTGGAGCGTGGTGTGGATGGGATGATCCTGACCGGCCCCGTTCACAAGGAGGAACTGTTCCAGCTCACCCACTCGCGTGGAGTCGCCGTCAGCCTCCAGGACTGCAATGCCGATATCCTCGATCGCAGTGCCGTCGCCATGCGCGATGCCGATGCGATGGCGCTGGCAATCGACACTCTTGTGCAGCGCGGTCATCGCGACATCGCGATCCTGACCGGACCCACCGGCAACACGCCCCCTGTCGCGGACCGCCTGCGCGGGGCGCGGGAGCGGATGACGCACCATTTCGGGCAATGCGCCGACGACGACGTGGAAGAGACCGCCGACTACGACGCCGAAAGTGCCCGACTCGCGGTAAAGCGCCTGTTCGGTCGGAAACCCAGCTACACGGCGATCGCCTGCACGGGCGACATTCTGGCGCTCGGCGCCGTCATGGAGCTCCGCCGCCGAAATCTGTCGGTGCCCGACGACGTTTCCATCATCGGCTGCGGCGACCAGGTCATGACCCAGTACGTCGACCCGCCATTGACCACGGTCCATCTCCCCTTTCGTCAAATGGGCGAGAGAGCCGCCAGGCGCCTGCTCGATCAGCTGGCCGGCGCCCCGCCCTCCGGCCTCGAATACATGGACTTCCATCTGATCGAGCGCGTCTCCGTTCGGACGCTTTGATCGATGCCTCGAAAGGACAGTGACATGGATCGTATGGAAGACTTCATCCGCGGCATTCCCAAGACGGAGCTGCACATGCATCTCGAGGGCAGCCTCGAGCCCGAATTGCTGATGCGCCTTGGTGAACGCAACAAGTGCCAGCTTCGCTGGAAGACCGCGGAAGAGCTCAGGAATGCCTATGAATTTTCGGACCTGCAGTCGTTCCTCGATCTCTACTACGAGGGCTGCCAGGTCCTGGTCGAAGAAGCCGACTTCTACGAGCTCGCGCGCGCCTATCTCCGCAAGGCGCACGCCGAGAATGTCGTTCGTGCCGAAGTGTTTCTCGGCCCCCAGAGCTTCACGAGCAAGGGCGTGGATATCGCGTCAGTGCTCAACGGCACGCTCAAGGCAATCGACGATGCCGAGCAGGAAGATGGCATCAGTTGCGGGCTGATCGTTACGGCACAGCGTCATCGTACGGAGCAGGACGCGCTCGATCTTCTCGAACAGGTGCGTCCGTGGTTCAGCCGGATCCTGGGAATCGGAATGGGCGGCGCCGAGAAAGGCAATCCCCCGTCCAAGTTCCGGCACTTCTTCCGGGCCTGCCGGCGCGAGGGAATTCGGATCACGGCTCACGCGGGCGAAGAAGGTCCCGCTTCCTATGTTCGCGAAGCCGTCGAGCTGCTGGGTGTCGATCGCGTCGATCATGGCGTCTCATGCCTTGACGACCCGGCACTCGTGCGCGAGATGGCCGACATCAAGATCCCTTTGACGGTCTGTCCGATTTCCAATCTGCGCCTGAAGGGCGTCCCGTCGCTGGAGGCTCATCCGCTCAAGAAGCTCATGGATGCGGGCCTTCACGTCACGGTCAACTCTGACGACCCGTCCTACTTTCGCGGCTATGTCAGCGAAAACCTCGTCGAATGTCAGCGTGCGCTCGGCCTGACCGTCGAGGAGATCGTCTCGCTGGTGCGCAATGGCTTCACCGCCGCTTTCATCTCCCCGGCCGAGCGCGCGGCAGCGTTGGCAAGGGTCGACAAGTACGTGAGCGAGTTCAACTGGAGCCACTAGCCGGCCTCGGTGGCTTGGCACGATTTCATGGAGTGCCCGGCGTGGCCGGCCTCCGGAAGCGGGCTTGCTTTTAACGACCGATTGGTCCATATATCTAAAATGGCACGACAGAGCCTACTGCGGATGCCGCGCGGCCGCCCCCGTGAGTTCGACACGGACGCAGCCATAGAGCGTGCCATGGGTGTCTTCTGGTCGTCCGGCTACAACGGCACATCGCTGCCCGATCTGCTCGAGGCGACGAAACTCTCGCGCGGAAGCCTCTATGCAGCCTTTGGCGATAAGCATGGCCTCTTTTTGCGCGCCTTGGACCGTTATATCGACGATTCGTTGACGCGCCTCGATACCGAGCTCGATCCGCGAAAGAATGCCTTGGCGGGCATACGGGTCTGTCTTGCCGGGTATGTCGAGCGGGCGAGTGGGGTTGGCGCCAGGCGCGGATGCCTTGTGGTGGCAACTGCCATGGAACTGGCCGGCCATGACACCGAGGTCGAACAGCGTATCCGGCGCTTCTTCAAGGCGATGGAGACCCGGTTGACCTCGGCACTGACGCGCGCACGGGCCGAGGGCGAATTGGTCGATGGCGTCGAACCCGCGACCGTCGCCCGTTTGCTTGTCTGTCTGGTCGAAGGCATGCGCGTCGTCAGCAAGACAAGCTCGGACCGGAGCGCATCCCAAGCCGTCGTTCAGACCCTTATCGACCGCTTCGCCAAATAGACCATTTCATGTCCACATCGCCGCGTCGCACGTCGATATATAGACCGCCCGGTCGTAAAAGGAAATCAACGGCGGCCGCGTCACCTCGTTCGATCGATCAGGAAGTTCCGTAATGCGCCAAATCTCCCCGACCACCAGCCTATTCGAAGGTTTCTCGGTGCTGGACTGCACGACCTCACGCGTGCGCTTCGCCGGCGTGACAGGAGGAGATGGGCCGCCCGTGCTCTTGCTGCATGGCTATCCGCAAACTCATGCCACCTGGCACGCGGTCGCCCCAGCCTTGGCGGCGCGCTACTCCGTCGTCATTCCCGATCTGCCCGGCTATGGCAGAAGCCGCGTGCGTGATGCCGGGCCCTGGGACAAGCGGGCTGTCGCCGCCGAGCTTGTGGCCATGATGCAGGCCCTGGGACATGAACGCTTTGCCGTTGTCGGGCACGACCGTGGTGCCCGCGCCGGTTATCGGCTCGCTCTGGATCATCCGGACCGGGTGAGCGCCTATTGCTCTCTTGCCGTGGTGCCAACGCTCGACGTATGGCCCGCGGTGGACCGCGAATTCGCAAAATCGGCCTTCCACTGGTTTCTGTTCCTCCAGCCCAGTGATCTTCCCGAACGTCTGTTGGCAGCCGATCCCGATGCTTTCCTCGACACCACGCTGAACCACATGGCCGGCGGGATCGAGAAGCTCCATCCTGCCGCCGTGGCCGACTATCGCGACGCGTTCCGCAAGGACTCGGTGCGCGATGCGATTATCAAAGACTACCGAGCCGCCTATGGTCCAGACGCCGATCATGATGCGGCTGATCGCGCCAGCGGACGAAAGATCGGCTGCCCGCTTCTGGTACTTTGGCCCAAACAGCGGCTGGTTGCCGCTGGGATGGAATCCGGCACGCTGACCGCCACCGATGTGTGGCGTCGCTGGGCCGATGACGTGCGCGGCTTCGACATTTCCTGCGGCCATCTGGTGCCTGAACAAGCCCCTGGAGCCGTCATTGACGTGCTTGTCCCGTTTCTCGACGCGACGTCGAGAGGGGGAACCTGATGGCCCAACAGCCCGAATACGAATCGCTGCGGGCCGCTGATATTCGGTTTGCCTACCACCGTGCAGGCCATGGCGGATTCCCCATCGTCTTGCTCCATGGTTGGCCACAAACATCGCATGCGTGGCGTCGAGTGACGCCGCTTCTGAGCTCCCAATGCGATGTCGTGATTCCTGATTTGCCAGGCTTTGGCTACACGTCGAAACCAGACGGTGGCTTCGACAAGAAAACAATCTCTCGTCGCCTCCGGGATTTTGTCCGGGCGCTCGGCTTGTCGCGCATCGTCTTGGCCGGTCACGACCTCGGTGGGCACGTCGCCTATGCCTACGCAGCACAATGGCCAGAAGAGGTCAGCCACCTGATCTTCATCGAGAGCAGCCTTCCGGGCTTCGGCCAGGAAGAGTCAATGGATGTGTCGAAAGGGGGAAGCTGGCACTTCGGCTTCAATATGGCCGGCGACATCTCCGAAGAGCTGGTCCGCGGACGGGAGAAGCTGTTCGTCGACCATTTCATGCGGCGCGAGAAGGTCGGGCTCTTCGATCCGAATTCAGTGAGCGACGCCGACATTGAGCACTACGCCCGCGCGCTTCAGCGACCCGGCGCGTTGAGGTCCTCCTTCAGCTATTACCGCACGCTGCCCATCGACCGCAGCGATAATTCGGTCTGGGGACAGACACCCCTAACAATGCCCGTCCTGGCGATTGGGACTGAGTGGGGATACGGACCCGCTTCCGAACGCACGATTCGTCGGGTCGCGAAAGATGTCCAGGCGACGATCATCGAGCGCTGCGGACATTACCCGGCGGAGGAACGCCCGAGCGAGTTGGCTCGCGCGATCACTGACTTTCTGGCGATGACACCATCAGGCATTCACCGAAAGGACCGACAATGAGCTCCAAGCTGGACGACTTCCGTCACCAGATGCTGCGCGCCGGCGACGTCAAGATCCATGCTGTCGTCGGTGGCGACGGGCCGCCACTCGTTCTGCTGCATGGCTTTCCGCAAACCTGGTGGGAATGGCACAAGATCATGCCGGCGCTCGCCGAACGGCATACCGTGGTCGCCCTCGATTTGCGCGGAGCGGGTCATTCCGACTGCCCTCAGGGCGGCTACGACAAAGCAAGCCTTGCCGAAGACGTGCACGGCGCGATGGCAGCGCTGGGTTTCGAGCGTTACGCCGTGTGCGGCCACGATATCGGAGCGATGGTCGCCCTGGCCTTGGCCTTCACGCACCGCGAGGCCGTGACGCGCGTTGCGATCCTGGATGCGCCGATGCCGGGCTGGAGCCAGTGGGAGGCCAATTTCATCGACCCGATGGTCTGGCATTTCGCGTTCCACATGAAGCGCGATCTGCCGGAGCGCCTCATCCAAGGTCGCGAGTATGACTACGTCTCGGCTTTCTTCTTCGATCGCACGTTCAACCATGGCGCGTTCCCGATCGAAGAAGTGGAAGTCTATGCGCGCGCCTTCGCTCAACCCGGGAACACCCGCGGCGGACTCGAGTGGTATCGCGCCTTCCCGGTGGACCACACAAACGCTCTCGGCTGGAAGCGCGATCCCTTGACGATACCCGTCCTCGCGTTGGGAGGAGAACACAGATGGGGCGCGAGGATCGTCGCCATGCTGGAAGAATTCGCCACCAACGTCTCAGGTGGCAGCATTCCGGATTGCGGCCATTGGCTGGCAGAGGAGCGGCCGGCGGAGACGACTGAGGCCCTCCTCAAGTTTTTCGCGCCATAGTGCTATGGGGAGCAGGTCATGCCGCATGCTGCCGCAACGGCTCGATCAGCTCCGCCATCGTCTGCCACTCTTCGCAGCGATCAACCGCCGCTTCGATCGCATCCATCCCCGCCGGCGTCAGATGCCCCGCCGCCAGTTCGCGAAACTTCGCGCGAACCTGCGGCTCGGGATCCGGCTTCAGCGTGTCGCGCACGGAATTCTCCCGCGCTGCCGTGGCGCTGCGCCCGTCCTTCAGCGTCAGCGTGACACGGGCGGGCCGGAGCGTCGGCGTGCTGCGCGCCGTCATGGCCGGATCCGCCGCGATCCGCACCAGCGGTCGCAGCGTGGCGATGACCGGATCCTCGAGCGCGCTGTCGTCGATATCGGCAAAGCTGAGGCCGCCGCGCGTGATCAGGACCGCCGCCGCATGCGGCAGCGAATATTTCGACGCGAAGTAGTTGGTTGGCGCCGGATTGCGCATGACCGAGGCGAAGTCGAAGGTCTGCACGTCGACCAGCGCGACCTCCTCCGGCTTGGGCTTCAGCACGGCCAGCGTCTCGGCCAGGCTGTCCAGCGCGGCATGGATCGGATTGCAGCAGGCGTAGAAGCGGAAATAGTTCTCCAAAATCTCCCACCGCCGCCCCATGTCGTCGGGCAGCTTCGCGGAGTCGAAGCCCGCGCCCACCATGACGCCGAGCGCCTCCTCGATCGCACCCTCCTGCGCCGCGAAGCCGCTCGCCGCCATCTCCGGCGCCAGCGTTCCCGCCACGGCGCCCAGCCCCGCCGGCAGGTTGAGCGTGGTGCCGCCGGCGACGGTGTTGTTGTAGCTCGGCGTCATCAGCATGGTGGTGGCGACGCGCATCGCCAGGCTGACGCCCGCCCCGTCCAGCCCGTGGAGCCGTGCGCCGGCCGCCGCCGCGCCAAGCAGCGAGAGCTGTCCATTGGGATGCGAGAAAGCGCGCGGCGTGTAACCGCGGTTCAACCGCCCCGCCACTTCGTAGCCCAGGACGAAGGCGCCCAGCATGGCGCGCCCGCCCAGGCCGCGCTGCTCGGCGATCGCCAGCACGCCCGGCAGGATGTGCGGCGACGGCTGAAGGCCGCGCGAGCCCTCGCACAGTTCCACCGCCCGCGCGGCGATGCCGTTCAGCAGCGCGGCGGTGCGGGTGTCGGCCTGGGGCAATCCGGCTGCGAGGACCGTCGCGCCGCCACCCGCACCCGCCAGCAGCCGCTCGCTTAAGCCCATCACCTCGGGGCGCGCGGCGCCGGCCAACGTCACGCCGATCGTGTCCAGCAGGACGAGCTTGGCGCGGCGGTGTACCGCCTCCGGCATGTCGTCCCAGCCGGTGCGCGCGACGAACCGCGCGAGCTCTTCGATCTGTTCGCCCACGGTCAGGCCTTTCAGCTTGGTTTGAGATCAGCTCGGCTTGAGATTGAGGCGCGCGACGATCGGCGTCCACCGCGCGATCTCCGAGCGCAGCAGCGTCTCGGCCGCGGCGGGTGAAGCGTCGGGCC
This sequence comes from Reyranella soli, assembly GCF_007992495.1. GTDB lineage: Bacteria > Pseudomonadota > Alphaproteobacteria > Reyranellales > Reyranellaceae > Reyranella > Reyranella soli. Next base: position 35,090 of record NZ_BKAJ01000075.1, read on the forward strand.
AGGTCTCGAAGCCCGCGGCCGCGAGACGCTCGCGCACGGCGGGATCGGCCACGGCGCGCGCCGCGGCGGCACGCAACGAAGCCAGCGCCGGCTCGGGCGTGCCGGGACGGACGAAGATCATCGTCCAGGCGGCATTGTCGTAGTCCGGGACGCCCGCCTCCTGCAGCCCCGGCAGTCCGGGCAACAGGGTGGAACCGCCGGCCATCGTCACCGCGAGCGCGCGCAGCTTGCCCTGGCGGACCAGCGGCATCAGCAGGCTCGGGCTGTCGATGCTGAAGTCGAGCCGCCCCTCGCCCAGATCCTGCGCCGAAGCGGCGGCGGCGCGGTAGGGAACGATGGTGAAGTCCACGCCGGCGCGCAGGCGAAACAGCTCGGCCGCCATGTAGTTGACCGCCCCCGGCGCGGCGGTGCCGCAATTGGCCGCCGTGCCGCGCTGGCGCAGCCAGGCGACGAACTCCGGCACGGTTTGCGCCGGCACCGAGGTGTGCACGGCAAGCACGAAGGGCTGACGCGAGACGAGCGCGACGGCCACGAAATCCGCCGCCGGGTCGTAGGCGAACTGCGGATAGATCAGCTTCATCAGCGCGTGGTTGTTGGTGGGGACGTAGATCGTCTGCCCATCCGGAGGCGTCTGCTGGAAGGCGTTGGCGCCCAGCGTGCTGCCAGCGCCCGCGATGTTCTCCGCGACGATTGGACGGCCCAGCAGCGGCGTCATCGCATCCGCCATGATGCGGGCCACGATGTCGGACGCGCCGGCGGCGGCGACGGGCACGATCATGCGGATCGGCCGGTCGCCGAACAGCGACTGCGCCCCCGCCGCGAATGGTGCAGCGAGGAGCGGTGCGGCAAGCAGGCGGCGACGGTACATGGTGCGGGTCCTGGCGGTTCAGCGACAAGACAATGCAAGCAAAAAGCCCACCGATCAAAGACTGAGCCTTTGATCCGGCGAGCTCCCGTTTGTTGCGCGGCCAGCAGCCACTGGCCACCCACGGCCATGCCGCGGTATGCCGATGTCATGAGCACGCCGACCGATGACCAGCTTGCCAGCCTCGGCGCTGCGTTCGACGCTTTCGCACGCCGGTACAAGCTGCCGGATGAGCTTGGCTCGGAAACGCAGCTGAATGAGCTCGACAAGCAGACACTCATTTACGTGGCGGATCACCCGGGATGCGGGCCCACCGACATCGCGCGCTTCCTGGCCGTGCCGAACACCACGATCTCCTCGGCGACCGACCGTCTCGCCAAGCGCGGCCTTCTGGAGCGGCACCGCCCAGAGGGAGATCGCCGGGCCGTGGCGCTGCAGCTGTCAGCGGACGGCAAGGCGCGCGCCGACGCCATTGTGGCGGCATATCGCGACATTTGCCGACGGATGCTCGAACCGCTCTCCCCTGCCGAGCGCAAGAATTTTATCCGCATGATCACGAAAATCGTACATCACGAGGATTGAATAGTACGAACTTCGTTTTAACTTCTGGATGAGCGCGGTTGACGCGTTTTTGGCCTGCTCTCGGAGGACGACGATGGCGATCAGGATCAACGGCACCGATGTTGCTGTGCCCGACGATGCGCGCGTTTCCCTGCTCGATCTGCTGCGCGAGCGGCTTCATCTGACGGGTAGCAAGGTCGGCTGCAATCAAGGCGCCTGCGGCGCATGCACCATCCTTGTCGACGGGGAGCGGGCGCTGTCCTGCCTGACGCTGGCCGTTCAGATGGACGGACGATCGGTGACGACCATCGAAGGATTGGGCAGTGCCGAAGACCCGCATGCGCTGCAAACCGCCTTCATCGAGCATGACGGCTTCCAGTGCGGTTACTGCACGCCGGGCCAAATCTGCGCCGCGGCGGCGATGCTGCGCGAGATCGAAGCGGGTGTGCCGAGCTACGTCACGCCCGACCTGACGGCGCCTGTCCTTGTTTCGCGAGAGGAGGTGCGCGAGCGGATGAGCGGCAATCTGTGCCGGTGCGGCGCGCACAACGGCATCGTCGATGCGATCCTTCAGGTCGCGGCGGAGCGCGCGGCATGAATCCGGTCAGTTACCAACGCGCTTCCTCGATCGATCAGGCGATCCAAATGGCGGCTGGCGGCCGGGGCCGCCTGCTCGGCGGCGGTACCAACCTCGTCGATCTGATGCGGAAGGGCGTGGAGCGGCCATCCAGTCTGGTGGACGTGACGACCTTGTCGGACGCGATCGAGGAGACGAGCGAGGGAGGCCTCCTGATCGGCGCGGCCGCACGCAACAGCGCCGTCGCCGCGCATCTGCAGATTCGCTCGCGCTACCCGATGCTGGCTCGGTCCATTCTGGCGGGCGCGTCGGCGCAGATCCGCAACATGGCGACCGTCGGCGGGAACCTGATGCAACGAACCCGCTGCCTCTACTTCCAGGATGTTGCTGGCGCCCGTTGCAACAGGCGCGCGCCGGGGAGCGGCTGCGACGCCGCAGGCGGGTTCAACCGCTATCACGCGATCATCGGCGCCTCGCCCGCTTGCATCGCCACGCACCCCTCGGACATGTGTGTGGCCCTGGCGGCGCTCGATGCCCGCATCCAGGTTGCCGGGACGCGCGGCGCGCGAACCATCCCCATCGTCGACTTCCACCGGCTGCCCGGCGAGCGGCCCGATCTGGAGACCGAGATCGAGCCTGGCGAGCTGATCGTCGCCGTCGAGATTCCGCCGCCCCGCTTCGCCCGATCGACATATCGGAAGGTGCGCGATCGGGCGAGCTATGCCTTTGCGCTGGTTTCGGTCGCGGCCGGGCTGACGGTGCGCGCAGGCAGGATCGAGGAGATCGGCATCGCGTTCGGCGGCGTTGCCCCGAAACCCTGGCGTGCGTTCAAGGCTGAGACGGCGCTGCGCGGCGGCCCGGCTACCTCGCAGGCATTCGAGGCTGCACTGGCGGACGAACTGGCCGACGCCACGCCGCTACCCGGCAATGCCTTCAAGATCGAGCTGGCGCAGCGCACGCTGAGCGCCGTCCTCACCGAATTGAGCGGGAGCGACCGATGAGCAGGATGCAGAATGCCGTCGTCGAATCGGTCAAGACCGTGCTGGGATGGGTTCCGGCGCAATGGCTGCCGGGCGGCACGCCCGATCCGTTGATACTGCGTCGTGCGGCGATCGGACGGCAGGCTTCCCGGTTGGACGGTCCCGAGAAGGTCAGGGGACAGGCGCGCTTCGCCGCTGAGGTTGCGATGGATCGGCTATGCTACGCCAGCCTGGTCCATAGCACCGTGACGCTCGGGCGGATCACGCGCCTCGATACCGCCAATGCGGAGGCGGCGCCGGGAGTGATCCTGGTGATGACGCACCGAAACATGCCCAGGATCGGAACCCTTGCGCTCATCGGCTTGACCGACCTGTCGGCCGTGGGCAACAGCAGCCTGCCCATCATGCAGGAACCGGCGGTGCGGTATAACGGCCAGGTGGTTGCGGCCGTTGTCGCCGAGACGCAGGAAGAGGCGGATCATGCCGCCTCGCTCATCGAGATCGACTATGCGGTCGATACCGCCAAGACCCGCTTCGACGACGCCAAGGACAAAGCGCGCACCCCGGCGTCGATCCTGATCGAGAAGAACCACGTCTCCGTCGGCAACGCCGAACGAGAGCTGGGGCGCGCGCCGCATCGCGTCGACAACATCTATCGGACGCCGGGCCACAACCACAACGCCATCGAGCTCCATGGCGTCACGGTCGCGTGGCAAGGCGGGTCGCTGGTGGTGCACGACGCAACACAGATGATCGCGCCAAGCGCCAACGCCCTCGCCAAGCTCTTCGGCCTCAAGAAGGAACAGGTTCGCGTCCTTTCACCATTCGTCGGCGGCGGATTCGGAGGCAAGGGCCTGTGGGACCATCAGGTCGTGGCAGTTGCCGCGGCCAGGCTCGTCGACCGTCCCGTGCGCCTGATGCTGAGCCGCGACAGCGTCTACCGCATGATAGGCGGGCGCAGCCCGACGGAGCAGCGTGTGGCGATCGGCGCGGACGCTGATGGCCAGTTCACCGCGCTGGTGCATACCGGTTACTCGATCATGCCGCCCTACGGCGCCTGTCCCGAGCAATATACGCTGGGCACACGCGCGCTCTATCGCTCGAAGAGCTTCGAGATCGTCCAGCGCCATGTCGATCTCGACGTCGTGCCGAACACCTTCATGCGCGCGCCCGGCGAGGCGATCGGCACTTTCGCGGTCGAATGCGCCATCGACGAGCTCGCCCATGCGATCGGTATCGATCCGATCGAGTTGCGCCGGCGCAATGAGCCCGACCGGCACCCGATCAGCGACGCTCCTTTCTCGCAGCGCGCGCTGACGCAGGCCTATGCAGACGGCGCGAAGCGCTTCGGCTGGGAGCGCCGCCTCGCAGAGCCGGGCGCACGGCACGACGGCGAGTGGCGCATCGGCATGGGCTGCGCGAGCGGCAGCTTCCCCTATGCCCGGATGCCGGGCGCCAATGTCCGCATCACGCTTCGTCGCGACGGCTCTGCGACCGTCTCGTGCTCGGCCCAGGAGATGGGCATGGGAACCGCGACGGTGCAGGTCCAGCACGCGGCGGATCGCCTGGGCCTGCCGGTCGAGGCGATCACGTTCGAGATGGGCGATTCCGCCTTGCCGGCCGGGCCGATGGCCGGCGGGTCGTCACAAACCGTGTCGGTCGCGGGAGCGATCATGGCGGCTACGGAAAAGCTGACAGGCGAACTACTGCGCCTCGCCGGCAACGACAGTCCGATCGCCGGCCTGCGCGCCGGCGACGTCCGTCTTGTCGATGGAGGCATCGCCGGCATCAACGATCCGTCGCGGCGTGAGAGCTACCGGTCGATCCTGGCGCGTGCGGCGCGTGACGAGGTCACGGTCAGCGCAGCGGGAAGCGCGCCGCTCGAGATGCTGAAATTCGCGATGCACAGCTCTTCGGCCATCTTCTGCGAGCTGCGCGTGAGCAAGGTGACGGGCGAGGTCCGCGTGGACCGGTTGCTGGGCTCCTTCGATTGCGGGACGATCCTCAATCCGAAGACTGCGGCCAGCCAGTTCAAGGGGGGGATGATCATGGGCCTGGGGCTGGCGCTCACCGAGGAGACGTTGTTCGATGAGCGAAGCGGGCGGATCATGAACGCGACGCTTGCCGACTATCACATTCCTTCCCATCTCGACGTGCCCGAGATAGACGTGATGTGGACCGGCATCGCCGATCCACGGTCGCCGTTGGGCGCGCGCGGGATCGGCGAGATCGGTATCACGGGCGTCGCGGCAGCCGTGGCCAACGCGGTCTTCAACGCAACCGGCAAGCGGATCCGCGACTTGCCCGTCACCTTGGACAAGCTGCTCTAGCGGATCGCGGTAAAGTCCTGCTCGACCGAGTACACCTACGAAGGATTATCCTGTGCAAGTTGCCATTCTTGGAGCGGGCGCGATCGCCTATGGAAACGCCGCCCTCCTGTGCCGTGATGGGCACGACGTCGCCCTGTGGTCCCCCTCCGGTCGGCGCACCGCGACGCTCGCCGCGGGAGCGCCGCTGGTTGCGACCGGTGCCGTCGTCGGCCGCTTTCAGCCGCGCGTAGCGGCAAGCTGCGCCGACGCGTTAGCGGGCGCAGAGGCTGTGGTGGTGGCGGTGCCGGGCTACGGACATCGTCCCGTGCTCGACGCCGCGGCGCCGTTCCTGCGCAGCGAGCAGGTGGTGGTGTTCAGCTCGCATATGTCGCTGGCGGCCCTCTATCTGGCGAGCCTGCTGCACAAGCGAGGCGTCGCCACGCCGATCGCGGCCCTCGGCACGACCGTCACCACCGGACGGCAGACCGCACCCGATGCGGTGACCGTCAGCTCCGTCCGTGCCCGCCTCGACGTCGCCGTCCTGCCGGACTCCGCGGCCAAGAGGGGCATCGAGGTCTGCCGCGCGCTGTTCGGCGACCGCTTCGTGGCGCGTGACGGGCTGCTGGCGATCGCTCTCAGCAATCTCAACCCGCAGAACCACCTGGCGATTGCGCTGTGCAACCTCACCCGCATGGAGCTGGGCGAGGCCTGGGGGCAGAACCGCCACATCACGCCGGCGGTCGCGCGGCTGATCGAGACACTCGACGCCGAGCGCCTGGCAATCGCTGCCGCGTTTGGCCTCACGGTGCGCACCATCCACGAGCATTTCCATCTGTCGTTCGACGTACCGATGGGCCCGCTCGCCGAGATGACCCACGCGCTGGCGCAGCGCCCCACGGACGTGAACGGCCCGACCACGCTCGACAGCCGCTACGTCACCGAAGACGTGCCGTTCGGCCTGGTGCCGACGATCCGGCTCGCGGCACTCGCCGGCGTGCCGGTGCCGCTGCACGAAAGCGGCGTGCGGCTGATGTCGGCGCTCTATGGCCGCGACTTCGCCGCCGAGAACGACATCCTGCCGCGCCTCGGGCCGCTGTCGCGCGAGATGCTGGGCGCGCCGGGCTGATTTAGGTCGATCCGTCGTCCCGACCGGAGCGCGAAGCGCGGAGTGGAGGGACCTTCTCTCGACGATAAGCGGATTGTCGTGGAGAGAAGGTCCCTCCGCTGCGCGTCGCTGCGCTCGGCTCCGGTCGGGACGACGGAGTTCTAATCGCTCGCAAGCGCCGTGCGCTGGCGACCCGCGGTGTGGCGGTTGACGTACTCCGGCAGGCCGAGATTGCCACGCAGCGTGGTGCTCTCGTATTCGCTGCGGAAGCGGCCGCGCCGGCGCAGTTCGGGCACGACCAGCTCGACGAAATCCTCCGCGCCGTGCGGCAGGTGGGTCGGCGTGAGGTTGAAGCCGTCGGCCGCCTCCTCGTCGATCCACTGCTCCATCACGTCGGCGACGTCCTCGGCCGTGCCTTTCAGCAGGAGGCCGCCGCTGCCGGCCGACTTCTTCTGATAGAACTGGCGGATGGTGAGGTTCTCGCGCTGGGCGAGGTTCCACATGTTGTAGGCGATGCTGCGCACCTTGGCGTTGACCGGTTCCGGCACCGGCCCGTCCAGCGGATGGCCGGAAAGATCGCCGAATGCATTGAACAGGCTGGCGAGACCGACCAGCGGATCGATCAGCTCCTGCAGCTGGTCGAACTTGGCCTGCGCCTCCGCCCGCGTGCGGCCGACGATGGTGGTGACGGCGGGCATCACCTTCAGGAGATCCGGTGCGCGGCCGTACTTGGCCATGCGCGCCTTCAAGCCGGCGTAGTAGGCCTTGGCGCCGGCGAGATCGACCTGGGCGGCGTAGACGACATCGGCATTGGCCGCGGCGATCTCCTGGCCCTGCTCGGCCGCGCCCGCCTGCACCAGGATCGGCCGTCCTTGCGGAGTCGGCGGCGCATTGAGCGGGCCGCGCACGGAGAAATGCTTGCCGCGGTGATTGAGCACGTGGAGCTTGGCGGGGTCGTAGAACTGGCCCGACGCCTTGTCGTGGACGAAGGCGTCCGCTTCCCACGAATCCCACAGGCCGGTGACGACGTCGACGAACTCCTTCGCGCGGTCGTAGCGCGTGTCGTAGTCGAGATGCGCGTCGCGGCTGAAGTTCCAGGCTTCCTGCTCCGACCACGAGGTGACGATGTTCCAGCCCGCCCGGCCGCCGCTGATATTGTCGAGCGAGGCGAACTTGCGGGCGATGTGGAACGGCTCGTTGTAGGTGGTCGAGGCGGTCGAGACGAGCCCGATATGGCTGGTCGAGGCCGCCAGCGCCGACAACAGCGTCAGCGGCTCGAGCTCGGCATTGCGGTTGCTGCGCGCCAGCGATCCCGGCGGATTGTCGTCGGCGCGGATGCCGATGCCGTCGGCGAAGAACACCATGTCGAACTTGCCGCGCTCGGCGATGCGGGCGCTGTTGAGGAAATACTTGAAGTCGGTCGCGCCGCCGGGCGGCACCTCGGGATGACGCCAGGCGGCGTCGTGGTAGCCGAGGTAACGCATCGAGAGTCCGAGCTTCATTTGCGTCTTACGCATCGAACGCACTCCTTCAGTAAACGTAGCCGGCCTTTTCCATGTACTTGCGCGCCAGATCGAGGTCGTAGGCGATCGGCTTCAGGAGATCGTGGTCGTATTCCGGCGCCGACCAGGCCATCGGCACGGTGCCGGGATTGCCGTAGCCGCCGGCGATTTCCTTGACGATCTGCTCGCGCGGCATGGCGTGGCTGATGGCCTGGCGGATGTAGGCGGCGGCTTCCGCCGCCCGCGACGGGTCGCTCTTGCCGAGCGGGGTCTCGATGCCCAGGCCGAACACCGGATGCTTGAGGTTGTAGCAAATGTGCTGCCACTTGTAGGAATCGAAGGTCAGGACCTTGCCCCACTTGGGATCGATCGTGCTGACGACGGGGCCGATGTCGTACATCGGGTCGTGCGCGTCGATCTCGCCGGCCTTCAGCGCGCTCAGCACCGAATCGGTGCCGTTGATGTTGACGACATAGAACGTCTTGACGTTGCCGGTATGCGGCTTCCAGTAGGCCTCGTTGCGCTTGAAGCCATAGGCCTTGCGTGCCGGGTCGAAGCCCATCGGGATCCACGGCCCGGTACCGACGGCGCCGCGGGCCGTGAAGCTCTTGCCATCCGAGGTCTTGACCGTGTAGCTGCCGAGCCAGGTGCTGGCGACGTGGCTGCGCAGTGCCTCGGGCTTGATGTCCTTGTAGGCGTGCGCCGGCATGATGGCGAAGGCGCCCATCAGCGTGTTGAGGAAGTCGATACTGTAAGTTGGCAGGTCGACGGTGATCTCGTGCTTGCCGGTGACCTTGTAGGCGCTGGTGTCGCCGAAGACGCGGGCGCAGACCGCCTGCAGCTGCGAGCCGTACGCCTTGTTCATCATGGTGTCCCAGGTGAACTTCACGTCTTCCGCCGTGAACTCCTCGCCGGAATGCCACTTCACGCCCTGACGCAGCGTCACCACCCAATGCTTGCCGTCGGCGGACATGGTGTGGCCGGTGGCGAGCGCGGGAACGAGCGTCTTGTCTTCCCAGCTCTTGTATTCGTAGAGGCGGTTGTAGGCCGGGCCGAAGACGTTCGAATCGCTGTAGCCGATGGAGTACATCGGGATGAGCGAGCTCGGCGGCTGCCAGGAGGCGAAGGCCGCCGTGGCATCGGCCCCGGCGCCTTCGATCGTCCAGCGCTCGGGCTGCGGATAGAAGGTCGGCGTGTAGGTGGTGGCGTCGAAGCCCTTGAGCTTCGGGTTCACCGCGACCACGTCCTGCGGGTAGAACAGGATCGTCATCGGCTGGATGTCGTACCAGCGCTTCTCGAAGTCGTGGTAGGCCTTCAGCCGGTCGGCTTCGTTCAGGCTGCTGTCGACGGCGCGCAGCGAGCGGTCGATCTCCTTGTCATCGACGTAGTAGAAATTCTGGCCGTTGGGCGGCATCTCGGTGCTGCCGAACAAGGCGTAGGGCGACGGCTTGATCGACGAATAAAGGTATCGCTCGAGATAGCAGTCCCAGCCGCCATCGACGTGGGTCTTGCCGTCGCCCTTCGCGCGCCGCGGCCCGATCACCGTGAACGGCGCGAAGCTCGACACCACGTCGATGCCGATGCGCGACATCTGCGCCGCCGCCAGCGTGCCCCACACCATGCGGGCCGGCTGGTTGTTGGGGATCATCATGTAGAGCTTGAAGAACGGCGTCGCTGCCCTGCCCGGCCCCGCCACCGCGGTGAGCGCGCTGGCGAGCGAGGCCTGCAGGACGGTGCGACGGCTCGGCGTGACGTTCGAGGAAGACCTGGTGCTCATGGGCAAACTCCAATCGATCATGCAGGGTTGTGGCAGGCGGCCTGGGTATTCGGTCCCATCGGCTGCAGCACAGGGACCTGCTCGCGACAGATCGGCAGGGCGGCGGCACAGCGGGGATGGAAGGGGCATCCGGCGGGGCGGTTCATGGCGCTCGGCACCTCGCCGCGCAGATGCACGCGCTGGTCGACGGCGCCGGGACTCGGCACCGGAATGGCGCTGATGAGGGCCGCGGTATAGTGATGGCGCGGCCGCGCGAAGATCTCGTCGACGGCGCCGATCTCGACGATGCGGCCGAGATACATCACCGCCACATGGGTCGAGATGAAGCGCACCGAGCTCAGGTCGTGCGAGATGTACAGGTAGGCGACGCTGAGCTGGTCCTGCAGGGCCGCCAGCAGGTTCAGGATCTGCGACCGCACGGAGATGTCGAGCGACGACACCGGCTCGTCCAGCAGCACCACGTCCGGCTCCACCGCGAGCGCGCGGGCGATGCCGACGCGCTGGCGCTGGCCACCACTGAATTCGTGCGGGTAGCGCACGCCGTTGCGCGGCTCGAGCCCCACCCTCTCCAGCAGGGTGGCGATGCGGTCGCCCCAGTCGCGCTGGTGCTGCGGCGCGTGCACCCGAAGCGGCTCGCGCAGCGCCTCGTTGATCGTCCAGCGCGGATTGAGCGAGAGGTACGGATCCTGGAACACGTACTGCATGCGCCGGCGCACAGCGAGCATGGCGGCGCGGTCGGTTCCCGCCAGGACCGGCCGGACATCCTGCCCATCGAGGCGGACTTCGCCGGCGTCGGCGCGCACGAGATCGAGAATGCTGCGGGCGGTCGTCGTCTTGCCGCAGCCGCTCTCGCCCACCAGGCCGAGCGTCTGGCCCGCCTGCAGCACGAAGGAGACGTCGTCCACCGCGCGCACGGTGCCGGTCTGCTGCCGCGCGAACAGGCGCCTGAGGCCGCGTCTGACAGCACGGTAATGCTTGCGCAGTCCACGAACCTCGAGCAGCGCCGTCATGGCGTTTCCTCGCCCGGCGAGCCGCGGCGCAGGCAGCTGACACTGTGGCCCGGCGCTACGAGATGCTCGCGCGGCATGGTGCGGCGGCATTCGGGTGCGGCTTCCGGGCAGCGGTCGTGGAAGCGGCAGCCCGGCGGCGCATGCAGCAGGTCCGGCGGCCGCCCGGCGATGCTCGGCAGCACGCGCCGCGCGCCGCTGTAGCTGTGGTCGATGCGCGGCACGCTCTCCAGCAGGGCCCGCGTGTAGGGATGCTGGGGCGCGTTGAAGATCGTGTCGGCGTCTGCGGTCTCGCAGACGCGGCCGGCGTACATCACCGTGATACGGTCGGCCATGCGCGCGACCACGCCCATGTCGTGCGTCACCAGCACCATCGACATCGAGAGCCGCTGGCGCAGATCGGCCAGCAGGTCGAGGATCTGCGCCTGGATGGTGACGTCGAGCGCCGTCGTCGGCTCGTCCGCCAGCAGCAGTGCCGGCTCGCACAGGAGCGCACGGGCGATGCCGACGCGCTGCTTCATGCCGCCGCTGAGCTCATGCGGATACTGCCGCAGCCGCGCTGCCGGATCGCTGATGCCCACCAGCGTCAGGAGCTCGGCCGCGCGATCGAGCGCGGCCTGGCGCGACACGCCGGTGTGCCAGCGCAGGATCTCTGTCAGCTGCTGGCCGACGCTGAGGATGGGATTGAGCGAGGTCGCCGGGTTCTGGAAGATCATCGCCATCCGCCGTCCACGGATCTCTGCCAGCCGCTTGTCGGGCTGCAGCAGCAGGTTCTCGCCCTCGAACACGACGCGGCCGGCGACGATGCGCGCCGGCGGCGGCGCCAGCCGCAGCAGCGTCAGGCTGGCGACGGTCTTGCCGCTGCCGGATTCACCGACGATACCCAGCGTCTGCCCGGTGCCGACCTGGAAATCGACGCCGTCGACCGCCCGCACCACGCCGTCGCGCGTGTGGAAGTGCACCTTCAGGCCTTCGACCGCCAGCAGCGGCCCAGGCTGGCCCGCCTTCGCGGGCGACGGGTCAGGCGCGGACACGGGGATTGAACGCATCGGTCAGGCCATCGGCCAGGAGGTTGAAACCAAGGACGGTCACGAAGATCGCGGTGCCGGGCGCCAGGCAGGCCCAAGGCGCCACCTTCAGGGACTGGTAGTTGAAGAACAGGATCTGGCCCCAGGAGATCGACTTCGGATCGCCGAAGCCCAGGAAGCTCACCATCGCCTCGGCCAGGATGGCGCCGCCGATCCCCAGCGCCACCAGCACGATCAACGGCGGCAGCGCGTTGGGCAGGATGTGGCGGAACAGGATCTCGCGCGGCGTGGTGCCGATGCAGCGCGCCGCCTCGACGAACTCGGCGTGGCGCAGCCGCAGGAATTCGGCGCGCGTCATGCGCGCGATCTGGGGCCACGAAAACAGGCCCAGCAGCAGGATGATGGTCATCAGGTTGAAGTTGGGAATGCGCTCCAGCGGCGTTCCCACCACGATGATGCCGAACAGCCGCACCACCGCCAGGATCACCACGAACACCGGCACGACCATGAAGAACTCGGCGCCGCGCATCAGCGCCTCGTCGGTGAAGCCGCCGACGTAGCCGGCGACGCCGCCGACCAGCACTCCAATGAGCGAGGCGATCAGCATCGCGCCCAGCCCGACCGCCAGCGCCGTCGGGGCGCCGTAGATGGTGCGGCTGAGCACGTCGTAGCCGTTGCGGTCGGTGCCGAGCCAGTTGCGCGCGCTGGGAGCGGCGTTGGAGGCGCCGCGCAGCATGGCGGCGTTATCGTTGGGATCGTAGGGCGCGACGAACGGCCCGATGATCGCTGTCAGCACCACCAGGGTCACGAGCACCAGGCCGATCATGCCGGCGCGGTTGCGACGAAAGCGGTGCCAGGCTTGCCGCCAGACACCAGCGGGCGGGCGCTGCAGCGTGGCGAGGACGCTGACCGGGGAGGAGGCGAAGTCGGCGTCCATGTCAGCCCAACCGGATGCGCGGATCGATCACGACATAGGCGATGTCGGTGAGCAGGGTGGCCACCACGAGCATGACCGTGATGACCATGGTCACTCCCATGATCACGGGATAATCCAGCTGGTGGATCGCGGTGATGTAGAGCGCGCCGAGGCCGGGCCAGGTGAACACCGTCTCGGTCACCGGGGCGGTGCCGAGCATCAGCCCGAACAGCGTGCCGAGATAGGTCAGCTGCGGGATGAAGGCGTTGCGCAGCGCATGGTGCAGGACCACGCGGCGGGCCGGCAGGCCGGACGCCCAGGCGGCGGTGATGTAGTCCTGGCGCAAGACGTCGACCAGCGAGGACCGCATCAGGAGCGTGAGCGTGGCGGTGTTGAACACCGTCAGCATCGCCACTGGCAGCACCATGTGCCACAGCCCGTCGATGACCATGCTGCCCATCATCAGGTTGCGCGTGGAATAGGCGCCGTAGGAGGGCAGCACGCCCAGCCAGTAGGAAAAGATCAGGATCAGCACGATGCCGACCAGGAAGCCGGGCAGCGAATGGCCGAGCATGGCCGACGAGACGATGCTGAAATCCGCCCAGCCGTGCTGCCGCATCGCCGCGATCACGCCCGCAGCCGTCGCGATCAGGGTCGACAGCAGGATCGCGGGCAGCTGGAGCTTCAGCGTTTCCAGCCCGTACACTTCGAGCAGCTCGCCGACCGGCTGGTTGTAGATGATGCTGGTGCCGAAATCGAAGTGCACGATCGACCACAGCCATGCGCCGTAGCGGTCGATGAAGTTGCCGTCGAGGCCGTAGTACCGGCTGAGGGTGGCGATCATCTCCTCGGATACGCCGGGCGTTTCCGACAGCAGGATCTGGATCGGGTTGCCGATGGCGTTGATCAGGGCGAAGAGAATGAAGCTGACGCCGAGGATGAGGGCGGCGGAGAAGGCCAGGCGGCGCAGGAGGAAGCGCAACGCGCCCAATTACGGCGTCCTGTGAAACGGGGCGATCCGGCTCATTCCGGCAGCATGGGTGCCCGAAAAGAGCTAGGGAAATGCTTTATATTTCACATACCATAACATTCTATTATAGGATGTTTTCCTGTGAAAATACGCCAGCTAGAGGCTTTTCGGGCGGTCATGCTCTGCCAGACCGTCACGCTCGCCAGCGAGATGCTGCATATCTCGCAGCCGGCGACGACGCGGCTTCTCGCTGACCTCGAGAGGTCGCTCCGGTTCAAGCTGTTCGATCGGGTCAAGGGCCGGCTTTATCCGACAGTGGAAGCGCGTGCGCTCTATGAGGAGGTCCAGCGCTCGCTGGTCGGCGTCGATCGCATCTCCCGGGCCGCGGACGAGATCAGGGATCTACGCCGCGGCACCTTGCTGATCGCGGCGGCGCCGGCGATCGCCCTCTCCTTCCTGCCGCACGCGATCGCGGATTACCTGAAGACGCGGCCCGAAGCGCATGTGTCGCTCGCCATGCATTCGTCCCGCACTGTCGTGGACATGGTGCTGGGCCAGCGCTGCGACGTCGGCTTCTCGATGCTGTCGATCAACCACGCCGGCGCGCATGGCGAGCGCCTGATCTCGACGCGGATGGTCTGTGCCTTGCCGGCGGGACATCGGCTCTGCGCGCGCGATACGGTCAAGCCGACCGACCTTGCCGGAGAGCGTTTCGTCGCCCACCCGCACAGCGTCGAGTCGCGCCTGCGGATCGACGCGTTGTTTGCCGCTCATGGCGTCGAGCTGAAACTGCAGATGGAAAGCCAAGTGTCCCACGCGGTCTGCTCGTTCGTCGAGGCGGGAGCCGGTGTCTCCTTGATCGATGCGATCAGCGCCTGGGGCTATCGGGGAACGGGTGTCGTCTTCAAGCCTTTCGAACCATTGCTCACCGCCGACTTCGCCTTGCTGACGCCCACCCAACGGCCGACGCCGTTGTTGCTGAAGTCATTCGTCTCTCACGTGCGGGAGTTCGCTGTGGCGGAGCTCGGCCCGAGTGTCGTAGCCTCCTGAAAGGGGGTGAGGCGCCCATGCCCGATATCCCGAAGCGACTGAAACGGCTGCTGCGCGAATACGCCGCGCGGGCTCATGAGGCCGAGCTTCATCAAGCCCTGGTTCCGCTGGCCGAGGCCTTCAAGCGATGGGAGCGTGGCGAACTCGACAGCTTCGAGCTCAACGACCTCATCCATCGATTTCACCAGGGCGACTCGCGCGAGGTCTATGTCCGGTACATCAGCCGAGATCATGAACCCGCGTTGGCCCACGCCATCGCGACCGGACTGATCGACCGGACGGCCATGCCGGGCGGACTGTTGGACCACCTCGCCCGTCTGATCGAACTTTTCGAGCAGACCGAGAGATCTTAAGCCGCTTCCAACACGGCACTTCCGGCGGACGCAGCGCGTCTATATCGTCTCCTGGTTGCTGCCCCGCCACTCGATCGCCAGAGGCCGTGATGTCACTCACCAACGCACCCGATCCCGCCATCCGCGAAGCCGTCGTGCAGCAGGACCTGAAGAACGTCCTGCATCCCATCGTCCAGCACAAGGCGCTGGAGGCCAAGCAGATCGTGGTGACGGGCGCCGAAGGCTCGACGATCTACGATGCCGACGGAACCGCCTATCTCGACGCCATGGCCGGACTGTGGTGCGTCAACATCGGCTACGGCCGCGCCGAACTGGCCGGAGTGGCGGCGGAGCAGCTGCGGCAGCTTGCGTATTTCCCGCATACCGCGATGAACGTGCCGGCCGCGGCGCTGGCCGAGAAGATCAACGAGCTGATGGGCGGCGGCTATCACACCTACTTCGTCAACTCGGGCTCCGAGGCCAACGAGGCCGGCTTCAAGATCGCCCGCCAGTACATGAAGCACGAGCATCCCGGGCACTATCGCTTCAAGACCATCAGCCGCTACTTCTCCTATCACGGCACCACTCTTGCGACCCTGGACGCCGGCGGCATGGGCGAGCGCAAGGCGAAGTTCGAACCGTACTCGGGCGACTTCGTGCATGTCGCCCATCCCCATTGCTATCGCTGCCCGTTCGGCCTCGAGTATCCGAGCTGCGGCTTGGCCTGCGTCAAGAACATGGAGACCGCCATCCTGGGCGAAGGCCCCGAGTCGGTCGCCGAAGTGCTGGTCGAGCCGATCATGAGCGGCGTCGGCGTCGCCGTGCCGCCCGACGAATACCTGCCCGAGGTCGAGAAGCTTTGCCGCAAGTACGGCATCCTTCTGCACGTCGACGAGGTGATCAACGGCTTCGGCCGCACCGGCAGAATGTTCGC
Source organism: Reyranella soli (assembly GCF_007992495.1). Lineage (GTDB taxonomy): Bacteria > Pseudomonadota > Alphaproteobacteria > Reyranellales > Reyranellaceae > Reyranella > Reyranella soli. The sequence continues at coordinate 51,003 of NZ_BKAJ01000075.1, forward strand.
CCACCAGCACTATGACGTCGCGCCCGACATCGTCGCGATCGCCAAGGGCATCTCGAGCGCCTACCTGCCGATCGCCGCGACCGTGGTGAAGAACAGCGTGTTCGACAGCTTCTACGGCGAGGCCTCGGAAAACCGGCAGGTCGGGCAGGTCAACACCTACGGCGGGCACCCGGTCTCGGCCGCGGTCGCCGTGCGCAACATCGAGATCCTGGAGGCCGAGAAACTCGCCGAACGCGCCGCCGACGTGGGCGCCTATCTGCAGGACGGGCTGCGCACCTTGATGAAGAAGCACAAGGTCGTCGGCGACGTCCGCGGCAAGGGCCTGCTGATCGGCGTCGAGCTGGTCAAGGACCGCACCAGCAAGGAGCCGGTCAGCCCGCAGTCCATCACCGCCGTTCACGAGTTCTGCCGCGACAACGGCCTTCTGATCGGCCGGTCGGTCGGCGGGCGGCGCTACGGCAATACGATCACCATGTCGCCGCCGCTGGTGATCACCCGTGCCGAGTGCGACCGGATCGTCGAAACGCTGGATCGCGCGTTGTCGACCGTGGACTTCAGCTGAAAGCGGTCAACCGAAATACGCGCCGCGCTTCTTGGCAATCATCCTGGACAGCCGGCTATCCATCCTCGCGGCCGACAAGAACGGACCCGCGCGACGATGGCCGAGGATGTCAGCCAACGCGGCACGCTCCCGAAGAACCTCGATGGACTCGGTCAGATCGCGTATACTTTACGGTGATACCCAGTCGTACTCCCCGTCAAGAATTAAGAGCCGTATCCGTCGTCAACGACAGATGAGTTCTGAGCTTGCTGCACCGAGTGTTTGGCTCTTTGACCCGACCCAACTTCACATCGTAATCGACGCGTTCATGCCCGCGGGAGCGGACATAGGTGGGCATGACGTCGTCCTTTCAATGCCTTGTCGGTTCACGGCCCTTGAGCGCGCGGTAGCGTCGCGTGAGGCCCGACCGGAAGCGATACTTGGAATCGGGCGCCGCCGTCGGGATGGTTCGACGCGGCGATGATGCCGACTGGGTGACAGGACAGGTACTCGCCGTCGATGGCGGGCTCAGCGTCACGTGAGGGCGACCAATACCTTGGCACAGGGTGCCTTCGGCCTTCAGCCAGTCGATCCGATCAGCGTGGCGGGCCTAGTTTCAGCCGATGGACGAATCCCTAATTCCTGTCCTATCCGCGCTGGCCGGATCGGCGATCGGTGCCCTGGCGTCGTTCGTCTCGACCTGGATCACCCAGATCTCGCAGGCGCGGGCGGCGCGACGCATGCACGACCGCGCTCGCCGCGAGGAACTCTATGGCGAGTTCATCAGCGAAGCCTCGCGGCTGTTCGTCGATGCCTTCGAGCATGAGCTGGAGGACCCGGCGAAGCTCGTCCATCTCTATGCCATCGTCAGCACGATCCGCCTGTTCGGAAGTCCCGCGACCCTGCTCGAGGCGGAAAAGGTCATGACCCAGATCGGCGCGACCTACTTTGCGCCCAACAAGGACGTCCGGCTGTTCGCGGAAATCGCCCCCGCCGGCGACCTCGATCCGCTGTTCGCCTTCAGCAAGGCCTGCCGCGACGAGCTCAAGATCGCGCGGTCCTAGGCCGAAAGGCCCGCCCAGCGGTATTTTGGGCCCTCCCGGCCGGCCATTTTGACCGGTTGCAGGTCCAGGCCGGCTGGCGCATTTTCCCGCCCCGACCTCAGCCTCACCATGCCAAGGGCCTTTGCCATGACCTCGCGCACCGTCCTCATCGACCGCCATCCCGGCCGCAGCTCGCAGTCGATCGGCGTCGCGCGCGCGCTGGGCACCGATATCGACCTGATCCACGAGCCGTCGGTCGGCGTCGTCGGCACCAAGGGCGACAGCCAGTGCTACCTCGGGGTCATGTCGAAGGTCGACGCCATCCATAACGAGCTCAAGGGCCGCGTCGGCACCGGACAGGGCCAGCTCAAGCTCCGGCTGGTCCAGCCCGAATACACGATCGCCACCTCCGACGGCATCCGCAACGGCACGCGCGAGATGCGCTACTCGCTGATCGGCCGCGAGGTCACCAACGACGCGCTGTGCGAGCATCTCAGCGCCACCGGCCTCGCCGGCACCATCGCCGTCGTCGCCTGCGACAAGCCGCCGGTCGGCACGCTGGCCGCGTTGCTCGAGCACAACCGGCCGGCCATCATCATGTCGGACGGCTCGATCCACCCCGGCACCGACCCCAAGACGGGCGAGCCGATCGACCTCGTGACCGCCTATCAGGTCGCGGGCCATCCCGACGCCGAGTTTCGCCATCACATCGCCTGCCATGCCTGCCCCGGCATCGGCAGCTGCGGCGGCATCTTCACCTACAACACCATGCAGACCTTCATCGGCGTGGTCGGCATGCAGCCTCTGCACATGGTGGCGCCGCCGTCCGACGATCCGCGCCGGGTGAACGAGTTCCCCAAGGAGCTGGTCGGCCATCTCGAGAACCTGATGGCCAAGGACCTCAAGCCGCGCGACATCGTCGTGCGCGACTCGCTGCGCAACGCCACGATCGTGGCGATGGCGATCGGCGGCTCGACCAACGTGACCTTGCACGCGCCGGAGATCGCGCGCGCCGCGGGCTATGCCGACTTCTGGAAGGACATCATCACGCCGGAGGAGTTCAACTACCTCTCCCAGCACGTCGTGCCCGTGCTGACCGACGCGCGCCCCTACGGCAAGTATTCGATGGTCGACATCGACAATGTGGGCGGCATCCAGGTGATCGTGCGCGAGTTCCTGGACGCCGGCCTGCTCAACGGCGACGTGATGACCTGCACCGGCGAGACGCTGGCGGCCCAGGTCAAGCGGCTGGGCGCCAAGCATGCCGACGGCAAGGTGATCTACACCGTCGACAAGCCTTACAAGCCGACGGGCGGCTTGCGCGTGCTGGGCGGCAACCTGTCGCCGGACTTCTCCGCCATCCTGAAGCTCGCGGGCGTCGAGGGCGGCCTGGAGAACAACACCTTCCGCGGCAAGGCCCGCGTCTTCGAGGGCGAGCAGGACCTGCTCGACGCCCTCGACCAGGCGCCCGGGCAGTTCCAGAACCACGACATGGTCATCGTGCGCTACGAGGGGCCGAGCGGCGCGCCGGGCATGCCGGAGATGCTCGACCCGACGTCGCGCATCACGACGCTCTGCCGCGAGCGCGGCATCGTCGTCGGCCTGATGACGGATGCCCGCTTCTCGGGCGGCTCGGTCGGCCTGGTGATCGGCCATGTCGGCCCCGAAGCCGCGCTGGGCGGCCCGATCGCCTTCATCGAGAACGGCGACGAGATCGTCGTCGATCTCAACACCAACGAGCTGAACTGCCCGGCGCTCGCCGACCCGACCACCCTCGCCAAGCGCAAGGCGGCCTGGGAGAAGATCGTCGCCGGCAACGGCGGCATCCATCCCAACTGCGGCGCGGCCGACACCCGCCTGCTCCACCGCGCGCGCAGCACCGCCGTGCCCGCCACGCGCGGCGGCGGGTTGCATCCCAACCGCGAGATCTGGGTGCGCGATCCGCGCAAGGCGGAGCGCTCGGGCTTCAAGCTCAGCAACAGGCACCGGCCGCAGGCAAACAAGGTGTTCTAGTCTAGTGACCGACCGGAGCTGAGATCACCGGTCGGTTCACTCAGTCCTGCAGCACATAGATCCCTGGCGCATCACAGAGCGGTGCAAGGCCGCGTGACGGGCTGCCCATCGGCGGAGGATGGACCAAGCCGTCGGAATGCGCCTTGATCCAGGCACCGTAAGTCGGCCACCACGATCCATCGTGCCGCGGCGCGATGGCCAGCCAAGTTTCGGGATCGACGTAGCGATCTTCAGCCTTCTTGGTCATGACCTGATAGTGGCGCCCGGCATGGCCGACTTCCGATACGATGCCGGCATTATGGCCGCCGTTGGTCAGCAGGTAGGTGACCTCGGTATCGGCCAATAGATGGATCTTGTAGGTCGAGCGCCAGGGCGCCACGTGATCCCAGGCCGTGCCGACGGCAAATACCGGCGCTCTGATGTCGGTCAGCGCAACAGGACGCCCATCGACCATGTACCTGCCTTCGGCGAGATCGTTGTCGAGGAACAAGCGGCGCAGGTACTCGGAATGCATGCGATAGGGCAGGCGCGTGGCGTCGGCGTTCCAGGCCATGAGGTCGCTGAGAGGCTCGCGTTCGCCCATCAGGTAGCGCCGCAATGCCAGCGACCATAGAAGGTCGTTGGAGCGCAACATCTGAAAAGCTCCTGCCATTTGCTTGGCGTCCAGGAAACCCTGCTCCCACATCATGTCCTCGAGGAAGGCGATCTGGCTTTCGTCGATGAACAACATCAGTTCCCCGGCTTCGCTGAAGTCGGTCTGCGCCGCGAGCAGGGTCATGGTCCTGAGTCGAGTATCGCCGTCGCGCGCCATTGCGGCCGCCGCGATCGCAAGCAGCGTCCCGCCCAGGCAGTAGCCCATGGCGTGCACCTGTCGCTCGGGAGCGATCGATGCAATGGCGTTGAGCGCCGCCATCACCCCGAGGCGACGATAGTCCTCCATGCTGAGATCGCGGTCTTCGGCATCGGGGTTCTTCCAGGAGATCATGAACACCGTGAAACCCTGGCCGGTGAGATATCGCACCAGGGAATTCTGCGCCGACAGGTCGAGAATGTAGTACTTCATGATCCAAGCCGGTACGATCAGCACCGGCTCGGCATGGACCTGCTCGGTTGCCGGCTCGTACTGGATGAGCTCGATCAGCCTATTGCGAAAGACGACCTTGCCCGGAGTCGCGGCGATGCTGCGGCCGATCTCGTAGGCTTGGCTGCCGACCGGCTTCTTACCGCTGATCGCCCTTTCCCAATCCTCGAACAGGTGCTGCCAGCCGAGAAGGAAGTTCTGGCCGCCGCTCTGCAAGGTCCGCTGCAGAAGCTCGGGATTTGTCGGCAAGAAGTTCGAGGGTGAGAACATGTCGAGGAGCTGGCGACCGCCGAAGTTGACGATATCCTCATGATGGCGCGTCACACCGCGTATGTCCGAAGTGGCGTTGTGCCACCATTGCTGCTGCAGCAGGAAGCCCTGATAGAAGAGGTTGAACGGCGGGTGCTGCCAGACGTCGGCCGCGAAGCGACGATCCTGAGGCAACGGCTCGATGACGGCTGCGGCCTTGCCCGGCTGCAGCGCCTGCTGCGCGGCGAAGGCGGCAAAGCGCATCGACTTGCGCGCCATCTTGTCGGCCAATTGAAGGCGTTTCCCGGGTGCTGCGATCAGATGGACCAGCCAATCGAGATAGGCTGCGGAGATGGCTGCCGGCGACAGGCCCAGGGTGAACCGTGCCAGCGCGGCATGTAGCGATCGGTCGGTGATGTCCGACAGGGCGGTGACGACGTCGGAGTCTCGGGCGGCGGGCACCGGAGCGGCCGACGGGGGATCGTGCGGGATATTCTGACGCAAGCTGTGGTCGCTCATAGCTGCCTCTCCTCTATCGCGCAAAACTCGCGCGGATACGGCCGCTGGAGCATGATCTGGCACAACACTTCTCCCGAGTTCTGGCATATTCAGCCGGCAACGTTGCAATTCCGCTAACTCTGGACGGCGACGCTGCGGAAGCGCAGCAGTGCCAGGCCGAGAAACAGGCAGCCCATTGCAGCAACCGCCAGGTACTCCGGCCAGATCACATCGAACCCGGCCCCGCGATAGAGAATGGCCTGGGCAAACGACACGAAGTGGGTCGAGGGTGAGGTCTGCATGATCGCGCGCAGGAAGGGCGGCATGCTTTCAAGCGGCGTGTTGCTGCCCGACAGCATGTTCAAGGGGATCGCCACCAGCAGGAACAACAAGCCCAGTTGCGGCATGGTGCGGGCGATGGTCGCCAGGAATATTCCGACGGCCGTGGCGAAGAACAGGTAGAGCACAACACCGGCCATGAACAGTGGCACGGATCCGGCGAGGGGAACGGCCAGCAGCCGGCTGACGACGAGGTAGAGCGACAGGCCCACCGCGACGGTGATGACCAGGCCGTTGGCGAGGATTTTCGACATGGCGATTTCGAAGGGGCTGACCGGCATGGCCAGCAAGTGATCCATGGTGCCGTGCTCGCGCTCGCGCACCACGGCCGCTCCCGCCAGGATGATCGCCAGCATCGTCACGCTGTTGAGAATGCCCATGACGCTGGCGAACCAGGCGGTGGCGACATTGGGATTGAAGGCGATGCGCGTCGCGAGGTTGACGGGCGGTGGCCGCGAGTCGACGCTGCGGGAGACGAAATCGTCGATTTCCGTTTGGATGATCCGCTGCATATAGCCTGCGCCGATGCCCGCCTGCATCACGGCCGTCGCATCGACGGCGACCTGCAGCGCGGGCCTGCGGCCGCTCAGTACATCGCGTTCGAAGTGTGCCGGAATGTCGACGATGAAGGTGAAGCGACCGTTGTTCATCAGGTGATCGACTTCTGCGAGCTCGACCGGCTGTGCCGTCTTGAAGTACGGCGGCATGAACACCCGCGTGATACGGCGTGAGAGCTCGGAACGATCCTCGTCGACGATGCCGATCGAGGCATGGTGCAGCTCCTGCGTATTGCCCTGGGCCTGGGCGATGATGGCCAGGGAGAACGAGTAGATGACCAGCCCGAATAGGACCCAGTCACGAAAGAAGCTGCGCAGCTCCTTGGTGGCCAGCCAGAAGATCGTGGACAGGGTGCGCACGGCGATCACTTCTCCTGGCCGCGCAGCAGCACGAGACTGAGCAGCGTGAACGCCGGCACGAACGCCGCGAGAGCGAGCAGCTGGCCGGAAAGGTCGACGAAGCCCAGCCCCTTGGTGAAGGTCCCGACGCTCAGAGGCAGGAAATAGGTCATCGGGAACAGGTGTCCGAGGACGGCGCCGAAGCCGGTGATGGAAGAGACCGGGACCAGCATGCCGGCGAACATCGTCGCCGGCAGCACGGTGAGGATCGCAGTGCCGAACAGCGCCGCGATCTGGGTGCCAGTGAAAGCCGAGATCACCTGCCCGTAGGCGGTCGTCGTTGTGACATAGACCAGCGCGCCCAGTGCGAGCAGCAGGAAGCTGCCCTTCAGCGGCACGTCGAAGACGAAGAGTGCCATCAGGAAGAGCATCGCGAAACTGATCATCGCGACCGCAATGTAGGGAAGCTGCTTGCCCACCAGGAATTCGAGGCGGGTAACCGGCGTGACGTAGAGATTGACGATCGATCCCAGCTCCTTCTCCCGAACGACGGCGAGCGCCATGAGAATGGCGGGAATGAACGCGAGCTGAAAAGCGATCATCGCAGGCACCATGGCGTAGACGCTGTCGAAGTCCTGGTTGTAGCGGAACCTGACTTCGATGCTGGCCGCCGAGGTGCCTTTGGCATTCGCCGCATGACCCCGGATCGCACGGTCGGCGAGATACTGCTGATGAAGACCCTGGACGTATCCCCGGATGGTCTCGGCGCGAAACGGCATGGCCCCGTCGATCCAGACACCGACCTCGGTCTGTCGCAGCCGCTTCACGTCACGGCCGAAGCCCGGCGGGATCTCGACGGTGGCGGTGACCTCGCCTCTCTTGAGGCGATCCTGCAGATCGGCCGCGTCCTTGAGCGGCGGTTGTTCCCGGAAATAGGCCGATCCGCGCAGCTCTTCGACATAGGCGCGGCTTTCGTAGGTGTTGTCGCGATCGAGCACAGCAAAGGTGAGCGAGTCGACATCCGTGGTGATGCCGAATCCGAACACCAGCATGAGAAAGGCCGTGCCGCCGAGCGCGAACGCCAGTCGGATCGGGTCACGGAGGAGCTCCAGGGATTCGCGAACCGTGAAGGCCAGCATCCGGCGCACGCTGAACAGCCGTGACGGGTTCGCGGCAGATGGCGCCGCGAGGCGCGGCCGCTCGACCAAGGGAGATTCGCCCGGTGTCGTCGCCCGCGCTTGCGCCGCCTCCTCGAGATAGCCCACGAACGCGTCCTCGAGGTCCTCGGCGTCGCGCTGCCGCACCAGGGTCGCCGGGGCGCCGGTGGCCAGCACACGGCCCGCATCCATCAGCGAGATCCTGTCGCAACGCGACGCCTCGTTCATGAAATGTGTGGACACGAAGATCGTGACGCCCTGGTTGCGCGACAGATCGATCAGGAGCTCCCAGAAGGCATCGCGGGCGATCGGGTCGACACCCGACGTCGGCTCGTCGAGGATCAGCAGATCCGGTTGATGAACGATCGCTACGGCGAGCGATAGGCGCTGGCGGATTCCCAGCGGCAGGGTCGAGGTAAGCTGCCCGACATACTCGCCAAGCCCGAAGCGCCGGATCAGCTCTTCAATGCGACGCCGCGCCGGCTTCGCCGGCAGATGGAAAAGACGGGCGTGCAGGTCGAGGTTCTGCTGGACCGTGAGCTCGGTGTAGAGCGAGAAGGACTGCGACATGTAGCCGACGCGAGCCCGCAAGCCCAGGTCGGTTGCATCGATGGATCGTCCGAACAGCGCCGCGGTGCCGTCGCTTGCCGGCAAGAGACCGGTCAGCATCTTCATGGTCGTGGTCTTGCCGCAACCGTTGGAGCCCAGGAAGCCGAAGATCTCGCCGCGCTCGATGTCGAAATCGACATGGTCGACGGCGACGAAGTCGCCGAAGCGGCGCGTCAAACCATGCGCGACGATGACGCGTTCATGATCGAAGGCGCCCCGCGGTGGAATCTTCAATTCGCGATGGGCGTCCCTTAGCCCGTCGGGCAGCAGGCGAATGAAGGCCTCCTCGATCGTGGCCGCACCGGTTTCTGCCTTGAGCTGTGTAGGCGCGCCGCTCGCCAACACGCGGCCGGCATTCATGGCGATGAGCCAATCGAAGCTTTCCGCTTCCTCCATGTAGGCCGTCGCCACGAGAATGGTCATGCCGGGCCGGCGCGCGCGCATGCGCTGGACCAGTTGCCAGAACTGCCGGCGCGACAACGGATCGACACCCGTGGTGGGCTCGTCGAGGATAAGCAGGTCGGGATCGTGCATCAGGGCGCAGCACAGGCCGAGCTTCTGGCGCATGCCCCCCGAGAGCTGCCGTGCTAGGCGGTCTCGGAAATCGGCCAGCCCCGTGGCGCCCAGCAGCTCGTCGATCCGTGCAGCGCGCTCGTGACGATCCTGGCCAAACAGGCGACCGAAGAAGTCGATGTTCTCGCGCACGCTGAGCTCGGGATAGAGGTTTTTGCCCAGGCCTTGCGGCATGTAGGCAATGCGCGGGCAAATCGCGCGGCGATGGCGGACGCTCGCCATATCGCCGCCCAGCACCTCGACGCGGCCCTGCTGGATGCGCTTGGCGCCGGCGACGAGGCCCAGCAGCGACGACTTGCCCACGCCGTCCGGCCCGATCAGCCCGGTGACGAGCCCGGCGGGGATGTCGAGCGTGACGCCGTCGAGTGCCGCCACGCTGTTGTAATGGTGGCTGACGCCGTCGATGCGGACGGTGAAGGCGCCGGGGGCGGACATCCCTACGGCCTCCCTTGCAGGCGCTCCGGCCACTCCACCTTGTCGTCGAACCTGACATAGGCCACGCCCGGCAACCCGCTGTGCACGGCGTCGGCGTGGGCGCGCGACAGGCTCTGGTCGATGCGCACCCGCACGCGGAACATCAGTTTGTCGCGTTCGGTCTTGGTCTCAACCATCTTGGGTGTGAACTGCGCCTGCGAGGCGATGAAGCTCACTTTCGCCGGGATGGGCCGGTCGGCCCGGGCGTCGAGCACGATGCGCGCGTCGTTGCCGACATGGACTTGGCCGACCATCGCGGTCGGCAGGTAGATGTCCATGTAGACGTAGCCGACATCGAGCATCGTGAAGACCTTGCCGCCGGCGGGCAGGACTTCGCCGACATTGGCGATGCGATATTCGATGCGCCCATTCTTGGGGGCCATCAGCGTATTATCGGCGATGTTGACCTTGTAGAGCTCGACGTCGTGTTGGGCGGCATTGAGCACGGCTTCGGCGGCGAGCACCCGGGCATTGGCTGCCAGCTCGGCCGCCCGCGCGCCTTCGAGCTGCTGACGGCGCTGGTCGAACAGCTCGCGGGTGATCCAACCGTTCTTCAGCAGGGTCTCGGCGCGCTCCATTTGCTGCTGGGCCAGCACCACCTGCGTATGCATCTGGGCGACGTTTGCATTGGCTTCGGCGATCGCTTTGTTGGCCTGTTCGACCTGCGCCTCGGCCTTCTTGAGCGAGGCGTCGAGGTCTCTGGTATCCATGATGGCGAGGACTTGGCCCGCCTTCGCCATGTCCCCTTCCTCGACGCGCAGCTCCAGGATGCGACCGGCGAACTTGGTGGCAATATCGATCGGATCGGCTTCCAGCCGGCCATTGCCGTAGGCGATTCCGGCCGGCAGCGGGGGCGCCCGGTGCAGCCACCAGTAGGTTCCTCCGACCGCCGCGAGGGCCGCGACGAGCAGACCGAGGAGCAACCGTCGCAACCAACGCCCGACGTCCGCAGCGGCGGGCCTGGCGATCGCACGCTGCGGCGTCGGCGCGAGAACCAATGCTGCACCTGGCACTTGATCCTGACGGACGGGTTGCGCGACCGACGCCGCGCCGATGTCGCGGAGATCGTTCATGAGGCCACACCGCGATGGAACTACGGACGAAGACGCAACGACGCTACTTCACATAACGCAAGTCGACTTCGCCGATGCCGGCCGCGACGTTGAGGCCGATGCTGCCCTCCACGCTCACGGGCTGCAGGGAGATCTGCTTGTTGCTGCCGCCTACCAGCACATTGGCGCCGGCGCCCACTCCCACCGTGGCCGACGCAGTTCCGCCGGCATAGGAGCCGGTCAGGGCGCCGGTCCCGACATTGCCGGGAGCCAAGACGAGCCAGACCATCTGCGCTTCCTTGGTGAAGCCGATGTCGACGCCGAACTTCTTGATCGTACCGACGTAGCGCTCGGCAACGCCATTGCTTCGACTGAACAGGCAGGTGAGCTCCTTGGAGGAGCCGAATACGAAGCCGACGCCGCCTGCAACGGTACAAGTGAGGGAGCCGAGATTCACCCCCGACTTTGATTGCGCGGAGGCCGACGTTGCCGCGGCCGCCAACAGCACCAATCCCGCAGAGCCCCTGAGAATACGCTTAAACATGGTCCAAACTCCTATCTGGGGGAACGGATATCCATCACCCGTCTCTACTGTGCCTGAAGCGCAGAGCCGGCGTTTGAGGCAGGTCAAGCGCCGCTGGTGGTCTTCTCAGTTGCCTCCGCATGCCGCTGCCGGCGACATTCCGGCGGTGCTGCGCCAGCGCTCGACCTCGGCCAATTCTTCCGGCGGCCGAGAGACGATGTTGCGCTTGCCCAACACGACGGTGCCGACGTCGCCATCGAGCGACAGCCAATCCCCTTCGCGAAGGGGCGTACCAGCGATCGTCGCTTCGGCGCGCGTCTCGTCGATGGCCAGCGCCCGGCAGCCGACCAGGCAGACCTTGCCGAGCTGACGCGCCACCACGGCGGCATGAGCGGTACGTCCGCCCACCGTCGTCAGGATGCCGCTGGCGACGGCGAAGCCCGCGACATCTTCGGTCGAGGTGTCGGGACGCACCAGGATCACGGGAGCGCCATCCTGGGCCAGCTCCTTGGCTCGCGCCGAACTGAAGGCGACGCGGCCGCTTGCCACGCCGGGCGCCGCCGAAATCGCCTCGGCGGCTGGCGCCGCGTTGTCAGCGAAGCGCGACACGGCGAGCGCCGACAGGTCGAACGCGGCCAGCCGCGCCAATGCCGTGGGCCGGTCGATCAGGCCCTCGTGTACCATCGCGACCGCCAGGCTCAGCGCCGCAAGCGGCGTACGCTTGGCGCTGCGCGTCTGCAGGAAATAGAGATGTCCCTCCTCGACAGTGAACTCGACATCCTGTGCGTCGTGGCGCGTGCGTTCGATCAGCTTCACGCCGTCGATAAGCCGGCGTGCGACTTCAGGCAGGCGGGCCTGCAGGCGGCTCGCATCGACCGGCGTGCGCCGGCCCGAGACCACATCCTCACCTTGCGCGTCGAACAGGAAGTCGAGATAGGGCTCGTCCGCGCCGGTAGCAGGGTTGCGGCTGAAGATCACACCGGCGCCCGATCTCGGTCCGGAATTCCCGAACACCATGGCCTGCACCGTGATCGCGGTACCGCCGTCGTCGGAGATCCGGTTGAGCCGGCGATACTCGACGGCACGCGGCGACTGCCAGGACTGGAAGACGGCGCGCGCCGCCTGGGCGAGCTGCCGGCGGGGATCGTCGGGCACGGCGTGGCCCGCGCGCAGGGCAAGGTCGCGATAGGCCGTGGCGAGCCGCTCCAAGGCCTCGGAATCGAGCTCGGCCTCGCCCTCAACCTGCTCGCCCTTGACCATCTCAGCCAGCGCCTGGTCAAAGCGCGCGGCAGGCAGGCCGCCCACCACCTCGGCATGGGACTGGATCAGACGGCGCCAGGAATCGAAGGCGAGTCGTGGATTGCCGTTCAACCGAATGAGACCGTGCACGCTCTCTTCGTTGAGGCCAATGTCGAGCACTGTCTGCAGCATGCCGGGCATGGAGACGGCCGCCCCTGAGCGCGCGGAGACCAGAAGCGGCGCACGGCTGTCGCCGAAACGCCGCCCGGTGCGCTCCTCCAGCCAGGCGATGCCCTTGGCGAGGGCATTTTCCACGGCCGCGAGCGCTGCGCCCTCCCCCGCATTCGCACCGGCGCAGAGGGTGGTGGGCAGCACGAAGGCCGGCGGCACGTCGAGTCCGAGCTTCGCCATGTGCCAAAGCTCGGTGGCCTTGGAGCCGGCCAGCTCAGGCGTGACGGCCGGAGATGAAAAACCACTGGCGATAAAAAGGGGTTCTCGGGTCATCGCGACAGCTCCTCGAGCACACGGTCACGCAAAGAAAGAGCGGCGTGCGCAAGATGATCCGTTGCGCCCTCGAGCGCGCGCGCAAGCTCGAGGCCCAGCACCAGCGACCGGGCGTCGGCCGCGGGCATGCTCATCAGAGCGCCGATCGCGGTGCGCTCCGCCGCATCGGCGCGTCGTTCGGCCAGCGTAACGGCATCGATCGCCTGCAACGACGCCGCCGCGTCGAGGCGCTCGCCCTGAGGCAGGCGCGAAGCGGCCTCGGCGGCGCGGACGAGCTGACTGACACTGTCCACGACGATGTCCGCCAGATCGGCGAGCGCCGCGTAACTCGCCTTGGGATCGCCGGGCGGGGCGAGGCTCCACAGAAAGGCTGCTTCATCGAGCGCATCGGTCGCGTTCTCGACCTCGTCGACGGCGAGGCGCAGCATCTCGCCGCCCTGGATACGCGCGCATACCTCGCGGGCCTGCACGGTGAGACGGTCGGCCTTCTCCTCCATCTGCTTGGCGCGGCCCGCGAGCCAGGCGCGCTCGGCGGCCGAGGCGTCGCCTGCGCCGCCAACCCGTCCGGCAATGGCCGATGCGAGCGTCCGCGTGACGCCGAGGTGGCGCACCAGCAGCGTCAGCACGGCCGCCTCCGCCGTGTCGAACAACTGTGCCAGCTCGGCCTGGATCTCGTCGCGGATCAAACGCAGCGAGCGGCCGGCGCGCAAACCTTCGCTGGTCTGGCGCAGCACCCGCCTCAGGAACTTTGCGCACTCCGCCGAGCCCAGCGTTGCATCGAGGCGGGCACCGTAGGGAATGCGGCCGACGGCGGTGCGTCGGACGGCCTCGTAGACGAGATCGGCGCCTCCAAGCTCGAGGAAAGCGCGGTGGCCATGGTCGTGCGCCGCAGCCCAGCTCAGGATGTCGACGACCTCGTGCTTGCCGGCGAAGGTCTGCAGCGACTTGCGTGCCTTGTTCCAGTCGATCAGGAACACCAGGCGCGACCCAAGGTACTCCAGGAAGCCCAGCATCGCCGCCTCGTCGGTGAAAGCGCGACGGCCGGTGATCAGGTAGAAGACATCGTCTTCCATGCCGTGCGCGGCCTTCTCGGCGAGGGGACTCCAATCGACACCGTCGAACATCGCCATGAAGAACCGGGCGCGCCCGCGATGCACGTCGGTGTACGTGATGGTGACGGTGTCGTCTGAGACATGCACGACCAGCACATGCGCCTCTGTCTCACCGATGTCGTTTTGTATGATGAGCCGTCCGTTGGACCGCACGGCACTGGTGCCGAGCCCCGGATGGCCGAAGGCCAGGACGGCTGTGCGCTGCAAGCCGGCCATGAAGGCCTTTATGCGAGGCCGGTCGGCGGGATCGACGTGATGGACGTGCGCACCGTCGATCTCCTCCAGAGCCGACTCGGCCGCCAAGGCGTTGATCGCCTTGTGGGTGTCCATGACAACAAGATGCAGGCTGTCGGGGCCGTCGCGGCGGGCTGAGGCCATCGCCTGAATGTCACGCGGCGCCAGCTCGTCGCGCTCCGCCTTGGGCAAGGCATCGAGCACCGTGGTGCAACGGCGATCGAGTTCTGCGAAGGAAGGCGAGCTCGCGGCGCGCAGGGGGGCAAGCATGCTGTCGAGGTCGCATGCCAAACCGGTCACCAAGGTCCGGGCACCCGGGATGTGCAGGCGATCGGGCGCCAGCGCTTGCGCTCCCACAACGGTCGCATCGAACTGCGGGTCGCCAAGGCCCGCCGCGCGGCGCTCGGTTGCCAACGAATTCACCGCGCGGGCGGGGTTGGCCGCGTGCGCCGCTGCCTCTTGTAACAAGGTGAGGCCGAGTTTCAGCCTATCGTTCGCGGCCAAGGCGTCGGCCAGTAACGTTGGCACCAGCAAGGAACTGTCGCCGAGCTCTTGGACAATCTGGACTTTCTTGGTCATCCGTTCACCTGTTCTCTGGATGATCGATAGATCAATGCCGCGGCACGTCCCTTGATGCAGGTCAGAATAATTCCTCGCCCAATGTGAACATTGCGTGATGCCGCCAGCGGGATGTGCCGCGAATGGGGGCACATGAGACATCGGGCGACAGGTCTCTTACAGGCATGTTTGCGTGCCGTGACAGTGCACATCTTATAGTTGCTCTGCCTCAAGGTGATCAGGGCGCCTTTCCCATAAATCCATCGCCGCTTGGGCGTGGCCGAAACGCGCGACAGCTGTCCCGGCGAAAGTCTCGGGTTTCTTCCAATATGCCAGAAAGCGCGATGTAACGCTTCTTTCATGGAGTCTGACATGGTGTTCAAGATCGCCAAGTGTTCAGCAATTGCAGGGCTTTCGACGGCGATGTCCGGCGGAGTCGTTCCGCGGAACGTGCTATCTATAGTTGCATATGCCACCATCACCATCGACTGACATCGATGGGACTGCTGGCCGCGATGCTGGCGGCAGGTGTCGCGAGCGACGCCTCCGCCCAACCTGTCGCCGCACTGGTCGACCCGCAAACCCCGATGCAGGCGCCAGCCAAGCCGATGACGCCGGAGCGGGCGGCATGGCTGAAGAAGCGCTGTTCCCAGCTTGTAGCCTTCTTCGACTACTATGGCGTCAGCCGCGGCGAGAACTCCGACGGTGCGCGCAACCACACACGCATTGGCGCCGTCATCGAATGCGAGCGCACCCAGTATCGCACGGGTATCGACACCATGGCCGGTTTGTTGAATCGCAAGGCGTTCACCATTCCGAAGCCCGGCACGCCGGCCGTCGAGCCGGAGGATGTCGAAGCGCCGGACATCACCAATCCAACCCGGACATTCGTGTTGACCTTGGAACGCTAGGGTTCATCGACGTCAGACAGCCCGGAGGACGCCTGGCGTCGAACCCTTCGGCCATTTCCCCCGACTATGCCTTGAAGCAGGAGCGCACGATGTCCCCCACGATCACGCCAAGTGTCAAAAGGGATTCACTGCCACCAGACTCGTTGTCGCCGCGTGAGAAGATCAGCGTGCACAAGCTGAACTTCTACTACGAGAACGGCCATCGTGCGCTCAAGGACGTCTCGGTGCCGATCCATGAACACCGCGTGACAGCCTTCATCGGGCCATCAGGCTGCGGCAAATCGACTTTGCTGCGCGTATTGAACCGCATGCACGACCTTCATCCCGGCCAACGCGTGGACGGAGAGGTCCTGCTCGATGGCGAGGATATCCTGGGCAGGCATCAGAACGTCGAAGGGCTGCGGCTGCGCATCGGCATGGTGTTCCAGAAGCCGTCGCCGTTTCCGATGTCGGTCTACCAGAACGTCGCCTTCGGTGTCGCATTGCATCGGCGCTTGGCAAAGGCCGATCTGGAGGTCGCAGTGGAGTCGGCGCTGCGCCGCGCGGCTCTATGGGAGGAAGTGAAGGACAGGCTCGGCAAACACGGCACCGAGCTTTCGGGCGGCCAGCAGCAGCGCCTGTGCATCGCTCGCGCCATCGCCCTGCAGCCCGATGTGCTGCTGCTCGATGAGCCGTGTTCCGCGATCGACCCGATCTCAGCCGCCAAGATCGAGCAGACGATCCTCGATCTTGGAGCAGACCATACGGTCGCCATCGTGACCCACAACTTGCAACAGGCGGCTCGGGTGTCCGACTATGTCGCCTTCACGTACTTGGGCGAGCTCGTCGAATTTGACATGGCCGGGCAGGTTTTCACGGCGCCCAAGGATACGCGCACACGGAATTTCGTCACCGGGCGGTTCGGTTGACCACCCAAGCACGCCTGCTGCCTCCTTGACCTGCGTCAAGTCTGACGTCGCTCTGCTTACTATGGTGCCGATACACGTGAACCTCTCTGCGCCCTTCTGGACAGTCGACAAGGAGACGCTTTGCCGTCGGCTTGATTGCAGCGGCAGCGGGCTTGACGGCGCCGAGGCTGCCGCCCGGCTTGCCCGCTACGGCGCCAACACCGACACCGCCCCTCCCCGCCTTGGCGTTGTGCGCGCAATCCTACGCCGTTTGCTGGAGCCCCTTTGCCTGATCCTGATGGCCGCTGCCGCGGTATCGGTAGCCACCGGCGACCAGATCGGCGGGATCATCATTGCGACGATCCTGGCGATGTCGATCGGCCTCGATACGCTCCAGGAAGGTCGTGCGGCCAAGGCCGCTGAAATGCTGCGGCAGTCGGTGGCATTGAAGGCCGAAGTCAGACGCGACGGCGCCTTCGTCGAGATTCCCACTGACAGGGTCGTGCCAGGCGACGTGGTGCGCATCCGCGCTGGCGACATCGTGCCGGCGGATGGTCTGTTGCTGCAAGCAAGTGCCTTCACCACGGGCGAGGCGGCACTGACCGGAGAGCCCTACCCCGTCGAAAAGCGCAGCGGACTGGTCAGTTCGCACAATGCGGCCGAAGCCACCAACGCAGTGTTCCGAGGATCCGTAGCCCAGACCGGCGAGGCTTTGGCATTGGTCGTCGGTACGGGGCCTTCAACTCTCTTCGGCACCGCCGCCGCTGCTCTTGCCGAGGACCAGGCACCGTCCCCATTCCAGCGGGACCTTCATTCCCTCGGCTTGCTGATCGCCCGACTGTCCATCGCCCTGATTGTGGTCGTGTTCGCCGCGAACGTCCTCTTTGGCCGACCGATATTGCAGTCGCTGATGTTCTCGGTGGCACTCGCCGTCGGGCTTACTCCCGAGCTTCTGCCGATGATCACCACCGTCACCTTGACACGCGGCGCGCTGCGCATGGCCGCGCGCAAGGTCATCGTGAAGCGCCTCGCGGCGATCCACGACCTGGGGTCCATGACCGTGCTGTGCACGGACAAGACCGGAACCCTTACGTCCGCGCAAATCACCTTGGCCCAGAGCCTCGATGCCGACGGCCAACAGAGCGATCGCCCCGCGACCCTCGGTGCGATGGCCGCGCGGCTCGGTGGCGATCGCGGCACGCTCGACGCCGCGCTGATTGCGGGCACAGGGCACACGGAACCGGCGTGGATGCTCCTGTACCGTCGTGCCTTCGATTTCCACCGGCGTCTCGGATCGGTTCTCGCCGAAGGGCCGGACGGCAAGCTCCTGGTCGTCAAAGGGGCACCGGAGGCGGTGCTGGCCTTGTGTGCGGCAGTGCGTCGCCCGACCGGCATCCTGCCGATGACCGAGGTTCAACGTGCCGGAATCCAACAGCAGGTGCGGGCGCTTGCCGAGCAAGGCCTTCGATCGGTGGCCGTGGCCTCGCGCGCGTGGTCCGCCGATTCGCGCGAGCTGGAAGCCGACGACGAAACCAACCTGGTCTACGAAGGCATCTGCACTTTTGCCGACCCGCCGAAACCCACCTGCACCGCCGCCGTCACCCGGCTGGCGGCCGCCGGCGTCCGGGTGAAGATACTGTCCGGCGATGACCCCATCGTGGTCAGACGGCTGGCCGCGTTGGTCGGTCTCAATGCGTCGACCGTCCTCTCGGGCTCCGACATTGCGCGGCTGAGCGATGAAGCACTCGCGGTCCAAATCCGCACGGCCGACGCGTTCGGGCGTTTGGCACCGGATCAGAAGTCGCGGCTGGTCAAGGCGTTGCAGGCAAATGGCGAAACGGTGGGCTTTCTCGGCGACGGGATTAACGACGCACCTGCCCTGAAAGCGGCCGACATCGGTCTCTCCGTCGACGGGGCAACCGGCGTGGCTCAGGCGGCCGCGGACATGATCCTGCTCGCGCCCGATCTGGAGGTAGTCGCCGACGGCATCCAGGAAGGCCGGCGGACCTTCGCCAACATCCTGAAGTACGTTCGCATGGGCGCCAGTTCAAACTTCGGCAACATGTTGTCGATGGCCGCGGCTTCGGTCTTCCTGCCGTTCCTGCCGATGCTGCCCATCCAGATCCTGCTGAACAATCTTCTCTACGATTTTTCCGAGATCGGCATTCCCTTCGACACGGTGCGGCCCGAGGCGACGGCAAAGCCGCAGGTCTGGGATCTGCGTAGGTTGATGCGCTTTGCCGGTGTCATGGGCCCTGTGTCGTCAATCTTCGATCTGCTGACCTTCACAGGCCTGTTGCTGATCTTCCAGGTCACGCCGGAGCAATTCCGCACCGCCTGGTTCGTCGAATCGATGGCAACCCAGATCCTGGTCATCTTCATCATTCGCACGGCGGGTCGCCCGTGGAGCAACCCGCCTCATCCGACATTGACGGCCTCGTCGCTCATTGCTCTGGGGGTGGCGCTGATCCTGCCCTTCTCTCCGGTGGCCGAGTGGTTCGAGTTCACGACGCTTCCTGCGGGAGTCTTGGTCGCCATCGGACTGCTGGTTTGCTTCTATCTGATCGCCGCTGAGCTACTGAAGCGAATCGCCATTCTCGAGCGAGATCGATGATCTCCGATCGTTCTTGCAACGTGGCGGCACCTACCAGTGGCCTTTGCGCCGGTTCCAGGCGTAGAGGACGTCGGCGAAGCGGTCATAGACAAAACGGGCGATCTGGCGCGCGATCGGCAGGCCTGTCAGCCGACCGAGCCATGCGTCTCCCGGTGTGCGCAGCCAGGCCTCGATGGCGCAGTCGGCACCGACGAACAGCCGCCCTTCAGCGTCGACCGCGTGCAGCCGGCGGCGCACGTCCTCGATCCCGGCCCCGAAGCGGGCGAGAGCGGCCGGCTCGAGATTGATGTCGCGGAACTCGATGGCGCCGGCGCGGGCGGCGCGCACCAGCCGATTGCGTTGCCAGTTGATGCCGCCGTCGCAGACCGGGCATTTGGTGTTGTACCAAACGACGAGTCTTGAACGCATCGACGGGTCCTTTCCGACTTCAGCCCCAGGCCTGAAGAGCCAGACCGAAGCGCCGCGGCCCCTTGCGTATCTCGGGCCAGCGGCCGCGCAGCATGATCGTCACTGTGTCGATGGCCGGCAAGCCTGCCTGCGTCAGCCAGGCCGCGAGACGCCCGGCATCTGCGTCGATGTCCACGCGCAGCACGCCGCTTGGCGCTGCCTTGGCGGCAGCGGCCACGAGGGCGATGGCCTCGTCTTCGCCTGGCGCCACGACCGGGCCGATGATCGCGCCGCGGCCGAAGGCTCGCAGCACGGCGAAACCCGACGGCAGTCCGGCGCGCTCGACCAGCCAAGCCTCGCCGTTCACCAGGAGCCGGCTGATGAGCGCAGACCGATCGGCACCGAAGGCCGCGGCGTCGAGGGCGCACAGCGCCGCATGATCCGCCGGTAGGGCGCGACGCACGGCAACGTTCGGCGCGGACGGCAGGACCGGTGCGTCGTCGAACCACGCCTGATGCTGGCGGACGAAGCCGGTCGAGACGAAACCCAGCTTCTTATAGAGCTCCAGCCCTTCGGCCGTCGCATTCAGCATCAGCGCGCGCGGGCTCAAGTCGTCGATCAGCGCCGTCATCAGGGCGCGGCCGATGCCCCTGCCCTGGCAGTCAGGCGCGACCAGCACCAAGCCGATGGTGCCGACATCGCCGAAGCTCCAGCGCAGGCCGACGCCGACGGTGAGCCCCGCCGCGTCGACGGCAACGCTGCCGGCGCTCAGCGCGAAGAGTTGCGCGCAATCCTCCAACCGATGAGGCCACGACATCTGCCGGGACAGCCGATGCATTGCCACGACATCGCCGGCCTGCATCGGCCGCAGCGTCGTCCTGGCGCCGGCGGGGCGCACGCGAAGATCGTTGTTCATGAGTGCCGACTATCACAGGGTCATGCAGAGCCGCAGGGCGTCGTAAATCGCCGCATGGACGCTGCGGCTGCTGACGGCATCGCCGATGCGGTGCAGCTCGAAGGCGCCGTCGCCGGGAGGTGTCGGAAGCTGCGGCTCGCCGTCGAGCAGGGCGTCGATGTCGGTGATCCCGTCGTTGATCGAGCCGGCGCGCAGGGCCTCGAAGGTCTCGACGATCGGCGTGGTGCCATTCTCGATCACGATCTGCGGCGCCCGCATCTCCACCAGCTCGCCCGTCAGCTCGTGCCGGAAGGTCGCGACCAGGCCGTTGCCCGACGGCCGCACGCGCTCTAGCTGATGGTCGATGGTGATGCGCACGCCATGCTCGGCGAAGCGCTTTCGGTAGACGACGCGGGCGTTGTACTCCATCTCCGCGCCCATGCTGTCGTCGAGCGTGACGAACTGGACGTCACGGCCCTGCTCGGCAAGATGCAGCGCACACGACACCGCCTGATGTCGGCCGGTTCCGTCGTAGACGAGGACTTCGTCCTTGGCGGTGGCGTCGCCGGAGAGAATGTCCCACACCGTGGTGCAATGTTCCCAGCCGTCGAGCCAGCCGGCATCGGGCACGCCGCCGGTGGCGATGATCACGGCATCGGGCTTTTCGGCTAAAACGTCGTCGGCCATGGCGTAGGTGTTGAGGCGGACGTCGACGCCCAGTCGCGCCAGCTCGGCGGCGCGCCAGTCGACGATGGCGACAAGGTCGCGACGCCAGGTCGCGCGCACCGCCAGCAGCAGCTGTCCACCGAGCCGATTGGCGGCCTCGAACAACACGACCTTGTGGCCGCGCTCGGCGACGACGCGCGCCGCCTCGAGCCCGGCCGGCCCGCCACCCACGACCACGACCTTGCGGCCGGGCCGCGGCGAGGGCTGCACGATCTGCGGCAGGATCTGCTCGCGCCCGGTCGCCGGATTGTGGATGCAGGCGAGCTTTTTATACATGCAGTGCGAGGCGCCGACGCAGGGCCGGATGCGCTCCTCCTCGCCGCGCATCAGCTTGTTGACGATCTGCGGATCGGCCATGTGGGCCCGCGTCATCGCCACCATGTCCAGAAGACCCTCGGCGATGGCATGGCGCGCGGTGGCGATATCGGGGATGCGCGCGGCATGAAAGACCGGCAAGCCAACCTCGCGCTTGAAAGCGCCGACCGAGGACAGGAACGGCGCCAAGGGCTGCGACATGCCGGGCATGTTGTGCTCGGCCAGCGCCAGGTCGGTATCCATGCGGCCGAAGATGGCGTTGAAGAAGTCGATATGGCCCTCGCGCTCGAACAGCCGGGCGAGCGCCACGCATTCCGCGAAGCCGATGCCTTCCTCGATGTCCTCGTCGACCACGAAGCGGATGCCGACGATGTAGTCGTCGCCGACCCGTTTGCGAATGGCCTCGTGCACCATCAGGCCAAAGCGCGCGCGGTTCTCCAGCGAACCGCCGAAGCCGTCGGTGCGCCGATTGGTGCGCGGCGACAGGAACTGGCCGATCAGATGGCCGCCGGTCACGGTCTCGCAGCCATCGAGCCCGCCCTCCTTGCAGCGCACGGCCGCCGCGGCGTAGTCGGCGATGATGCGATCGATGTCGCTGCGGTCCATCTCGCGCGGGAAGTCGCGATGGCGGCGCTCGCGGATCGGGCTCGGCGCCAGGGTCGGCAGCCAGTTCATGGCGGCCGAGGTGGCGCGCCGGCCGAGGTGGGAGATCTGGCACATGATCGCGGCGCCATGACCGTGGATGCGCGACGAGAAGGCCTGCAGGTCGGGGATGATGGCGTCGCTCGACATGTCGATCTGGCCGCCGCCCCAGCTCGAATCGCGCGCCACCATCGAGGAGCCGCCGAACATGGTGAGGGCGATGCCACCCTTGGCCTTCTCCTCGTGATAGCGCTGGTAGCGCTCCTTGGGCATCCCGCCTTCGTCGATCGTGGCGGCGTGGCTGGTGCTCATGATGCGGTTGCGCAGGCTGAGCCCCTTCAGGCGAAAGGGCTGCAGCAACGGGTCGCGCAGGCGCGGCGGCGCCTTCTCCAGGAGATCCGATGTATGGGTGTTCGGCATGGCTACGCTCTCTCTGGTTAAGCTCAGTGGTTCAGCCGGCGGAGGGGCACGACAACGGCATCATCCGAGCGGACAGACTGCTGCGCCAAAAGCTCCTGTTCGGTGCGATGGCATCGCACAGTGGAGCCCTTTGCGAAGTGGCGGATCGGCGGCGCCTCGCTTGCGCACGGCCCGACGCGGACGGGACAGCGCGCCACGAACGCACAACGGTCGGATTGGCTGGGACGTGCGGCCTCGCCGCGCGCTTCGGCCAGGCGTACGGCGTCGATGCCGTCGAGCCAGCCCGGCCTCAGCTCCGGCATCGAGGCGGCCAGCAGATCGGCATACGGATGCTGCGGCGCCTGCATCACCGCGCGTCCGGGGCCACGCTCCATGACCTGGCCGGCATAGAGGATCATCACCTCGTCGCAGACCGCGCGCACGGTCGCGAGATCGTGGCTGATGAACATCAGCGCGAGACCCAGCTCGCGACGCAGCTCCGCCAGCAATTCGAGGATCGCGGCGCCGACAACGGTGTCGAGCGACGACGTGACCTCGTCGCACAGCACCAGAGCCGGCTCAGCGGCCAGCGCCCGGGCGAGATTGACGCGCTGCTTCTGGCCGCCCGACAGCTCGCCGGGCCGGCGATCGAGCAGCGCCATCGGCAGCTTCACCAGGTCGAGCAGGCGCCGTACCCGTCGCCGCTGCTCACCGCGCGACAGCCGGTGATAGAAGGCGAGCGGCCGGCTCAGGATACGCTCGATGCTGTGTGACGGGTTGAGCGCGGTGTCGGCCGCCTGGAAGACGATCTGGATGCGCCTGAGCTCTTCCAGGCCGCGGGACTCCAGCGACGGCGCCAAGGGCACGCCGTCCAGGCTGAGCGTGCCGGCAGCGGCCGGCAGCAAGCCGGCGATGACGCGCGCCAGCGTGCTCTTGCCGGAACCCGATTCGCCGATGACCCCGAGCGCCGAACCGGCGCGGATTTCCAGGCCGACGTCGAGCAGCACGGGCGTCGCCATCCGGCCCTGCCGGTCCATCGGGCCATAGCCCGCCGTCAGGCCACGGACTTCCAGCAAGGGCACGGCTGTCGCCGGCGCCTTCTCCAGCGGTCGCTGCGGCTTGGGCGCGGCGGCGGCGAGAAGGCTCCTGGTATAGGCGTCGGCGGGCTCCGACAGGATCTGCGGCGTCGGCCCGACCTCGCGCATCGTGCCGTCGCGCAGCACGATGATGCGGTCGGCGATCTGGGCCACCACGGCGAGGTCGTGCGAGACGTAGACGGCGGTCGTGTGGCGCTCGCGCACGGCCTCGCGGAAGGCACGCAGCACCTCGACCTGGGTGGTGACGTCGAGCGCGGTGGTCGGCTCGTCGAAGATCACCAGCTCGGGATCGGTCATCAGCGCCATCGCCGCCATCAGCCGCTGCAGCTGGCCACCCGAGACCTGGTGCGGGTAGCGCGAGCCAATGCGATCGGGATCGGGCAGCGCCAGGGCACGGAACAGGTCGCGCGCCTTTGCCTCGGCCACGGCGCGCGGCATCAGCCCGCGCATGCGCACCCCTTCCGTCACCTGGTCCATCAGGCGCAGCGAGGGATTGAAGGCGGCGGCCGCACTCTGCGCCACGTAGGCGACGCGACGGCCACGCAGCTCCGACAGCTCGGCGGGCGACATCGCCGTCACCTCCTCAGCCTCGATGCGCACGCTGCCGCCGGCGATACGGCAGCCGCGCCTTGCATAGCCCAGCAAGGTGAGCGCGATCGTGGTCTTGCCCGAGCCTGATTCGCCTATGAGGGCCAAAACCTCGCCGCGGTCGATGGAGAAGCCGATGTCGCGCACGATGTCGCTCGGCTCGCCACTTTCGCCGGTGGCGGTCACATGCAGGCCGGAGACTTCGACCAGGGCCATCTAGCGCACCATCGCGCGAGCGCGGCCCGAGAAGCCGTCGATCAGCAGGGTGACGCTGATGGTCAGCACCGCGATGGCGACGGCGGGCACCAGCACCGCGGGGGCGGCCTCGTAGATGCCGGTGATGTTCTCGCGCACCAGCGCGCCCCAGTCGGCATTGGGCGGCTGGATGCCGAGGCCGAGGAAGCTCAAGCCACTCAGCAGCAGCACGACGAACACGAAGCGCAGGCCGAAGTCGGTCAGGAGCGGCGCGATCATGTTGGGCAGGATCTCCGCCCACACGACATAGGCGCTCCGCTCGCCGCGGGCGCGCGCGACCTCGATGAAGTCCATGGCGTTGATGTCGAGCGCCAGCGCCCGCGCGAAACGGTAGGAACCGGGCACGTAGCTGATCGCCGCCATCAGGATCAGCACCGGCAGCGACGTGCCGAAGGCGGCGACGACGACCAGGGCGAACATGAGGTGCGGGATCGAGATCAGCGCGTCGGCGGCGCGGCCCAGCACCGAATCGGTCCAGCCGCGCCTGACGGCAGACAGGATGCCGAGCGCGATGCCGCCCATGCAGGCCAGCACCGTCGCCACCATGGCCACGCCCACGGTGTAGCGGGCGCCGTAGAGGATGCGGCTCAGCATGTCGCGGCCGAGATAGTCGGTGCCGAACGGATGGGCCGCACTCATCGGCGCGAACACACCGGCATTGACCACGTCGCCGGCGCGATAGGGTGCGAGATACGGGCCGAACACGGCCAAGGCCACCCAGGCCAGCACCAGGGCGATGCCCGCCTGGCCGGCGGCAGAAACGCGCCGCCGACGCGGTGCGGAGATGGCGCTGTCGCTCATCGGGTCCTGAGCCGGGGATTGGAGAGGATCGAGCAGACGTCGGCGACCAGCACCAGGAGCATGAAGGTCGCACAGAAGATCATGGCGCAGGCCTGCACCAGCGGCATGTCGCGCGTCTCGACCGCGTCGACCGCGAGCTTGGCGAGACCCGGATAACTGAAGATCACTTCGACGATGATCACGCCGCCCAGCAGCGACGACAGGTTGAGCGCCACGGCGTTGGCGATCGGCCCCGCCGCATTGCGCAACGCATGGTGCAGCACCAGCCGCGCCGGCCGCACGCCCTTCAGCCGCGCCATCTCGATATAGGAGGAATCGAGCACGCCAAGCAGCGCGGCGCGGGTCATGCGCGCCATCTGCGCCGTCACGGCAAAGCAGAGCGTCAGCACGGGCAGGGTGAAATTCTGCAAGGCCTCGGTGAACGAGCCGATCGATGGCTTGGCCAATGCCGAGACCCAGTGCAGTTGCACGGCGAAGAGCATCACGCCGACCGTCGCCAGCAGGAACTCCGGCACGGCCACCAGCGACACGGCGGTGACGTTGGCGACGCGGTCGTAGAGCGTGCCGCGCCAGATCGCCGTGGTGATGCCGATCAGCAGCGCCAAGGGCACGGCGACCGCAGCGGTGAGCGCCGTCAGCAGCAACGAGTTGGCGAAGCGCGGCCCGATCAGCTGGGCGACTGGCAGGCGGTTGATCAGCGACACCCCCGGATCGCCCGACAGCAGGCCGGCGAGCCAGCGCAGGTAGCGTTCGTGCGCCGGCAGGTCGAGGCCGAGCGCCTTGCGCAGGCCTGCGACCGCTTCGGGCGACACCGACTGGCCCAGGATCGCCTCGGTCGCATCGCCCGGCAGGATGTTGGTGCCGACGAAGACGACGACCGAGACGAGCAGCAGGGTCAAAAGGCCGCCCAGCACGCGCCGGACGATCATTCCCAGCATCAGCATGGTGGGCGCCCCCTCATGTCAGGACGACAGAGCTCGGCATGTGCTCAG
This sequence comes from Reyranella soli, assembly GCF_007992495.1. GTDB lineage: Bacteria > Pseudomonadota > Alphaproteobacteria > Reyranellales > Reyranellaceae > Reyranella > Reyranella soli. Next base: position 77,207 of record NZ_BKAJ01000075.1, read on the forward strand.
CCCTCGAGCCAGACGTTCTCGGCGTAGGCGTAGCCCATCAGGCCGCCGGTCGGGATCGGCTTCAGGCCCTTCAGCTTGGACGTATGGGCGTCGAGGATGCTGATGAAGACCGGCAGGCCGATGCCGCAATTCTCATGCACGATGGTCTGCATCTCGCCGTACATCTGCTTGCGCTTGGTCTCGTCGCGCTCGCCGCGCGCGGCGACCAGGAGCTGGTCGAACTTCTCGTTCTTCCAGGCGCTCTCGTTCCAGGTCGAATCCGACTTGAAGAACAGGGTGAACAGCACGTCGGCGCTGGGCCTGGGATTGATGCTGCCCATGGTGAGCGGCATCTTCATCCAGACGTTCGACCAGTAGCCGTCGGCCGGCATGCGCTTCACATCGACGTTGAGGCCGATCTGCTGGGCCGCCTGCTGGATCAGCACCGCCTGGTCGAGCATGGTGCTGCTCGCCATGGCGTGCAGCGGCACCGCGGTGTTGCCGATGCCCGAGCGCTGCAGATGGAACTTCGCCTTCTCCGGATCGAACGGCCGCTGCTTCAGGCCCGGGAAATAGAAGCGGTTGGTCGGGTCGATCGGCTGGTCGTTGGCGAGGACGGCGTAGCCCTGGAAGACCGAGCTCTTCATCTGCTCGCGGTTCAGCAGGTATTTCAGCGCCAGCACCAGGTCCTGGTTCTTGCCGGGATCGGAATCCTGGCGGATGACCAGATCGTTGTAGCCGCCGGCCTTGGTCTCGAAGACGGCGTAGCCCGGGCTCGCCTGCACGCGCTTGGCGAGCTGCGGGCTGATGGCGGCGGCGATCTGCACGTCACCCGACAGCAATGCATTGAGCCGCGCGGTCTGGTCGGGAATGCCGAACAGCTCGATCTCGTCGAGATAGGGCTGGCCTGGCTTGAAGTACTCGGTGTTGCGCACGCCGATCGACTTGACGCCGGGCTGGAACTCCTGGCAGCGATAAGGGCCTGTGCCGATCGCCGTCGTGAAGCTCGTTGTGCCGTTCTTGATGATCAGGAAATGCGGCGTGCCCAGCACGACCGGCAGGTCGGCGTTGGGCGATTCAAGGGTGATCTTCACCTCGTTCTTGCCGCTGGCCACGATCTCCTTCATCGGCGCGGCGAGCGCCTTGGCGGCCGAGCCCGTCGCCGGATCCTTGTGGCGCGCCAGCGAGAAGACGACGTCGTCGGCCGTGAGCGGCGCGCCGTCGTGGAACTTGACGTCGCTGCGCAGCTTGATCGTCCACACCGTAGCGCTGGCGTCGCTGTCGATCTCCTCGGCGAGCTCGAGCTGCGGCGCCAGGCTGGCGTCGAGCCGCGTCAGGCCGTTGTAGAAGGTGAAGCAGCGCGTGTAGTCGGTCTGGTTGTTCTGCTTGGCCGGGTCGACGGTGTCGGCCGTCGACGAGGTCTGCGAAGCGACCTTGATGCGGCCGCCGCGCTTGGGTGTCTGCGCGAGCGCGCGGCCGGCATCGCCAATGATGAGACCTGCGGTTGCCGCCGACATTCCAGCAGCGCCCAACCAGCGCATCAGGTCGCGCCTGCTCGCGCCCTGACGCAAGGCCGCCTCGATGACCGCACTGTCCGATGTACCGATTGCCGGGTGACGCTTGATGGCCATTGCCTGCTCCTGTTTCGTCCCGTCGCTGCACCATCGTACGCAGTGCTTGATGCGTGCCATGATCGCGGCGGGGCCGGAAAAATCACGGTCGCAATTCCTAGACAGGCCATACGCCCAGCGTATGGGCCGCCTAATGGTGCGTACGGACCGACCCCCGGCACCATTGTTGCAAGTCGTCTCTTGCGAGTCGTCGGCAGCTATCATTTCCCGCGAAAGGGCTATACGGTGCGCGTATGGTCGCGCTGGCCAGACTTGTGCCCTCGCTGCGCAGCCTCCTGATCTTCGAATCGGTCGCTCGGTCAGGCAGCTGCAGCGCGGCGGCGCGCGAATTCAACCTCACCCAGCCCTCGGCCAGCCGCAACATCGCCCAGCTGGAAACCCATCTCGGCGTGCCGCTGTTCATCCGCAGCGCCGCCGGCATGGAGCTGACGCGCGAGGGCCAGATCCTCTACCAGGCGCTGGGCGACGGCTTCCAGCGGGTGGAAGTGGCGCTCAACGACCTGCTGGCCTTGCGCCATCGCAAGGACGTGGTCGAGCTGTCGCTGTCGACGGCTTTCGTCACGCACTGGTTGGTGCCGCGCCTGCCGCTCTTCCACGAGGCCTTCCCTTCGGTCGATCTGCGCTTCCAGTTGATCTCCAGCAACCTGCGCGGCGGGCCAGGCACGGTCGACCTCGCCATGCGCATGAAGAGCGAGCACGACGCCGACTATCTCAGCTGGCATTTCGCGCCTGAGCTGATCATCCCGGTGTGCAGCCCGAGCTACCTCGCGCAGCACAAGCCGCTTCTAGGGGTGCGGGGCGAATCGGGTCATACGCTGCTGCACCTGTCGGACGCGCATTTCGATCCCAAGACGCTGTGGGGCGCCACGAGCGCACCGGTTGCCCGCCATGCGCTGCTGGAGTTCAGCGACTATGCGGTCGTGGTGCAGGCGGCGATGAGCGGCGCCGGCGTGGCGCCGGGCTGGATCTCGGTCGTGTCACGGCCATTGATCGACGGCACCCTGGTCCCGGCCTCGCCCTTGCGCGTACGCACGGGCAAGCATTTTCACCTGCTCGCCGCCCGCGGCAAGCCGATGCGCGACATCGTGGTCGCGATCCGCGACTGGCTGCTCGATCAGATGCGCCAGGACATGGAACGCGTGGCGCCGTTGATTGGCTAAGCCCGTCATCCCGAGCGAAGCCGCCCAGAGGGCGGCGTAGTCGAGGGACCTCATCTTGCCGACACAGCAACAAAACAGGTCCCTCCGCTACGCCTCGCTGCGCTCGGCTCCGGTCGGGATGACGAGTTTGACTGTTTTGCCGGACCTCGGCAGTGAATCTCACTATGCGCCGGCGCCAATTCGGTGCCCGATCTCGCGTCACTGCGATTAGTTTGGCAGATACCGCAGCTGGAGAGCCACTCATGCCCGACGTCACCAAGTTCAACACGCTGACCTTCGACTGTTACGGCACGCTGATCGACTGGGAGCGCGGGATTCATGCCGAGCTGCGCCCGTGGGTGGACCGCCATGGCCGCCGAGACCTCGACGACAACACCCTGCTGGAGACCTTTGGCACGATCGAAGCGGCGTGCGAGGCCGAGACTCCGACCAAGCTGTACCCTGAGATCCTGGCCGAGGTGCATCGCCGGCTGGCCGACAAGTGGGGCATCAAGGCGGGTGCCGGCGAGGCCGCCGAGTTCGGCCAGTCGGTCGGCCGCTGGCCTGCCTTCGCCGACAGCGCGACCTCGCTGCAGTACCTCGAGCGCTACTACAAGCTGGTGATCCTCTCCAACGTCGACCGCGCCTCGTTCGCGCGCAGCAACCAGAAGCTCGGCGTCGAGTTCGACCGCATCCTGACCGCCCAGGACATCGGCTCCTACAAGCCCAGCCTGCGCAATTTCGAGTATGCGCTTGGCGATCTCGAGCGCACCTTCGGCACCAGGAAGGGCGACATCCTGCACACCGCCCAGAGCATCTTCCATGACGTGGTGCCGGCGCGCAGCGTCGGCCTGGCCACGATGTGGATCAACCGGCGCAAATCGATCGGCGGCTGGGGGGCCACCCCGGCGCCCAAGGCGCCGGGCGAACTGACAACGCCCGATATCGAGGTCGCCAGCATGGCCGATTTCGTGGTCTTGCATCAGGCCCACCTTCGTGGCGAATCTGCGTGAGGCGCGGCCCTCGGCCTGCGCCACCCAACGGGGGCAGGCAGTATGAAACATCGTGGCGGCACGATCCGTCTCGACAGGCTCGATCTGAAAATCCTGGCGACGCTGCAGACCGCCGGCCGGATCAGCAACCTCGACCTGGCGGACACGGTCGGCCTGTCGGCCACGCCCTGCATGCAGCGGGTGCGGCGGATGGAGGCGGCGGGTTACATCGGCGGCTATGGCGCGCAACTTGCTATCGACCGCATATGCCGCAACATCGTCGTGTTCACCGAAATCACCCTGCGCAACCACCGGCGCGAGGACTTTTTGAAGTTCGAGCGCGGCATCGAAGCGATCCCGCAGATCCTCAACTGCTTCCTGGTGACCGGCGGCTACGACTACTTGGCGCAGTTCATTGCCCAGGACATCCACGACTACCAGACCACCGTCGAGAGCCTGCTCGACCGCGACTTGGGCGTCGACAAGTACTTCAGCTACGTCACCATCAAGCAGGTGAAGCGCAGCACGGGCTATCCGCTGGGCGAGCTGATCGAGCAACCCGAATCGTAAGTTCCCCCAAGCGATGATGCGCGGCCTGTTGCTGGTGAAGTCAGGCGGCGCGGCCGCGCTGCCCGAGTGGCAGGCGTGCTTTGCCGGGGTCGCGCCGGGACTGGAAGTGCGCTGGTGGGACGATCCCACGGTCGATCCCGACGCCGTCACCCATGTGCTGGTCTGGGAACCAACGCCGGGTCGGTTGGCGCGCTATCCCAACCTCCGCGTGATCTTCAGCAGCGCCGCCGGCGTCGATCACATCACCTGCGATCCCGACCTGCCGCGCGGCGTGCCGATCGTGCGCATGGCGACCGAAGAAACGGCGCAGACCATGGGCGAATATGTCTGCCTGGCCGCGCTATCGATCCTGCGCGACGGCAATCGACTCGCCGCCGCGCAGGCCAGCCGACGCTGGGACTCGTTCGAGCAGCCGCACACCGCGCTCGACAAGCGGGTCGGCGTCATGGGGCTGGGCAACATCGGGCAGGTCGTGGCGCGCATGCTACGCGGCCTGGGATTCACGGTCTCGGGCTGGGCGCGTACGCCACGCAAGCTGGACGGCATAGAGGTCCATTCAAGCCTCGACAGCTTGTTGGCAGAGAGCGACATCCTCGTGGGTCTGCTGCCGGAGACGCCGCAGACGCGCGGCTTGATCGATCGCGAGCGCATCCGCCGGCTGCCGCGCGGCGCTGGGATCGTCAATGCCGGGCGTGGCTCGCTCATTGTCATGCCCGACCTGATCGCGGCCCTCGACGAGGGCCATCTCGGCGCGGCCTATCTCGACGTCTTCGATCCCGAGCCATTGCCGGCCGATCATCCGGCGTGGCGGCATCCGCGCATCACCGTCACCTCTCATGTCGCGGGCTTCGCGTCGCGCCGTGCCCGAGCGCGCGCGGTAGTCGCGGCCCTCGAAGCCCAGGAGCGCGGCGAGATGTTGCCCAATCTTTATCAAGCCGACCGCGGCTACTAGTTTTGAC
>NZ_BKAJ01000076.1 GCF_007992495.1 Reyranella soli
TGATGCCGGCCGGAGGCCGGCGGTCCGGAAGAACATGATCATGAAGCGGGCCGGAGGCCCGCGCTCCTGTCACCCCATCATCGTATCCATGTAGTGCTTCGCGATCTCGCCGGGCGTCGCCTGCCAGACATTGCCGAACCGCTCGATCCGCCGCAGGGCCTCGTCAAGGTGCTTGATCCGGTGCGGCACGCCCATCAGCCAGGGATGGACCGAGAGGTTGAACACCTGGCCGCCTTCCTGGTGCAGCAATTCGAAAGCCTCGCCGACCATGTCGGGATAGCGCGGCGTGGGAATGCGCCGCAGCAAGAGCTGCTGCACGTCGTCCCATTCCGGCTGGTTGGGCAGAGAGACGAACGGCTTGCCGACCTTCATGGGATACGGCTGGTCGTCGTTCGGCCAGTCGAGCACATAGTCCAGCCCGGCATCGGCCAAAAGCTGAGGCGTGCGCTGGCTCTCGCCGTAGTCCTGGCCCAGCCAGCCCGTGGGCCGCACGCCCGCGGCCTTCTCAATGGCGCCGATCGCTTCGGCAATCTCGGCCTTCTCCTCGGCTTCGCTCATCTTGGAGGTGATCATGCGGTTGGCCGAATGGCCATGGGCGATGAACTCGTACTTTCGCTTCTTGAACTGCTCGATGAGGTAGGGATAGCGCTCCGCCGCCAACGCATTGACCGCCACGCCGGCGCGCACCTGGTAGCGGTCGAGCACGTCGAGCACCCGGAAGATGCCGGCCCGGTTGCCATATTCGCGCTGCGTCCAGGTGCGGTAGTCGGGCACGAAGCTGCCGAACTCGCCGATATGCCGAGGGTCGCGATAGCTCTTCTCGTCGGGCAGCAGCTCCCAGTATTCGAGATGCAGCAGCACGAACCAGCCGACGCGCGCATTGCGCGGCCAGGTGAGCTTGGGGCGCATGGGGAAGGGGACGTAGTCGTACCAGGGATTGTCCATCCCGGGCTCGAGCGGCGGCGGGTTCTTGGGAACGGTCGTGCTCATCTCACGCCTCCTTCCCGAGATGCTGCTGGTACGGTTTCAGCCCGTTGGCGACGTACCAGTCCAGGATCTCCTCGGCGGTGCAGACCCAGGCATCCTTGTGCTTGCGGATATAGCCCAGTGCCCGGTCGAGATGTTTCAGCCGGTGCGGTGCGCCCATCATGTAGGGATGGAGCGCAATGCACATCACGCGGCCGTTCTCGCTGCCCTCGCGATAGACCGTGTCGAAGTGGTCGACGATCATTTGGGCGAATTCCTCAGCCTCGACCGGCTGGCGATGGATCAAGGCGTCGTTGAGATCCATGGTGTAGGGCACGTGCATCAGCGTGCCGTGCTTGGTCGCGAGCGGCGTCGGCTGGTCGTCGTGATAGAAGTCGCAGATGTAGTCCAGGCCCGCCTCGCGCACGAGATCGGGCGTGGCGAGCGTGTTGGAGATGGCGGGGGAGAACCAGCCCCGCAGCTTGCGGCCGGTCATCCTGAGGTGGGTCGCCTTGCTATGCTCGATGACCTCGCGCTCCTCCTGCTCGCTGTAGCCCCAGTGGTAGCGCGTGTTGAAGTAGCCGTGGCTCATGTATTCCCAGCGCCGCGCCTCCATGGCTTCAAGGATCTCGGGATACATCTCGATCACCGACATGGAGAGCGACACGGTGCAGCGGACGCTGTGCTTGTCCAGGACCTCGAACATGCGCCACAGGCCGACGCGGTTGCCGTAGTCGCGGCCGCCATAGCCCAGCACGTCGGGATGCGGCATGCGCGGCCAGGGATTGCGCACCCGGACCTCGGCGGGGAGATATTCGTAGTGCTCGATGTTTGGGCAGACCCAGACGGCGACGCGCGCGCCATTGGGCCAGGAAAGCTTCGGTCGCTCGACGACGGGGGAGTAGCTGAACCGGTACGGATCCATTTTCAGGCTCTTGTTGTGGCAGGCGAAGTGCATCATGCGCCGGCCAGCAGAGCAACCGCTTGCGTATGAAGAACACCCCGATCAGAGTCATTCGCATGGCGGACCACATACGTTTTGTCCTCAACGACCAGCCGGTGGAGCTCGATGGCCTCTCGCCGATGACCACGCTGCTCGATTGGCTGCGCGAGCATCGCGGTCTCCGAGGCACCAAGGAGGGCTGCGCCGAGGGCGATTGCGGCGCCTGCACCGTCGTGCTGGAGCGGGCCGACGGCCATCGCGAGGCGATGAATTCCTGCATCGCCCTGCTGGGACAGATCGACGGACAGGCCGTGCGCACTGTCGAGGGCCTGCAGGGACCGGGCGGCGCGCCCCACGCCGTGCAGGCGGCGATGGCCGAGTCGGACGCCACGCAATGCGGCTTCTGCACCCCGGGCTTCGTGATGTCGGCCTACGCCTTCGCCGCGGGCGGCGAGAGGGCCGACCTCGACACCATCCACGATGCATTGGCCGGCAATCTCTGCCGCTGTACCGGCTATCGGCCGATCGTCGCCGCCATGACCAGGGTCGCAGGCCTTGCCGTCGAACCCGCGCCGCAGCTGCCGACGCGGACCGGATCGGCGAGCTTCGACGACTGCTTTCATGCACCGCGCTCGCTCGCCGAGCTTGTGGCCTTGCGCGCCAGGCATTCCGAGGCGCTGCTGCTGGCCGGCGCCACCGATCTCGGCTTGCTGGCCAGCCGGTCACGCAAGCCGCCGGCCGCCGTCATCCATGTCGCGCATGTTCCCGAGCTGACCGCCGTCAGCGAGACCGACAAGCAGGTCACGATCGGCGCTGCGGCAACCTATGCGCAAGCCATGCCGGCCCTGACGTCCAACTATCCGGGGCTGAAGACTTATCTCGCGCGGCTGGGCTCGCGGCAGATCCGCACCATGGGCACCCTGGGCGGCAATATCGGCACGGCCTCGCCGATCGGCGACATGCCGCCGGTGCTGATCGCGCTCGAGTCCAGGCTCAAGCTCACCTCGACGCGCGGTGCGCGCGAAATCCTGCTGGAGGATTTCTTCCTCGACTATCGCAAGACGGCGCTGGTCGCCGACGAAGTGATCGAAAGCATCACGATTCCGAAGCTGTGGCAGGGCGAAGCGTTCTTCTGCGACAAGCTCTCCAAGCGTCGCGACCAGGATATCTCGACCGTGGCGGCCGGCTATCGACTGAGGATCAAGTCCGGCCGCATCGACGATGCGCGCATCGCCTTCGGCGGCATGGCTGCGACGCCCAAGCGCGCGATAGCCGTCGAGACGGCGCTCAAGAAGGACGGCTTTGCCGCCGCCATCGCCGCCGTCGAAACCGAGTTCAAGCCGATCGACGATTGGCGCGGCAGCGCGGCCTATCGCTTGCAGGCCGCGAAGAACCTGCTGCGTCGCCTGGAGCTGCGCGTCACCTCGCCGGGCCAGGCCGTGGAGGTCGAGGCGCTATGAAAGGCCAGATCCATACGGCGCACCGGCACGACAGTGCGCTGAAGCACGTCACCGGCCAAGCGCTCTACATCGACGACATCGCCGAGCCGCCCGGCACACTGCATGCCGCGCTGGTGCTGAGCCCGATCGCCAGCGGGCGCCTGAAGAAGCTCGACCTGTCGGCGGCGGCCTCGTCGCCCGACGTCGTCGCCGTGTTCGCCGCAAGCGACATTCCCGGCCTCAACAACATCGCGAGCCCCGGCAAGCAGGAGCCGTTGTTCGCCGAGGACAAGGTCGAGCATGCCGGCCAGCCGCTGGCCATGGTGGTGGCGCACTCGCTGGACGCAGCGCGCGCCGCGGCCGAGCGCGTGAAGCCCGACATCGAGCCCACCGAGGCGATCCTCGACGTCCAGACGGCGCTCGCCAAACAGGCCTATGTCCAGGCGCCGTCGACCATCCTGCGCGGCGATCCCGATGCGGCGCTGAAGACGGCGCCGCACACGCTGACGGCCGAGTTCAGCGTCGGCGGCCAGGAGCATTTCTATCTCGAAGGCCAGATCGCCTTTGCCCTGCCGGGCGAGGACGGCGACCTTCTGGTGCACTCCTCGACCCAGCATCCGACCGAGGTCCAGCACATCTGCGCCCAGGTGCTGGGCTGCGAGTACAATCGCGTGACGACGATGGTGCGCCGCCTGGGCGGCGGCTTCGGAGGCAAGGAGAGCAACGCCTCGTGGGTGGCTGCCGCCGCTGCTCTGGCTGCGGCCAAGACCGGCAAACCTGTAAAGCTCCGCCTGCCGCGCGAGATCGACATCATCGCCACCGGCAAGCGCCACGGCTTCGACTATCGCTACACGGTGGGCTTCGACGACCAGGGACGCGTGCTGGCGCTCGATGCGGTGCTGGCTGCCGACGCGGGTTTCAGCCTCGACATGACGCCGGGCGTGGTGGCGCGTGCGCTCACCCATATCGACAACGCCTACTGGATCCCGCACGTCCGCGCCGTCGGCTATTCCTGCCGTACCAACAAGCAGTCGAACACGGCGTTCCGCGGCTTCGGCGGGCCGCAGGGCGTGCTGGTGATGGAGGATGCGATCGATCGCATCGCCCACCGGCTCGGCCGCGACGCCAACGAGGTCCGCGCGCTCAATTTCTACGGCCCGGCCGGCGACGAGACGCCGTACGGCCAGAAGATCGAGGAGAACCATCTGCCGCGCTGCTGGGCCGAGGTGAAGCAGCTGGGCGACTGGCAGCGTCGGCGCTCCGAGGTCGATGCCTTCAACAAGGCCAATCCGGTGCTGAAGCGCGGGCTCGGCCTGTTCCCGCTGAAGTTCGGCATCTCCTTCAACCTGCCGCATCTCAACCAGGCCGGTGCGCTGGTGCATGTCTATACCGACGGCTCGATCCGCCTGAACCACGGTGGCACTGAGATGGGGCAGGGCCTGTTCATCAAAGTGGCGCAGGTCGTGGCCGAGGTCTTCAAGGTCGACATCGACCGCATCCGGCCGTCGGCCACCTCGACCGCCGAAGTGCCCAACACCTCGCCGACCGCGGCCTCGACCGGCTCGGACCTCAACGGCTGGGCGGCGTGGGATGCGGCCAACGCCATCAGGCAGCGCATGGTCGCTTTCGCCGCCGAGCATTTCGGCGTCGCCACCGACGACATCGAGTTCGCCGACGGCAACGTGCGCATCGCCAAGCCGGGCAGCAATCAGGTGATGAGCTTCGGCGAGATGGCGAAGCTCTGCTACATGGGCCGCGTTCCGCTGTCGTCGACCGGCTACTACAAGACGCCCAAGATCCATTGGGACGGCGTGGCGATGCGCGGCCACCCGTTCTTCTATTTCTCCTTCGGCGCCGCCATGGCCGAGGTCGCGGTCGACACCTTGACCGGCGAAAGCCGCGTGCTGCGTGCCGACCTGGTGCAGGATTGCGGCGCCTCGCTCAATCCCGCTATCGACCTCGGCCAGATCGAGGGCGCCTTCGTGCAGGGCCAGGGCTGGCTGACCTGCGAGGAATTGTGGTGGGACAAGCAGGGCCGGCTCCGCACAATCGGGCCCTCGACCTACAAGATCCCCGGCAGCCGCGACGTGCCCGTCGTGTTCAATGTGAAGATGCTGGAGAACGCGCCCTCGCGCGAAGCCACGATCTTCCGCTCTAAGGCGGTGGGTGAGCCACCGCTGCTGCTGGCGACCGCAGTGTGGACGGCGCTCAAGGATGCTATCGCTGCGGCCGGCGACCATAAGCAGGCGGTGCGGCTCGATGCGCCGGCTACGCCCGAGCGCGTGCTCGCGGCGATCGAGACGGTACGAACAGCCGCTCAATAAGAAGCGCAAGCGATCGGTCCATCTCGCGGCGTGCCGTCTTCTCGTCCTTGGCTTCGGCGACCCAGAGGGCGGCTTCGTTGAACGCGCCGGCCAGCAGGAAGGTCGTGGGCTCGATCGCGAGCCCGTCGACTGGATGCGCGACCAGCATCGCCGTCACGCCCTCGCGCAGCGAGCGCACGCCGTGCGGCGCGTCGATCTCGCGCCAGCGGTGCCAGCCCAGCACGGCGGGTGCATCGATCAGGTAGATGCGCCGCACCGCAGGATCGAGGCAGGCGTCGAGGAAGGCGCCGGTGCCCACGACCAGGGCCTTGAGCGGATCGTCCATCGGCGTCTCGGCATCGATCTTCTCGGCGATCTCACGCGCCACGTCGCTTGCGACGGCGTCGAACAGCGCGCGCTTGTCCTCGAAGTGATGATAGAGCGCACCGCGCGTGACCTTGGCGCGCCGCACGATTTCCTCGGTGGCCGCGGCCGCATAGCCCTGTTCAGCGAAGATGGTTCGCGCCGCCTTGAGCAAGGCGGCGCGTGTGGCGGCCAAGCGCTCGGCCTGGGTCCGGGGTCTTGACATACATACAGCCTGTATCTAAATCAGCATCGGTACATACAGACAGTATGTAAATCGATGAGGAGGGACGGGCAATGCAGCTGAACCAGTTCTACACAGTCCTCTGCACCGACGACGTGGCCGGCACCGCCGCCTTCTGGCAGCGCCATTTCCAGTTCACGCCGGCCTTCCAGTCCGACTGGTACGTCCATCTCACGTCCAAGGTCGCGACGACGGCCAACCTCGCCATCCTCGACTACCGCCACGATTCCCTGCCGGCGCCGTTCCAGCGCAAGGCGGCGGGGCTGCTGGTCAATCTCGAGGTCGAGGACGTCGATGCCGAATATGCCAAGGCGGTCGCCGCCGGCCTGAAGATCCATGTCACCCTGCGGGACGAGCCGTTCGGCCAGCGGCATTTCATCACCGAGGATCCCAATGGCGTGGCGATCGACGTCATCAAGCCGATCCCGCCGACACCGGAATACGCCGCGCAGTTCATGGTGCCTGAGCCCTAACTTCTCATCTCCTCCCCCGTCATCGGGGGAGGGTAGGGAGGGGGCGAGCCAACGGCGCGCTATTCGAAATTTCAGATCTGAAATTGTCGAGGGCGTTTGTGTTGCCTTCCCCCTCCCTAGCCTCCCCCGATGACGGGGGAGGAGATGAGACCCTCGACTCCCGCGTTCCGGACGATAAGGTGTCGGCCTTCCGTGAATCGGGGAGGACGAGATGGACGTACGTATGGACGGCCGCGTGGCGGCGATCACCGGTGCGAGCACCGGTCTGGGCCTGGCGATGGCCAAGGAATTTGCGGCGTCGGGCGCCTCGGTGGCGCTGCTGGCGCGCAAAGCCGACGCCCTGGCTGCGGCCAAGGCCGAGGTCACCAAGGCCGCCGGCAAGACCAACGCCAAGATCGAGGCCTACTCCTGCGACGTCTCCAAGGCGCAGCCGATCGCCGACACCTTCAAGAAGATCGAAGCCGAGTTCGGCAAGGTCGACATCCTGGTCAACAACGCCGGCATCAGCCACGCCAAGCCGTTCGAGACGGTGACCGACGAGGACTGGCAGGGCGACCTCGACCTGAAACTGTTCGCCGCCATCCGCACGATCCGCGCCGTGCTGCCCGGCATGCGCCAACGCAAGTGGGGCCGCATCGTCAACGTGCTGAACATCGGCGCCAAGGCGCCCAACGGCAACTCGGCGCCGACCAGCGTCAGCCGCGCCGCCGGCATGGCGCTCACCAAGGCGCTCAGCCACGAAAACGCGCCGCACGGCGTGCTGGTCAATGCCATGCTGGTCGGCCTGATCGAAAGCGACCAGTGGGTGCGCCGTCACAAGACCGCGGCCGGCGAGGGCAAGACCTACGAGGAGTTCCTGGCCGGCATGGCCAAGGGCCGCATCCCGCTTGGCCGCATGGGCAAGGCCGAGGAATTCGCGCGCATGGCCTGCTTCCTGTGCTCGGATGCCGGCTCGTTCATCAACGGCGTCGCGATCAACGTCGACGGCGGCGCGAGCCCGGTGGTCTGACGGCCAGCGATGTCGCTTTACGAAGCGTTGGTGCTCGTCGCGATGGTCGGTGTCGGCGGCTTTGCCTGGCACCTCTATCGCAAGGACGCGACGGCGGATCCCGAGACGCAACAGAAGCGGGCGGCCACTAGCCAATCGATGTTCGGGCGCGACCGCGGCAAGCCTGACGGCAAGAGTTGATCGTCAGGGCTGCCGGCCGGCTGGCGTGACGTTCCAGTCGCGCCGCAGCGCCTCGAGGTCACGCTCGACCCAGTCCCACACGGTCCACTTGGGGTCGAAGATATCGACCGTCATCTCAGCGCCGCGGGCCCAGGCGTGCCAGAACTCGTCGGGGTCGAGCCCGCCCGTGCCAGCATGGCCGACGTCGTTCATGTGCTCGCCGAAATGGAAGAAGAAGATCACCGGCAGGATGTGCCCGCTCATCGGGTTGATCGGATGCATGGCGGCGGTGAAGGTCGAGACCAGAAGCTCGCCGCGCGCACTGGTGTCGTAGCCCGAGATCACGTGGGTGGAATCATGCGGCGTGCCGAAGCCCGCGTTCAGCGCTTCCGGGTCGCCGGGGAACGGGTAGCCGTTCTTCTTGTCGAAGTCCCACAAGGCCTTGCCGAATGTGTTCTGCGGCAACTGGCCCAACGCTTCATAGCGGGCCACGAGCGCGGGGGCGGCGCTGCCGCCGACATAGGGCCTGATCCATGTGTTCGGATCGAGACCCTCCGATGAGCGGCTGAGCACGCTGTCGAAATTCTTGCGCCACATGTCAGCGGTCGCCCAGGCGAGATGGCCCGACGCCGCCTCGACGAGATCGGTGAGGTAGTCGGCCTCGACGTCGAGGGCACGGGAATATTCCAGCACGCGCGCGAGCTTGTGGCGATCGAGCTCGCCATCGACCAGCGCCATGATGGCAAGGTACTTCACCGCCTCGTGCGCCAGATCCGGATTGCCGTGCAGGGTGGAGACGAGATCGGACGGCGCCACCGCGGGCAGCGTCCCGATGTCCAAAAGGTCATGACGGCGCAACAGGTAGCGCCCGGCCGCGAGCACGCTCGTGGTGTCGGCCCAGGTGATGGCGTGACCGCCAGCGAGCGCAATCTGGCGCATGGCGCCCAGAATGGCGTTGCTCTCGCCGCGCCCGATTTCGCGCACTGCTGATGCCCCCTGTACTTCAGCGAAGGCCGACTATAGCTACGGTGTCAGGGGAGCTGGAGATGAAATTCAAAAGGCCGCTCAAGATAACGAGTCGCAGCTCTTCGGTGACGAACGGTTTCGTCCAGGCGATCATACCGAGTGTCGAACCAACGCCTGAGAAGAGGAGCGAAGCCCTTGCCCAACTAGGTATGACCCCTGACGCGATCACATGCATTTACTGTGGGGCCGCTGCCACTGACTGGGACCATCTCAGACCGCTTGTGCGCAAGAAAAGACCGACCGGCTATATCAACGAGGTTCGCAACCTCGTGCCTTCTTGTGGCCCGTGCAATCAATCCAAGAGCGGTTCTGACTGGCGCCGATGGATGGTAAGCGCGGCGCGAGGTTCACCCAAGGCAAAGGGCGTCGCCGACCTGGATGAACGGATTGCCCGCCTGGAGTCTTTCGAAGCGTGGGGCAAAGTCGAGCCCCTCGATCTGCGCGATCTGGCGGGGGCAGAAAACTGGGAATCGTACTGGCAACGCCTTGCCACGATTGAGCAGAAGATGCAGGAAGCGCAGCTTCAGGCTGCAGAGTTACAGGCCGCCATACGTGGAGCCCTGAGTACACGCGAAGGTGCCGTTTCATTCGGCACCCCCGAGAGTGTCAAGAAAGACGATGGCGAAACGGCCCGCTAGCGCAGCGGCTCGAGGATGCTGACGTAGTTGGCCACCGCTGCGCCACCCATGTTGAACACGCCGCCGATCCTGGCCTTGGGCAGCTGCAGTGCGCCGGGCGCCGTGCCGGAGAGCTGCATGGCCGACATCACGTGCATGCTGACGCCGGTGGCGCCGACCGGATGGCCCTTGGCCTTGAGGCCGCCCGAGACATTGACCGGCAGCTTGCCGTCGCGCTCGACCCAGCCTTCGTGGATGGCGCGCTCGCCTTCGCCCGGAGCCGTGAGGCCCATCGCCTCGTATTCGATCAGCTCGGCCGAGGTGAAGCAGTCGTGGCTTTCGACGAACGACAGATCGAGCAGGTCGAGCCGCGCCGAAGTCAGCGCCCTCTTCCAGGCGAGCGCCGGGCCCTCGAACTTGATGATGTCGCGCTTGCTCATCGGCAGGAAGTCGTTGACCTGCTCGGCGGCGCGGAAGGCGATCACCTGCTTCATGCCGAGCGCCGTCGTGACGTCGGTCAGGATCACCGCTGCCGCGCCATCGGTCACCGGCGAGCAGTCGGTGCGCTTCAGCGGTCCCGCCACGAACGGGTTCTTGTCCGAGGGATTGCGGCAGAACTCGTAGGCGAACTCCTTCTGGAAGTGCGCGAAGGGGTTCTTGACGCCGTTCTTGTGAGCCTTGACCGCGATCTTGGCGAGCGCGTCGGACTTGTCGCCGTAGCGCTGGAAGTAGGCCGAGGTGATCTTGCCGAAGATGCCGGCGAAGCCCGCCTCGATGTTGGCCTCCTCGGCGACGTACGAGGCCTTGATCAGCACCTCGCCCGCCTGGGCGGAGTTGAGCTCGGTCATCTTCTCGACGCCGACCACCAGCACGAAACGCGCCTTGCCGGCGGCCAGCGTGTTCAGGCCCATGTGGATGGCGGCCGAGCCGGTGGCGCAGGCGTTCTCCACGCGGGTCGACGGCTTGAAGCGCAGGTCGGGATGGGCCTGCAGCGCCAGCGAGGAATGGAATTCCTGGCGCACGAAGCCGCCATTCATGTTTCCGACATAGATGACGTCGACGTCCTTGGGCTCGATGCCGGCATGGGCAATGGCCTCAGTGGCCGCCTTCACGATCAGCGATTCGCTGGTCTCGCCATCGAGCTTGCCGAACTTGCCGTGGGACCAACCGACGATGCAGGCCGTCATGGAACTCTCCTTCGATACTGACCGACCCTAGACGCCGCGCTGCGGCGGGTCGAGGCCGGCAGCTGGTATGTGCATATACACTTATATCGTTTGCCGGGCCATGCAAGAGGCTCCACAGTGCCCAAATTCCGCCGCCGCCACGGTATTGACTGCGCCCTTTCCCGGGAGCCCACTTCCATCCATGGCCGAGAACGCGCCGTCGCCTGAAGAACGTCCGAAATCCCGCTGGCCGCTGATTCTGGGCGGCCTGGTCGGCGGCTTTTTGCTGCTGGCCGCCGGTCTGGCGCTCGGCTGGTACCTGTTCTATCGCCCGATCGTGAATGTCGCGGTGCAGTTGCCCGCACCGCCAGCGCCGCCCGCACCGCCGGGTCCCGACCAGGCGCAGGTCAAGGCGCTGGAAGAGCAGATCGAGAAGCAGAAGGCCGCCAACAAGCAGATCGAGGACCAGATCGCGTTCCTGAAGGAGCGGCTCAAGGCCGACGTCTGCACCATCAAGGATCCGCTGGGCAAGGGGCCGAGCTCGCCGGCACCCGCCGGCGCGCTGCCCGAGCGCAAGACCGAGGCGCCGACTGGCTCCGGGCCTGGCCCCGCAAAGGTCACACCGGCCGCGGCCTCGATGGATCTGCCGCAGACCGGCGGCAAAGCCGGCAAGATGACTCCGGCGGGCCTGGCGCAGGCACTCGAGCAAGCCACCGTCCTGGTGGTGTCAGCCGGAGGCGATAGTGGCTCCGGCTTTTTTGTTGCCCCCAACTACGTGGTGACCAACCACCATGTCGTCGGTCGCGCCGCGCCCGGCAGCGAAGCGCTGATCCTGAGCAAGCATCTCAAGACCGGTTACATCGGCACCGTCGTCGCGACATCGCAGACCGGGCAGGGGACCGAGGCCGACTATGCCGTGATCAAGGTCGACGACGTTCCGGCGGGCAGCGTGCGGCCGCTGCCGTTGGCCGCTGAGCCGACGGCGCTGGGCGACGTGATCGCGGCCGGCTATCCGTCGATCGCCATCGCCCAGGACCGCAACCTGCGACGCCTGGTGGCGGGCGACCTCAAGGCCGCGCCCGAGGTCGTGCTGACCAAGGGCACGGTGAGCGCGGTGCAGAACAAGGAACGCAACACGCCGATGGTATTGCACTCGGCCGACATCTCGGCCGGCAATTCGGGCGGGCCGCTGATCGATTCCTGCGGCCGCGTCGTCGGCATCAACACCTACATCGTCACCAGCCGGCAGACGACCAAGGCGAACTATGCCCTGGGCAGCTCGTGGCTGGCGGCGTTCCTGCGCGGCGCCAAGACACCGTTCGATTGGCGGGCCGACAGCTGTGCGTGAGCGGGCAAAAGATTCATTTGCCCAACACAAGATGTAGCTTCAATCTAACCCCACTGCTTAATCATCGGTGCGGGCGGGGGCGTGAAGCAGGCAGTCGTTACAGTACGTTACGCGGCGCTTGCGGTACTGGCCCTGCTGGTCGCCGGCTGCGACCGCCTGGTTGTGCTCAACCCCAAGGGGCCGATCGCAGACGCCGAGCGCGGCCTGATGATCGACGCCTTCACGGTCATGATGATCGTGGTCGTGCCGGTCATCCTGATGGCGCTTTGGTTCGCCTGGCGTTATCGCGCGGGCCGCAACGCCCGCTATGAGCCGACCTGGGACTATTCAGGCAAGGTCGACGCCGTCGTCTGGCTGGTTCCGGCGCTGATCGTCATCGCCGTCGCCGTGCTGCTGTGGCGCAGCACGCACAAGCTCGATCCCTATCGCGAGATCGCCTCCTCGACGCCGCCGCTCGACGTCCAGGTCGTGGCCCAGGACTGGAAGTGGCTGTTCATCTATCCCGAGCAGGGCGTGGCGTCGGTCAACCAGCTCGCCATCCCGGCCGGCCGGCCGATCAGCCTGCGCATCACCTCCGATACGGTGATGAACTCCTTCTACGTGCCGGCGCTGGCCGGCCAGATCTACGCCATGGCCGGCATGCAGACCCGCCTGCAGATCCTGGCCGACAAGCCCGGCAAGTTCGTCGGCCGCAACACCCAGTACTCGGGCGGCGGCTTCTCCGACCAGTTCTTCGAGGTGGTGGCGATGAGCCAGGCCGACTTCGACGCCTGGGTGGCGAAGGCCAAGCAGGCGCCGGCCAGGCTCGATCCGCCGACCTACGCCAAGCTCGCCGAGAAGAGCCGGCTCAACCCCATCACCTTGTACTCGGCGGTCGAGCCCAAGCTCTTCGACGCCATCATCGACAGGTACACGGGCGGCCACCAGGCGCATGGCGGCCAGACGCCGACCGCGCCGGCGCGGAGATAGCATGTTCGGAAGACTGACCATCGAGGCCCTGCCGTTCTACAGCGCCATTGCCGCCACCGGCGCGGCGATGGTGGTGGGCGGCGCGCTGCTGGTTGCCATCGTCATCACCTGGCTCAAGGGCTGGGTCTATCTGTGGCAGGAGTGGCTGACCAGCGTCGACCACAAGCGCATCGGCGCCATGTACATCATCCTGGCGCTGATCATGCTGCTGCGCGGCTTCGTCGACGCCA
This sequence comes from Reyranella soli, assembly GCF_007992495.1. Lineage (GTDB taxonomy): Bacteria > Pseudomonadota > Alphaproteobacteria > Reyranellales > Reyranellaceae > Reyranella > Reyranella soli. The sequence goes on from NZ_BKAJ01000076.1 coordinate 13,256, forward strand.
TCATGATGCGCGCCCAGCAGGCGATGGCGCTGAACAACGGCGGCTACCTGCCGCCCGAGCATTTCGACCAGATTTTCAGCTCGCACGGCACGATCATGATCATCTTCATGGCCATGCCGTTCATGACGGGGCTCCTGAACATCGCCGTGCCCTTGCAGATCGGCACGCGCGACGTCGCCTTTCCGTTCCTGAACTCGCTCAGCCTCTGGCTTGCCGCCTCGGGTGCGAGCCTGGTCATGGTCTCGCTGGTGATCGGCAAGTTCTCGACCGCCGGCTGGACGGGCTATCCGCCTTATTCGGGCATCCAGTACAGCCCGGGCGTCGGCGTCGACTACTGGATCTGGGCGCTCTTGATCAGCGGCGTCGGCTCGACCCTCTCGGGCATCAATTTCATCGTCACCATCCTCAAGCGGCGCGCGCCGGGCATGACCCTGATGCGCATGACGCCGTTCGTGTGGACCGCGCTTTGCACCTCCGTCCTCATGGCCTTTGCCTTCCCCGCGATCACCGTGGCGTGCATCCTGCTGGCGCTCGACCGCCTGCTCGGCATGCACTTCTTCACCAATGAGCTGGGCGGCAACATGATGAACTACGCCAACGTGTTCTGGATCTGGGGCCATCCGGAGGTCTACATCCTGATCCTGCCGGCGTTCGGCGTGTTCTCCGAGGTCGTGGCGACCTTCTCCAGGAAGCGGCTGTTCGGCTACGAATCGCTAGTCTATGCCACGGCGGCGATCGCCATCCTGAGCTTCACCGTCTGGCTGCACCATTTCTTCACCATGGGCTCCAGCGCCAACGTCAACGCCTTCTTCGGCGTCACGACCATGGTGATCGCGGTGCCCACGGGCGTGAAGGTGTTCAACTGGCTGCTGACCATGTATCGCGGCCGCATCACCTTCCATCCCTCGATGCTGTGGACGGTGGGTTTCATCGCCACCTTCGTGATCGGCGGCATGACGGGCGTGCTGCTGGCGGTGCCGCCCGTCGACTTCCTGATGCACAACACGACCTTTCTGGTCGCGCACTTCCACAACATGATCATCCCCGGCGTGCTGTTCGGCTACCTCGCCGGCTACATGTACTGGTTCCCCAAGGCCTTCGGCTTCAAGATGAACGAGCCGTGGGGCACCGCGGCCTTCTGGTTCTGGATCGTCGGCTTCTACCTCGCCTTCATGCCGCTCTATGTGCTGGGCATGATGGGCATGCCGCGGCGCATGGAGCAGTACAACGATCCCTCCTGGCAGCCCTGGCTGGTCGCGGCCTCGATGGGCGCCGTGCTGATCATGATCGGCATCGCCTGCCTCATCATGCAGGTCATCGTCTCGATCCGCGACCGCAAGAAGAACCTGGACGTGACCGGCGATCCCTATGATGGCCGCACGCTCGAATGGGCGACCTCCTCGCCGCCGCCGCCCTACAACTTCGCCGTCCTGCCCGAGATCCGCGACCGCGAGGCGCTGCTCGACATGAAGGAGCGTGGCGTGGCCTACACGCCGCCGGCCCGCTACCACGACATCGAGATCCCCAAGAATTCGCCGGCCGGCGTCATCATGGGCGGGCTCTCCTTCGTGTTCGGCTTCGCCATGGTGTGGTGGATCTGGTGGCTGGCGATCCTGTGCGGGCTTGCCATGTGGGCCACCATGATCTGGCGCTCGTCGGACGATGAGACCGACTTCGTGCTGACCGCCGCGGAGGTCGAGCGCCTGGAGAGGGCGCGCTACCGCGAGCTCGAGGCGGCGCGCTCATGAACGCCAACGTGACCGCCGTTCCCGGCCATCCGCATTCCGAAGCGGCGGAGATCCACGCGCAGCGCGAGCTGGGCTTCTGGCTCTACCTGATGGGCGACGCCATCATCTTCGCCCTGCTGTTCATGACCTACGGCATCATGGTCGGCAATACGGCGGGCGGCCCGGCGGGCAGGCAGCTCTTCAGCCTGAACAACGCCGCGCTCGAGACGGCGCTGCTGCTGATCAGCAGCACGACCTTCGGCTTCGCCTCCCTGTCGTCGCGGGCGGGCAACCGCTCGGCGGTGATGGGCTGGCTCGCCATCACCTTTCTGCTCGGCGCGGGCTTCGTGTTCCTCGAGATCCGCGAATTCCTGGGCATGATCCGCATCGGCGCCGGGCCCGACCGCAGCGGCTTCCTGTCGGCCTTCTTCACCCTGGTCGGCACGCACGGCACCCACGTCAGCGTCGGCCTGATCTGGATCCTGATCCTGTGCGCGCAGGTCGCGATCAAGGGCCTTAGCCTGCCCGTGACCTCGCGCCTGTTTCGGCTCGGCCTGTTCTGGCATTTCCTGGATATCGCCTGGGTCGGCATCTTCTCCGTCGTCTACCTTCCGGGGCTCCTGTGATGGAACGGCACGGTCTTGCGTCCTACCTGATCGGCTTCGTGCTGGCCGTCATCTTGACGGCGATCCCGTTCTGGCTGGTCTACACCCACGCCCTGCCGCCCTCGCGCATCATGTGGATCATCGCCGGCGCCGCGGTGCTACAGATCCTGGTGCATCTGCACTTCTTCCTGCACATCAACTTCACGACGACGCCCAAGGAGAACCTGCTGGCGATCTCCTTCACCGCCGTCCTGATCTTCCTGATGGTGGGCGGCAGCCTCTGGATCATGATCGACCTGCATCAGCGCATGGCGCTCTGATCTCCCTGCATCTTCGGTGCGGTTAGGTTCGAGTTCGACACGATATCGCTGGCTATTCCTCATCGCTCACGTATCACTGCGCCTGGGATCCAAGGTTTTCTTGGTTGGGGTATGGGTGAGGCTGGGAAGCTTCCTTTCAGTCTATTCACGACAGGGCATCTGAGGCCGAGCGACCAGTTCGAGGCATGGCACGAGAGCATCTCGGTCATTTTCGACGTGGCGCCGCGTGCCGATCATCGGCCGGAGAGCGGCTTCGCGGCGACCGTGCGTGGATGGCATCTCGGGCATCTGCTGGTCTCGGCGGTTGATTTCGACGGCCAGCGCTTCGTGCGCGACCGGCGCAAGACCATCGCAGACGGGCTCGACCACTATCTCGTGCAGCTCTATGCGGCCGGCGGCCTAGTCGGCGAGGCCGGCGACCGCGGGCGCGTGCTGCGCGCCGGCGATGTGCAGATCCTCGACCTCAGCCAGCCGAACGTCACGCGGGCGGCGGCCTCCGGCACCGTCGCCATCGTCGTGCCGCGCGAGGTGCTCGACGAGGCGATACCGGAGCCGGGCGACCTGCACGGACTGGTCCTGCGGTCCAACAGCGGCATGGGTGGCCTGCTCGGCGATTACATGCAGTCCCTGGTGGCGCGCGCCGACGCCATCACGCTTGCCGAGGCGCCACTGGTCGCGCAGGCAACGACCGACATGATCGCCGCCTGCTTCAAGTCGACCGCCGAGACGGCCGAGCGCGCCCGCGACGCCATCGAGAGGACGATGCGCCAGCGCATCCAGCGCCATATCGCGGCCAACCTCGACTCACCCGCGCTGCACGCCGAGGCGCTCTGCGCGCGGTTCCGCATCTCGCGCAGCCAGCTCTATCGGCTGTTCGAGCCTCTGGGCGGCGTCGCCCACTACATCCAGGAGCAGCGGCTGGCCCGCGCCTGCGCCGAGCTCGGCAATCCGGCGCACGACCATCGCCGCATCTACGAGATCGCCTATGCACTCGGCTTCTCGAGCGAGGCCCATTTCAGCCGCGTCTTCCGCGCGACATTCGGCTTGAGCCCTAGCGACGTGCGGGCGCGCGCGCAGACCGCCCGTATAGAGGCCAGCCGGCCGGCAACGAACGGCGCTGCCAACGGCGGCTATGAGGACTGGGTGCGCGACCTCAAGTAGACGCTAGACGGGGCTCACTTCGAAGCCGTCGCTCCCGTCGCGACGTTGAGCACGGACCCATCTTCGAGGCTGATGCGATAGATCTCGCGCAGCACGTTGCCGGCGAAGCCCAGTTCGACGATGGACACCGTCTTGAACGACGTCGCAATCCCGTTCGGCAGGATCTCGTTGAATTCCACCGCGGTCTGGTTGAAGGCCGCCTGGATCTCCGGCGTGAACCTAGCCATGGAGTATACCAGCGTGTTGTGCGGATTGTGCGCGCGCAGTTCCTTGCCGTCCTTCACGACGTTCAAGCCGCTCACGCCGACGGTCTGAACGAGCTCCTTGGCGGCGTCGCTCATGACCGCATAGACCGGCCCGGTGACGCGCGGCAGTGGGCCGTCGCGCAATGACGTGAGGGCTGCGGTGGCAACCGTGTTGAACGCCATCATGGCCTCGAAGCTCTGGCCCTCCTTCACGATCCCGAGATCAAGCCACCAGGGATGGCCCGCGCCCTTGGCGGCTTCCGTCGTGTAGAAGGTCTTCAGCGTTACGTTCAGAGCGGCCGGCAGCTTGGGCAACGCCTTCAGCATCCTGTCCGGCGTCGTCGGGTCGGCGTTGTGAATGTGCAGGACGGTGACGTGCGGGATGTTGAAGCGCAGGGCTTCGTCGTAGAGCTTGGTGTTCAGCAGCTTTTCTCGCAGCAGCCCGCCGATCGTCCGCGCGAGAAGATCATTCACCTCGGCCGGCAGCGTATAGACGAGGCCAAAGGTGCGCTTGTGCTCGCGGAATGCGGGCAAACTCAGCGCGCTGTTGTCGATCGCACCTTGCGCGGCGGCGCTGTGCACGTTGAGCATGGCCATGCCAGAAAGGGCGATGGCGGCCAGCCGGATCAGCCTGGGTTTCACGCGAGCCTCCCGAGTCCCGATACGCAGGAGCTTACAGCAATTTGCGTGCCCGCTATTTCGGCAGGGCGTCGAGGACCTTCTTGGCGTCGGCGTCGTTCTGCGCGGCCGCCTGCTGCAGCCAGCCCTTCGCCTTGGCGGCGTCGACCGGCAGGTTGGCGCCGCCCTTGGCGAGCAGCAGGCCGAGCTTGCGCTGCGCCTCGGGCGAGCCGGCGAGGGCGGCGCGCTCGTACCACTCGGCCGCGCGCGCGGCATCGGGCGTGAAGCCTGCCTTGGGCGGCGCCGTCAGCGGATCGTAGAACTGGGCGAGCTCGAGCTGGGCCGGCACGTTGCCGGTCTCGGCGGCGCGGCGGAACACCAGGAAGGCCGCGCCCATCTCGCCGGCCTTGGCGTAGTCGCGCGCCTTGGCGAGCATGGCCTCGGGCGTGGGCTTGGTCGCGAGATACTCGCCGACGATGTCGCGCACCGACTTGCCCGGCGCGCTCGCGGCAGGTACGGGCGCAGGTGCCGGCGTTGGCGTGGCGGGTGCCGCGGCGACCACGGGCGCGGGTTTCTGGAAGTAGGTCGTGTAGACGTGATAGCCGCCGCCCGCGAGGGCGACGAGGACCAGGGCCGCGATCAGCCAGCCAGCGCGGCCCGACGGCTCCGGTTTCGGATCGAGCGCGCGCGAGGCGCGCAGCTCGGGTCGCGGCGGCGGCGTGAAGGGCGGGGCCGGCGGTTCGGGGGCGGGCTCCGGCTCCGGCTCGGGCGGCGGGGGTTCGGGCGCGGCTTTCGGCTGGGCGCGGCGCAGGCGCACCGTCTCGTCGTCCAGGCGACGCGAGGGATCGAGCGCGCCTGAGGTCAACATGGCGGGCCAGGCGACGACGGTCGTGCCGACGACGCCGATGTCGGGCTCCTTCACGCGCACGCGCACCGTGGCGATGCCGGCCAGACGATCGCAGATTTCGGGGCCGAGATGGAACTCCAACACGTCGCGGCGGCGCTCGACATGCTCGGGCAGCAGCCAGGCCTCGGTGCGCCGCCAGCCGTCGTCGGCGAGATGCGAGTCGGGTCCCTGCTGGCGCTGGATCGACAGCGCGAGACCGTCGGGCGCGGCGTCGAGTTCGCTCACGCGCAGGATGGCGTGACCGGGCTCGGCCAGGGCTTCAACGGAGGCGCGGACGGGCATGGTGAAGGACTAGGCCGGCACGGCGCGCAGGATGGCGCCCAGCCGGTCGTTCTGCTCCGGCGAGATCTCGCGGCCGCCTTCGTAGCCGACATTGTCCATGGCGAGCTGCAGGAAGGCGCGCATCCAGTCCTTGCAGTAGTCGGCGTAGATCGGCTGCGGGTTCTCCAGGAGCTGCGGCATGCCGTTCACCACCGTCGGCCCCTCGAACACCCGCCTGGTCGGCGCATGCGGCGGCAGGCCGGGCCGCTGGTCGAGCGGCAGATGGTCGAAGCCCAGCGCGCTGACATAGCCGTTCAATGCCGACGAGGCAGTGCGTACCTGGCGCTCGGCGATCTCCTCCCATTTGGCGTTGGCCGCATTCTCCAGCTCGCGCACCTCGTGGCTGAGCTGGTCGATGAGTTTCAGGCGATGGGCGCCGACGATCAGCTCGTCGATGAGCCAGCCGAGATGCTGGCGGTCGACACCGAAATGCGACAGCGCCTTCTCGTCGGCGCCGACGCGCCGCATGTTCTCGAGCCAGTAGTCGGCGGCTTCGCGGGCGAAGCGCTCGGCGCGGTCCTCCAGCACGCCCGACGGCGGCGCCGAGCGGCCGGCCTCCTCGCCGAACACGTCGGCAAAGATGGCGCCGAGATCGACGGCGGCGCCAGTCGACTGCGCGACCTGGGACGTCGGCTTGCCGTTGCGGCCGTTGGCTTCGTCGGAGGGACGCGCGGTGGAGATGCGGAAATAGATCTCGCGCAGGGCGGAGTCGGCGATCTGCAGCGCCGCCATCAGCTCGCCGAAGAGCTGCTGCTGGATGCAGCTCGCCAGGCCGCGCAGCACGGTGTGCACCAGGTCCCGCTTCTTGGCCCGCGAATCGCCGTCGGCGGCGCTGTGGAAGCCGGCCAGCCGGTCGACCAGGCGATGGATCTGCACTTCGAGCTGGCCGCGCACCTGGGCGCGCTTGATCGCCGGATCGCACACCGGGATCAGGCTTTTCACGAGATACGACACGCCGCCGTCATTGGCCTTGAAGGCCTCGTCCCAGGCGCGTGCCGGATCGGCGAAGTGCCGGCGCACCTCGGTATTGGCGACGAAATGACCGCGCAGCTCGCGCGCCCGCTCGGCGAAGGTCTCGGCGATGCCCTGCTCGCGGCCGCCGTCATAGTCCATCAGCCGCTCGTCGATGACGGTCGGATTCCTGAGCCAGAAGGTGTTGTCGAACGGCTTGCTGTCCCAATTGGCCGGCCACTCGCCGCGGAAGTTGTTGATCAGCGAGTTGTTGAGGCGGGCCGACCAGCGCAGCTTCCTCGATTCCTCGGTCTCGCCCGCCTTCTGCTCGAACTCGCGGTCCATCTTGGTCAGCACCAGGAACAGCGCGTTCTTCTGCTTGGCGCGGTCGGCCGGCGTGGCGCCGATCGTCTGGTCGATCCAGGCCGACATCATATCGGAGAGGTCGCGGACCTCCTGGTTGCCGTCGGGGATGCAGAGCAGGATGGCCGACAGCTCGCGCTCGGCAGAGTAGCGCTGGAACAGATAGGCGACCTTGCCGCGCAGCAACAGCTCACGCAGCGGGTTGGCGCCCTCGGCGACGCCCTTGGCCTTGGCGACGTCGGTGAGGTTCGCGAGCTTCAAGCGCGAGCGCGCGCCCGGGAAGTCCAGAAGGTCGGTGTGGTCGAAGAAGTCCCAGGGCTTCTCGGCGATGGCGACCGAGAGCTCGGCGGTCAGCGCGCAGATCAGCGAGCGCGGAAGCTCGGCGTCGGGCAGGGCGCGACCGTCGGTATGTTTGGGACGCACCAGCAGGGTGTCGGCGTCATCTGCGCCAAGCTTGTCGAGAGTCAGCACGTCGACGATGCTCTTCTCGCGCGGGATTAGCGCGTCCATGCCGAGCGACGCCTCGCCTGCGAAGGAGAGCTTCTGCAAGCCGTCGTAGAGCGTGAGGTAGAGATCGGTGAACGGCTGGAAGTCGTACCACAGCACCGACCACAGCCGGGCGCGGTCGTGACCCGACAGGCGCGGCGCAAGATCGATCGCCTCGCGCCAGTAGTCGGTGCGCAGCTCGGCGGTAACGCCGGCGAAGAAAGTGTCGAAGTACTCGATCAGGTCCAGGACGTCGTCGGAATCGAGGTCGCCGTACGGCTGCGCAGCGGCCTTGGCGCGCAGCTCGGCCAGGCGCTTGCGGATCGCCGCGCCATCGGGCCGCTCGAACGCCGCCTTCTGATGGTCGAAGTCGAGCAGGAAGGAGTTGCCCAGGATCTTCACGATGTCGGTCTGCGTCAGCAGCCGCACGCGGACGGGGAACGCCGCGTCGCCGGCGCTGAGGCCGAGACCGAAGCGCGTCACCAGGCCGGTCGATTCGCGGTTACCCGGCGGATTGATCTCGCGCAGGAAGTCGTAGCTCTTCTCGCCGAAGCGAGCCTGCATCGGCCGGCCGTCGCGGCTCGCCAGGATGGAGACGAGATAGCTCTTGCCGGCCTGGCTCGGACCGAACACACCCACGCACATGCGCCGCCGCGCGGCGCGTGCCAGCTTGCGGCTCTGGTTGCGGACCTTCTGCAGCTCGCTGATCAGCGACGGCGCCTGCTGGGCCACCGTGGGAGACTCGTCCGCGGCGCCCTTCAGCCACGTCACGCCCTCGCTGGCGGAAACCGCCAACGCTTCGCAATCCTGGGCCAGTTTGAGATCGACGGTATCCATTACGCGTTACCCGGTCTTGAGCATGCCCGTGTCGAGCCAGTAGCCCTCTCGACGCGGCAGGGTTTGCAGACGAAGCGTCAGGCGATCGAGCGCCACGGCACGGCCGTCGCGGTTGGTCACCTGGCGCAGGCGGAAGCGCTCGACGTCACCCGAATCCTTGTCCTTGGGCTTCACCCGGGCCAGCGCGATCTTGAACGGCGTCTCGCGCGCATGACGCTCGGCATATTCCGGCTTGGCGAACTCCAGAGCGTAAAGACGCGCCGCCGGCCAGCGCACCAGGTCGATCTGGCGCGCACCGAGCCACATGGGCCCGCGGAACTCGAAGGCGATCTCCGGCAGCTCGTACTCGCGATTGTCGAGATCGACGTCGCGATAGACCAGGTCCTCGCGCTGCAGGCGGCCACCGCCATCGAGCTTGCCGATGAACTTGGCAATGCTCTTGGAGCGCAGGAGATCGGAGCGGAAGGAGAAGTCGGGAAGCTGGGACTGCGCCAAGGCGGCAATCATGGCGCCGACCGCCACCGTGGTCTTGGGATCCTCCACGCGCAGGCGGGCATCGCGGAACGGGTACCAGGCGCCGACTCTATATTCGTGCAGCGAGATCACGCGTTCGGGCGGCAGCGGCAGGAGCTCCATCACCAGGGACCGGATGCCGGGCAGGCGCGAAGGCCGGCCCGACAGCAGCAGCACGTCGCAATCGTAGGCGTGGACGATCTCGGCCAACGGCGCCAGCACGCGGCCCATCTCGGCGCGCACCGTCTTGTCGATGCCCGGCAGGTCGACCGGGAACACCGTGGCCTTGAGGTCGAAGCCCTTGGCGCCGCGCTTGCGGGCGGCTTCGTTCACGAAGGTGACGACTTCCTCGGAAGGCTTGGAGCCGTTGGGGAAGAAGGAATCGTAGCCACGCGGCTCGGCCGCCACCACGCCCGAGGTCGGGTCGTAGTCCTCGGCGGCGCGCATGAATTCCAGCGCGATCGGATGGGCGACCTGGAGCGCGAACTGCTGGCGCAGGTTGCGCTGGATCACGTCCTCGCCGCCGCGATCGCCGCCCAGGAGCTCGGCCATCAGGTCGGTGGGGTTGGCGATGCCGGCGGCGCGCATCGCCGCCTCGACCGGCGGCAGGACATGGCCCTGCACGACGCGCAGCAGGATGTCGTCGCCCGCGACGTTGAAGCCCTCGCGGAATTTCTGCTCGGGGAAGAGCGTGACCGACGTGCCCGCGCCCTCGAGGCCGTAGGAGTTGATGATCAGATCGGTGGTGCCGCCACCGACATCGATGCTGGCGATCGAGAGCTTGCCGTCGAACTGCTTGCCGCGCGGCTTGGCGGTGACCTGGAAGAAGCGGCGGGCATCGCCGCCGAAATTGCGCGCCACCTCGGTGTAAAGATAGACGAGTTGCGTGCAGGAGGCCTCGTCCCAATCGGTCAGCACGCGCGGCGCCGGCGCTGCGGGATCGTCGAGCTTCCAGCCCAGCATCATCCACACGAGATCGCGCGCCGCCTCGGCGCGCTTGCGGAAGATCAGGCGCTCGGCCAGCGGCATGCCGGTCGGCAAAGTGAGCACGATGCGGCGCAGCCGGCGCGGCGTCTCGGCATGGGCGCGACGACCGCGCTGCTGCGGCGAGTTCATGAGCGTCAGTGCCTGCAGCAGCACCTCGCTCAGCACGAAGGTCATGATCGAGGAGCGCGAATAAAGCGGCTCGAACACCGGCAGATGATCGGCGCTGTCGGCCTCGGGCTCGACCAGGTGCAGCGGCTCGCCCTTCTGGTTGACCAGCTGGGCCATCGGACCGGCGGCGGCGGGCATCGCCGTCTGGTCCTGGGCGTAGGCGATGTTGAAGCGCCATTCACGGGCCTGCGGTTCCTCGTCCCACAGGTAGCGCTTGGGGCTCGACATGCCGGTGTTGCCCTCGGTGCCGCGACGGCGCGCGGCCAGCCGCGTCGCCTCGGGGCCGACACGAGTCATGGTCGGCCAGACGAAGGCATCGGCGCGGCCGCCCAGCCGCGACAGGTGGTTCTTGCCGAACCAGGCCTGGGCAAACTCGACGCGCGATTCGAACGGCTTGGTATGGACGACCTCGGGATGGGAGAGGTCGCGCAGCGCGAGCTCATAGGAGTCGTTCAGGTTGACGCCCAACTCGCCCGCCGCCTCGATCAGGAGGCCGCAGGTTCGCGAGTTGCCGACATCGAGCACCAGGTCGACCTCGATGGCGCCGCGGCCCGGTCGCTCGGCATCGCCGACCAGCTTGATCGGCGGGAAATGAACGGCGTCGGCCAGCAGCCCGAGGAAGGCGAGATAGCGCGCCACCGCTTCCTGCGGCTTCTGCTTGATGTCGCCCTCGATCTCCTCGAGCGTGGCGCGCGGATGCAGCTCGCGGAACAGCTCCTCGAGCCACTGCGTCATCCAGCTCTGGCGCAGCAGCCAATGGTTGGCGCGCTGTTGCGGTGCGAGCGCGAACAGCGCGCCCGATGTCACGTCCTTGGGCGAGGGCGCGAGATAGGCGCGGCCCTCGGCCTCGGCGATCAGACCGGTATCGAAGGCGAGCACACAGCGATAGCGATGGCCCTGCTCGTCGCGATAACCCGCGCCATAGCGTGCCTCGAGATCGACCACGCGCACGCGCGCCCAGTCGGCCGGGCCTTCGCGGAACTGGTTGTTGGGCCGCACCTGCAGGAACGGCACCGGCACCCACTTGTCGAGGAAGGGCGCCAGCGCGTCCTTGGCGGTGACCACGAGGTTGGGCTCGGCGGCGCGGCGGCGGCCGTTCTCGACCACCTCGTACTGGCCGCGCACCTCGTCGAAGTCGAGCTGGACCAGGTCGTCGACGACCTTGTTGGTGGCGGCGTCATGGAAGCCCCATTCCCGCACCTTGAGGCGCACGGGGTCGAAGCCGAAATCGAGGAACTGAATACCCGAACGGGCGATCAGCGTCGTCGGGCTGGGATAGCTCGGCAGGCGGGCAAGGTCGCTCATGTCAGGTCAAAATGTGCCACAAATCCAAGGAGTCAACGGCCGAACTGGACGTTGTAGCTGCGATTGTCACCCGGTTGACTCCCGGTGCACTTGGCCACGCCGTCTTGGCCGACTTCGCAGTTTACCGTATTACGGGCATAGGTCTTGCCGTCGGCACACTTGGGATTGGCCTTTTCCTCGATCACGAGCTTGGAACCGTCCCAGCGCGCCTCGGCCGGCGCCTCGCAGGTCGTGCCGTTCTTCTGCACGAAGCTGACCTTGCCCTTGCCCTTGTCATCCAGATTGTAGTTGGGCCTGAGGTCACGTTCGCCGGTGGCCGTGGCCAGCCCGGTGCGCGAGCGCCAGTCGCCCTTGAGGAAGGCGAGGTCGCCCTTCTGCTTGGCTTCTGGCGGCACGGTCATGGGCTTGGGCTCGTCCTTCTTGGGCCCATCCTTCTGGGACTCGTCCTTGCCGGCCATGTTCTTGTCGTTGCCGCCCTTGTCCTGAGGCCCCTTATCCTGAGGACCCTTGTCGTCAGGGCCCTTCCTGTTGCCCTTGTCGACGTTCTTGTCGTCGGGACCCTTGCCCTGCGGCTGGTCCTTGCCCGCGTTCTTGTCGGCCACGTTGACGTCGGCTCCGGCCGGCGGCGCGTCTGGGGCGGCGCTGCGCTCGATCGGCGCATTTGAATCGGCGACAACGACACCGCCCGGCACGACGATTGCGGCCGCGCAATCGCCGCCGCGGCGTGCCGCCTCGTTGGTGAGACGGGCGAGTTCGAGTCGCAGGTTCTCGTTCTCCTGCTGCAAGGTGTCGGAGCGCGCCTTCTGCAATTCGACCGGCTGGCGCACGGCGAGGCTCAGCGCCCGGTCGCGCGCCTCGGCCTCGAGCCACGGCTCCAGGTGCGGCAGATAAGGCCGCACCAGCCAGGCCATCAGCGCCAGCAACAGCAGCAGCAGTGCGGCCAGCAGCAGCCACTGCCACCACACCGAACGCGTGCCGGCGGCGACGACGGCAGGCGCCGAAGCCATTATGGCTTCCGGCATCGGCTGCGGACGAACGGCCGCGCGCGGCGAAACAGGCGGGCTCGCCAGGAAGACGCCGGGCAGGTTGGCGTCGGCCGAGAAGCCCCAGAAGGTCATCACCGGCTTGCCGTCGACGACGTAGAGCGTGTCCTCGCCGGGCGCTGTCAGCGCGTGGCGCAGCAGGCGGGCGAAGTTGCGCTCGGCGGTCGAGCGCTGTGGCTCGTCCATCGAATCGGCGAGACCGGTGATCTCGCCGTGCAGGCGATGGACCTCGCTCAGGATCGCCTGGCGCTCGCCGTCGTCGAGCTCGGCGAGCTTGCGGGACTGGCCTTCGAACGGCGCGTACCAATCGATGCGCTGGCCGGTCGGATCGACTTCGGGAATCGCGAGCAGGTCGGCGTGACGGCGCGACAGGCGCTGGGCGATGGCCGTGCGCAGCTGTCCAGCGGCGCGCCACACCGGGTCGCCCGCAAGGCCCAGCGCGCGATAGCGCTGCAGCGGTTCACTGACGAGAAGGGGACCTGCGGCCATCCTGGATCCTCAGCGGGGGCAGACCATGGCGTACGTCCAGCGTGTACCCCACATCTCCCCTGTTACGATGACGTCGACCGAATAATCCCCGGGAACCGGGTTCCAGTTGAACCCGAAGCCGCCGCGTCCGCTGCGCGGCCCGCCGGTGCCGGCGATGTTCTGGCCACGATACATCACTTTGATGTCGTCGGGCTTCACATACAGGTTGTAGTTGATCGCCACGAAACCGGGCCTGTCACCCAGATAGTGTCGGTTGCGGGTGACGCCCTCGCCGCCCGAATCGCCTGACCAGTTGCAGGGAAGCTGGCCTGGCGGCGGCCGGTTGACCGGCGGCGCGGGCGGGGCCTGTGGTGCCGCGGCCTGCTGTTGCGGCGGTGGTGGCGGCGGGGGCGGTGGCGCCTTTGCCACCGGCGGCGGCGGTGGAGGCGGCGGCTTGGGCGGCTCGATCGGCTTACACATCGCCACCTTGTCCTTGAGCTCTGCCTCGAGCGCGGCGAGCTCGGCCTTGAGCTTGCCCTGGTCGGCCTGCTCCGAATCGAGCGAGGCCTTGAGGAGCGGCGTGGGATCCGGCGGAGCCTCCGGCGCGGGCGGCGCGGGCGTCTCCAAGGTCGCGATGTTGAGCGAGGGATCGACCGGCGCACAGGCGCGCAACAGCCACGAAGTGATCAGGAGCAGCAGCAGGAGCAGCAGGCCGAACAGCAGGGCGCTCAGCCACGGCGCCCAGGCAAGGCGGGCGGGCAGCAGGGCGGCGGGCGCGCTCGCCATCACCGCAGGCGAGGGCCTCACTGGCGCCGGCACCGGCGGTGGCGCGAAGGAGGAAAGGCCTGCGACAGCGTCGGCCTCGTAGCCCCAGGCGGCGATCACCGGTTCGCCATCGACCAGGAAGATGAAGTCGTCGGACGGACGCGCCGTGGAAAGTTCGAGCGAGCGGCCGATCAGGCGCGCCTCTTCGCTGCCCGTCGACTCCTTTAGCACCGCGCCCAGCGAGCGGATGGCGGCGAGACGTGTCTCCACCGTTTCCAGGGTGGCGGCGCGCTCGGTCTCGCTGAGATCGGCGAACCGGCGGACCTCGCCCGAGCGGGCGGCGTACCAGTCGATGCCGTCGCCACCCTCACGCAGCTGCGGCTCGGCCAGAAGGTTGGCAGGTCCCTCGCCCAGGCGTCGGCGGATAACGGCCAGCAACTGCCCCGCCACGTTGTGAAGGGCATCGCCGCGTACGCCGAGCGGCCGTACGCCCAATCGTGTCGTCAGGATCAGTGTAGGGCGGTCGCCCATGGCCTTCCGATTGTTGTTTTGAGGCCCCATAACGCCCACGGAATCCGGCGGGTTTATGACGGATTCGACATTGATTCGCGGTGGATCACTGGGCCCCCAAAAGGTTGCGGGTCGATGGTCGACGGAGGCGACAATCGAGGACTGGGATCGAGCTCGATTTTCGCCTCCGAATCAAAGCCTAAGTCATTGTACCATCTTCCTGTTTTGTCGCTGCCGGCGACCGTTGCGTGTCCGCTGAATGGGGACATCCGCGACAATCGCCATTGCCGTCCAAATCACGGTCCTTTGTCATAACTATAATAACTGAAGTGCTATTCGTAGCCAAGCGATTTCGCGTACAGTGGCGGCGTGGGGCTGCACTGGTTCATCGATTCGCGCCAGCGCCTGATCGTCCTGACGGTCGAGGGCCCTCTCACGCGCGCCGAGATCGACGGCATGCTCGATGCCGTGATCGGCGCCAAGGCCTTGGGTTACCGCAAGCTCGTTGACGCGAGGACGGGCAGGCTCGCCTTGGGCGCGATCGACCTGCTGGCCATCGGCGCGAGGGTCCGGAGCCTGCATGCCGGTTCGGTCGGCGCCGCGGCCATCGTCCTGCCCGGCGGCATGTCGCGGGACGACGAGCCGGAGGATGCGCCGACCTTGGTGGCACGGCTCATCGGCATCCTGGCGTCGGCGAAGAGGCCGCTTCGGTTGTTCAAGGGCGTGGGCGCCGCCCGGCGTTGGCTCGATGGCCTGCCGGCTCCTGTCGCCGGAGGCCCGCGCCTACCAGCGCAGCAGGCGGTGACCGACGACGGCGCCTAGCGCGATGACGGGCAAGGCGGCGAGCGCGTACCAGGTGACGACGAACAGCGGCGAATCGTCGAAGCAGTGAAAGGCGTAGAGCGCGGCCGCGGCAGCGGCGGCCAGCAAGCCCGCCGCGCCACCGGCGAGCGCGGGCGAGGCGGGAGCACCCGCACGCAGGATCGCGAGCACCGCGGCCAGCGGCACGATCGCCAGCGCCGGTATCGCGACCAGGCAGACCATGGCATTGCTGCCGACCAGCCGGTTCGACCAGGAAACGCTGGGCAGGACCGAAAGCTCGATCGCAACCGCGAGGACGGCGAGCGCCGCGAGCGGCAGCAGCAGCCGGCCGGGTTGCGCCGGCGCCACGGGACGCGACAGCACGATGCACAGGCTGAAGGCCAGCCCCAGGGCCAGCAGCACCAGGCCGACCTTGAGGTCGAACCGCCAGGTACCGAGCGCCGGCTCGATATCGGCGCGCACGCCGAGAGTGGCGAGGAAAAAGGCGAACGACACGAGGCCTCCCGCCAGCAGTGCCGCCGCCAGCGCCCAGCGCAGCGGCTTGCCGCGTGGCGCGTGGTCGGCGACCAGGGCGTCGATCAGCTTGTCGGTCTTCATGGTCGGTCTCGCCGATAGGCAACGGCCAGCGCTTTCAACGCGCGGTGAAGGGTGACGCGGACGGCGCCCTCGCTCATGCCGAGCTTTGCCGCAACTTCAGCGGCGCGCCGTCCTTCCAGGGAAATCTCCTCGACGATACGGCGCTGGCGTTCGGGCAGGCCGGCCAGCAGCGCGCCGGAGTCCACCGCGGCGTCGGGATCGACGGCAACGGCGATCTCCTCGGCGTAGTCCTCGATATCGAGGTGATCATGGAAGCCGCGCCGGCGCAGATGATCGACCAGCTTGTAGCGCGCGATCGCGCGCAGCCACGGCTCGATCGGCTGCGTCTCGTCCCAGGTGTCGCGCTTCAGATGCATGGCAAGCAGTGCCTCCTGAACGACATCCTCGCTGTCGGCCGGGCCGCGTCCCGCCGCAATCAATCCGCGGCGCACGACGGCGCGCAGCCACAGCGAGACATGGCCGAGCAGCCGTCGATAGGCCTCATCGTCACCCTGCCTTGCCCGGCGCATCAGTGCGGAGAGATCGGTCGGGTTGGACAACGAGCTCGGTCTTTCACGTATTCGTGTGCGGGGAGCGAAACATTACACCAATAAATCCACGCGCCGTCTGTAACGTAGAAGCCTGACGCTGCGAATGACCACATGCGGGCTCGTTGGCCCGCCCAACCAGGAGGGTCTCCATGAACAAGCGTATGCTGATCGCCAGTGCCGTCTCGGTCTTCGCTGCCACGAGCTTTGCGTCGACGTCTTTCGCAGCCGGCGTGAAGTGCGGCGCCTCGAACGCCTGCAAGGGCCAGAGCGCCTGCAAGACGGCCAACTCGGCCTGCAAGGGCCAGAACGCCTGCAAGGGCCAGGGCTTCACCGAGGCGGCCGATGCCAAGGACTGCACCGCCAAGGGCGGCAAGGTGATGTAAGTCGGACCAGATACGGCAGCGGGCGTTCGCATGCTGCGGACGCCCGCGCCTACGTTAAGCAGGATGCCAGCCTATGAACGCATTGATCACGGTCCTCTACGATTGGCCGCGCCTCGTCGTGGCCTATCTCACCTGGCTGCCGCCGCTTGCCATACGCATCGTTGTCGGCTGGGTGTTCCTGTGGACGGGTTGGCAGAAGCTCAACTTCCTGCCGCGCATGATCGAGAACTTCCGCGAATGGGGCATCCCCGCGCCGGAGATCCTGACGCCGGTCGCCTCGGGCATGGAGTTCGTCGGCGGCCTGCTGCTGCTGGTCGGCCTGCTGACGCGCATCGTCTCCATCCCGATGATGATCATCATGCTGGTGGCCATCGCCTCGGCCAAATGGGGCGACGTCGATTCGCTGCAGACGCTGCTCGGCTTCGAGGAGATCTCCTACTTCGTGATGTTCGGCTATCTCGCCGTCGCGGGACCGGGGCCGGTGTCGCTCGACCATCTCATTTTGAAGGCGACGCGTTCGCGACGGCCTCCGGCGGACTATGGTGCTTAGACTGATGACCTCACCCTGAGGAGTGGTCCGCAGGACCGCGTCTCGAAGGGTGGGCACGAGCACCGCCTGTGTGTTGCCCATCCTTCGAGACGGCGCCTAGCGCCTCCTCAGGATGAGGTGATCCGACGTTCAGACGTACTGCAGCTGGGGTTGCTACATCACACAAAGGTCACGAGAGCGGCTGCAAACGTGAGTTACCGTGTCCGTGGTGTGTGGAAAGAGGCTCGCACGCGTGGGGTTTGCGGGCCTCCATCGGAACGCGTCTTCAATCCTCAAAGAGTACGGCTTACGCATGACGATTGCCGGGGTCACCCGGCGTGTCGATGCGACTCAATCGGCGCGATACCGGACGCACTCCCCTTGCTTGCAGGAGGAGCCGTCATGAATGCCTCGGAAAGACCATCCAGAAGATGGCAGGTGCTGCTCAACTGTGGCGGCGACTCGAGCTCTACGCGTCGAGCGGAGTTCGACCCAAAGGATCGAAGCGTCTTTTCTCCCATGGTGTCGAAAGAGCAGTACGAAGCCGATCGCCGGCGGGCCCGGCTTTCCGGCATCCCGCGCCCCGCAAGGCAAAGCGCCGCGCTCAGCGACCCAGACTCAGAAAAGCCGATGCTCCGTCTGCTTCAACGCGCACGATAGGCGTCGCGAAGACTGCCGACAGCCGAGCGGGCTCGAGAACGGCATCGCTGTTTCCCAAGGCCGTCACGCGACCCTGCTCCATGATCGCCACGCGATCGGCGTAGCGCGCCGCCATGTTGAGATCGTGCAGCACCGCCAGCACGCCGAGGCCGCGATCGGCGCGGCGGCGGGCGCTGGCGAGCGCGGCATGCTGGTGCGAGAGGTCGAGGCCCGCGATCGGTTCATCGAGCAACAGGAAGGGCGTGCCGGCCGTGTCGGCATCGCATTGGACCAGCACGCGGGCGAGCTGCACGCGCTGGCGCTCGCCGCCCGACAGCACGGTGTAGGGCCGGTCGGCGAAGGCCAGCGCCTCGGTCTCGCCCAGCGCCTTTTCGGCCAGGCCGCGCATCTGCGGCTCGGACAGGCGGTCGCGATAGGCGAGCAGGCCCAGCATGGCAACCTGCAGGCCGGTGAAGTCGAAGGCGACGTTGGAATGCTGTGGCAGCACGGCGCGCCGCTTCGCCAGCTCGCGCTTGTTCCAGCGCGGCAGGGGCTTGCCGTCGAGCAGCACGTGGCCTTTGGCTAGATGCCTGTCGCCGACGAGGGCGCCCAGCAGTGTGCTCTTGCCGGCGCCGTTGGGGCCGATCACGGCCAGGAATTCGCCGGGCTCGACGGTGAGGGAGACGTCGGCGATCAGGGACTTGGCGCCGGCCCGCACCTCGATCGCCTGGGCTTGCAGCGTGCTCACAGTCCCTCCCGCGACGCGCGGCCGGCCAGCAGCCAGAGGAAGAAGGGGCCGCCGACCAGGGCGGTAAAGACACCGATCGGCAATTCGGCGGGCGAGACGATGGTGCGGGCAAGCGCGTCGGCCAGCACCAGGAAGGCGCCGCCGAACAGGGCTGCGGCCGGCAGCAGCGTGCGGTGCGCAGGGCCCAGCAGCAGGCGCACGATGTGCGGGGCGATCAGGCCGACGAAGCCCACCGTGCCGGAGATCGCCACGCCCGCGCCGACAGCCAGCGCCACCTGCGCCACCAGGCGGCGCTTCAGCCGTTCGACATCGACGCCGACGTGGCCCGCCTCGCGTTCGCCCAGCGCCAGGGCGTCGAGCAGGTGCGCGACCGGCAGCAGGGTCGGCACGGCGATGGCAAGGACGATGAGGGCGGGCACGATCGAGGCCCATGTGACGCCGCCGAAGCCGCCCATGGTCCAGAAGATCAGAGTGCGCAGCTGCTGGTCGTCGGCCACGAAGACCAGCATGCCGATGCCGGCCGCGGTCAGCGCATTGATGGCGATGCCGGCCAACAGCAAGGTGCCGACCAAGGTGATGCCCTCGCGCGCCGCCAGCCGGTAGACGACCGTGGTCGATATGAGGCCGCCGCCGAACGCGGCGACCGGCAGCAGCCAGGGCCTCAGCTCGGGCGGGACGATATGCATCACCTTCTCGCCCAGCACGATCACCGACACGGCGGCGAGCGCCGCGCCGCTCGACACGCCGAGCAGGCCGGGATCGGCCAGGGGATTCCGGAACAGGCTCTGCAGGGCCGCACCACCTGCGGCCAGCGCCGCGCCGACGCAGAACGCCGCCAGCACGCGCGGCGCGCGGATGGCGTAGAGCACCATGGACGTCGTGTCGTCGATCGGTTTGGCCGACAGGCCAAGTGCCGAGAGGAGGTCGGCGAAGCCGACCGGAAAGGCGCCGACGCACAGGCCACCGACGATGCTGGCGACGGCGGCGAGAGCGAAGAGGGGGATGGGGCGTTTGAGGGTGAGGGTCATGGAGCGATGGCGAGGGGTGTTACGCCCTTCATGTTCCTCTCCCTTTGGGAGCGAGGTTCATCATGTCGTCCTGAGCGCAGCGAAGGACCTCATCGCCGTTTGCTACCGGCATGAGATCCTTCGCTGCGCTCAGGATGACAGAAGAACCTCGCTCCCAACGGTGAGAGGAGCATGAAGGAGGGGGAGCAAGAGGCGTCTTCGGAAGAATCAATTCGCCTTCGCCAGTTCCGGATGCAGTGCCGCGGCGAGCTCGGTCGCGGCCTGCGGCGTGCGCGGGCCGAAGCCCAGCAACAGCAGGATATCGAACTGCAGGACCTTGCCGGCGCGGCCGGCGGGCGTCTGGCGGATGGCCGGCTGGTCGAGCACCTTGTCGACGCCGCCCAGGGATTCCACCGACTGGCGCGGCATCAGGATGTAGTCGGCGCGCGAGGCGATCACTGCTTCGGGCGTCAGCGGCCGGTAGCCGGCATAGCCGTCGATGGCGTTGACGCCGCCGGCGAGACGGATGATGCCGTCCGCCGCGGTGTCGCGGCCTGCGGCCTGCGGGGCGCCGCCGCTCATCGACATCAGGAACAGCACGCGCGGCTTGTTGGGCGTCGACGCCAGGCGGTCGGACAAGGCCTTCATGTCCGCCTGGCCGCGCGCGATCAACGCGTCGGCTTCGGCGGCCTTGCCGGTGGCCTTGCCGACGGCCTCGATCTTCTTGACCACGCTGTCGTAGTCGTAGCGATCGGGCAGGATCACGACCTCGATGCCCGTGGCCTTGAGCTGGTCCAGCGTCGAAGCGGGTCCCGCGCCCGTGGTCGCCATGATCAAGGTCGGCTTCAGCGACAGCACGCCCTCGGCCGAGAGCGCGCGCATGTAGCCGACCTGCGGCAGCGACTTCGCCTGCGGCGGATAGAGGCTGGTCGTGTCGACGCCGACCAGCAGGTTCTCCGCGCCCAGCGCATAAAAGACCTCGGTGAGCGCGCTGCCGACCGAGACGATGCGCGGCGCCTTCTGCTGCGCGCGTAGCGGCGATGCGACGAGCGCCGCCAGTCCGAGGGCGGCGGCGCCGCGCCGACCGATAGTCCAGCTCACGACGCCGCCTGCTTCTCGATGCGCGCCACGATGCTGCGCCAGGGCTCCAGCTCGGGCTTGCCCTGCTTGCGTTCGCCGAACATGAGCAGGATGTTGCGATTGCTGTTGCAGAACGCCTCGATCGAGGTGACGACGCCGTCGTCGGTCGGCTTGCGCACCGAGAAGACGCGCGCCACGCCCGCCTCGCGCAGGTGCAGGTTGAAGGCGGGATCGAGCACGTTGAACCAGCCATGCACCTCGACCAGGCGGTTGATCGGCCCGCTATGGATCTGGATGCAGCCGCCGCTGCCGACGAAGATCATGATCGGCGTGCCGTCGGCGCTCGCCATCTCCATGGCCGAGCGCAGCGCACGCGACGGCAATTCGCGGGCGAATTCCTCGCCGACCAGGCGCAGCGCCTGGACGCGGCCGACCTTGAACTTGCCCAGCATGCCGAAGAACTCGTGCGTGTCCTTCATCGCCCGCCAGGCCTGGCGCAGGCCCTCGACGTCGATCTCCGAATCGGGACGATCGACCGTCTCCGCTGCGCGCGGAGCGACGGCGAGCTCGCCCGATGCCTCGGCGCGATGGCGCGCGATCAGGGCGTCGAACGCCGTCCGGTCGGTCTCGTCGGTGGCGTAGATCTTGTGCACCGCCTCGCCCGTCTTGTCGAAGAACTGCAGGCTGAGCCGCTCGCCGCTCTTCACGGATTCGCGCACGGCAAAGCCATGCTTCCAGCTTCCCAGGAACAGGCGCAGGTCGATGTCGGGGCCCAGCACCAGGCCGTGCGGTCCCGTAACCTGCACGTCCTCGAAGCGGCCATGGCGCTCGTGCACGCAATGCTCGTTGCGCGTCAGGCACATCACCCGGCCGACCGCGGGCATCTGCGACAGGATCGACTGCCAATCGGCGGCGAGCGGCGTCGCCGTGGTGCCGACGCCGAGCGCCACCAGCTCGGCCTCGCTGACGCCCAGCGTCGCGGCGGCGTCGCGGATGCGCAGCGTGGGCTGCTCGCCGCGCAGGCGGCTCCATCGGGCCGCAAGGTCGGCATTGGCGGACGAGAGCATGAGGGTCTCCTTTGTCTAACGCAGATAAAAACGCACAGGGATCTCGACCCAGGCCGAGACCGGCCGTCCGTCGCGTACGGCCGGCAGGAAATGCCAGCTCTTCACGGCCGCAACCGCGGCGCGGTCGAGCATCTGGTAACCGCTCGGCCGATGCACGACGATCTCGACGGCCGTTCCTTCGGGGTCGAGGCGCACACGCACCAGGACCTCGCCTTGTTGATTGAGCTCGACGGCGCGTGGCGGGTAGGCTGGCGGCGTCGGTGGATGACGATAGCTGGGTTTGCCTTCCCACACGATTGCCGGCGTGGGCAGGAATCCGGCAGCGGCCTGTTGTGCGGCACCCGCGTTACCGAAATTTTGCGACGGCGCGGCCTTCGGCGTCGCCTGCTGTGCCGCTTGTTGCTTTTGCGGTTGTTGTTGCGGCTTGGGAGGGGGCGGCGGCTTGGGCGGCTCGACCGGCTTCAGCTCGGAAAAGTCGACGGGCGGCGGCTCGGGCGAGGGCACGAGCTCGATCGGCGTCACCATCGTCGAGAAGTCGATGGGCGGCGGTTCCTCGGCCGGTGGCACCTCGATTGCGACCTCGCTGGCCGGCTCGTTGGCATCGGTCTTGTCCGAGGGAGGGCCGACGAGCGCCAGCTCGACCAGCAGCGCGGGTTCCTGGGACCCCATGCTGCCCGCGGCGCCGGCGGCGAAAAGAAGAAGGACGGCAGCCCCGTGCAACGCAAGCGACAACGCCATCGGCACGCGCGGGGGGCGTGTCGATGGCGCCGGCAGTCGCTCGGCTGTATGGGCCGGGATTACCATCGTGCCGTGAGGTTGACGCCGAAATAGCGGCCGGGCTGGGCGTAGAGATCGAGCTGCTGGTTGGTCGAGGCGAGCCCGATCACGTCGGCCGAGTTCCAGTACTTGGCGTTGGTGATGTTGAAGGCGCCGGCGTTGATCTTGAAATGGTCCTTGAAGACGTAGCCGACGGTGGCGTCGAGATTGAAATAGGCCGGCGTCTGGAAATAGGTCTGGTTGGAGATCTGGGTATGCTGCGCCGTCATGGTGCCGATCAGCTGCGCCACGAAGCCCTCGTCCGAGCCGTAGCGCACGCGCGCCTGCGTCGCCCATGGGCTGACCGAATCGACCGGCAGGCCGGTGCGCGTGTCGGTGCCCTGGGCGAAGGCGGTCCAGCCCAGCACCGACCATTGCGGCGTGAAGCGGTACTCGCCGCGCGCCTCGACGCCCCAGATCGTCACGTTGGTGAGGTTGACGTACTGGAACTGGGTGATCGGGCCGACCTGGCCCACCGTCACCGTCTCCAGGAAGTTGTTGTAGAGATTGTAGAAGCCGGTGAGCTGCCAGCTCGAGCCGGTCGCATACTTGCCGCGGAAGCCGACCTCGAAGCTGTTGGCCGTCTCGGGCTTGAGGTTGGCGTTGGGCAGGATCTGGTAGAACGAGGCGGTGTTGGTGAAGCCGAAGTTGGCGTTGTCGTAGGGCGGCGCGCGGAAACCGGTCGCGTACTGGAAGTAGGACGAATAGTTGTCCGAGAAGCGGTAGATCGCGCCGAACTTGGGCGAGGCCGAGACGTAGGTGCTCGCCGACGGAACGACGTTCAACGTGGCGCCGGTCGAGTTCCAGAAGTAGCGGTCGGCATTGGGGGTGAGCTGGTAGTAGTCCAGCCGCACGGCGGGCAGCAGGCTGAGCTGACCGCCAAGCAGGGTGATTTCGTCCTGGATGTAGGCGCCGGCCTGGACGGTGTCGGTGTCAGGGAAGTTCTTGTTGGGGAAGGTCTCGCCCGCCACGACCTTGGTGCGCGCACCGGTCGCCAGCGTGATCTGCCAACGATCGCGCGGCCGCGTCGTCGTCGTGTAGGCGAAGGAAAGACCGTAGGTGAAGATGTTGCGCGCACCCCACAGCAGGGTGTCGGTGTTCATCTGCAGCTCGGCGCCGGCGACATTCTGCGTGTAGTAGAACTGCGAGGTGCGGGCGTTGGTCGGGATGGCGCCATTGAAGGCACCGCGCAGCTGGTACGTGTCAGCTTGCGTGTAGACCGAGTTGAAATAGGCCATGAAGTCGATGCGGTCGATGAAACCGATCGGAGCGTTGTGCACCCACTGGCCGCTGATACGGTAAGTCTGGGTGTAGTCCTGGCCCCATTCGTCGAAGATGCGCGCGAACAGGCTCGAGAAGTTGCCGACGCCCGACAGGACCTGGGTGCTCTGCTGGCCCTGAGTGTAGCCGCCGGTGATGCGGATGGTGTCGACGTCGGTCGGCCGCAGCACCAGCTTGGCCAGGAAGTCGTTGTTGTAGAAGCTCGTCGGGTTGGGCCCGAGCGACGACTGCGCCGGATAGAATTCGTGGCCGTCGCGGCGGGTGTAGATGCCCAGAAACTCGACGTTGCCGTCCCTCACCGCGCCGGTCGCGGTCTCGGCGAACTGCTGGTTGGCGCCGGAGTAGGCGCCCTTGATGCTGGCATAGACGTTCTTGCCGCCGATCATGTAATCGCCGGGATCCTTGGTCGTGTAGGCGACCACGCCGCCGATCGCATCGGAGCCGTAGAGTGCCGACGCGGGGCCGCGGATGATCTCGACACGCTTGATGTCCTCGAGGTCGGGCTGCTCGCGCGTATAGGTGCCGGCGCCCTGGTTGGAATCGGGGAAGTCGGGCATGCGCATGCCGTCGACCATCAGCAGCACACGGTTGCCGCCGATGCCGCGAATGAGAAAGTTCTGGTAGCCGGCGCGGAACGGGTTGTTGCCGACGGTGACGCCGGGCTCGTTGCGCACCAGGTCACGCACGTCCTGCATGTTCTCGCGGTCGATGTCCTCGGTGGTGATGACCGAGACGGTGGCCGGCACGTCGTCCAGTGGACGGCGCGTGCGCGTCGCGGCCGTTGTCACGGCGTCGAGCTGCGTCGGCACCGGCTGGCCGGGCGTGACGATGGGTATCGTGGTGGTGCCGGGCCACTGCGAGGCGGGCGGTGGCGGCGTGGTGTTGCCGGTGGCGTTGGGTGCGGTCGGCGTCTGCGCCGCCGGAGCCTGTGCCGTAGGTGTCTGGGCGAAAGTCGGTAGAGCGATCGTCCCGCCGATCGCGGTACTCGCCAGCAAGAGATTGAAAAGTCGCCTGGTCTTCATAGCCAGTGGGCCCCCAAAAAAGGACGCCTGGCTGGCTAGGATCCCCGAAGGATCGGCTGGCTGGGCAGTTTGACCGGAAAGGGATGGCTTTCCGGGGTACGCACTCGTTGATCTACTTCGTGAGGATCAGCTTGTTGGAAGCGGTGATCCTGAGACGATAGGTGTCGGCGCCGTGTCGGATGATCAGTTCGCGCCGGCCTTTCATCAGCGTCGTGCTGTCGACCGGTCCGTCTGTTGCCAGAATGGTTTGCACGATGTCGGTCGTCTCCCCCACGACATCGCCCGGCCGCGTCGCACGCGGTGGTTGGCTCATGGCCTGTCCTATTCCCCTCTTTTTGACTTGCGAACGACTCTCAATCGCATAGAGTCACCGCCTCTGTCAACGGCGTTCAACATTCGGTGAGCCATGGAAAGCACGGCGGAACAAAGGGTTAATACCCTCGAGACCAACCTGCGCACCGGCTGCGGTCGGCCGGGTTGTGCCTGCGGCCTGCCCATCAGCGAGCGCTTCGTGCTGTGGGCGCTGCGTCAATGGCAACAGGATCGCGCACTGCCGGCGGAGGGCTCGGTGTTGCACCAGGGATTCAAGACGGCAGGTGTGCTCGAGGTGCTGCCCGACTTCGCCATCGCCATGGACGCCTTTCTGTTCGGCACGCGCCGCGCGATGGAGATCCATCGTCCGGATTGCGCGAGCGTCAGCCGCGACGAGGCCACCCTGGTGGCCCTGTGCGGCCTCGCACAGGGCGATTTCGACGGGCCGTTTCTCGCCTCACTCGACATCATGATGGCGCCGACGGCCTCGCGGGTGGCGGCGGTGCGGCTGAAAGCCTTCTCCATCGCGCTCGCCAGTGCAGGCCTGAGGCTGGCACCGCCGGCCGGCGATGCCGCGGGGAGGCTCAATTGAGCGACGAGCGTGTGGCCAACCTGCAGCGCGCGATGCGGCTTATCTTGGATGCCGTCGAGGACCTGCCGGCCGAATGCCGCGACCTCGCCGGCAATGCCTTGCTCAACATCACCGCCGAAGCGGTCGTGCAGGACGTCGGCTGCGTCGAAGCCGGCCGCATCTTCGCCCGCCTGGGCGACCTTCTGGCGCGCGGCCTCCAGCCGCCGGCAAGAGAGGCGATCACGCTGAGCGTATTTGACGCGTGATGCTCTTCCTCGTCCTCCCCCGTCTTACGGGGGAGGGTAGGGAGGGGGCAAGCAACGCGGATGATCTCTGAAGTTTCAGATCTGTAATGGGGGGAGAGCTCTGGTGAGGCTTTCCCCCTCCCGTACCCTCCCCCGTATGACGGGGGAGGGGCGTGAGAGGTCAAACCTCGATCCTGCTCCCCAGCTCGACGGTCTGGTTGGCCGGCAGCCCTAGAAAGTCCGTCGAGCTCGCGGCGAAGCGGCTCAGCACCAGGAACAATCGGCGCTGCCAGCTCGGCAGCAAGGGATGCTGGCCGCTCACGACGTTGTTGTGGCCGATGAAGAACGACGTGTGCAGCGGATCGATCGGGATGCCCTGGCCTGCCAGGCCGGCGATGTCGTGGGCGACGTCGGGCTTCTCCATGAAGCCGTAGCACAGCACCGCGCGGTGAATGCCGCTGCCCAGCTCGCGCATCCTGAGGCGGTCCTCCGGCGAGACGAACGGCTCCTCGAGGAGGTGCACGGTCAGCAGGACGACATGCTCGTGCAGCACGCCGTTGTGCCGCAGGTTCTGCATCAGGCTGCTGGAGGCGGCGTCGGAGAAGGTCGTGAGATAGATCGCCGTGCCCTGCGTGCGGTGCAAGCGCTCGGGTTCGATGGTGGCAAGCAGCGTGTCGATCGGCACGGTCCGTTCGCGCTCGCGTAGCTCCACGGCGTGACGGCCGCGATACCAGGTCCACATGGCGATGAAAAGAATGGTGGCGATGGCAAGCGGCACCCAGCCGCCTTCGACGAACTTCGTCATGTTGGCCGAGAACAGCGCACCGTCGACGACCAGCAGCAGGAGGAACAGCGGTACGACCAGCGTCCACCGCCACTTCCAACCGCGCACGGCGAGCGTCAGCACCAGCATGGTGGTGATCAGCATCGTGCCGGTCACGGCGATGCCGTAGGCCGAGGCGATGTCGGGGCCGGTTTGGAAGGCCAGCACGATGCCCAGCACGCCTAAAAGCTGCAGCCAGTTCACGGCCGGCACGTAGATCTGGCCGAACTCGTCGGGCGAGGTGTGCAGGATGCGGGCGCGCGGGCTGACGCCCAGCAGGGTCGCCTGCTGGGCCATTGAGAAGGCGGCCGAGATCGTCGCCTGCGAGGCGATCACCGTCGCCATGGTGGCGACCACGACCAGGGGATAGAGCGCCCAGTGCGGCGCCAGCTTGAAGAACGGGTTGGACGCGGCGGTGGGATCGGCCAGCAACAGTGCGCCCTGGCCGTAGTAATTGGTGAGCAAGGCCGGGAACACCACGATCAGCCAGGCGACACGGATGGGACTGCGGCCGAAATGGCCGATGTCGGCGTAGAGCGCCTCCGCACCGGTGAGCGCCAGCGTGACCGCGCCCAGCGCCACGAAGGCGCCGGCCTTGTGCTTCATGGCGAAGGCGAAGGCATGATAGGGCGACAGTGCCATCAGCACTTCGGGATGCTGCGCGATCTGGCGCGCGCCCAGCAGGAACAGGATGGCGAACCAGATCAGCATGATCGGCCCGAACAGATGGCCGATGCCGCCGGTGCCGTAGTGCTGCATGGCGAACAGGCCGATCAGCACGGCCATGGCGATCGGCAGGATCACTGGCTGGAAGGCGGGCGTCGCCACGTTCAGGCCTTCGACGGCGCTCAGCACCGAGATGGCGGGCGTCAGCAGGCAGTCGCCGTAGAACAGGGCGGCGCCCAGCATGCCCAGGATCGCGTAGACGTTGCGCCGCCGCTCGGAGATGCCGGGCTCGCGCGACACCAGCGCCATCAGCGCCAGCACGCCGCCCTCGCCGTGATTGTCGGCGCGCATGACCACGATGACGTATTTCAGGGTGACGACGATCAGCAGCGCCCAGGTGATCAGCGACAGCATGCCGAGTACGTTGTCGTGCGTCGGCTGCAGGCCGGTGAAATCGCTGAAGCAGGTCTGGACGGTATAGAGCGGGCTGGTGCCGATGTCGCCGAAGACGACGCCGAGCGCCGCCAGCGTCAAGCCGGCCGCCCGCTTCCGGTCGGCGGGCCGCAAAGCGGCCAACGTACTCATACCTGAAGAACTCCCCCGTTCAGCGCGGGCGATTCTGGTCGGCGGGCGTTACAGGTTCAACGGGGAACTTCATTTCTTCCTGACCGCCGGCCGGACCTGCCTGCGCGAAGCCGAAGCGGCTTCGCTTCGGCGAAGGCAGGGGCTGGCGGTCAGGAAGACCAGATCTCAACGGGCTCGTCGGAAAACGCCGCAATTTTCGCCGTGAAAGACGGCATCTCGTTCGTAAGAGAACCCAGCCTTCAGAAGAACACGTTCGGAAGACGTGTTGCCCTTCATGACAATTCCGAGAAGGCTCGGCTCGGAGCACCGCGTTTCCCAGATTTTCACCAGCACCTGGGTGACCTCGGTGGCGAAGCCTTGCCCCCAGGCGCTTCTTGCGAAGGTGTATGCCACTTCCAACTCACGGGTGCCTTCCAACTCCACGTAGCGCAGGCCTGCGCGACCCCTGAACGTTCCGTCGTGCGTCCTCAGCGTCCACAGACCGAGACCATGATCTGCCCAGTGACGCAGGCTGGTCTCCAGGTAATCAGCCGTTGCCGTCGGTGTTCTGACGCCGCCGAGAAAGCGCGACACCTCGCTATCGAGATGGAGCTGCACCAGATCAGGCAGATCCTCGCGCGCGAGCCTCGTGGCGTTCAGTCGAGGCGTCGCGAACCTATCCATTTTGCCGTCAAATCTCGATGCGGCTGCCCAGCTCGACGGTGCGGTTGGCCGGCAGGCCGAAGAAGTCGGCGGCGCTGACGCCAAAGCGGACCAGCACCAGGAACAGCTTCTGCTGCCAGCGCGGCAGGACCGGCCGGGCGGCGCCGACATAGCTGTTGCGGCCGACGAAGTAGGAGGTGCGCATCGGATCGAAGGGAATACCCTTGTCGGTGAGCGGAGCCATGTCGCGCGGGATGTCGGGCTGCTCCATGAAGCCGTAATGTAGCACGACGCGGTGCACGCCTTTGCCGAGATGGCCGACGTCGGAGCGCTGGTCCTGGGCGATGTAGGGCACGTCACCCACCTCGATGGTCAGCAGCACGACATGCTCGTGCAGCACCTCGTTGTGCTTGAGGTTGTGCAGCAGGCAGCCCGGCGCGCTGTCCAAGACGGGCGTGAGATAGACAGCCGTGCCCTGCGGGCGATGGACGCGGCCGGGGCTGATGCTGCCGATCAGGTCGGCGATGGGCAGCGTGGCTTCCTTCTCGACGGCGAGGCCGGCGGCCCGGCCCTTCATCCAGGTCCACATGGTGGTGAAGATCGCGAGCGCGATGACGATCGGCATCCAGCCGCCTTCGTGGAACTTCAGCATGTTGGCCGTGAGCAGCGTGGCGTCGACCACCAGGAAGACGGTGAACACCGGAATAGCGAGCGACCACGGCCATTTCCAGCTGCGCACCGCCAGCGCGAACACCAGGATGGTGGTGACCAGCATGGTGCCGGTGACGGCGATGCCGTAGGCGGCGGCGAGGTTGGTCGACGACTTGAAGAACACCACCAGCCCGACCACGCCCGCCAGCAGTAGCCAGTTCACCGCGGGGACGTAGATCTGGCCGTACTCGCTCTCCGACGTGTGGTCGACGCGGATGCGCGCGCTCAAGCCGAGCAAGGCCGACTGCTGCGCCATCGAGAAGGCACCCGAGATGGTCGCTTGCGAGGCGATGACGGTAGCCACCGTGGCCAGCACGACCAGGGGAAACAGCGCCCATTCCGGCGCCAGCCGGAAGAACGGGTTGTCGATGGCGCTCGCGTCGTTCAGCAGCAGCGCGCCCTGGCCATAGTAGTTGCCGAGCAGCGCCGGCAGCACCAGCCACAGCCAGGCGCGGCGGATGGGGGGGCGGCCGAAATGGCCCATGTCGGCATAGAGCGCTTCGGCGCCGGTCACCGCCAGCGTCACCGCGCCTAGGGCAAACAATGTGACGATGCCGTGCTGGAAGGCGAAGGCGAGCGCGTGGTGGGGCAGGAAGGCCCACAGCACCTGCGGCGCATCGACGATCTGCCGCACGCCCAGGACGAAGATCACGATGAACCAGACCAGCGTGATCGGCCCGAACCAGGTGCCGACGCCGGCCGTGCCGAAGCGCTGGACCGCGAACAGGGCGACCAGGATGCCGATGGAAATGGGCAGCACAACCGGTTCCAGCGCCGGCGTCGCGACTTTCAGGCCCTCGACGGCGCTCAGCACCGAGATGGCGGGCGTCAGCAGGCAGTCGCCATAGAACAGAGCGGCGCCCAGCATGCCCAGGATCAGGTAGAGGCGTCGCCGGCGCGGATTGATCGCCGGTTGGCGCGACACCAGCGCCATCAGGGCGAGCACGCCGCCTTCGCCGCGATTGTCGGCGCGCATGACGACCACGACATATTTCAGGGTGACGATGACGATCAGCGCCCAGGTGATCAGCGACAGGATGCCGAGCACGTTCTCCTGCGTCGGCTGCAGGCCTGTAAACTCACTGAAACATTCCTTCACGGTGTAGAGCGGGCTGGTGCCGATGTCGCCGAACACCACGCCCAATGCAGCCAGGGTGAGAGCCGCCGTGCGCCTCTGCCCGGCCGGCTGTGCCGTCGCTGCTGTGCCGGACATCACCCTGAAACGCTCCCCGTCCAAACCGGCGGGATATTGCGCGGCAGGGCAGGGGGGTCAACGCGAAACTTTACGCTGGGGCAATGCCGAGCGCGTGAAATTCCTATGCGATTCCTATATCGCCCAGCCGGCTAGAAGGTCTTCGAGATGGTGAAGATGGCGCGGGCGTCGCAGTTCATGGTGGCGGCGCAGGTCGATTGGTCGAGGTTGGTGTCTACATAGGCAATGCTGAGATCCACCCCCCACAGCGAGACACCCAGGCCGACCTGCCAATCCCAGTAATTGTTGTAGCCGATGCCGTAGTTGGTGAAGCGCTCGACGTACTGGTTGCCCAGAGTGCCGAACAGCTTGAACGAGACGTTCTCGTTCAGCTTGATGAAGCTGAGTGGCACGATGAGCTGGCCCCACTTGTACCAGGCGATGCCGGAGTTGCCGAAGAAGTTGGGGCTGTAGCGCACGGCGCCCTGGAGCTGGGCGAGGCCGAAATCGTAGCCGACGACCAGGCCGAACTCGTTGAAGTCCTGGAACAGGTTGGAGGGTCCGCCGAGATAGTTGTAGCGGATGTAGCCCAGGTCGAAGGTGAGCTTGTTGTCGAGCGCCTTCGCCCTGAGGCCGGTGATCAGGTCGATCTCCGCGACGGTGGGGTTGGTGTTGCCGAAATAGACGTTGCTGCCCCAGGCGCCGACATAGGCGCTGAGCGGCACCTTCTCGCTGACCGTCGGGGTCTCGTAGGTGAAGGCGGGCTGGATCGCAATCTGGCGCTGGGTCTGCGAGATGCCGCGATACGAATAGTCGGTGGCGAAGGCGAAGGTCGCGGTCCACGAGCCGCCGAACGGCGCCTTCCAGAATTCCTTCGCGGGTGTTTCAGTAGCCTGCGCCGGCCCCTGGCCAGGCGTCGGAGTCTGGGTCTGTGTCTGTGTCTGTGTCTGGGCCTGGCCCTGGTTGGGCTCCTGGGCAGCGGCGCTACCCGCAAGAACGAATCCGACACCTGCCGCCAGCGCGGTCAAACTTCCCCGGTTCATTTGTCGTGCTCCTCGATGGTGCCGCGAGAGAACTACCGCCGATCTTAGGAAGTCCATGAGGAGCGGCGGAGCACGACGTAGGATTCTCATAGGAAGCCTCGCGCGGTCTCAGCTCGATTCATATGCTCGCGCTATGCCGGACGGCGTGGAGACGTCTCGAATTCCTACGTCGTCGGGGCCTCATATCTGGCGAGGAGAGAAACCATGCTCGATCTCGCCCTGTTCTTCGGATTTACGCTCTTGTGCGTGTACATCGCCTACGAGCGTCTCTGTAATCGCTGGTAGGGCCGCGCAACGCGGCGACGCCGGATGCCCGATGATTCCTATGCCATTCCTATGTCCGGTCGGTGCGTCCGCCGTCGATTTCTTATGCCCCCCAGGTCCAGTTTGGGTGCATCATGAGGTTGCCAATTCGTGCTCTGTCGCGCTCGGTCGACACCGACCATCCGGCGCCCTCCGCCACCGGCGATTGTCCGACGCCCGGCGAGGTGCTGACCGAGATCGGCCTGCTGCTGATGATTCACCTCGCAGTGGCGTTTGCCGTCACCGTGACCTTGCGAATGCTCGGGATCGCCTAGACGATCCTGCGTTGCATTTCCCCGAGAGGAAGCAGCCATGCTCGATGTCATCCTGATCGCGGTTGGAGCCGGCACGTTCGTGCTGGCCATCGCCTACGCCTATGCCTGCGAGAAGCTGTGAGGAGCGGCCCATGCTGATCGAATACATCCTGGGCAGCGCCGTCACGGTCGGCCTGCTCGCCTATCTCGTCTACGCCCTGCTGCGCCCAGAACGTTTCTAGGCGGGCGCTTCTGAGGAACGACCATGACTTTCGACGGCTGGATCCAGATCGCCATCTTCTGCGTGGTGGTCACCCTGCTCGTGAAGCCGCTCGGCGGCTACATGACGCGCGTCTTCGCGGGCGAGCGCACCTTCCTGTCACCGGTGCTCGGGCCGGTCGAGCGCGGCTTCTACCGCCTGAGCGGCGTCGATGAGCGCGCCGAGCAGAACTGGGTCACCTATGCCGTCAGCATGCTGCTGTTCAGCCTGGCAGGCTTCATCACCCTCTACGCCCTGATGCGCTTCCAGGCGCTGCTGCCGTTCAACCCGGCCGGCCAGTCGGCGGTCGAGGAGAGCCTCGCCTTCAACACGGCGATGAGCTTCACCACCAACACCAACTGGCAGTCCTACGTGCCCGAGACGACGATGAGCTACCTCGTGCAGATGGCGGGGCTCACCGTGCATAACTTCGTCTCGGCGGCGACCGGCATTGCGCTCGCCATCGCCCTGGTGCGCGGCTTCGCCCGCCGCTCGGCGCGCGGCATCGGCAATTTCTGGGTCGATCTGGTGCGCTGCACGCTCTACGTCCTGCTGCCGGTCTCGATTGTCGTCGGCCTGTTCTTCGTCTGGCAGGGCATGCCGCAGAATCTCGGCGCCTATACCGAGGCGACGACCCTCGAGGGCGCCAAGCAGGTGATCGCCCAGGGTCCGGTGGCGTCCCAGGAAGTCATAAAGATGTTCGGCACCAACGGTGGCGGCTTCTTCAACACCAACTCGGCCCATCCGTTCGAGAACCCCAACGCCATCACCAATTTCGTGCAGATCGTGCTGATCTTCGCGATCGGCGCCGCCCTCACCAACGTGTTCGGCCGCATGGTCGGCGACCATCGCCAGGGCTGGGCGGTGTTCGCCGTGATGGCCGTGCTGTTCCTGGGCGGCGTACTCGTCGCCTACTGGGCCGAGGCGGCGGGCAACCCTGCCATCGCCAAGCTCGGCGTCGATACCGCTCCGTCGGCGATGCAGGCCGGCGGCAACATGGAGGGCAAGGACGTCCGCTTCGGCATCGCCAACTCCGCGCTGTTCGCCGTCATCACCACCGCCGCCTCGTGCGGCGCGGTCAACGCCATGCACGACAGCTTCACGCCGCTCGGGGGCCTGATCCCGCTGTTCAACATCCAGCTCGGCGAGATCATCGTCGGCGGCGTCGGCGCGGGCCTCTACGGCATGCTGATGTTCGCCATCATCTCGGTGTTCATCGCCGGCCTCATGGTCGGCCGCACGCCCGAATATCTCGGCAAGAAGATCGAGGCCAAGGAAGTGAAGATGGCGCTGCTCGCCATCCTGATCCTGCCGTTCTCGATCCTGGGCTTCAGCGCCATCGCGACCGTGGTCAGCGCCGGTCTCGCCGGCCCGGCCAATGCGGGTCCGCACGGCTTCAGCGAGATCCTCTATGCCTATACCTCGGCCACCGGCAACAACGGCTCGGCCTTCGCCGGCATCAGTGCCAACACGCTGTTCTACAACACGACCATCGGTCTCGCGATGTTCATCGGCCGCTTCCTGATGATCGTGCCCATGGTCGCGATCGCAGGCTCGCTCGCCTCCAAGAAGATCGTGCCGGCCTCGGCCGGCACCTTCCCGACCAACGGTCCGTTGTTCGTCGGCCTGGTGGTCGGCGTCATCCTTATCGTGGGCGGCCTCACCTTCTTTCCCGCGCTCGCACTCGGCCCGATCGTCGAGCACTTCGCGATGCTCGCGGGCACCCTTTACTAGAGTCGAGGACAGTCATGACCGATATGGCTCTCTCCGGTCGCCGCACGTCGGCATCCACGCTGACCGATCCGAAGATCCTCGGGCCGGCGCTGGTCGATGCCTTCAGGAAGCTCGACCCGCGGGTGATGGTGAAGAACCCCGTGATGTTCACCGTCGAGGTGGTCGCGACCCTGACCACGGTCCTGTTCATCCGCGACCTGCTGGCCGGCGGCGGCGGGCTGGGCTTCTCCTTCCAGATCAACCTCTGGCTCTGGTTCACCGTGCTGTTCGCCAACTTCGCCGAGGCCGTCGCAGAGGGCCGCGGCAAGGCGCAGGCGGCGACCTTGCGCAAGGCCAAGACCGAGACGGTGGCCAAGCGGCTCGGCGACGCTCAGTCGAGGGCATTCGAGACTCTGCCGGCGACCGGGCTCAAGAAGGGCGACGTCGTGCTGGTCGAGGCGGGGGATCTCATCCCGTCCGACGGCGAGGTGATCGAGGGCGTGGCCTCGGTCAACGAGGCGGCCATCACCGGCGAATCCGCGCCGGTCATCCGCGAGGCGGGCGGCGACCGCTCGGCCGTCACCGGCGGCACGCAGGTGATCTCCGACTGGATCAAGGTGCGCATCACGGCGCAGCCCGGCTCGACCTTCCTCGATCGCATGATCGCCCTGGTCGAGGGCGCGGAGCGCCAGAAGACGCCGAACGAGATCGCGCTCAACATCCTGCTCGCTGGCATGACGATCATCTTCGTCTTCTCGGTGGCCTCGATCCCGAGCTTCGTCACCTATGCCGGCGGCACCATGGGCGTGCTGGTGCTGGTGGCGCTGTTCGTCACCCTCATTCCCACCACCATCGGCGCGCTCCTGTCGGCGATCGGCATCGCCGGCATGGACCGCCTGGTGCGCTTCAACGTTCTCGCCATGTCGGGCCGCGCCGTCGAGGCGGCGGGCGACGTCGACACGCTGCTGCTCGACAAGACCGGCACCATCACGCTGGGCAACCGCCAGGCGGCGGAGTTCCTGCCGGTGAGCGGCGTCAACGAGCGCGACCTGGCCGATGCCGCACAGCTCGCCTCGCTGTCGGACGAGACGCCCGAGGGCCGCTCGATCGTGGTGTTGGCCAAGGAGAAGTACAACATCCGCGGCCGCGAGATGGCGCCATTGCAC
The DNA here is from genome assembly GCF_007992495.1 of Reyranella soli. Lineage (GTDB taxonomy): Bacteria > Pseudomonadota > Alphaproteobacteria > Reyranellales > Reyranellaceae > Reyranella > Reyranella soli. The sequence goes on from NZ_BKAJ01000076.1 coordinate 48,562, forward strand.
GCCAAGTTCATCCCGTTCTCGGCCTACACCCGCATCAGCGGCATCGACGTCGACGGCACTTCGATCCGCAAGGGCGCGGTCGACGCCATCATCGCCGACGTCAAGGCCGGCGCGATCGCCCCCAGCGTCGCCCGCGAGATCGAGACGCTGGCCGACAAGATCGCCAAGTCAGGCGGCACGCCGCTGGCGGTCGCCAAGGACGGCAAGCTTCTCGGCGTCATCTATCTCAAGGACATCGTCAAGGGCGGCATCAAGGAGCGCTTTGCGACCTTGCGGCGGATGGGCATCCGCACCGTCATGATCACCGGCGACAACCCGGTGACGGCGGCGGCCATCGCCGCCGAATCCGGTGTCGACGATTTCCTGGCCCAGGCCACGCCCGAGGCCAAGCTGAAGCTGATCCGCGAGGAGCAGGCCGAGGGCAAGCTGGTGGCGATGTGCGGCGACGGCACCAACGATGCGCCGGCGCTGGCCCAGGCCGATGTCGGCGTCGCCATGAACACCGGCACCATGGCCGCGCGCGAGGCCGGCAACATGGTCGACCTCGACAGCGATCCGGCCAAGCTCATCGAGATCGTCGAGATCGGCAAGCAGCTCTTGATGACCCGAGGCGCGCTCACGACCTTCTCGATCGCCAACGACGTGGCGAAGTACTTCGCCATCATCCCGGCGATGTTTTTGGCCTTCTATCCGCAGCTCGAGGCGCTGAACGTGATGCAGCTGAAGACGCCGCAGTCGGCCATCCTGTCGGCCATCATCTTCAATGCGCTGATCATCGTCGCTCTCATTCCGTTGGCGCTGCGCGGTGTGCAGTACCGGCCGATCGGCGCCTCTGCGGTGCTGGTGCGCAATCTCCTGGTCTACGGCGTCGGCGGCATCGTCGTGCCCTTCGTCGGCATCAAGCTCATCGACATGCTGATCACCGCCATTGGTCTTGCCTAAAAGGACTTTTAGCCATGCTGAAGGAAATCCGCCCCGCCATCGTCATGATCGTGCTGCTCACGATCGTGACCGGCCTCATCTATCCGCTGGCCATGACCGGCATCGCCCAGGTGCTGTTCCCGCGCCAGGCCAACGGCAGCCTGATCGTCAAGGACGGCAAGGTGCTGGGGTCCGAACTGATCGGCCAGAACTTCGTCGATGCCCGCTATTTCCATGGCCGGCCGTCGGCGACCAGCGACACCGATCCCAATGACGCGACCAAGACCGTGCCAGCGCCCTACAATGCCGCCAACTCTTCGGGCAGCAACGCCGGCCCGACTTCCAAGGCGCTGATCGAGCGCATCCAGGGCGACGTCGAAAAGCTCAAGGCCGAGAACCCCAATGCCCCGGTGCCGGTCGACCTGGTGACAACCTCGGCTTCGGGGCTCGATCCTCACATCACGCCGGCGGCCGCCTACTTCCAGGTGCCGCGCGTAGCCAAGGCGCGTGGCCTGCCGGAAGCCCAGGTGCGCGAGCTGGTGACCCAGAATATCGAGGGCCGCTTCCTCGGCGTGCTGGGCGAGCCGCGCGTCAACGTCCTGCAGCTCAACATGGCCCTCGACGCTCGGAAGTCGTAGTGACATCTTGGAGCTTCGATGGTTGAAGCTCCCGACCACACGCGCCCTTCACCCGATGCGCTGCTGAAGGCGGCCGAGAGGGAAGGGCGCGGCAAGCTGAAGATCTTCCTCGGCGCCGCGCCCGGTGTGGGCAAGACCTACGAGATGCTGTCCGCCGCGCGACGGCGCAAGGCCGAGGGCGTCGACGTCGTCGCCGGTCTCGTCGAGACGCACGGCCGCGCCGAGACCGAGGCGCAGATGGTCGGGCTGGAGATCGTGCCGCGCCGCAAGGTCGAGTACCGGGGCCGCACGCTCGACGAGATGGACATCGACGCCGTCCTGAAGCGGCGCCCGCAGCTCGTGCTAGTCGACGAGCTCGCCCATACCAATGCCGAGGGCAGCCGCCATCCCAAGCGCTACATGGATGTCGAGGAACTGCTCACCGCCGGCATCGACGTCTATTCGACCTTGAACGTGCAGCACATCGAGAGCCTGAACGACGTGGTGGCGCGCATCACCCGCATCCGCGTGCGCGAGACCGTGCCCGATCGTCTTCTCAATGCCGCCGACGAGATCGAACTGGTCGACCTGACGCCCGCCGACCTGATCGGTCGCCTGAACGAGGGCAAGGTCTATGTCCGCGAGCAGGCGCAACGTGCGCTGCGCCACTACTTCTCGCCGGGCAACCTGACGGCGCTGCGCGAGCTGGCGTTGCGCCGCACCGCCGAACGCGTCGACGAGCAGATGCTGAGCTACATGCGCGAGCACGCCATCGCCGGCCCGTGGGCCGCGGGCGAGCGCGTGATCGTCTGCCTCGATCCCAGTCCCGCCGCCGCCAACGCCGTGCGTGCCGCCAAGCGCACCGCGGACGGGCTCGATGCCGAGCTGATCGCCCTCTATGTCGAGACCGACCGGCACGCGACCCTGTCCGAGGTCGAGCGCGGGCATCTCGCTGAAGCGATGCGGCTCGCCGAGCGGCTGGGTGCGGAGATCGTGACCCTGCCCGGACGCTCGGTGGTCGAGGAGATCCTGGCCTTCGCCCGCTCGCGCAACGCCACGCGAGTGGTCCTGGGCAAGTCCCAGCGCTCGCGCTGGTTCGAATTGCGCCACGGCTCGGTCGTCGACGATCTGGTGCGCAGCAGCTCGGGCCTCGCGGTCGAAGTCGTGTCGGCGGAGCAAGGGAAGAGCTCGAGCGCGTCGCCCGACTGGCTGCGCAACGTGCCGTTGTCGCCGGGACCTTACCTTGAGGGCACCCTCACCACGGCGGTAGCGACGGCGGTCGGCGTCGCGATCGACCGGCTGATCGTCCTTCCCAACATCTCGCTGGTCTTCGTCGTGCCGGTCTTGGTCGCGGCAGCGCGGCATGGCCTGGTGCCGTCGCTCTGGGTCTCGGCATTGAGCGTGCTCGCCTACAACTTCTTCTTCCTGCCGCCGCTCTACGAATTCACGATCCGCGACCCGGCCAATATCGTGGCGCTGTTCTTCTTCATGGTCGTGGCCGTCGTGGCGAGCGCGCTCGCCGCCCGCACGCGCTCGCAGACCGAATCGGCCCGTCGCGAGGCGCGCACCACCGCCGAACTCTACGCCTTCAGCCGCAAGATCGCAGGCGTCATGGATCTCTACGACCTGCTGTGGACCATCGTCACACACCTGGCCCGGCTTCTGAACGCGGAGATCGTGGTCCTCATGCCCGACGAAGGCCGGCTCGAGAGCCGCGCCGCCTTTCCGCCCGACAGCGAGTTCACCGACGCCGACCTGGCGGCGGCGCGCTGGTCGTGGGACGCCGATCATCCGACGGGCAGGGGCACCGACACCTTGCCCGGCGGCCGCTGGCTTTTCGTGCCCATCCGCACCGTCCGCGGACTGGTTGGCGTGATCGGCGTGCTGGCGCTCAAGGAGGGGCGCGAGCTCAGTGCCGCCGACCGCCGACTGCTCGACGCCGTGGGCAACCAGGCCGCCATCGCCATCGAGCGCATGACCTTGGCGACCGACATCGACCAGGCGCGGCTGGGCGAGGAACGCGAACGCTTGCGCTCGTCCATGCTCACCTCGGTGAGCCATGACCTGCGTACGCCGCTCGCCTCGATCATCGGCGCGCTGTCCAGCCTCAAGAGCTATCGCGACCGCTACGACCAGCCGACCCGCGACGAGCTTCTCGGGACTGCGCTGAGCGAAGCCGAGCGGCTCGATCGTTTCGTCGGCAACCTTCTGGACATGACGCGGCTCGATGCCGGCGCCATCGTGCCCAAAAAGGAGTCGGTCGATGCCGGCGACCTCATTTCCACGGTTCTGCGCCGGGCGGCGCCCCTGCTGCAGGATCGGCAGGTCACGACCTCGATCGAGCCGGGCTTGCCGCCCTTGTCGCTCGATTTCGTGCTGGCCGAGCAGGTCCTGTTCAACCTTCTGGACAATGCCGCCAAGTATTCGCCGGAGGGTGGGCGCATCGAGATCGACGCGAGGCGCGCCGGCGGGCGCGTCGAGATCGTCGTGCGCGACGAGGGGCCGGGCATCGCCGCCGAGGCGCTGGACCGGATCTTCGACAAGTTCTATCGCGCCGATGATGGCGACCGGCGGCGCGCTGGCACGGGTCTCGGCCTCGCCATCGCCAAGGGGTTCGTCGAGGTCCAGGGTGGTACACTGGCCGGCCGCAATCGCGGCGATCGCAGCGGGGCGGAATTCGTGGTGAGCTGGCCGGTATGACGACCAACGAGGTTACGATCCTGATCGTCGAGGACGATCCGCCGATCCGCCGACTGCTGCGCACGACGCTGGGTGCGCACGACTATCGCACACACGAGGCGGCGACGGGCGCAGAGGCGCTGTCGCTGCTGCGCCATCATCGGCCCGACCTGGTGCTACTCGATCTCGGCCTGCCCGACATCGACGGCCTGGTGCTGATCGGCCGCGTCCGCGAAATCTCGCCGGTGCCGATCGTCGTGCTGTCGAGCCGCGGCGAGGAGGCGGCCAAGGTGGCTGCCCTCGACGCCGGCGCCGACGACTACGTCACCAAGCCGTTCGGCGCCGACGAGCTGATGGCCCGCCTGCGCGCGGCGCTGCGGCACCGGCTGCAGGAGCAGGGGGCTGAGCGCGCCTTCACCAGCGGTGATCTCTCGATCGACCTGGTGCGCCGACTGGTGAAGCGCGGCGCCGAGGACATCAAGCTCTCGCCCAAGGAGTACGACATCCTGGAACAGCTCGCGATCCATGCCGGCAAGGTGCTGACGCACAAGCACCTGCTGCGCGAGGTGTGGCGCGACGAATCGGTCGATCCGCAGTATCTGCGCGTCTATGTCCGGCAGTTGCGCCAGAAGGTCGAAGCCGACCCCTCGACGCCGCGGCATGTGCTGACCGAGCCCGGGGTCGGCTATCGCCTGGTCTGACCAGATTGCCAGCACTGCTGGCACCGATGCTCAACCTCGAAAAGTTTTTGCGCCCTTTAGCCCCTTATGGCGCGCAAAAACTAGAACCGTAGTTGATTTTCTAAAGCACTTAAGTTATATAGACCTCGCGCTCGCCTCCCGGCGGCTCTGCTCTATGCATGGTTCATTCTGCGGGTCTGCCGAAATTCGGCGAAATTCACGCTGACCAGCGGTCGACGCGCTGCTGGCTTTCCGTCATCGATCTCACCCAATGCGACAGCCCTATTGGTAGTGGGTTGGCTTCCGAGGCACCGCTATGAACTCTGGCGGAAACGTCGGAAACCCCCGGAAACCTCCACCGACAATGACGTCATTGCATGCACTGCCGACTGGCCCAAGTCACCGCGCCACCAGGCTAGGCGGCGTGCGCCGTGGCGCGGCGGGCGGCCGCGAGGCGCGCCGCCTCCTTCTCCTCCAGCACGCTGACGGTCTCGAGCACGCGGCGCAGCTTGCGGTCGAAGGTGGGGCTGAGCGGCGTCAACGGCAGTCGCAGGCCGTCGCCCATCAGGCCGAGCACGCTCAGCGCCCGCTTCAGCGGAATGGGATTGGCCTCGAGGAACAGCGCCTCATGCAAGGGCGCCAGGATCTGGTCGAACCAGCGGACCTCGGCCTCCAGCTTCTCGTCGCAAGCCGCATGCAGCGCCGCCAACAAGGCGGGGGCCACGTTGGCCGTCACCGAGATGCAGCCGTCGCCGCCAGCCAGGCGGAAGGCCGACTGGCTGGCATCGTCGCCCGACAGCAGCAGGAAATCCGGCCCCAAACGGCGGCGCAGACGCGCGACCCGCGGAATGTCGCCGGTGGCGTCCTTCAGGCCGACGATGCGCGGCAACTCGGCCAGGCGACGCACCGTGACGTCGTCGAGGGCGCAGCCGGTGCGCGCCGGCACGTCGTAGAGCATGATCGGCAGGCCGGTCGCGTCGTGGATGGTGCGGAAGTGCATCATCATGCCGGCCTGGCTGGGTTTCAGATAGCAGGGCGTGACGCAGAGCAACGCCGAGGCGCCGGCGCGTTCGGCCGAGCGCGCGAGCTCGACTGCCGCGGCAGTGTTGTTGCTGCCGGCGCCGGCGATCACCGGCACGCGTCCGGCGGCAGCCGCGACGGTGATCGCCACGACCTGGTGATGCTCCTCGGCCGTCAGCAACGGCGCCTCGCCGGTGGTGCCGCACGGCACCAGCGCGGCGATGCCGCGATCGATCAACCGCTTGCAGAAGGCGTCCAGGGCCACGAGGTCGACGCGGCCCATGCGGTAGGGCGTGGGGAGCGCGGCGCTTGCGCCGCGGCAACGAAGGGTGAGCGGGTTCATGATGGGTCTCCTCAAGGTGAGATCTTGTCCAGAAGGTTCACGACGACCTCGCGGTCGCCATGGCGGTATTCGAAGACGAAGTAGCGCGTGCCCAGCACGGCCACCGAGACGACGGCGAGGCAGAGGATGGCGAGCGTGCCCCGGGCGGCAGCTCTCACACGCCGGGCGCGCATCTAGGCCGCCGTCGCGAGTTTCGGCGCGGGCGCCAGCACCAGCCGGCGCGCCGCATGATCGAACGAGACGATGTCGAGGCCGGCTGCCAGCGCGCGATGGCGCACCGCGGCGAGCGCGCTGCGCCAGGCGCAGGCTGCCCCCTCCAGCACCACGCGGCCGCGCTTGCCGGTGCGCCAGCGCGCCGCCCGCAAGGCCTCGTCGAGCTCGCGCTCGTCCTGCAGGTCGACGATCCAGGCGAGATCGACCGGCTCGCAGTCGGGGGCGGGGCTGCCGGGACGCAGGCTGCGCACGCCCTCGCATCCGCGCCGCAGCAACGCCACGACGAAGGGCAGGGTATGGTGTCCAATGACGGCGACGTGAGCGTTTGGCGGCAAGTGTGCGATCGCCATCACGCGATCGGCGTCGTCGGACACCAGGCTAGACGGAGGTTCGCCTTCCGCTTGGCGGTCAGTGGTCTGGTACATGATGACTCCTTTTCACTCCTCGATCGGGTTCGTTGCGGCGCGCGTCTTCGCCAGGTGGATCGATGTGGCCCGGCAGGCCTGCACAGCAGGCGAAAACCGTGGCCAGGAAGAAGGTGCGCAAAGCAGCAAGGCTCCGCTGAACACCTGGGAGATAGGTCCGCGAGCCGTAGGGTTTCGAGAGGGAGCAAGGGCCAGGCACATAGCCGCGGCATAAGAAAAACGGCTAGGCTCCGCCCTTCACCAGGAGGGAACGATGGCCGAGAGTGAGAACTACAAGAAGGGTACCGAAATCCGCCGCAAGCTGATGGGCGAGAAGTACGCCGACGCGATGAACAAGTCGGTCTATGCCGATCCGATGATGCAGAAGTTCGGCGACTACGCCCGCGAGGCGGTGTTCGGTATGCTGTGGTCCAGGCCCGGCCTCGACCTCAAAACCAGAGCGCTGATCTGCGTGATCTCCGACACCGCCCAGGCGCGCTGGCCGGAACTCGCCATCCATCTGCGCATGGCGCGCAACCAGGGCTGGACGGAGGACGAATTGTCCGAGGCGCTGCTGCATCTCGGCGGCTATATCGGATTGCCGTCGGTGCGCGAGGCGCTGCTGACGGCGAAGGAAGTGTTCGAAGAGATGCGGCACGAAAAATAGGCCGCGACCTTTTTCCTCCCCCGTATGACGGGGGAGGAATCTGAGAGTTGAGGACGAGCCAATGGTGTTGATGACGACGAGCGATCTGCCCCTCAAGCGGATCGCCCGTGGCAAGGTGCGTGATGTCTACGAGGTCGACGGTGACCGGCTGCTGCTGGTCGCCACCGACCGTGTCAGCGCCTACGACGTGGTGATGGCCGAGCCGATTCCGATGAAGGGCGCGGTGCTGACCCAGACCAGCGCCTGGTGGTTCCGCCAGCTCGAGGGCGTCGTGCAGCATCACATGATCGCGGCCGACGCCGACGCCATCATCGCCCAGGTGCCGGCGCTCAGGCCGCACCGTGCCGAGATCGCCGGCCGCGCCATGCTCTGTCGGCGCGGCACGGTGTTCCCCATCGAATGCGTGATCCGCGGCTATCTCTCGGGCTCGGCGTGGCGGGAATATGCCAAGGCCGGCACGCTCGCCGGCGAGACGCTGCCCGGCGGCCTCAAGGAAAGCGGCCGGCTCGATCCGCCGATCTTCAGCCCCGCCACCAAGGCCGAGAGCGGCCACGACGAGAACATCACCGTCAGCCAGATGGCCAAGGTGCTGGGCCAGGACGTCACCGCCGAGCTCGAACGGCTGACCCGCGTCGTCTACACCAAGGGCCGCGACGTCGCCCTGAAGCAGGGCATCATCATCGCTGACACCAAGTTCGAGTTCGGCCGCACCAAAGCCGGCGAGATCCTGCTGATCGACGAGGTCATGACGCCCGACAGCTCGCGCTTCTGGCCGCTCGACGGCTATGCGCCCGGCAAGCCGCAGCCCAGCTTCGACAAGCAGCCCCTGCGCGACTGGCTCGACGTCGAGCGCCATGCCGGCCGCTGGAACGGCGACGCGCCGGCGCCCAAGCTGCCGACCGAAGTCGTCGACGCCACCAGCAAGCGTTATCTCGAGGCCTATCGCCGCCTGACCGGCGCCGAGCTCGCGGTGTGAGCGACGAGGCCCAACGCTGGCGCGAGCTGAACCGCGCCAACTGGGACGAGCGGACCAGGATCCATCTCGGGCCGGGCAGCGACTATGACCTCGCGTCATTGCGCTCGGGCGGCGGCAAGCTTCATCCGATCGAGGACGCCGAGCTCGGCGACGTGCGCGGCCTTCGCGTGCTGCACCTGCAATGCCACTTTGGCGTCGACACGCTGAAGCTCGCGCAGCGTGGCGCCTCGGTCGTCGGGCTCGATTTCTCGCCGGCCGCGATCGAGGCCGCCCGTGGCCTGGCGACGGAACTCGGCCTTGCCGCGTCGGCGCGCTTCGTATTGGCCGATCTCTACGATGCGCCGACGGCGATCCCCGAGCCCGCATCGTTCGACCGCGTGTTCGTGACGTGGGGCGCCACCACCTGGCTGCCCGATATCCGGCGCTGGGCCGCGATCGTCGCGTCGTTCCTCAAGCCCGGCGGCCGGCTCTACTACGCGGATGCTCATCCTGCGGCCTATGTCTTCGACGACGAGGCGCGGCTGCCTGACGGAAGGCCTGGCTACTTCGCGCCCTATCTCGGCCGCCAGCCGATCGTGCTGGTCGATCCCAGGGACTATGCCGACCCCTCGGCGCGGCTGGCGAATGCCACCCATGTCGAATGGTTGCACCCGGTTTCCGACATCCTCGGCAGCCTCATAGAGGCCGGTCTCTCGCTCGACTGGCTGCACGAGCACGCCCAGGTGCCGTGGCGCATGTTCCAGATGCTGGTGAAGAAGGACGACGGCGACTGGCATTGGCCGGACAAGCCGTGGCTGCCGCTGGCGCTTTCGCTTCAGGCGACGCGGCGCTGATCAGCTCCGCTTGGGCAGAGTGAAGCGCGCGTCGCGCAGCTTCTTCTCCAGCACGGGGATGCCCGCCGCCGTGTTACCGCGCTCGCAGTCGGATATCGCGTTCGCCGCCGCGACGTCAGGAAAGGTCCGGCCTTCGCCGGTATTGCCGAGGTAGCGGCGGTAGAGCGCCGAAAGCTCGGCGCAGTAGGCCATGTCATCTTTGGACGAGGTCGGAGCTTGGGCCTGCGCCTCTGCCGTCAGCGACAGGCAGAGGCCGATTGCGATGGAAAGCTTGGCGCGCATGCCGCGTCGTACTGGGCGGCGGTGCGCGCGGCAAGCGTTCGATCAGCCGCCGGCGGCGTGCTGGCGGCGCAGCTCCAGCCGCTCGCGCACCCAGAGATAGCCCGCGACCAGCGGCAGCCAGCCCAGCCAGCGCCCGGCCTCGAGGATGTACTCGCCGGTCTGGGTCGCCAGCAGGTAATCGACCTGCAGCTTCCAGACGCTCGCCGCCACCTCGAAGGCCAGCATCCACACCAGCACGCCCGGCAGGATGACGGTCAGCGGCTTCATCTGGTCGGACAGGCGCGCGGCGTACCAGGGGGCAAGCGAGATCGAGAAGATCAGGACGGCCGCGACCAGCTTGGTGGCGGGATGACCCTCGAACCACGGGCCGAGCAGCGGCTCGCGCACGACCATGGAGTAGCCGGTCCAGGCCAGCACCGCGCCGCCCAGCAGCACGACCGACGGGAAGCGGTCGACCAGCTTGATCACGAGCTGGCTGCCCCAGACGATGATGGGCACGCTGATGGCAAGGCCCAGCACGATCAGCAGGATGCTGCCGTGCGCGGCGCCGCCGATCGCCAGCACGTTGTCGACGCCCATCACGGCGTCGGCGATCACGATGGTGCGGATGGCGCCGACGAAGCTGGTCGCCGGCCCCTTCACCAAGTGGTTCTCCGCGCTGTTCTCCTCCGGCGTGAGGAGCTTGCGGGCGATCCACACCAGGGCGATGCCGCCGGCCAGCATGAAGCCCGGCACATCGAGGATGTAGACGACCAGGATCGCCATCAAGGCGCGGATGGCGATGGCGCCGAAGGTGCCCCAGAAGATGACGCTACGCTGGGTGTCCTTGGGCAGGTTGCGCGCGACCAGGCCGATGATCAGGGCGTTGTCGCCTGCCAGGACCAGGTCGATGAGGACAATAGCCAACAGGGCCGAAAAGAATGCGGCCGAAAACAATTCGAGTTCCACGACGAGTCTCCAACGAAAAAGGACGTTAAAACGGTTGTCTTTTCGTCAGAGACCTATGGGCACCTTGTCGATGGAGCGCCGGCCCGCCGGGCGCAGGATCCTGATGAAGCCGGCAGCGAAGACACGCAGCACGAACACGCCGAATGCCCCGGCCGCGCCGGCCAGCAGAAGCTGAATCAGATGCCAGTGGCGCATCGTCAGCACGGTGAATTCGCCGCCGAAATCAAAGATGGCGAACTCGAGACCCGCCTCGCCGAACAGCGCCGGATCGACGGCGTCACCGAACGAGGCGAGGATCATGCAGATCACCACCGAGGCGACGAACAGCTCGCCGGCGCCGGAGGTCGTCCGGACGGCGTTGTTCGCGCGCTGGGAATGGCGGATCAGCAGCATGACTCGCGCATTTAGGAGACGCAGTCGACGACGATCAAGGGAAAACGGTCGGCCTAATTTCAGCCATCATGGCGGTGCTCGCCGTGGCCCCCGTGCCCGAAGATATGCATCAGCGGGCAGGCGAGCAGCACGAGGTAGGGAAGGGCACCGAGGACGTGCCCGGTGTGGGTGATCAGCAGATAGGCGCCGGCTGCTGCCGCGACGACCGACAGTGTCCAACCCAACGGCGTGCGGATCAGCCAAGTACGCCAAGTGTGGCCCATGATGTGCTCCTTTCGACGTCCTCCAAGAGCAGTCTGGCTCGAAAGCGGCGTTCGCCAATTGAGCTGGATCAAGGCGGTACGCCGTCGGCAGATCAAGCTGCGATCGCGTCGACGAGAGGAGAACCGCCATGGTTGTTGCCAACGTCCACACGCAGTCGCAGGCGAACGGACAGACGCCGACGATCCGGACCATCCCGGTCGCTGTCCTCGGCATGAGCCTCAGCCTGTTCCTCGCGACATCGTTCGTGCTGTGTGTCCTGGGCTACCTGCTGCTGCCCGGCCTACCCGTGAAGCACGAGGCGCTCGCCATCTTCCTGCCGGGCTTCGAGCTTCTGAGCTGGCAGGGCTTCGCGATCGGCCTGGCCGAGAGCTACGCCTGGGGCTGGTACATCGCCCTACTCCTGGGCACGCTCTACAACTTCTTTGCCCGGCGGCAGATGCCCTAGAGGTGTAGCCGTCGCAGGCGCAGCGAATTGCCGACGACGCTGACCGAGCTCAGCGCCATGGCTGCCGCCGCGATGATCGGCGACAGCAGGATGCCGAAGGTCGGATAGAGCACGCCGGCCGCGATCGGCACGCCAGCGGCGTTGTAGATGAAGGCGAAGAACAGGTTCTGGCGGATGTTGCGCATGGTCGCCTGGGAGAGGCGGCGTGCCTTCACGATGCCGGTGAGATCGCCCTTGAGCAGGGTGACGCCGGCGCTTTCGATCGCGACGTCCGTGCCGGTCCCCATGGCGATGCCGACCTCGGCGGCGGCCAGCGCCGGCGCGTCATTCACGCCGTCGCCTGCCATGGCCACCACGCGGCCTTCGCGGGCTAGCTTCTCGACCACGGCGCTCTTCTGGTCGGGTAGCACCTCGGCCTCGACCTCGGTGATGCCGAGTCGCCGGGCGACGGCCTGAGCGGTGGTGCGGTTGTCGCCGGTCAGCATGACGACGCGCACCTTCTCGCGCGCCAGGGCCTCGAGCGCCGCTGGCGTCGTTTCCTTCACCGGATCGGCGATGGCGAAGATCGCGGCTTCCTTGCCGTCGGCCGCAAGGAAGATCGCCGTGGCACCTTCCTGGCGCAGGTGCTCGGCCTCGCTTTCCAACGCGGTCGTGGCGATTCCGAGTTCGCCCAGGAAACGCGCATTGCCGAGCACCAGACGACGACCGTCGACGGTGCCTACAACGCCTTTGCCGGTAGGCGAGTCGAAATCGGCGACGTCGGACAGCGTGAGCTTGCGTTCGGCCGCCGCGGCAACGATTGCCAGCGCCAATGGATGCTCGCTCGCCTTCTCCACGCTGGCGGCAAGCTGCAGGACATCGGCCTCGGCGAATCCGGCTGCCGGAACGATCGCTACCACCTTGGGCTTGCCCTCGGTCAGCGTGCCGGTCTTGTCGACCACCAGGGTGTCGACCCGCTCCATGCGCTCCAGCGCCTCGGCGTTCTTGATCAGTACGCCGGCCTGCGCACCGCGCCCGACGCCGACCATGATCGACATCGGCGTCGCAAGACCGAGTGCACAGGGGCAGGCGATGATCAGCACGGTCACCGCCGCCACCAGGCCGAAGGCGAGCCGCGGTTCGGGGCCCCAGATGGCCCAGGCCGCGAAGGCTGCGAGCGCGATGGCGATGACCACGGGCACGAAGTAGCCCGAGACCATGTCCGCCAGGCGCTGGATCGGCGCGCGCGAGCGCTGCGCCTCGGCCACCATCTGCACGATGCGCGCCAGCATGGTGTCGCGACCGACCTTGTCGGCCCGCATCACAAAGCTGCCGGTCGTGTTCAGCGTGCCGGCGATCACCTTGGCGCCGACTTCCTTCGTGACCGGCATGGACTCGCCCGTCACCATCGACTCGTCGAGCGAAGAGCGGCCTTCCAGCACCTCGCCGTCGACCGGCACCTTCTCGCCCGGCCGCACGCGCAGCCGGTCGCCGACGCCGATGGCGTCGAGCGAGACCTCCTCGTCGGACCCGTCGTCCTTGAGCCGCCGCGCGGTCTTGGGTGCCAGATCGAGCAGGGCGCGGATCGCGCCCGACGTCTGGTCGCGGGCGCGCAGCTCCAGCATCTGCCCGAGCAGCACCAGGACAGTGATCACCGCGGCGGCCTCGAAATAGACCGCGACTGTTCCCTCTGCGCCGCGGAAGGTCGGCGGGAAGAGGTCGGGCACGGCGACGGCAACGACGCTGTACAGCCAGGCGACGCCGGTGCCCATGGCGATCAGCGTGAACATGTTGAGATTGCCCGTCCTGAGCGACTGCCAGCCGCGCACGAAGAACGGCCAGCCGGCCCACAGCACGACGGGCGTGGCGAGCGCGAACTGCAGCCAGTTCGAAAGCTTCTGGCCGAGCACCATGTGCAGGTTGGTGAGGTGTCCGCCCATCTCCAGCGCCACCACAGGCGCGGCCAGCACCAGGCCGATCCAGAAGCGGCGCGTCATGTCGATCAGTTCGTGATTCGGCCCACTGTCGGCGGAGGCGACCTCCGGTTCCAGCGCCATGCCGCAGATCGGGCAACTGCCTGGTCCGACCTGGCGGATCTGCGGATGCATGGGGCAGGTGTAGATCGTACCGGCCGGCATCTCCTTAGCGACGGTTTCGGCCGGCCGGGGCAACAGATAGCGTTCGGGCTCCGCTGTGAACTTGCCCAGGCAGCGCTGGCTGCAGAAGTAATAGGTGTGGCCCGCGTGGTCCGCCTTGTTCTTGGCGGTCGCGATCGTGACCTTCATGCCGCACACCGGGTCGGTGGCGGTCTCCGGATGATGATGATGGTGGCAGGCGTGGTCCATGGCTTGCCATGTATACCCTACGGGGGTATAGTTCAAGGATGGATGACAAGGTCAAGAAATCCCAGCTAGCCCGGCTCGGCCGCATCGAGGGCCAGGTGCGTGGCGTCGCCCGCATGATCGAGGAGGACCGCTACTGCATCGACGTGCTGACCCAGATCCGCGCCGTGCGCGCCGCTCTGGACCGCGTCGAACAGGAGACGCTGAGCGATCACCTGCAGCACTGCGTGGCGCACGCCTTCCATGCCGGCGACGAGCGCGATCGCCAGACCAAGATCGACGAATTGCTCGAAGTGCTGGACAACCGCCGGCGCTGACGCGCGTTTGCGGAACGACGTTCTGACCGCATATTGACCGGCTCCTGCGCGACTCCTAGTGTCCGGCGCAGAGCGACACTGTCAGGACGCCGTGCTCCGGGAGAGCCCATCCGCCTTTTGATGTGGCGGGGCGTTGGTCCGACTTAAAGCCTGCTCTTTTCCATCGATGTCATCGACGTTGGCCGTCGCCTGAAGCGCGCGCGGCCGCGGAGCGGCGCATTGCGTTTGTGGGTCAACCTGAAGCTGGCGATTTCACATGAGCAAGCCCCTTCATGCCGATGCGGAATGGGATGCCGGCGATCTTGGCTGCGGCGAGCTCGTGCTCGACCTGCGCAAGCGCCTGCGGGCGATGCCCGGCGGTGTGCTCAAGGTCGTCGCCCGCGATATCGGGGCATCCGAGGACCTGCCGGCCTGGTGCCGGCTGACCGGCAACGAGCTGCTCGCCCACGACCCCGACACCACGAGCTTCTGGATTCGATCGCGTTCATGACAACCCTTTGAAACGGAGAGAAAGAGCATGCCCGGGAAATTCGTCGTCAGCTTGACCAATGCCAAGAACGACACCGACAAGGCCACGGTCGCCTTCGTCGTCGCCAACGCGGCCGTCGCCTCCGACAAGAAGACCCTGGTCTTCCTGTCGATCGAAGGGACGCGGCTTTCGCAGAAGGGTTACGCCGACGACATCCATGAGGAAGGCTTCGCGCCGCTCAAAGACCTGATGAAGAGCTTCGTCGAAGCCGGTGGCGAGATCTATGTCTGCTCGCCCTGCTTCAAGAAACGCAAGCTCGACGAGAACAACCTGGTCGCCGGCGCCGTTGTCGTCGGTGGCGCAAAGCTCGTGGAATTCATGGGCGAGGCCAGCCCGAGTGTGAGCTACTGATCGCAGGAACCGCACCATGAGCAGCAATCGCAGGAGTTTCATCGCGGGATCGGCCGGTCTCGCCGCCGCCTCGATCGTCGGCCCCGCGGTGGCCCAGACGAAGAAGAAGCTTCATTTCGGAGTCGGCCCCCTGTTGCCGAATCCGGACGACACCAAGAAGGCCTACATGCCGCTGTTTGCCCATCTGGCCAAGGAGCTCGGCGTCGATTTCGATCTCGTCGCCACGACCGACTGGGCAGGCATGGCGGTGGCGATGGGCTCGGGCCAGCTCGACGTCGCCTGGATGGGCCCGTGGGGCTATGTCATCGCCAACGCGGCGACCAACTGCCAGGCGGTGGCGACGGTGAAGTACGACGACAAGCCGATCTATTACGGGATCATCATCGCCCGGCCCGATCTGCAGGTTGCGAAATTCCCCGACGACACCAAGGGCAAGTCGATGTCGTTCGCCGATGTCGGCTCGACGTCGGGCTGGCTGATACCGACCTTCTACGCCATGGAGGTCTGGAAGATCGATCCCAAGACCTACTGGAAATACAGCGAGGGGGCGACCCACGCCGCCAACGAGATCGCCGTGAGCTCGGGCCAGGTCGACATGGCGACCGACTTCGACCGCAACCGCAACGCCATGATCGCCAGCGGCAAGGTGAAGGAGGATTCCAACAAGATCATCTGGACCTCCGCGCCACTGCCGAACGACGCCATCACCGTTCCGGCCGCCGCCAAGGAGCTCGGCGCCCAGGTCCAGAAAATCCTGACCGCCATCACCGTCGAGCAGGCGAAGACGCTGCTGCCGCCACGCTATACCGGCTTCGTGCCCGCAACCCACGGCTCCTACGAGACGATCGAGAAGGCCGGCATCGCCGTCGGCAAGATCAAGGCCAAGGCATGAAGTGATGGCGAGCCGGGCGGAACAGGCGCTCGCCGACCTGGAAGCGACGCGTCGCGGCTTCACCGCCGAACGCGTCCGCTTCTGGATCATCTGCGCGGTCGTTCTCGCCTTCTATATGGTGTCGTGGGATCTCGCGGGCGTCGACTTGCACAAGCTCGCGACGGGCCTGCCGAAGCTCGGCCATTGGCTCGCCAGCGCCTGGCCGCCGAAGCTCGACGAGGTGCCGCTGTTCGCCTTGCGCATTGCCGAGACGGTGGCGATGGCGGCCATCGGCACCACGCTGGCGACCTTGCTGGCGATTCCCATGGCGATCGTGGCCAGCCGCAACATCACGCCGTTGCCCGGCCTGTACTATCCGGCGCGCTGGTTCCTGAACGCCTTGCGCGGCATCGACTCCTTCGTCTTCGCCCTCCTGTTCGTCGCCGCCGTCGGGCTCGGGCCCTTCGCCGGCGTGCTGGGCATCGCGCTCCATACCTGGGGAAGTGCCGCGAAGCTCTTCGCCGACCATGTCGAGAACGCCAATCTCGGCCCGTTCGAGGCGGTGAGAGCGACCGGCGCCGGCCGATTCACCGCCATCGCCTACGCGCTGGTGCCGGACATCCTGCCCGTCATGCTGTCGACCACGCTGTTCTGGTTGGAGTTCAACATCCGCGCGTCGACCGTGCTCGGGGTGGTCGGCGCCGGCGGCATTGGCCAGGAGCTCAAGAACAGCATGGACCTGCTCGATTTCCCGCGGCTGTTCACGATCATCGCCATGATCCTGATCGTCGTGACGCTGCTCGACCAGCTGTCGAGCTGGCTGCGCAAGCGGCTGATCCGGCCATGATCGACGCCGTCGGTTTGACCAAGGCCTTCAATGGCCGCGCCGCCATCGAGGAGGTGAGCTTCGCCGTGCGCGAAGGCGAGTTCGTGGCCGTCCTCGGACCGAGCGGCGCCGGCAAGACCACGCTGTTCCGTTGCATGACCGGCCTGGCCGTGCCCGATCGCGGCACGGTGCGCATTGGCGACGACGACATCGCGGCGCTGCGCGGCCGCGCGCGCCGGCGGGTCGCCGTCGTCTTCCAGCAGTTCAATCTCGTGAGCCGGCTGTCGGCCTTCGAGAACGTGCTGGCGGGACGACTGGGCCACGTTCAGGCATGGCGCGGCTGGCTGCGCCGCTTCGAGCGGGCCGACCGATTGCTCGCGCTGGAATGCCTCGACCGGGTCGGCCTGCTGGCGCAGGCGATGCAGCGCGCCGACACGCTGTCCGGCGGCCAGCAGCAGCGTGTCGCCATCGCACGGGCGATGGCGCAGCGGCCGAGCCTGATCGTCGCCGACGAGCCGGTCGCAAGTCTCGATCCGGCCGCCGGCGCCGGCGTCCTGGAGCTCCTGCAGGGGATTGCCCGTGCCGACGGGGTCGGCGTCGTCTGCAGCCTGCATCAGGTGCAGCTCGCGCGCGCCTACGCCGATCGCATCGTTGGCCTATCGCATGGCCGGATCGTGATCGATGCGCCGGTCCAGCGCTTCGACCAGCCGGCCTTCGAGCGCCTCTATGGCGCGACGGCCTCTCTCTCGACGCATTGAAGGCGACCCATGAAACCCACCGACCGACATTCAATGCCGCCCGACGTCAGCTTCGACGGCGGCGATCTCGATTGCGGCAACGGCCTGCTGCTGCTGATCCGCAAGCACATCGATCCGATGGCGCGCGGGCAGTTGCTGGAGATCCGCTCGACCGAGATCTCGGTCGACGAGGACCTGCCGGCTTGGTGTCGCCTGACCTCGAACGAGCTCGTGTCGTTCACCAAGGTCGGAAAGCAGCGCAGCTTCCTGGTGTGCAAGGGCAAGCTGGAGGAGCGCGGACGCACCGTTGAGGCGGCGGCGCGGCCGGTCCCATCGCCGGCCGCTTCGGCGAGCCAGGCCGAAGCTGCTCCGGCCACCCTGCTGCCGCCGGTCGCCACGCCGTCGTTGCCGCCGTTGGCGGTGATGGGCATCGGCAGCTGGCCCAGGCCGCGCTGGATGATCGACAGCATGCATGCCTATGTCGAAGGCCGGCTCGACGAGGCGGCGTTCCACGAGACCGCCAACGACGCCGTGCGGCTTGCCGTCGCCGCCCAGGATCGCGCCGGCGTCACGGTGATGACCGATGGCGAGCAGCGGCGCGACAGCTATGCGAGCTTCGTGGCCACGCGGCTTGACAACTGCCAGCTCATCCCGCTCACCGATCTGCTGCCCCTGGTCGACCATCCGGAGGAGTTCGAGCGGGAATTGCGGGCCCTCGACGTCCCCGCCGCCGATGTCCGCCATCCGGCGGTGTTCGGCCGCATCGGCCGGAGTCGGCCGCTGGTCGTCCATGAATTCGACTTCCTGCGCTCGCTGACCGCAAAGCCGATCAAGGTCGCCCTGCCGGGTCCCTATCTGCTGACCAGGACCATGTGGATGGAGTGCCTGTCCGAGCGGGCCTACGACACGCGCGAGCAGCTGGCCGAGGACATCGTGGCGGCGCTGCGCGCGGAGCTGGCGGCGCTGATCGCGGCCGGCGTCACCTTGGTCCAGTTCGACGAGCCGGTGCTGTCAGAGGTCGTGTTCAGCGGCCCGAAGAGCCGGCCGAGCTTCATGTGCGGCGCGCTGTCGGAATCGCGCGGTCCGGAGCATGAGCTGGGCTTCGCCCGCGACCTCGTGAATGCGGTCACGGACGGCATGCCGCGCGAGCGCATCGCGCTCCATGTCTGTCGCGGCAACTGGACGCCGGACGAATCGGTCGCGCTCAGCGGCAGCTACCAGCCGCTGTTGGCGACTCTGCAGGCGATGAAGGTCGGGGCCTACCTGCTCGAGATGTGCACGCCGCGCGCCGGCGAGATGGAAATCCTGCGGGCACTTCCCGCCGACGCGCGCATCGGCGTCGGGGTCGTCAACCAGAAGCATGCCGAGCCCGAGCAGCTTGACGAGGTCGCAGCGATGATCGGGCATGCGATCGGCCTGTTCGGGGCCGAGCGCGTCCTGCTGCATCCAGATTGTGGCTTCGCGACCTTCGCCGACAACCCGATCTGCAATGCGTCGGGGGCGGAGGCGAAGCTCACAGTCATCGCGCAGGCCCTCGAACGCGTCCGCTGACGGGGTGTCGGCGCACCGTCGACACTTGCCAGCCTATACCCTACGGGGGTAATGTGTCGGTCGATGGTCCGCTTGCGCTCCTTGCTCTGGCTGGTCGCCTTGGTCGGCTTCATCGTCCCTTCGCTGGGGACGGTGTCGGTCGCCAAGGCGTCGTCGTCCGCTGAGCACGCTGCGGTGGCCGATTGTTTGGAGCATGCGCCGCCGCCCGCACCCTGCCCGGACAAGGACTCGGCCAAGCATGCCGCCGGTACCTGCTGCCCGCTGATGACGGCCGTGCCGGCGCTGTTGCTGCCGGCGGCGGTCGTCGAGATGTCTTTTGCGTCTGCGGCACTTGCCGCGCCATCGGTCCCTAGTCTCGCGGGCCGCATTTTCACGAAGGATCCGCCGCCTCCCCGAGTCTGAACCGATCTCATCGGTTCATCCTTTCAGACACGGGAGTTGCATCATGTTGTTCCGACGTTCGTTCGTCGGCGTCCTGGCGTTGGCTGCGGCCACGCCGGCGTCGGCGCACAGCCCGACGCCGCCGAGCGGCGGCCGGCCGGGCGATCCTGCCAAGGTCACGCGCGTCATCAATGTCGTGGCGATCGAGAATGCCTTCTCGCTGAAGGCGCTCGATGTGCGCGATGGCGAGACCGTGCGCTTCGTCCTGCACAACGACGGCGTGGACCCGCACGAGCTCACCATCGGCACGGTCGCCGAGCATGCCGAACATCGCAAGCAGATGAAGGAGATGATGGAGCTGCAGAAGAAGGGCGGGCACGCTGGCCATTCCATGGCCGACATGGCGCAGTCCGGCGGTGTCTGGGTCGACCCGGGCAAGACCGCCACCTTCGTCTGGACGTTCAAGCGCACGGCCGATCTCGAGTTCGCCTGCAACATCCCCGGTCACTACGAGGATGGGATGAAGGGTCCCATCCGCTTCGTGAAGTAAGGGAGGCTCCGATGACAACGATCATTCGCGCCCTGCTCGCGGCTGCCTTGCTGGCGCCGCTGTCGGCCTTCGCCGCGACCTACGACCTGGTGATCGATCGGACCGACGTGCCGATCGAGGGCCAGATGCGCCGCGTCTTCTCCATCAACGGCCAGATCGCCGGTCCGACCTTGCGCTGGAAGGAGGGCGAGGACGTCACCGTCAACGTCACCAACCGCCTGAACGAAGACACCTCGATCCACTGGCACGGTGTCCTGCTGCCCTACTACATGGACGGTGTGCCGATGGTGAGCTTTGCCGGCATCAAGCCCGGCGCCACCTTCAGCTACCGCTTCAAGGTCCGCCAGTCGGGCACCTACTGGTACCACAGCCACTCCGGCGGCCAGGAGCAGGAGGGCATGTACGCGCCCATCGTCATCGAGCCGGCAAAAGGCGAGCGTTACAAGGTCGCGCGCGACTACGTAGTGATGTTCTCCGACCATCATCCGATGTCGCCCGGCGCTATCCTGCGCAAGCTCAAGCAGGAGCCCGGCTATTTCAACGATCGCAAGCGCACCTTGCCCGGCCTGCTGCGCGACCTGCAGGCGGCGAAGACGACGGAAGAGCGCCAGGCGATCATTTCCGATCGGCTGGCCTGGGGTGAGATGCGCATGGATCCGACCGATCTCGCCGACGTCACCGGCTATACCTTCCTGGTGAACGGCCGCGGGCCCAACGACAACTGGACCGGGCTCTTCAAGCCCGGCGAGAAGGTGCGGCTGCGCTTCATCAACGGCTCGGCCATGACGGTATTCGATGCCCGCATTCCCGGCCTCAAGCTCAAGGTCGTGCAGGCCGACGGCAACGACGTGGCTCCGGTCGATGTCGATGAGTTCCGCATCGGTGTCGGTGAGACCTACGACGTGATCGTCGAGCCGCGCGAGGATCGCGCCTACACCATCGAGGGCCAGTCGATCGACCGCCGCGGCTTCGCTCGAGCGACGCTGGCGCCGCGCGAGGGCATGGCAGGGCCGCTGCCGGTGCTGCGGCCGCCTGGTGTCTTGGGCATGGCCGACATGGGCCATGGGAGTGGGGGACACGGGAGTGGGGGCCATGGCGGTATGGACCATTCGAAGATGGACCATTCCAAGATGGACCACGCTGCGATGGGCCACACGGCCGCTGCTGCGTCCGACACGTCGGGCTTGGTGCATGTGCCGCCGGTCGACGCGCCGGCCGGCGCCAAGGTGCTGAGCTACACTGACCTCAAGCGGCTCGACCGCGGCTATGCGCTCAATCCGCCGGACCGCACGATCGACATCCGGCTGACAGGCAACATGGAGAAGTTCATCTGGTCGTTCGACGACCGCAAATACTCCGAGCAGCCGGTGATCGACTTCACCCAGGGCGAGACGGTGCGGCTGGTCTTCAAGAACGAGACGATGATGAACCATCCGATCCATCTGCATGGCCTCTGGATGGATCTGGAGAACGGCGCGGGCGATGCCCGGCCGCGCAAGCACGTGGTGATCGTGCCGCCCGGCCGCACCGTCAGCGTCACGGTGCAGATGGCCGAGGTCGGCCGCTGGCCGTTCCACTGCCATTTCCTGTTCCACATGATGACCGGCATGTTCCGCGAGTTCGTGGTGCATCCCAAGGGCGCGGCGATGCCGGCAGCGACGGGAGGCGGCCATGCGCATCACTAGCTCGTGGCTCATGCTCTTCCGGACCGCGAGCATCTTGCTCGCTCATGCTCATGAGCGCGCAGGATGCGCGCGATCCGGAAGAGCCATGAGCGCATTGGTGGCGGCTCTTGCCTTCGCCACACCCGCCGTCGCCATGGACGACCAGGCGGCGTACTGGCGCTTCGACGGCCGCGCGGAGAAGCGCATCTCGGGGATTGCGCCTGCCACCGAATGGGCGGCGTCGGGCTGGATCGGCGACGATTCGACCAAGCTCAGAATCTACAACACCGGCATCGTCGGCGATTCGGGCCATATCGACAACGAGGGCGGCACCAAGGGTATCGACAGCCGCTTCTTCTACAGCCGCCTGATCTCCGACTTCTGGGACGCCAAGGCCGGCGTGTCGTTCACCGTGTTCGACGAGGGGGTAACTCGATCGGGCTTTGTCGCCGGCTTGGAAGGGTTGGCGCCCTACGGCATCCATGTCGATGCCGTCTTCGGCGTCAGCCAGACCGGCGTGGTGAGCGCCCGGCTCGACGCGTCCTACGATCTCATGCTGTCGCAGAAGCTGATCGCCCAGCCCTATCTCGAGGCGATGGCGGCGTCGCAGAACGACCCCGCCATCCAGCTCGGCAGCGGCCTGTCGCGCTTCGAGGTCGGGCTCAGGCTGCGCTACGAGATCGCCAAGGAGTTCGCGCCCTATATCGGCGTGAGCTTCGAGCAGTTCACCGGCAATACGGCGGGCTTCGTCGCCGCGGCCGGTCAGCCGACCTCGCTGGTGCGAGCGTTGGTCGGCTTGAAATTCTGGTTCTGAAGGGAGGATGCGATGAAGATAGGAATGGGAGCCCTTGCGATCGCTCTGGTGGGAGTCACGCTGGCGGCGTGGGCGCAGTCCCATCAGCCTTACGCCGGCCTGCAGGCGCGTCCGGTGAAGGCGTTGTCGGACCAGCAGATCGCCGATCTCAAGGCCGGCCGCGGCATGGGCCTCGCTCTGGCGGCCGAGCTGAACGGCTATCCCGGCCCCCTGCATGTGCTGGAGCTGGCGACGCCGCTGGGGCTGAGCGAAGACCAGCGCGCGAAGGTCGCGGCGTTGTTCGACGCCATGAAGCAGGAGGCGGTGGCCCTGGGCGAGCGGCTGATCGCCGCCGAGACGGCGCTCGACCGGCAATTCGCCGGCAAGACCATCACATCGTCAGGCCTGTCCGAGGCGACGCGCGACATCGCCTCGTTGCAGGGCGAGCTGAGGCTGGCCCATCTCAAGTATCACCTGGCGACGCTCGACCTGCTGACTCCGGAACAGGCCGTGCACTATTCGTCGCTGCGCGGCTACGGCGACGGCCAGCACACGCCCGGGCATCATCGCTGAACGGCGGCGCGCGAGCAGTGCCAGTCTTACTGCGGCTCGATCCTGGCGATCTTCACATACTCCGCCCACTTGGCGCGCTCCTCGCGGTCCTGGGCGGCGCACTGCTCCAAGGTGAGCGGCCGCGAATTGAGAGCGAACTCGTCGGTCAGCCGCTTGTGAATCTCGGGCGAGCTGATGGCTTCGTTGATCAGCGCGTTCAGCTTCTCCTGAACGGGTAGCGGCGTGGCCTTCGGCACCGCCACGGCGAGGAAGCCGGTCGACGTGAAATCGGGAAAGCTCTCGCTCAGCGCCGGCAGGTCGGGATAGAGCGGGCTGCGCTGCGGCAGGGTGAGGGCAAGGGCTCGCGCCTTGCCGGCCACGACCTGGCCGCGGCCGGCGGTGAGGTCGACGAAAATGAACTGGATGGCGCCGGCATAGAGGTCGGTCCAGGCATTGCCGATCGCCTTGTAGGCGACGCCCTGCCACTGCACCCCGGCCTTGGTGCCTAGCACTTCCGCAGGGACCTGCGAGCTCGCGTTGAAATAGCCGAAATTCAGCTTGCCGGGATTGGCCTTGGCATATGTGAGAAGGTCGGCGAGCGTCTTATAGGGGCTGTCGGCCGGCACGACGAGGAAGGCGCCGCTCGAACCGATGACGCCCACCACCTGGAAGTCCTTCTCCGGATCGTAGCCCGGACTCTTATACATGTGGATGTTGGCGGCATTGGTCGACGTCGTGGCGAGCATCAGGGTGTAGCCGTCGGGAGGCGCCGTCTTCACCGCCAGCGCGCCGACGATGCCGTTGGCGCCCGGCTTGTTCTCGACCACGAAGGGCTGGCCGGTCTTGTCCTCGATGTACTTGCCGATCAGCCGCGAGGTGATATCGCCCGAACCGCCGGGCGCAAACGGCACGATGATGCGGATGGGCTTGGTCGGATAGTCGGCTTGCGCAATGGCGGGAAAGGCGGCGAAGAGGGGAAGGGCGAAGAGGGCGCGTCGAGACAGCGGCATGCGAAATGAGGACATGCACTGCAGTCTAAAGGAACCACGGCGCGTGGACAGCGCAGCGCCTGCAGCCCTACCCTGCAGCCATGTCACAATCAGGCCGCCCGCCCCTCGAGGGCATCCGCGTCGTCGATTTCTCCCGCGTGATCGCGGGCCCCATGTGCACCCAGATCCTGTCGGACATGGGCGCCGAGGTGATCAAGATCGAGAATCCCGACGGCGGCGACGACACGCGCAAGGGTGCGGGGCCGCGGGCCGGTGGCGAGAGCCACTTCTTCATGACCTACAACAGGGGCAAGAAGAGCGTGGCGCTCGACTTCACCAAGCCCGACGGGCAGGCGGTGGTGACCAAGCTGCTCGAGACCGCCGATGTGCTGGTGCAGAACTTCCGGCCGGGCGTGCTCAACAAGTACGGCTTCGACTACAAGAGCCTCCACGCGAAATTTCCGCGGCTGATCTATCTCTCGATCTCGGCTTACGGCCAGAGCGGACCATTGTCCGACCGCCCGGGCTACGATCCGGTGCTGCAGGCCGAATCAGGGATGATGAGCGTCAACGGCGAGGCCAATGGCGAAGGATTGCGGCACGCCATCGCCATCGTCGACACCATGACGGCGATCCATTCGGTGGCGGCGATCAACGCGGCGCTCTTTGCCCGTACCAGCACGGGCAAGGGCCAGCATATCGATCTGGCGCTCTACGACACGGCGCTGTCCTCGCTCGGCAACATGGGCTCCTACTATCTTATCGGCGGCGAGCAGCCGAAGCGCGCCGGCAACGGCCACTTCGCGTCGGCGCCCAACAGCTCGTTCGAGACCAAGAACGGCAAGATCTACATGGCCGTCGCCAACCAGAAGCTGTTCACCGACACCTGCAAGGCGCTCGGCCATCCCGAATGGGCGACCGATCCGCGCTTCGCCCAGCTCGCCGATCGCGTGGCCAACAAGCCCGAGCTCACGCGCATGATGGAAGAGGTGCTGAAGACCGACACCAAGGAGAACTGGGGCCACAAGCTGCGCCATCTGCCGGCCGGCCCGATCCGCACCATGAAGGAGGCGCTCGACGAGCCCGAGGTCAAGCGCCGCGGCATGCTCAAGACGTACAAGCACAGCAAGGCGGGCGAAGTGCCGATCATGGGCTCGAACTACCGCTTCTCCGACACCCCGGTCGACGACACCCGCCCGCCGCCGGCGCTGGGCGAGCATACGGATGAGGTGTTGGGCAGCATCGCGGGACTGAGTGCCAACGACATCGCCGCGCTGAGAGAGAAGAAGGTCATCGCTTAGCTGGCGGCGCGCCACTCCAGTGGCGCGTCATCGGAGCGCGGACCTTCAGGTCCGCTCTTGTCATCCTGAGCGCAGCGAAGGATCTCATGACGATTGCGAGCGGCGATGAGGTCCTTCGCTGCGCTCAGGACGACAGAGATGAGCGAGCCGGAGGCTCGCGGTCCGGAAGACCATGAGCGCCACGGAGTGGCGCGCCCCAGCTATGACAGCCATTTCCTCAAGATCGCGTTCGTCTCCTCGGGCTTTTCCATCGTCACCAGGTGGCCGCACTGCTCGACGACGATCAGCTCGCTGCCCTTGATGGCGGTGGCCATCTCCTCGGACAGGAAGAGCGGCGTGGCGGCGTCGTCGCGGCCGCACACCACGATGGTCGGGCACTTGATCCTGGGCAGGTCGGGCCGGCGGTCGACGCGGATGGCCGCCAATTCCTCCTGCCGCTTGTAGATTTCCACGCCGATCTCGCCGCACATCGTCATCACCTCGACGACCAGTGCCTTGTCGGGCAGGCGGTAGGCCGGGATGAAGCGCGACATCTGCAGGCCCAGCACCAGCTCGAAATGGCCCTCGTTGGCGAGCCTGATGCGGGCCCGCCGGATCGCCCGCTCGGTCTCGTTCTGGCTGCGCATGCCGGTGTCGAGCAAGGCCAGCCGGTCGACCCGGTCGGCCGCGATCTGCATGATTTCCGCCGCCAGCATGCCCCCCAACGACAGCCCGGCCAGGGAAAACCGCTCGGCCGGCATCTGGGCCAGCACCCAGCGGGCGGCGCTGTCCCAGGTGTCCCAGACCGAGAGGGGCGCCTTGCGCCAGTCCGGGACGACGATATCGGCCTGCTCCGACAGTCCCGCGAGCTGCCCGGCGAACAGCCGGGGCGAGCACAGCAGGCCCGGGATCAGGAGCAGGGGTGTTTTAGCCATTCGTTCCTCCAGGCCAGCCTTTGCCGAGGCACCTTGTTGGAGCTTTATTGCATCTACAATTGCAACTTCACCTTGACCTATTGCTTGCCGTTCGCTGTATTTTGCGCCCCAGGTGTAAGTGCGTAGCGACTGGAGATTGCATCAACGGCGACCAGGACTTGATGACTCTTTCGAACTACTTCGCGCTGAACGTTGATCCATCTCAAGCGCTGCCGGAGACCTACAATTACGGTCTCGTCCTGCTGTCGTACCTGGTCGCGGCGCTCGGCAGCTACGCCTTCCTGCAATTCGCCACCCGCATCGCCGAGCTGCGCGACGCCGGCCTGCGCCACAGCTGGCTGGTCATCGGCGCCATCGCCATGGGCGGCGGCATCTGGGCGATGCACTTCATCGGCATGCTGGCCCACATTCTGCCGATCCCGGTGTCCTACGATCCCGGGATCACGGCGCTTTCGATCCTGCCCGCCATCCTGGGTGCGGGCGTGGCGCTGCACGTCGTCGCCCGGCCGGTCATCACCACGTCCCGCCTGCTGATCGGCGGCACGCTGATGGGCGCCGGCATCGGCGCCATGCACTACAGCGGCATGATGGCGATGCAGCTCAACGCCACCGTGCGCTACGACCCGATCCTGTTCTCGGCTTCCATCGTCGTCGCCGTCCTGCTCGCCATCCTGGCGTTGCAGGTGCGCCAAGTCGTCGGCAAGCTCGATCTGATTCGCCTCCCCGCTGTCAGGGACGGCGTGGGCGCGCTGATCATGGGATTCGCCGTGACCGCCATGCATTACACGGCGATGGCCTCGACCTATTGCTTCGCCGCGCCCGGGCCGCAGCGCACGGCGGTCGATCATTCGGTGTTCGCGGGCGTCACCGCCCTGATCGCCTCGCTGGTCCTGCTGCTCACTATCGTCGCCGTGATGTTCGACCGGCGCGTGGCGCAGGAGGAGAGCAGCCACCAGCGCACCAGCGAGCAGCTGATGCAGGCGCAGAAGATGGAGGCGGTCGGCCAGCTCACCGGCGGCGTGGCGCACGACTTCAACAACATCCTGACCATCGTGCTGGCCAATGCCGACGCTATCCTCGACGACGACAGCGTGCCGCCGCATATCACCAAGCGCGCCCAGCGCATCTCCGACGCCGGCCAGAAGGCATCCGAGCTGACTCGCCAGCTGCTCGCCTTCTCGCGCAAGCAGGTGCTGAAGCCCGAGATCTCTGACCTCAACGACCTCGTGGCGACCACCGGCAAGCTGCTGCGGCGCACGCTCGGCGAGCACATCGAGGTGCAGACCATTGCCGCCTCCAATCTCTGGCCGATCTACGTCGACCGTCCGCAGGTCGAGACCGCGTTGATCAACCTCTGCATCAACGCGCGCGATGCCATGGCGGGCGGCGGCCGCCTTACCGTCGAGACGCGCAATGTCACGCTATCCTGGGACTACGTGGCGCGGCAGGAGGACGAGGTCGCGCCGGGTGAGTACGCCATGCTGTCGGTCAGCGATACCGGGTCGGGCATGCCGCCCGACATCCGCCGGCGAGCCTTCGAGCCGTTCTTCACCACCAAGGAAGTGGGCAAGGGGACCGGCCTCGGCCTCAGCATGGTCTACGGCTTCATCCGGCAGTCGAACGGCCATATCGAGATCACCAGCGAGGTTGGCCGCGGCACCACCGTCCGCATGTATTTCCCGCGCAGCGATCCTGCCGTGGCCGCCGCCCCGGCGCCGCGCAAGCAGGCCATGCCGCGCGGCAGCGAGCGCATCCTGGTGGTCGAGGACGAGAAGGCCGTCCGCGCCATCGTCGGCGAGCAGCTGGGCAGCCTGGGCTACGACGTGAAGCTCGCCCGGGATGCCGACCAGGCGCTCGAGCTCCTGAAGGCCCACCGCTTCGACCTGGTGATAACCGACGTCGTCATGCCGGGGCGCTTGAACGGCCGGGCACTCGCCGAGGAGATCAAGCAGGCGTGGCCCGACACCCGCATCGTCTTCATGTCGGGCTATTCGGAGAACGCATTGCAGCGCGACGGCCGCCTCGAAAGCGGCGTGATGCTTCTGGCCAAGCCGCATGTCAAAGCCGATCTTGCCAAGATCATCCGCGACGCGCTTGGCGGCAACGGCGGCCGCTTCGGTTCGGCCGCCCACGGTCAGGCGTAGTAAAGGGGTAGGACTCGATGAACGCCAACGAGCGCGACCTGGTCCAGCGTTTCGTCGACGACATGACTGACTACGCCGTCGTCATTCTCGATGTGCAGGGCAGGGTGCTCACCTGGAACGCCGGTGCGCGGGTGCTGTTCGGCTACACGTCCGACGACATTGTTGGGCGGCGTTTCACCGTGCTGCACACCAAGGCCGACAACCTGCTGGGCAAGCCCGAGACCGCGCTGGGCGATGCCCTGCAGTGGGGACGGCATGACGCGACGGGTCCGATGCTGCGCAAGGACGGAAGCCGCCTGCAGGCGCGCCTCATCCTGCGGCCGCTTTCCGATTCCTGGCAGCGGCATGTCGGCTTCGGCCTGCTGGCCTACGACACCGAAGGCGGCGCCAAGCCGGCCGCGACCGGCGAGCCCGAGGTGCCGGCGATGGCGCCGAGCCGTGCCACGCGCGCCAAGATCCTGGTGGTCGATGACAACAGCGGCGTCCTCGAGGAGGCGACCGATCAGCTGACCCGCCTCGGCTACGATGTCGTCTCGGCGTCGAGCGGCGCGGAAGCCCTCGCCGTGCTCGAGCGCGGCGAGAAGATCGACCTCCTGTTCACCGACGTCGTCATGCCGGGCGACATCGCCGGCCGCGACCTCGCCGGCAAGGCCACCGAGTTGCGGCCCGGCCTGAAGGTGCTGTTCGCGTCGGGCTATTTCGAGGGTGCGCTTGTCAGCAAGGGTGCACTCGAGACCGACGTGCAGTTCATCGCCAAGCCCTACCGCATGAAGGCCCTGGCACAGAAGGTCGAAGAGGTCCTGGGTTCCTGAGCTGAATACACGCGTGGCCGCCGTGGATTAGGCGGCGCGACTGCGATACCAATGGCGAGCCATGGCCGCGCCCCCTGTCATCGCTTCCGGTCGCGACATCCGCCTCGATCTGTTTCGCGGGCTGGCGCTCTGGTTCATCTTCGTCGACCACGTTCCGACCAACGTCGTGAGCTGGTTCACCATACGCAATTACGGCTTCAGCGACGCCACCGAGGTCTTCGTCTTCATCTCGGGCTACACGGCGGTGATCGCCTATGCGCGCATGATGCAGCGCGAGGGCTGGGTGCGCGCCGCCGCTCGCGTCTATCGCCGCGTCTGGCAGCTCTACGTCGCCCACATCCTGCTGTTCATGGCTTTCACCGCCCAGATCGTCTGGGTGTCGATCGCCCGCGACATGCCCTCGCTGATCGACGAGATGGAGCTGATGGGCCTGGGCGAGAACCCCTACCGGGCAATCCTGGCGGCGGCACTGTTGCAGTTCCGGCCGGTCAACCTCGACGTCCTGCCGCTCTATATCGTCCTGCTGGCCGCCTTTCCTTTCGTCCTTCCGGCGGTCCTGCGCTGGCCGTTCGCGGTGCTTGGTGTCTCGCTCGCCCTCTATGCGGCGACATGCCACTTCGATTGGAATCTGCCGGCCTATCCGGCGGGCAAGGTCTGGTACTTCAATCCGCTCGCCTGGCAGGTCGTCTTCTACGGCGGAACCGCCTGCGCCGTGCTGGGCTCCAAGCTCGCCTGGCTCGACCGGTTCCGCTGGCCACTCTCGGTGCTGGCCGCCCTTTACCTTTTGTTCGCGGCCTTTATCGCCTTGTCCTGGCACTATAATCCGCTGCAGGAGATGACCCCGGCCTGGCTCGCCCGGCAGATCTATCCGATCGACAAGACCAACATCGACATCCTGCGGTTTTTGCACTTCCTGGCCGTGGCCTGGCTGGTCCGGGTGCTGGTGCCGGCCAGTGCCGCCTTCCTGCGCTGGCCGGTCTTCCAGCCACTTCGCAGGTGCGGGGAACAATCGTTGCTTATATTCTGCATCGGTACTTTTCTTGCGTTGTCCGCCCAGATCGTCGTCAGCTACTTCGAGGAGTCGCTCCTGTCGCAGATCGTCGTGAGCGTCGCAGGCATTCTCGTCATGTGCGCAGCCGCCTATGTGGCGACCTGGTTCAAGAGCGGAGGATCGGCCGGTTCAGGGCGGACGCCAACCACAGCGGAGGCCGTGCCGTGAGACTGCGCGGC
>NZ_BKAJ01000077.1 GCF_007992495.1 Reyranella soli
CCGGCGGCATCGGCAACGACACCTACTACGTCGACGAGGGTGCCGACCTGGTGGTCGAGGCGGCGGGCGAGGGCCGCGACACCATCTATACCAGCGTCGATTACGCTCTGGTTCCCGCTCAGGAGATCGAGATCCTGCGCGTTTCCGGGACGACGGACGGGCTCAGCCTGGCCGGCAATGAGTTCGGAAACCATCTCATTGGCGGCGTGGGCGGGGACACGCTGAGTGGCGTCGAAGGCGACGACCGGCTCGATGGCGGCGCTGGCGAGGATTTTCTGGCGGGTGGCACCGGCAACGACATCTACTTTGTCGACGAGGTGTTCGACACGGTGATCGAGGAAGTCGGCGAGGGCATCGACACGGTCTACACCAGCACGAGCTATGAACTGGCTGCCGGCAGCGAGGTCGAGGTCTTACGCGTCTTGGGGACGGACGGGCTCGACCTGTACGGCAACGAGTTCGACAACACCCTGATCGGCGGGGATGGCGACGACCAGCTCGATGGCGGCGCCGGCGCCGATCAGCTCGACGGCGGGGCCGGCGACGACCTGTTGATCGACTGCGGCTGCGATTTCAACGACACGCTGAATGGCGGAGACGGTGAGGACGTCCTCGTGAGCGGCGGCGGTGCCGACACCCTCTCGGGCGGGGCCGATGCGGATCTGTTCGCCTATGTCGCAGCGTCGGACTCGACACACGCCGCCTACGACACGATCCTCGACTTCACCGTCGGCGTGGATGCGCTCGACTTCACCGATATTGGCGTTGACGGATTCCGTCCGCTGGTGACCGTGACGACGGCGCCGTCGACGATCGCCGCCCATACGATCGAGGCGTTCGTCTCGGGCGGCAACACCATCCTCTACGTCAACGATACGGATACCGAGCAGGCGGCTGACTCTGCCAGCATGGAAATCCATCTGGCCGGCGTGACCGGCCTGACTGATTCCGATATTGCGGCGTACGATTTCGAGTCGCCCATCGCCGATCTCTCGGCGACGGCCACTTCGATCAGCTTTGTCGCCACCGACCCGGACGGTGGATCGTTCAGCCTGACGAGCCCCTTCGATTCGGCCTTCGGCAATCCGGCTGTCACGAGTGGGGCCACGACGGAACTCACCCCCGGCGCCCAGGGATCGGAGCTCGCGGGCATCCTGCAGATCTCGGACGGCACGACTGTTTTCGATGTCATGGGCCTCTACCTCGGCACCAATGGCGATGACGATGCCTTCGCACCTGCTGCCTTCCTGTCGAATACCCTCTATGGTTTCGGAGGCGACGATACGTTCACGGGCGGCGGCGGCGCGCCGGTCGCGATGTTCGGCGGCACCGGCAACGATACCTATTATGTCCATGACTTTTTCGACACCGTGTTCGAGGAGGCCGGCGAGGGCACCGACACGATCTACACCAGCACGGACTTCGTGCTGGCTGATGGCAGCGAGGTCGAGGTCCTGCAGGTCTCTGGGACGGATGGGCTTCAACTGGTCGGCAATGAGTTCGACAACACCCTGGTCGGCGGGGTGGGCGATGACACGCTCGATGGCGGCGCTGGCGCCGACCAACTCGACGGCGGGGCCGGCGACGACGTGTTGCTCGACTGCAGCTGCGATTTCAACGATACGCTGAATGGCGGCGACGGCGAGGACATCCTCGTGAGCGGCGGCGGCGCCGACACCCTTTCAGGCGGGGCCGATGCGGATCTGTTCGCCTATATCGACGCGTCGGACTCGACACACGCCGCCTACGACACGATCCTCGACTTCACCGTTGGCGAGGATAAGCTCAATTTCGTGCTCAGCGGTAACGCGTTCAATCCGCTGGTGACCGCGACGACGGCGCCGTCGACGATTGCCGCCCATACGATCGAGGCGTTCGTTTCGGGTGGCGACACGATCCTGTACGTGAACGACACCGATTTCGATCAGGCCACGGATTTAGCGAGCATGGAGATCCATCTGACGGGCGTCACGACCCTGAGAGACGCCGACCTGCTCTTTATCTGACAGGGACCGGTTTGGGGCTCACCGCGGGTAGACTAAACCACCCGCGTCACCGTCTCCGAACCGCCGCCCCACACGGGCAGGTAGGTCATCTTGTAGCCGGCGCCGCCGGTGAGGATCGGATGGATCGCGTCGGCGGAGCGGGCCACGCCCCCACCCCCGAGTTGGCCTTGGTCGAACATGTAGCGCTGCACGCGTAAAAGGTCCCAGCCGTCGTGGCGTACGATCTTTTCGGCCATCTCCAGCGGCAGCAGGAAGACCTGCTCGCCGCGCTCGTTCTTGCGGTGCGTGCTCGACATGACGATGCCGGCGCGCATGCCCTCGACGATGGGCGAGAGGATGGCCTCGGGCGTCGCGCCTTCGCCGTCGCCCGGCAGCACTTCGGCGGTGCCGGAGATGCCCATCACGGTGACGGCGCTGGCATCGGCGCCGAGGCCGCGGCGCGCGGTCAGGGTGGGGAAGGGGCCGTCGTTGCGCTCGGCGAAGCAGAACGTGTACTTGCCGGGCTGGCCCATGGTCGCCATGTCGCCGATCTCGGCGCGGGCGCCGCCGATGTTGCGCAGGCAGAGCTGCAGGGCGCGGCCGATGCTGGCGTTGGCGCGGTTGCCTGGGCCGAGGCAGTTGGTGCCGGCATTCATGCCGAGCTTGCGTGCGATCGGCCCGTGCACGCAAAGCGCCACGGCCGCGGTGCCTGTCGTGGTGGCGATGCCCAGAAGGTTGAAGTCGGGTTCGAGGATCGCCTTGCAGGCGGCCAGCACCACCGGCAGCTCGGCCGGCACGCACCCGGCAATCACGCATTGGTAGGCGACGGCATCGGGCGTGATGTCGCCGAACAATGGCGGCATCATGCCGTGCGAGTCGCTGCGAGCTGCGACGCCGGCCACCATGGCCTCCAGCCGGCGTCGCGTCGGCGGCACCAGGGGCAGGCCGTCCGACAGTTCGGCGTCGGTCAGGATCTGCTGCGCGTTCTCCCAGGTCGTCGCGTCATCGACGACCGGCCAGCCGCACCATTCGGTCACCCGGCGATCCGCACGCAGGAGACCGACGTGCCGCCGAACGACGGGATGAAGGCCGAGTGCTTGCCCGGCCCGCCGGCGACGGTGATGTGTATGTCGTCGGGGTTGCGCCCGATGGTGAACCAGTCGCCGTCCGGCATGTGGCCGGTGCTGGTGTAGGTGTCCTGGTTCTCCTTGGAGATGCGCGAGATGTGGATGCGCGAGCGCTTGAACAGCTCCTGGCGGATGCTGTCGATCGAGTAGCCGTCGCGCTTCAGGGTCTGCGCATGCTCAGGCCCGATGATCACCAGCATCGGGCCCTTGCCGTAGACGGTGTTGGCGCCCGGCGTCGCCATCGAACCGGCGAAGGTGGTGAGCAGGCCATCGCCCGTCGTGCTGCCGTGGTCGTTGAGATTGTGCGGGCCTTCGCCCGACATCACCGTCACCACGCTGTCGGTCGGCGCGAAGCCGCGCTGCACGTGGTAGGGCGTCCAGGGATTCTCCTCCTCGTTCTCGCCGAAGCAGAAGGTGAACTTGGCGGGATTGCCCTGGGTCGAGCGGTCCATCTCGCCGGGCTTGGCGCCGGCGATGTTGAGCAGCATCAGGCCGAGCGCGCGGCCGATCGTGGCGTTGGCCTGCCAGCCCTGGCCGAAGCAGTTCGAGCCGCAATTGATGTTGAGCTGCTTGCGGATCGGGCCGCTCACCATCACCACCGGCGCGCAGGAGTGCGTGGTCGCGAGCGAGCCGTGCAGGTTGTACTCGGGATCGAGCACGGCCCGCAGCGCTGCGGTCACCACCGGGAAGTATTCCGGCTTGCACCCGGCCATCACGGCGTTGGCCGCCATGCTCTGTAAGGTCGGCACGACCTGGCGCGGCGGCACCGGCGGGATCGGCCGGTTGTCGCCGCGCACTGTTTCCACGAACTTCGCCACCTTGGCCTCGGTGGGCACGAAGAGCGGCATGCCGTCGCCCCAGCCTTGCTCGGTGGCGAAGTCGTTGAAGGCCTCGACATCCATGTCGCCGATGTCGATCACTTCCTGCTCGGAGATGTCCTTCATTTACTCGTGGCCTCGGTCAGTCCCCTGGTTGCCGCTTCGATGCGTTCCCTGAGCTCGTCGGCGTTCAGGCCGCCGATGGGATGCTTCACGACGATCAGCCGCGGTTCGACCTTGCGGGCCTTGGCCTGGGCCAGGACCAGCGGCTTGAATGTCTCAGTGGCGATCACGTAGGCCGTGATGCCGCGCTTCTCGAGTTCGATGCTGTCGTGGAAACTCCACGATGAACAGCTCCCTCAATCCGCTATGGCGAGCAGCGCTCCCCGGTAGTTGGCGGCGACCTTCTCGATCACGTCGGCCGGCGCCGGCTGGCTGGCGCTGTTCTTCGACAGGAAGTCGATGTTGTCGATCATGCGCGTGGCGCCGAGCTTGTCGCGGATGCCGGCCAGCAGCTCGCGGGCATTGGGCTTGGAATTCGACACGAGCGCGATGGCGTCGGTCGCCCAGTTGACGGGCTTCAGGGCCACTTTCTCGGCCGTGGTGGCCGAGAGGCCGAAGCTTGGATTGACGATACGCATGGAGGGTACTCCTTGGTTCTTCTCGAGGGCCGTCACTTCAGCGCTTGCACGATGGCTTGGCCGGCGCGTTGTCCGTCGGCGATGGCGTCGGTGAGATAGTGCCGCGCGCCAGCCCGCACGTCACCCGCGGCGAACACCGTGGCGGCAGAGGTGCGGCCCCCTTCATCGACCACGATATGCCCGGTGGCGTCGCGTGCAAGCGTTTCCGCCAGAAATTCCGCAGCGGGAGACTGGCCGACATAGACGAACACCGCGCTGGCCGGAATGCTCTTCCGCGCGCCGCCACTTTCGACGACCACGGCTTCGATGCCGTCGCCGCCTTCGAGGGCGACGATGCGGCCGTCGAGGTGATGCACGCCGTCGGGCAGTGACGCTGCCGGCTTGCCGACCACCGTCACGTCGCCCGCCACGACCTGCAGCTCGGCGGCTTCGCGCGGCGCCCAGCCTTCGGTGCCGGCGACGACGACGGGCCGGCCGGCATAGAGCGGGCCGTCACATGATGCGCAGTGGGAGAGGCCGAGGCCTTCGAAGCGGCCTTCCTCCGGCAGGCCGAGCGTGCCCTTGGCGAGGCCGGTGGCGATCACGACGGCACGGCCGGTATGTTGCTCGCCGTCGGCGGTCTCCACCGTCCATGGACCGGACCCCGAAAGCTTCACCACCTCGCCGAAGCCCAGCTCGACGCCGGCTTCCGTCGCCTCGTCGGTCAGGCGCGACGCGACTTGCGGGCCATCCTCGTGGCTGTCGACCTCGTGCAGTTCAGCGAGATTGATGAGCGCGCCGCCGGGCGCAAGCTTGTCGATGCAGAAGGCTTTCAGCCCGGCACGCGCGGCGCCGGTTGCTGCAGTGAGACCGGCCGGACCTGCGCCGACCACGATGACGTCGAAAGATGCGTTACTCATCCGCTCACTAATCTGTGTTCGGGCGCGAAGTGCAAGCGGCTTGACGCTTTCAGGCTCTACACCTAGTTATGCTAGGTATGGAAGCTGAAATGCTCACCCCAGAAATGTTGAAGGGCCACCTCGACGCCATTGTGCTGGCCGCACTGGAAGCAGGACCGGCGCATGGCTACGCCATCATCGAGACCATCAAGCAGCGCAGCGCCGGCACGTTCGATCTGCCGGAGGGCACCGTCTATCCCGCGCTGCATCGGCTCGAGCAGGCCGGGCTGCTGTCGAGCGCCTGGACGACGCCGCCGAGCGGACGCAAGCGCCGGGTCTATTCGCTCACCAGAACAGGGACGGCCGCGCTCGGCGAACGCCGCAAGGCGTGGGGCCGCTTCTCGCAGGCGGTCGACACGGCGCTGGGGCCGGTACTGGGAGGAGGGCGGGCATGAGCGGCGCGATCGACGACTACGTTGCCGGGCTTCGCCGCGAACTCGACTTCGATCCCGCGCTGGCCAGCCGTCTGGCGAGCGAGGTCGAGGACCATCTGCGCGACGCCGCCGAAGCCGATCCGGCCTGGCCGTCGCCCGAGGCCGAGCGGCGCGCCGTCGAGCGCTTCGGCCTCGGCCGCGAGATCGCGGCACAATTCGCTATCGATGCCGTCGACCGCCAGGCGCGCCGCACGTGGATCACGCTCGCCATCACGGTCGTGGTGACCTTCATCGCCATGCGCCTGCGCGTGATCTGGCTGGATGACGGCGCCATCTCCGCCCCTCTGGCGTTCGCCGCGCCGCTGATCGACCGCTACGCCTTCATCGCCGCGCTGGCGGTGGGCGTGATCGCGTGGTTCGCCTTCCGCCAGTCGCTGGCCGCGCTTGCGATCTGTCTTGGCGGCCTCGTTGCTTCCATCGGTGCCGGTCTCGCGCGTGCCGATCTGTTTGCCAACGGCGCGCCGATCCACGTCCTGCTGTCAGCGTCCGGTGAGATCGCGCTGATCGGCCTGTTGTCGTTCCATGTCATCGGATTGGGCCGACGCCTCAGGCGCACGGCGTTGTTGCGGAGGGAAGCGCAATGAACGGATGGCGCCTGACCGGCACCCTGTCGCTGCTGCTCGGCGCGATGACGCTTTACTTCGCGGCGAGCCACGGCTGGGACATCGAGGGCGTGCGTCTGGCGATCCGCGCCACGGCGCGCACCTCCCTGGTCCTGTTTGCGCTGGCCTTCACCGCCAGCGCCCTGGCCGAGCTCGTGCCCTCAGAGGTGACGCGATGGCAGCGCCGCAATCGACGCTATCTCGGCGTGTCGTTCGCCGTCTCGCATTTCATCCATCTCGGCGTGATCCTCGCGCTGGCCGCCCTCGACCGCGAGCTGTTCTGGAAGCTCACCAACATCACCACCATTGTCCTGGCGGGCACGGCCTACCTCTTCATCGCCGCGATGACGGCGACATCCTTCGACCGCACGGCCGCCTGGCTCGGCCCACGCAACTGGCGCCTGCTGCACCTGATCGGCGGCTGGTACATCTGGATCAGCTTCGCCGTCGCCGTCGGCAAGCGCGTGCCAATCGACAGCTTCTATTGGCCGATGGCGGCTCTCGTGCTGGCCATTGCCGTCGTCCGCCTCGTCGCCATGTCGCGGCGCAACCGCCAACGCATGGCTTCAGACGCACGAAGAATTCCGGCTTGACGTCGCGGGTGACAGTTCGACGACACGCGCCGTTACGGTGCTGTGACGACGACTGACACCATGAATTCATCGTTGCGCCCGTGTGACTGAAACCGGCGCTCCGTAGCTATCGCGTTGAAACGCGGTCTTTACGGAGAGCGGCATGTTGTTGAATGGCGCATGGCGGCAATCAATGACGGTCGCGCTGCTGGCGGCCACGGTGTTGGCGGCCACGCAGCTGACGGTAGGTGCGGGCGGCGCCACGGCACAATCGGCTGCAGTGCCCACCACATCCGCTTCCCTGCCTGACTCGAAGCCGATGACGCCCGAAAGGGTCGATTGGCTGAAGAAGCGCTGCGCGCAGCTCGTGGCCTACTACGACTACTATGGTGCGGGGCGCGGAGAGAACTCCGACGGTCCGCGCAACCACACGCGTATCGGCGCCTCGATCGAGTGCCAGCGAGGGAACTATCGCAAAGGCATCGATATGGAAGCGTCCTTGTTGGTGCGTAAGGCCTTCGTTGTCCCGAAGCCCAACGCGCCGGCGATGGAGCCGGAGGATACCGAGGCGCCGGACATCACCAATCCGACCGTGGCTGACAACTACCCCTTCCGGTGATCGATCGCCATCCACGACGGTGACCCCGGCGCGGTTCCGCGCTAGCCGCGATCGTCGGGAGTCGCCTGCTCACCGCTCTTGGTCCTGCCGTCGGACTGAACGTCCGACCGCTCGTCGAACCCGTTGCGACTGCTGAAGAAGATCAGGGCCATCAACCCGATGCCCAGGATGAGGCTGAACGTCACGCCGATGATCAACGCCACGGACCCCGCATCCGAGAGCGGAATGTCGGAGTTGATCGTCGTTGCGTAATAGATGCCGACGATCCCCAACCCGATGCAGACGACCAGCGTGACGATTGCCTTGGTCGACAGGCCACCCAGCATCGCCAGCGCGCTCTGTGCCCTCTCCAGGACCATCTTCTGCGAAGTGCCCATGGCGGGCCTCCTTTCGGATCGACAGGACCAACGTGGTGACTTTTCCGTGAATGCCAATGGACGAGGGGCAAATGTTTCTCGCCCGGTGGGTAACGTTTCTTGTGCGGGCTTCGGATTCGGCGCCGGGTTTCAGGTGTAACCGATTTTCCGTGTCTGGAAATCGTCGTGCAATGGCAGCGCAAAAGAATTGGACCGCCAGAATCAGTGCCCCGGCGCGATCTTCCGCAGGAAACGTCGTGCGACACACTCTTCCCGTCCTCACCGCCATTGTCCTCGCCACGCCGGCGCTAGCGCAGGATCCCGCCGACAGGGACTCGTCGACGATCTCGCGCTGTGCCGGCAAGGTGGGAAGGGACATGCGCCAGTCCGATCCGGCCTTCGGTATCATCATGATCGACGGCAGGCCGTGGACGAGGGTGGAGCGGACCGAGGAGACGTCGGGGGCGCACATCATCGCCACCACGGCGACCGGCACCGGCGCCCGTCACCGACGCGACGGTACATCGGTGACGTTCCGCTTCACGTGCGGGCTCGATGCCGGGGGCCAGGCATTGATGTTCCACGCCAGGCAGCTCCGGCCCGGCCCGGGCGACGCGTTGGCGCCGGCGACGACGGTGGCGGGCTCGGCGGGCTTTCCCCAGGAGACGGCCCTGCCTCGCGGCGCCGAGTTGCGCGTCCAGCTCCTGGACATCGGCGAGTCGCCGGCCGGCACTGTCCTGACCGAGCAGGTTGTGCGCAGCGGATGGAGAGTGCCGATCCCCTTTGCGTTGCACCTGCCCAGGGTCATCCCGCTCGAAGGCCGCAGGCTCGCGGTGACAGCGCGGTTGGTGGTGAAGCGCCAGACTCTTTTCCAGCTCGCGGTGCCGCATGTCATCGCCGGCGAGGAGCTGCACAAGCCGATCGGATTGCTGCTTGAGCAAGTCCAGGCGCCCAAGGGCTGACGAGGTTGCGCGCGGCGCCTACGGCGCCGCTATCGGTACCGTCGCGCGCCTCGGCAGGACGACCTGATCGCCGGCGGCATAGAGGTAGCAGGGTCCGTCCTGGTTCTTGCGCTGCGGGTCGGCGTTGCACTCGGCGAGGGCGCGCTCCTCGGCTTCGCGTGGGCTGCCAGGGCCGCTGCCCGTGCCGCTGCCCGTGCCGCTGCCCGTGCCGCTGACGATGAACAGCCGGCCCCAGGGATGAAACGCCGCCGCCTTGGCGCCCGCGGCGGTGCGGTAGCCCGCGACGTCCGCCCGCTGACGCAGCGTCGCCTGGACCGCCGGGATCTTCTGCGGGTCGAACACGCCGTCATACTCGACCCTGGGCATCAGGCGGCGCGAGGCGCCGAGATCGGTGGCGCGAAGCCCGTCGTCCACTGCCATCAACAGGCAGGGCGCGCCGTAGCGCACCTGGCAGCCTTCGAGCGTGCGCTCTTCGGCAAGAGCGGCATTCGCCCAGCCGTAGGTGCGCCAGCTGCCGGACGGCGGATGGGCGGCCAGCGCCTTGTGCTGACTGGACGACAGGTAGCCCTCGACCTGGGACTCGCGCGCCGACGCGGATTGCGATGCCAGGATCTTGGCGAAGGCGTCGAGCAGCCGCGCGCGTATCGCCGCTTCCCCCGTCTGCGGCTGAGCTGCCGGCGGCTGAACAGGAGGCGGCGCGGGTGGAGCGGCGGCAGGCGCGGCAGCGAGCGGCTCGGTGGCCTTGAGCGGCAGGACGACGCGGTTCTCGACCGCGTAGAGGAAGCAGGTGCCCTCCAGCCGCGGACGCTGCGCCTCGCTGCGGCAGGCGCGCAGGGCTTGCTCCTCGGCGGCGCGCTGGGTGGCAGCGCCGGTCGCGACGGTCAGCACGCCTTGGGCATTGAGCGCCAGCGCCTTGGGTCCCGCGGCGGCGGCATAGTTGGCGATCTCGGGCCTCTGCAGCTCCTTGGCGCGCACGATCGGCAGGCGTTCGAGGCTGAGCGTCCCGGTATAGCGCATTCTCGGCGCATCGCGCACCGGCCAGCTCCCGTCGGCACCGGCCGGCAGCACCGCGTCGTTGACGGCGATCAGCATGCACGGCTCGTCATAGGCCAACTGGCACCTCTCCAGCGCCTTTTCCTCGGCCACTTCCCGTGTCGGCCAGTCCGACGTCCAGCGCAGCTTGCCGCCCTGGCGGGCCACCGCGACCGCGCGGTTGGCCGGCGCCTCGGCAAACGCAGCAGCGGTCTCCTTGCGAAACTTCGGCGTGGTCGCCGGCATGCTCCTGGCGAGTGCCGCCTCGAGCTGCGACTCGAGGCTCTGCTGCGAGAGGAGATCGCGGCCGAGCCACAAGGCGCCGGCGACCAGCGCGACCGCCGCCACGGTGCCGCCCAGCACGAGCCCCCTGCGAGATTGGAGGAGGCGCGACAGCCGGGTGCGCGACAGGCGGGCCGCGCGGTCGGCGGTGGATTTGACGGTCGTCGAGACGCGGCCCGGCGCCTGCGCGACAGTCCTGTCGGCAGGCGGCAAGCCCGCCCAGCGTCCTGTCGCGAAGACCTCGCGCCAGGCGGCGATGGTTTGCGGCCGCTCCTCCGGCTGAAGCAGCAGGCCCGCATCGATGGCAGAGAGCAGCTCCTGGCCATAATCGCCGCGCGCGATGTCGCGTGCCGAGGGCATGGCATCGGCGTTCAGCACACGATGGGTCGCACTGAGCGGCTCCTTGCCGCTGACGCAGACATAGAGCGTGGCCGCCAGCGCGTAGATATCCGTGTAGGGGCCTTGCTGGCCCGACGTCATCTGTTCCGGCGCGGCATAGCGCGGCGTGTAGACGGCGGTCAGGGCCTGCGTCCGGTCGGCGATCGCCACCCGGGACGCGCCGAAGTCGATCAAGGTCGGCGAGCCGTCGGCCGCCACGATGATGTTGTCCGGCTTGATGTCGCGATGAAGCACGCCCACGGCGTGGATCTGTTGCAGGCCATCGAGCAGCGGATGGACGAGGCGCTCGACGGCCGCCGGCGGCAGGCGCCCGTCGCGCCGCCATTGGCTTCCCAGAGTCTCGCCCTCGACCAGCTGCATGACCACGTAGGCCGTGCCGTTGGCTTCGAGATAGTCGTGCACCTGGACGACCGCGGGCGCGCGGGCCAGCCGTGCCAGGGTCTGGGCTTCGTCCAGGAATCGCTCACGGCCCCAGGCGAAGTCGTCGGCGACCTGGGTCGAGCGGGGCAGGACCGTGAGGCCGTCCAGTCGGGTCGCCAGCAGCGCCGGCAGGTACTCCTTGACGGCGACGTCGCGCTCGAGCTGCAGGTCGTGCGCGCGATAGGTGATGCCGTAGGCGCCTTGCCCGAGCACCGCGTCGAGGCGATAGCGGCCAATACGCGTGCCGATCGGCAGGGCCGAAGCATGTTCGGTCCGGTCGACGGCATGCGCCTGGTCAGCCCGATCGTCCGCCATCGGATCCCCCGCACCAGGCGCCCAGTATGGGCGTCGCGGTGGGACCGCTCAACCGACGTTAAAGGACCTGCCATCGCGCCAGTGGTGCTGACGCGGGCTCTGACGAAGTGTCTGTTGCGTGGGGCGCGGCGGAAGAGGGCCGACCGATCGGAAACGGCCCGGACGGGAACAGGCACTGTGGCGACAGCGCCAGGAGCTCTGCGTTGGTCCTGGTTGTCGTGACCAGGGCTTCGGCCGGTGTGCGCTAGCGCGCCAGCTTCGCCAGCAACGCCCCTGGTGCGGCGCCAGTTATGGGGAGAACAGGATGTCGGTGCCCACGCCGTCCGTATCCTGTGCCGCTTCGCTAGCTCGAAGATCCTGTCCGTGCCGGCGAACCCGTGCGCGCCTTCATGCGGTTCAGCGATAGCCGCTACGCGCCGTTCCATGTCCTCGCATCAACGAACCAGCGTGGCTATGCCTAGGCGCGAGGTTCTTTCTTCATCGCATCAACGATCTCGACTGTATTCAAGCTAACAGTCGTTACGCGTTTCAACAGATCGATCACCCCTTCCTTGTGATCTGAAAAACTATAGGGCGCCAATTTTAGTCGGCGAAGCGAAACATCCTTCGTTTGTCTTTCCTTGTGCTGATCCAAGACCCATTCGAGAGCGGAACGGTTCCCTAGTTTGTATTCCCATGCCTCGCCTGGAATGCCTGAAAGTTGCGTTTCAGTGTCCAGTACGATGGTTCCGGCTCTTTCATCAGCACGAAGAATGACGCGCGGTTTTTGTGCGGCACTTCTAGCTTTCGCATCAGACACGTCTGTGCGCTTTAGGGCATAGGGCTTGGCTGACAGATAGCCAAGATGCAAGTCGAGCAAAGACTTGCCCCAAGTGCACCATCGCTTGAAGTCCCGATGAAACGGCACCCGAGGAAACTCTCGCTTCAAGTTGGAAGTGAAGGTTTGGTGGTACTTCGGGTCGTGAAGAACGGCATAAACATAGGCGAAGATATTGTCCTTCGTAATGCCGTTGTCGCCATAGTGTGTGCGAAACTGACTCAGAGCCCAATCAGTAACGTTGTCGAGCCGCTTCCCTCCTTCAAAGCGGTATCGCGTCACTTGCTGATAACCATCTACCGCAGCACCAAAATGCAAATCAGCAACACCTTCCACTGCTAGCGCGCAGTAGTTTGTTCGAAAGCCGGGAGCGCTAAAACTGATTCCCACATTCTTGCCCGTCGGTGGAAATAGCTCGTCGGCAAGCCCAAGTTCGTCCGTGAACACGTCCGATTGATAGAGCCACCGCGGCGAATAGGGTCGGTAACTAGCCTGCACAATTCGCTTGGCAGAGAATGGCTCACGTTCGTTGCGCGCAAGTCGCCGCTTAAGATTTCGCGACCACTTGAGTGTGTCAGGATAAGTTTTGGTAGTAGGCGGGATAGCATCGTATGCACCGATCAACTGGCGGACTTTCTTCGTCAGCACTTTCTGATCACGATCGTAGAGCCATTCGTCGCGATTGGTCGAAATTCCCAAGGAAAAGAGCTTGAAGATAGCTCGTTCTTGACCCTCAATTTTCGTCGCCTTGGTTTCCTTGGTCGCAATCGGGATGAACTGCTCAAACTCTGCGGAGGGCAAGTTTAGCCAGTTGTGCCTTGCGTCCGGCCGAAGCTCCTGCATTGTGCGCGTGCTAAGGGGGGCTTGAATGAACTCCATCTTCTCATCCGCTTTTGCGTAGTCCCGAACAGCGTCGTAGAAGATCTTGAAGCCCTTGCTGCCTTTCTTTTTCACGAAGCAGTAGATAGCGATTCCTACTTTGATCTGATCGCCAAAAATGTTACCGCCCTGCCGCCTACGATCTTCGCCTGATGTTCGCGCATCACCTTTCAGATCGAGCACCCAGAGCTCGTTGAAGTCAGCCTCTTGAACCGCTCTGAAGCCGTCGAAGCTATTCTTATGCAGGAAGGATGAATTGCTTACGAATGCCAGAATGCCATCATCTTCGATGCGGCTATGGCCCTCTAAGCGACCATAGTTCACCCAGGCGTTGATCGATCCACTTGAGCCCCGGCTTCCAATCGCCGCCAAAGCGTTCGCTATATGCTGTGAGC
Source organism: Reyranella soli (assembly GCF_007992495.1). Lineage (GTDB taxonomy): Bacteria > Pseudomonadota > Alphaproteobacteria > Reyranellales > Reyranellaceae > Reyranella > Reyranella soli. Next base: position 13,594 of record NZ_BKAJ01000077.1, read on the forward strand.
GCTTCTTTCACCGCCAAAAGCGCGGCAATCGCATTTCCGGCAGAAACGTGCTCACTCGCATACGAGAATTCGTTCCTGAATTCGTCAGGCACAAACGCGATGCAATCACTCGGATCAACATCGGGATCCTTTTCGCATCGCTCGAGTAGATCGTGGTACGGTAACAACAGGCCATCAACGCCGCCCGCCCGAATGCTGTGACTGACGGAGCGTTCCCACAGGTATGAACGGATGGGCGGATTCTTGGGCGGGCTATAGTCCCATTCCTGCAACTCCCCGATGGAAGTGACACGTCCGACACCTACGATCATCCACTGATCATCGTCGATGAGCGGAGTTCGCTTCGAATAGACAAAGACAAGGCTCCGCTTCGGTTGCAATGCCCCGAAGAATGCGTCTAGCAGGGCCTTCTGATTGGCGTGACCCTGTATCCACGGCCTGTCGTTCAGCCAGTTCGGCTCGTCGGGTTCGTACTCGGGCCGCGAGTCGATTCCATATCGTTCGGCGAGTGCTTTGCTGTCGATTTTGCCCTTGCGCCATTCATCTCCCCACGCCCGATCTTTCAATAGCCAGCCGAACGGCGTCGCCCCGACAGAAAAAGCCGGGTGGGTAAACTGGGTAGCTGCAATGTGTTTGTGATGCTCACTGGTCTTTGCATACGCATGGCGGGCAAGTCGACGTTGCGGCTTTGCCGACAGAAAATTGACTCGCTCAGAGAAACAAGGTGGCGCGGCCTCTTCTGGCACCTCGCTCAACGACTTCCCAGCATACTGCTCTTCCAGCGCATCGTTCTTAGTGGCACCTATGCGATTAAGGACGAGGCAGCTTGCGTTCTGCCGAGGCGAGCGACAGACCGTGCCATCCCAACCGGCGTCATGCCACGGGACACGAACTGATAGGTGCTGAAGGGGAATGCGGACTGCACTATTTCCTGTAAGCGGCAGCAATCGTCTCCTCAATGCGTCCACGTACCCATATTATCACGAAAAACCTAATCGGCTTACAATCAAATGCATGAATGACCCGATCCACGATACGTAATCGCATGTCGTTAGGAACCACTTGACTCCCTAGCGCAAAGTTGAGGCCTATCCCTGCCGATCCTGACTCAAGCAAAGGATCGGCTCATGCTCGACAAGCTTGACTCTCTCGCCGGAAATTGTGGCTTATCCCTCTCTTCGAGAGGATCGGCAGCATGGCCGCTCACGGCCAAAACCGCCCAGGAGATTTCACTCGCGCTTACAGCGACCAAAGCTTTCCCGGCAACCCGCAACGCGGGACCGGAGGCGGCGAGACGCCTGTCAAGACAACAGCGAGCTCCATCGCGTCCCGGACCGGCCAACGGCTCGGCAACCGGGATACGGATGGGGAAGCCAAGGGTTTCGCAGGCCCAGCACCGAAGCAGCACACGCTGCAAACCGGCGCGTCCAGCGTGGACCGCCTGCGAAGACGACACCGACCTCTCTTGCGTCCGGACCTGCCCAAGCACTTTCACAAGTGTGCGGGTTCGACAACTGGAAACGGAGGGAGATCGACAAGCCGTCCCGCGGGCCGATCGCTGAACCGACGGATCGTCGTGTGCTTCCCAACCGCCGCCTTTCCCGGAGAGAACTCATGACCGCTCGTGCCAGTCCCATTGACTGAAGCGCCACGAAGACCATCGGCAGACATCGGAGGATCATATGACTACGTGCGCCCACAGGAGCGCTGCGAACGAACCCGTTCGGAGGAGGGCGAGCCCTCTCATAGGCGCTAGCTTTGGTTCTGTTCACGCACAACCTCATCCTGAGGAGCCGCGCGAAGCGTGGCGTCTCGAAGGATGGCAACCGGTCTCGGTGTTGCCCACCCTTCGAGACGCGCCCGGAGTTTACCCCGAGATACTCGAGGGGGCGCTCCTCAGGGTGAGGCTAGGGGGTAAGCTAGCGCCTATGGGGCGAGCCCGCGACCTGCACCGATTGCCGTTTTCTGTGGGCAACGGAAGCGAGTTCCAGGCGTCGCGCCGGAAAAACTCTATAGGGGCCCGGCCGGCACCTAGCGTTTTTCCCTCTAACGTTTTCGTTCGGCGCCGTGCGAGTGCCGGCACTGCTGGCATTCGACTCTGGCATTCGACCTTCTGCGCCGTATGGCACGCAGAAAGTCGGCGAATCGAAATTATGCCTCTTCCCGGACCCTAGTTATCGTTCTTGAAGAAGTGAAGTTACTCGGGTTATGATAGATTGGTCGGGCAAACCTTGAGGCAGGGTCCTTTTACCTGCGCGGAGCCGATTGTTCGATCACGGTGGCTGTCCGGAGTGTCGTTGTCTCAGTCACGAGGTGCAGCGCACAAATCGAGCGGCGAGGGGGGTAGCGCAAAATGCGAGAAATGCGGAAATCCCGATCGCAAGTTGCAGCCGGCATGCCGCGGCGTCTCTCCGGCCTCGCCGCGCCCGACATGGTCCGCGACTTGCACGTCGGTCCTCGGGCGTCCACCGGCCAATTCGCGCCGCCGTGGTGGATAGTTCGCTTGCATGGGCAAGCGGAAGCGTCGTAGGTCCAAGGAGCAGGGAAAAACACAAGACATGGCGTATTTCACGCAGCAACTGATCAACGCCATCACGCTGGGTGCAATCTACGGGCTGATCGCCATCGGCTACACGATGGTCTACGGCATCATCGGCATGATCAACTTCGCGCATGGTGAAGTGTTCATGATCGGTGCATTCATCTCGCTGATCGGCTTCATGATCTGCAGCATGCTGGGCATCGGCTCGGCCCCGGTGGCAATCGTGCTGGTGCTGCTGATCTCCATGGCCTTCTCCTCGGTCTACGGCTGGGCGATCGAACGAACGGCCTATCGCCCGTTGCGCGGCTCGTTCCGGCTGGCGCCGCTGATCTCGGCCATCGGCGTGTCGATAGCGCTGCAGAACTACGTGCAGCTCGTGCAGGGGGCGAGGCCCAAGCCCGGCGGCCAGATCGTCTCGGGCGGCTTCAACCTGTTCAGCCTCGACGGCTTCGACGTGCGCATCTCGTGGCTGCAGATCATCATCGTCCTGGTGACGGTCGTGCTGATGGGCGGCTTCACCTGGCTGATTGCCAAGACCTCGCTCGGCCGCCGCCAGCGGGCCTGCGAGCAGGACATGAAGATGGCGGCGCTGCTGGGCGTCGACGTCGACCGCACCATTTCGTTGACCTTCGTGCTGGGCGCAGCATTGGCGGCCGTCGCCGGCATGCTGTTCCTTATGTACTACGGCCTGATCGATTTCTTCATCGGCTTCCTGGCCGGCATCAAGGCCTTCACGGCCGCGGTGCTGGGCGGCATCGGCTCGCTGCCCGGCGCCATGCTGGGCGGCCTGCTGATCGGCCTGATCGAAGTCTTCTGGGCCGGCTACTTCTCGAGCGAATACAAGGACGTCGCCGCCTTCTCGATCCTCGTGCTCGTCCTGATCTTCCGACCGACCGGGCTTTTGGGCAAACCGGAGATCGAAAAGGTCTGACATGGTGGATCCGCGTCTCCTGAAGATGCTCAAGGACGCGGCCCTTACCGCCCTCGTCGCCGCCGCTCTCGGTATCTTCATCGTCGGCTTCCGCACCGTCGATGTCGGCTCGCGCGCCGGGCTCAGCTTCCAGTACGAGTTCGTCGATCTCGCCGTGGCGCTGGTGATCATCTTCTTCGGCCGCCTCGGCCTGCAAATGGCGGCCATGGGATTGCGCTGGCCGGCCATCGCGCTCGGCATCGTCATGATCGCGGCCGGCGCATCACCCATGCAGCTGCCGTCGGGCTTCCTGCACTGGTTCGTGGCCCTGGGCGGCGTGCTGCTGGTGATCCGCGCCGTCTGGCCGTGGGCCGATCAGGCAATCCATGCGGCCGCGCGCACGCCCACAGGCCGTATCGTCAACACGATCGGCACGCAGTGGCTCGGCTGGGTGCTGCTGGGCATCGCCATCGTGATGCCGTTCACGCCGTTCGCCGACCAGAAGACCATGGATCTCGGCGTGCTGATCCTGACCTACGTCATGCTGGGCTGGGGGCTGAACATCGTGGTCGGCCTCGCGGGCCTGCTCGATCTTGGTTACGTCGCCTTCTACGCCGTCGGCGCCTATGCCTATGCGCTGCTCAGCACGCAGCATGGCCTGGGCTTCTGGGCCGTGCTGCCGCTGGCCGGCATGTTCTCGGCCAGCTTCGGCATCCTGCTGGGCTTTCCGGTGCTGCGGCTGCGCGGCGACTACCTGGCCATCGTCACCTTGGGCTTCGGCGAGATCATCCGGCTGGTGCTGCTGAACTGGGTCGACTTCACCAACGGTCCGGCCGGCATCGGCACGATCCCCGGCCCGACCCTGTTCGGCGCGGTGTTCGCCGAGACCGCGCCCGAAGGCAAGCAGACGGTGTCGGAGATGCTGGGCATCCCGTTCCACGGCATCCACCGCCTGATCTTCCTCTACTACATCATCCTGCTGCTGGCGCTGATCACCAACCTCTTCACCCAGCGCATGCGCCGCCTGCCGGTGGGCCGCGCCTGGGAGGCGCTGCGCGAGGACGAGACCGCCTGCAAGGCGCTGGGCATCAATCCCACCAACACCAAGCTCACGGCCTTTGCCGTCGGCGCCATGTTCGCGGGCTTCGCCGGCTCCTTCTTCGCCGCCAAGCAGCGCTTCATCAGCCCCGAGAGCTTCACCTTCATCGAATCGGCGATCATCCTCGCCATCGTCGTGCTGGGCGGCATGGGCAGCCAGATCGGCGTGGTGCTGGCGGCGGTCCTGCTGATCGGGCTGCCGGAGTGGTTCCGCGAGCTCGGCAACTACCGCATGCTGGCCTTCGGCCTCGCCATGGTGCTGATCATGGTGTTCCGGCCGCGCGGCCTGATCGGCCATCGCGAGCCGTCGATCCGGCTGCATCCTGTGGGATCGGGAGGCAGCGGATGATCAAAGCCACCCCGTCATCCCGACCGGAGCCGAGCGCAGCGAGGCGGAGCGGAGGGACCTCCTCTTGTTGGTACGCCGACAAGAAAAGGTCCCTCGGCTACGCCGCCCTTTGGGCGGCTCCGCTCGGGATGACGGAATTTAAATGAACGCCGTCACCCCCCTGATCGAGGTCGAGCATCTCACCATGCGCTTCGGCGGCCTGGTCGCCATCGACGACGTCTCCTTCAGCGGCCGACCGCGCGAGATCACGGCGATCATCGGCCCCAACGGCGCGGGCAAGACCACCGTCTTCAACTGCATCACCGGCTTCTACAAGCCGACCGTGGGCCGCCTGACCTTGCGCGGCGACCGCGACTATCTGCTCGAGCGCATGCTGGGCCACGAGATCGGCCAGCGGGCGCGCGTGGCTAGAACCTTCCAGAACATCCGGCTGTTCCCGGCCATGACGGTCCTCGAGAACCTTCTGGTGGCGCAGCACAACAAGCTGATGCTGGCGTCGGGCTACAGCGTGTTCGGCCTGCTCGGCCTCCCGGTCTATCGCGTTGCCGAGGAGGCTGCGATCGCGTTGGCGCGCGCCTGGCTCGAGCGCATCGGCCTTTTAGCCGACGCCGACCGCCCGGCGGGCGAGCTGCCGTACGGCGCACAGCGGCGCCTGGAGATCGCCCGCGCCATGTGCACCGAGCCCAGGCTGCTCTGCCTCGACGAGCCGGCGGCCGGACTGAACCCGCGCGAATCGGCCGAGCTCAACCAGCTCCTGGTGTCGATCCGCGACCGCGACGGCATCGGGGTGCTGCTGATCGAGCACGACATGAGCGTGGTCATGAACATCTCCAACCACGTCGTCGTGCTCGACTACGGCCGCAAGATCGCCGAGGGCCCGCCGGCCGAGGTGCAGCGCGACCCCGCCGTCATCCGCGCCTATCTCGGGACAGATGAGGAGGCGATCGGTGATTAGCGGCCGGTGTCATCCCGAGCGCAGCGAGGGACCTTTCGCGGCGCCAGGAAAGGCCCCTCGCTTCGCTCGGGGTGACAGCAATGGCTGAGACCATGCTCGAGGTGCGCGGCGTGGCGACGTTCTACGGCGCCATCCAGGCCCTGCATGGCGTCGACCTGCGGGTCGCCAAGGGCGAGATCGTGACCTTGATCGGCGCCAATGGCGCGGGCAAGTCGACCCTGCTGATGACGATCTGCGGCAACCCGCGGGCCCGCGACGGCAGCATCGCGCTCGACGGCGAGGACATCACTGGCCTCGCCACCCACGAGATCGTGCGGCGCGGGGTGGCGCAGGTGCCCGAGGGCCGCCGCATCTTCCCGCGCATGAGCGTGTTCGAGAACCTGCAGATGGGCGCCACGCTGGTCGATCCCACGCACTTCCAGCACGACCTGGAGCGCGTCTTCGCCATGTTCCCGCGGCTCGCCGAGCGGCGCGAGCAGCGCGGCGGCACGCTGTCGGGCGGCGAGCAGCAGATGCTGGCGATCGGCCGCGCCCTGATGAGCCGGCCGCGGCTGCTGCTGCTCGACGAGCCGTCGCTCGGGCTGGCACCGCTGATCGTGCGGCAGATCTTCGAGGCGATCGCCCGCATCGCGCGCGAGGAGGGGGTGACGATCTTCCTGGTCGAGCAGAACGCCTTCCATGCGCTGCGCCTCGCCGATCGCGGCTACGTGCTGGCCAACGGCCGGGTGCGCCTCAGCGGCACCGGCCGCGAACTCTTGGCCAACGCCGAGGTGCGCGCCGCCTATCTGGAAGGTGGCCACGCATGAGCCTGCTCGACACCTTCATGCTCGAGTGGTTCGGCGACAGCCTGCCGGCCTTCCTGCTGTTCAACTGCCTGATTGCGCCGGGCGCCTTCGCCTCCGGCCACGCCGTCGCCATCACCTGGCGTCCGTGGGGGCAGATCGTCTTCTATACGGCGCTGCTTTCGGGCCTTCTGCGTTTTCTCGACTATGCGCTCGACGATGGCGAGCTGTGGTCGGTAGGCGGCTTCCTGCTCGGCTGGGCCGTGCAACTCGCGGTCGCCGCCTTCGCCTACCGGCTCACTCATGTGCGCCAGATGGTGCGCCAGTATCCCTGGCTTTACAGGCGCAAAGGCTTGCTGGGCTGGGAGGAGCGGCACTAATCTATCGCATGCTCCACAGCCGTGGAGACGGGGAACCTTTCGGGGCGAACTAGGAGGCTTGTATGAAGAAAACCTATGGCGCACTTGCCGTCGCGGCCATCGCATTGATGGCGACGCCGGCCTTCGCGCAGATCAAGATCGGCTCGGCGGGACCGATGACCGGCGCCAACGCCGCGTTCGGCGAGCAGCTGCGCCGCGGCGCCATGATGGCGGTCGAGGACGTCAATGCCGCGGGCGGCGTGAACGGCCAGAAGCTCGAGCTGGTGATCGGTGACGATGCCTGCGATCCCAAGCAGGCGACGGCCGTCGCCAACAAGATGGTGTCGGACAAGGTCGTCTTCGTGGCCGGCCACTTCTGCTCGGGCTCGTCGATCCCGGCGTCGGACATCTACAAGGAAGGCAAGATCCTGCAGATCACGCCGGCCTCGACCAACATCAAGCTGACCGACGACGCCTTCACCAAGGGCAACACCACGGTGTTCCGCACCTGCGGCCGCGACGACGTGCAGGGCGCCACGGTCGGTGCTTACATCCTGAAGAACTTCAAGAACGCCAAGGTCGCGGTGCTGCACGACAAGTCGCCTTACGGCAAGGGCGTCGCCGACGAGACCAAGAAGGCGCTGAACAAGGGCGGCCTGAAGGAGGCCATGTACGAGGCCTACAACGACACCGACAAGGACTTCACCGCGCTGATCAACAAGATGAAGCAGGCGAAGATCGACATCATCGTGCTCGGCGGCTACCACACCGCGGGTGCGCTGATCATCAAGCAGTCGAAGGAGCAGGGGCTCGCCGCCAAGATGGTGGGCTTCGATTCGCTCGAGACGGCGGAGTTCGCCCAGCTCGGCGGCGCCGCCACCGACGGCGTGCTGATGTCGTTCCCGCCCAAGGTCGAGGACGACCCGAAGAACGCCGCCCTGGTGAAGAAGTTCCGCGACGCCAAGTACAACCCGGAAGGCTATACGCTGTTCAGCTACGCCGCCGTCAAGGCGTGGGCCGACGCCGCCAACAAGGCGAAGTCGACCGACGCCGCCAAGGTCGCGGCCGCGCTGCGTGGCGGCAAGTTCGACAGCGCCGTCGGGGTGCTCGAGTTCGACCAGAAGGGCGACATCAAGAACCCGGTCTACGACATCTACATCTGGAAGGACGGCAAGTCGGCGCCGATCAAGAAGTAGACGCGAAGGCTTCGAGGAGAAGGGCCCGTTACCGGGCCCTTTTTCTTTGCCGGCGGTGAAAGCATTGCTGGCAGCGGCCGACAATAGTGCGCCGAAATGGCCTCTATGGAGCGCAAAAACTATCGATAGACCACAGTTCTTGACTATTGGAACTATAGTTATATAATCGGCTCGTTGCGTTGCTTCTCCGCGTTGTCGCTCTATGCATCGTTTATCCGGCCTCTTTTCCCATGTTTGCGGACCTCGCTCGGCGTGCGCTTGTAGACCTCGGCGAAGACGGCATTGAAGCGGCGCAGGCTGGCGAAGCCCGCGCGCGCCGCGACGTGGGTCATCGGCAGCGTCGTCTGGTCGAGCAGGCGCTTGGCGCGCTGCACGCGCATCGTGCGCGCGACCTGCAATGGGCTCGCTCCGACATGTCGCTGGAACAGGCGATCGAGATGGCGCGGGCCGATGCCCAGCCGCGTCGCAAGGTCCTCGACGGTGCCGCGGTCGAGCGCGCCGTCGCGGATCAGCCGCATGGCCCGTCGCACGGTGGTGAGCGATCCCAGCCATGCCGGCGAGAACGGTGCCGTCTCGGGCCGGCAGCGCAGGCAGGGACGGAAGCCCGCGGCTTCGGCGGCGGCCGCCGTCGGATAGAAGGCGACGTTCCTGCCCTGCGCCGGCCGCACCGGGCAGACGGGCCGACAATAGATGCGCGTGGTGCGCACGCCCGAGAAGAAACGGCCGTCATAGCGGCGATCGCGGCGGACGCGCGCCCGTTCACATTCCTCGGCGTCGAGCATGGCGATGGAGTCTGATTCCGGCGAGCCGTCTTTCATCCTTGGGCTTAATAACCGGTTGACCGGTTGACAAGCCCAGCGACAGGAAATAACCATATAACCCGTTAATAGGTTATAAGAGGGAAGGCATTGTTCCGCGCGCCATGACGATCAACGTCCTCGACAATCCGATCTGGCATGCGCTCGAGGGACCGCATCGCCAGCACGCGCTGGGCCGCGGCCTGGCACGGCACTATCCGCGCGACATCGCGCCGTTCTCCGCCATCGCCGAACCCAGCGCCGCCGGCTACGCCGATCTCGCGGCCGACCTTCCTGCGGGAACGGAGGCACGCCTGTTCCGGCCGCAGGCCGAGCCGCTGCCGGATGGCTGGGAGGAGACCAGCCGCTTCGCCTTGCTGCAGATGGTGGCGTCGCGGCAGCCGGAGCAGGGCGGGCCTCCGGTGACAGTGCTGTCGCCTGCCGACGCGGCGGCCATGCTCGATCTGGTCGCGGCGACCGAGCCGGGGCCGTTCGGCAAGCGCACGGCATTGCTCGGCCGCTATGTCGGCATCCGCCACGGCGACCGGCTGGTGGCGATGGCCGGCGAACGGCTGCGCGTTCCGGGCCATGTCGAGCTCAGCGCCATCTGCGTGCACCCCGAGGCGCGCGGGAAGGGCTATGGCGCGGCGCTCACGCGAGAGCTGATGCGACACGCCTTCGCCCAGGGCGAACGGCCGTTCCTGCATGTCCGGCCGGACAATGCGGCGGCCGTGGCGTTGTACCGGGGCCTGGGGTTCGAGACGCGTCGCGAGCTGGTGGTACTGTGGCGCCGGCCGATCTAGACGGCAGTCACGGCCGGCGCGTTGTCTGGGCAGCGTTCGTCATCGCCGTGTTCGGTTGGGGCGTCGGCTTCTACGGACCGGGGGTCTACCTGGCCGCGCTGAATCGCTCCCACGGCTGGCCGATCGCCACGATCTCGTTGGCGATCACGGCGCATTTCCTGGTGGGCGCGGTCCTCATCACCGTCGTGCCCGACGCGCATCGCCGTTTCGGCGCCGCCTCGATCACCGTTGCCGGCGCCGTCTGTACGGCGGCCGGCGCCGTTGCGTGGACCAACGCACAGGAGATCTGGCAGCTCGTGCCGGCCGTGCTGCTGAGCGGCGCGGGCTGGTCGGCGATGAGCGGGGCGGCGCTCAACCTCATCGTCGCGCCCTGGTTCGAGCGCGACCGGCCGAGAGCCATCAGCACGGCATTCAATGGTGCCAGCATCGGCGGCCTGCTGTTCGTACCGCTATGGACGGCGCTGATCGCCCACGCTGGACTTGGCTCTGCCGGTCGACTGGTTGCGCTTGCGACAGTCGGCGTGATCTGTCCGGTGGCTTGGGCCGTGCTGAGACGCGCGCCGCCCGGCACGGCGTCGAAGGCCGCGCCGCCGACGCCGCGTCGCGCCTTGCTCGGCCAGTCACGCTTCCTCACGATGTCGGTGGCCTTTGCCCTCGGCATGTTCGTCCAGATCGGCCTGTTCGCGCATCTGATCGCAAGGCTCGAACCGGCCTTCGGCGCGACGATGGCGGCGCTGGCGATCGGCCTGGCCACGCTCTGCGCCGTGCTGGGTCGCACTCTGATGGGATGGCTGCTGGGCGAGCATGACCGTCGGCTTGCAGCGGCCGCGAATCTCCTGACGCAGGCCGCCGGCACGCTGCTGCTGGCATTCGGCGATCGCATGGCGCCGCTGGCTCTGGGTTGCATGCTGTTCGGCCTGGGGGCGGGCAATCTCACGTCGCTGCCACCGCTGATCGCCCAGCGCGAATTCCGGGCGGCCGATGCGGGCACCGTTGTGGCCCTCGTCACGGCGATCAACCAGGCGGTGTTCGCTTTCGCTCCCGCCATCTTCGGCGGATTGCGCGAGGTCACCGACGCCTATATCGAGGTATTCATGGCAGGTGCGGTGCTTCAGGCCGCCGCCGCGGGCATCGTCGTTCTGGGCCGCCGCTTTTCCTGAGCCGATTCAACGTCTTGTAGGTCACTTTCCACGATTTTGCGGAACCGTGACACCGCGGCCCCGGATATGGTATCCGGGGTCTCAACAGTTAGAGGGGATCGTTGGTCGAAATGCCGGGGGGCGCCATCGCGGTCGCGTCGGATCATGCCGGCTTCGACCTGAAAGAGATTCTCAAGCGCGACCTGCAGGAGGCGGGTCACGATGTGCTGGATCTCGGCACCGATTCCACGCAGTCGGTCGACTATCCCGACTTCGGCATGGCGATGGCTGACGCGGTGGCGTCGGGACAGGCGGTGAAGGGTGTCCTGGTCTGCGGCACCGGCATCGGCATCTCGATGGCCGCCAATCGCAACCCCAAGGTGCGGGCGGCTCTCGTTCATGACGTCACCTCGGCGCGTCTGTCACGCCAGCACAACGATGCCAACGTGGTGGCGTTCGGCCAGCGCCTGATCGGCACCGAAACCGCCCGCGAGGCGCTAAAAGTCTTTCTCGATACCAAGTTCGAAGGCGGCCGCCACGCCGGCCGCGTTGCCAAGCTGTCAAAGGGCTGCACGAAATGAGTCAAACCGCTGCCAAGACGACCGACACGCCGCTGCCGATGTTCACGCGTAGCCTGGCCGAGGCCGATCCGTTGGTCGATGCGGCCGTCAAAGGCGAGCTGCATCGTCAGCGCGAGCAGATCGAGCTGATCGCGTCGGAGAATATCGTCTCGCGCGCCGTGCTCGAGGCCGCAGGGTCGGTGCTGACCAACAAGTATGCCGAGGGCTATCCCGGCCGCCGCTACTACGGCGGCTGCGAGGAGGTCGACAAGGCCGAGCAGCTCGCCATCGACCGCGCCTGCAAGCTGTTCGACTGCAGCTTCGCCAACGTCCAGCCGCACTCCGGCGCGCAGGCCAACCAGGCCGTGTTCATGGCGCTGCTGCAGCCGGGCGACAAGTTCATGGGCATGGCGCTCGACCAGGGCGGCCATCTCACGCACGGCTCGCCCGCCAACCAGTCGGGCAAGTGGTTCAAGGTCGTGTCCTACGGCGTGACGCCCGACACGCACCTGATCGACTACGAGCAGATGGAGGAAACCGCGCGCCGCGAGAAGCCCAAGCTGATCGTGGCCGGCGCCTCGGCCTATTCGCGTCACATCGACTGGGCGCGCTTCCGCAAGGTTGCCGACGAGATCGGCGCCTTCTTCATGGTCGACATGGCGCACTATGCCGGCCTGGTCGCGGCGGGCGTCTATCCCAGCCCGCTGCCGCACGCCCATGTCGTGACCACGACCACGCACAAGACGCTGCGCGGCCCGCGCGGCGGCATGGTGCTGTCGATCGATGCCGACATCGGCAAGAAGATCAACTCGGCAGTGTTCCCCGGCCTGCAGGGCGGCCCGCTGATGCACATCATCGCCGCCAAGGCCGTGGCCTTCGGCGAGGCGCTGCGCCCCGAGTTCAAGGTCTACGCCCAGAATACCGTCGACAATGCGCGCGCGCTCGCCTCGGCGCTGACCGAGCGCGGCCTGAAGATCATCTCGGGCGGCACCGACAGCCACGTCATGCTGGTCGATCTCCGTCCGAAGAAGGCGACCGGCGTGTCGGCCGAGAAGGTGCTCGATCGCGCCGGCATCACCGTCAACAAGAACAGCATCCCGGGCGATCCGGAGAAGTACACCATCACGTCCGGCGTGCGATTGGGGTCGCCCGCCGGCACGACGCGCGGTTTCGGCGTGGCGGAGTTCCGCCAGGTCGGCCATCTGATCGCCGACGTGCTCGACGGCATCGCCAAGAACGGCCCGGACGGCGACGCCCAGGTCGAGGCGCAGGTCCGCGCCAAGGTTCACGCGCTTTGTTCCCGCTTTCCGATCTACCGAGACTGACGCGAGCGCAAAGGACAACAGGGGGAGAGAATGCGCTGTCCATTTTGCGGTCACGAGGACACCCAGGTTAAGGACTCGCGACCGACTGACGACAATTCGGCGATCCGCCGGCGGCGCTACTGCCCGTCGTGCGGATCGCGCTTCACCACCTTCGAGCGCGTGCAGCTGCGCGAGCTCACGGTGGTCAAGAAGAACGGCCAGCGTGTGCAGTTCGATCGTGACAAGCTCGCCCGCTCGATCTCGGTCGCCTGCCGCAAGCGGCCGGTCGATCCCGAGCGCGTCGAGCGCGTGGTGAACGGCATCGTCCGGCGCCTCGAAAGCTCCGGCGAGAGCGAGATCCCCTCGACGCAGATCGGCGAGCTGGTGATGGACGCGCTGCGCGCGCTCGATCCGGTGGCCTATGTGCGCTTCGCCTCGGTCTATCGCAATTTCCGCGAGGCCCGTGACTTCGAGGAGTTCATCTCCGATCTCGCCGAGACCAACCTCAAGGACTGACGCGATGATGCGCGCCGCGCTCGCGCAGGCGCGCCGGTCGCTCGGGCGCACCTGGCCGAACCCGGCCGTGGGCTGCGTCATCGCCAAGGACGGTCGCGTCATCGCGCGCGGCCGCACGCAGGACGGCGGACGCCCGCACGCCGAAGTCGACGCGCTCGGCAAGGCAGGCGAGGCGGCGCGCGGTGCGACGGTCTATGTGACGCTCGAGCCCTGTTCCCATTTCGGCAAGTCGCCGCCCTGCGCCGACGCGCTGGTGCGCGCGGGCGTGGCGCGCGTCGTGTCGGCGATGGAGGATCCCAATCCAGCGGTGAACGGCCAGGGCCATGCGCGGCTGCGCGACGCGGGCATCGCCGTCGAGGTGGGCGAGGGCGCCCGCGAAGCCGAAGAGGTCAATGCCGGCTTCCTGTTGCGCGTTCGCGCCGGCCGGCCCTTGTTCCATCTCAAGCTCGCCTCGTCCCTCGACGGGCGCATTGCGACGGCATCGGGCGAGAGCAAATGGATCACGGGCGAGGGCGCGCGCGCCGACGGCCATCGTTTGCGCGCCATCCATGACGCGATCCTGGTCGGCGCCGGAACGGTCGCGGCCGACGATCCCGACCTGACCTGCCGCCTGCCCGGGCTCGGCGCCTATTCGCCGGTACGCATCGTGCTCGATTCGAAGGCGGGTCTGGCGGAAAAATCGAAGCTCGCGACCACGGCTCGGCAGGTGCCGGTCTGGCTCGTGTGCACGAATGCCGCGCCGGCCGGCCAGCGTCAGGTCTTGCACAAGGCCGGCGTTGAGATCATTGAGGTCGCCGCCGCAGGCGATGGCCGCGTCGATGTCGCCGCCGCGGCGCAGGCGCTCGGCCAGCGGGGACTGACCCGCGTGCTGGTCGAAGGCGGCGGCCAGGTGGCCGCGGCCTTCCTGAAGGCCGGCCTGATCGACCGCATCACCAGCTATCGGGCGGGCTTGGTCCTGGGCGCTGACGGCCGCTCTGCGGTCGGCGAGCTTGGCTTCAACCGGCTGGATTTCGCGCCCCGGTTCAGGCTGATTTCGGCCCGCTTACTGCAGGGTGACACGGTGGAAAGCTGGGCGAGAGGGGCATAGGTAAGGGTCATGTTCACCGGCATCGTCACCGACATCGGCGAGATCACCTCGGTCACCCCCGGCGGCAACAGCGGCGACCGCCGCTTCGTGGTGCGCACCCGGCACGACATGGCGCCGATCGCCATCGGTGCCTCGATCGCCTGCTCGGGCTGCTGCCTGACGGTGGTCGAGAAGGGGGCCGACTGGTTCGCCGTCGAGGTCTCGGGCGAGAGCCTGGCCAAGACCCATCTCGGCGACTGGAAGCTCGGCAGCCGGATCAACCTCGAACTGTCGCTCAAGCTCGGCGACGAACTGGGCGGCCACCTGGTCTATGGCCATGTCGACGGCGTGGGCACGATCGCGTCGATGACGCCGGAAGGCGGCAGCGTGCGGTTCGTGTTCGAGGCGCCGCCCGAGCTGGCGCGCTTCATCGCCTCCAAGGGCTCGGTCGCCATCGATGGCATTTCCCTTACGGTGAACGAAGTCGAGGGAAATCGCTTCGGCGTCAACATTATTCCACATACTCAAGCGGTTACGACCCTGGGACAGGCCAAGCCGGGTCATCGGGTCAACCTTGAGGTCGATATGCTCGCGCGTTACGTTCAGCGATTGTTGGAGCACGGAAGATCATGAGCGCGCTCGAAAAGGACGCCTGGCGCATCACCTTCTCCGAGGTGAAGGCTGCGGCCGAAGACATCATCGAGGAAGCCCGTCGCGGCCGGATGTTCATCCTGGTCGACGACGAGGACCGCGAGAACGAGGGCGACCTCGTCATCCCGGCTCAATGGGCGACGCCCGACGCCATCAACTTCATGGCCAAGCACGCGCGTGGCCTGATCTGCCTGGCGCTGACCCGCGAGCGCGTCGAACAGCTCGGCCTGCCGCTGATGGCGCAGAACAACGGCACCCGCCACCAGACCGCCTTCACCGTGTCGATCGAGGCGCGCGAGGGCGTGACCACAGGCATCTCGGCCGCCGACCGCGCTCGTACCGTCGCGGTGGCGATCGATCCCTCGTGCGGGCCGCAGGACATCGTGACGCCGGGCCACGTCTTCCCGCTGGTGGCGCGCGAAGGCGGCACGCTGGAGCGCACCGGCCACACCGAGGCCGCCGTCGACCTGGCGCGGCTCGCCGGGCTCACGCCGGCGGGTGTCGTCTGCGAGATCATGAACGACGACGGCACGATGGCCCGTCGCAACGATCTCATCACCTTCGCCCAGCGCCACGGACTCAAGATCGGCACCATCGCCGACCTGATCGCCTATCGCCGGCGCTACGATTCGATCGTCCGGCGGCTGAGCGAGACCACCTTCACCAGCATCTACGGCGGCGACTTCCGCTGCGTCATCTACGTGAACAAGGTGACGATGGCCCAGCACCTCGCCCTGGTGAAGGGCGACCCGGCGGCGGGCGGCCCGGTCATGGTGCGCATGCACGCCGTCAACATCTTCACCGATGTGCTCGGCCAGAGGAACACCGGCCGCGGCGGCGAGATCGAGGCCTCCATGCAGGAGATCGCCAAGGAGGGCAGGGGCGTGATCGTGCTGATCCGCGAGCCGCCGACCGTCATGCTGTCCGAGCAGCGGCGCCGCGCCGGCGAGGCGATCGAGCCTGCAGGTGGCGAGCTGCGCGACTATGGAGTCGGCGCCCAGATCCTGATCGACCTCGGCGTGCGCGAGATGGTGCTGCTCAGTCACAGCAACAAGTCCGTCGTCGGCCTCGAAGGCTTTGGTCTGAAGATCGTCGGCCAGAAGCCGGTTCCCGGCAGACCGGCCCGCTAGCCATGTCAACTCGCACGGAAACACCGACGGCCCGACCGGCGGTCGCCGGAGTGAAAGGTGCGCGCATCCTGATCGTGGAATCGCGCTACTACGCCGAGATCGCCGACGCCCTGATCGAGGGCGCCGAGCGCGAGATCGGCAAGAGCGGCGCGGTGAGCGAGCGCATCGTCGTGCCGGGCGCCTTCGAGATCCCGGGGGCCATTGCCCTGGCGGCCGACCACTATGACGGCTTCGTCGCGCTGGGCTGCGTCATCCGCGGCGAGACCACGCACTACGACTATGTCTGCGGCGAGAGTGCGCGCGGCCTGATGGATCTCTCCGTCCGCGAACGGCTGTCGATCGGCTATGGCATCGTCACGGTCGACACGATGGAGCAGGCGAAGGCCCGCGCCTTCACCAACCGCGGCGACAAGGGCGGCGATGCCGCGCATGCCTGCCTTGCCATGGTGGCGCTCAGCCGCCGCTGGCGGAACGCATGAGCGCACAGCCGATACAGGGCTTTGGCTCCAGCAAGCGCCAAGCCGCGCGCATGGCGGCCGTGCAGGCGATCTTTCAATGGCAGGAGGGCGAGCACGGTCCGGCCGAGATCATTGACCAGTTCCTGAACGTGCGCCGGAGTGAGGGGGGCGAGGGCGGCATGCGCCGCGATGCCGACCAGCCGCTGTTCAAGGACGTCGTCCAAGGCGCCGTCGCGCACAAGGCGGAGCTCGAGCAGACCCTGACCGGCGCGCTGGCGCAGGACTGGACCTGGGAGCGTACCGATCGGCTGGTGCGCGCCATCCTGCTCGCCGGCGCCTACGAGCTGATCCATCGCAAGGACGTGCCGCCCAAGGTGGCGATCAGCGAATATGTCGAGATCGCCAACGCCTTCTATGACCAGGGCGAGCAGAATTTCGTCAATTCGGTGCTCGATCGCGTGGCGCGCCAGTCGCGTTCTCCCGAGCTCGC
Organism: Reyranella soli; assembly: GCF_007992495.1. Lineage (GTDB taxonomy): Bacteria > Pseudomonadota > Alphaproteobacteria > Reyranellales > Reyranellaceae > Reyranella > Reyranella soli. The sequence goes on from NZ_BKAJ01000077.1 coordinate 30,699, forward strand.
GAGCTAGCGCATGCGCCGCCGGCGCATCGGCGAATTCGAGTTGATCGCCCGCTACTTCGCGCCGTTGGCCAAAAGCTTTCCCGGCGCCGGCGGGCTTTTGAGCGACAACGCTTTCCTGCCGTCCGACGCGAGGCGCGATCTCGTCGTCAAGACCGACACGGTGGTCGCGGGCGTGCATTTCCTGGCCGATGAGAAGCCCGAGCTGGTGGCGGCCAAGGCGCTGCGTGTCTGTCTGTCCGATCTCGCCGCGGGCGGCGGCGAGCCATTCGCCTACCAGCTCTCGCTGTCGCTGCCGACGTCGTGGAGCGAGCGCTGGATCGCGGGCTTTGCGCGTGGCCTTGCCGCCGATCAGCGGCGCTACGGCATCGTGCTGAGCGGCGGCGATACCGTGACGACGCCGGGGCCGCTCACCGTCACGGTGACGGCGTTCGGTCGCGTGCCGCATGAGCGCGGCCTGACGCGCGGCGGTGCGCGGGCGGGTGATCGTCTCTTCGTCACCGGCACGATCGGCGATGGCGCGCTCGGCCTGCTGGCAGCGCGGGGACGAATCTCTTCTTCAGCACTCGAGAAGCGCTATCGCTTGCCGCAGCCGCGCTCAGGCCTGGGACCGCGACTGGTCGGCGTCGCAAGTGCAGTCGCCGATGTTTCCGATGGACTCCTGGCCGATGCCGGCCACATTGCCGAGGCATCGCGGCTTGCCGTTCGCATCGAGCGCGAGCGCGTGCCGCTCTCTGCTGCTGCCCGGCGCTTCGTTGCAGCCGAGCCCGTGCTGTGGGCGAACGTCCTGGGTGGCGGCGACGATTACGAACTCGTGATCGCCGTATCGCCACGCAAGCAAGCGGCGTTGCTCGCAGCAGCGCGCGCGGCAAAGGTCAAGGTCACCGCCATCGGCACCTTCACGCGCGGCAAGGGCGTCGAACTGACGATCGCCGGCCGCCCGGTCCGCGCCCCACGCAAGGGCTACGTTCACTTCTAATGTCGTCGCCGCGCCGTGGACGGCCATAAGCAAACCTAAGTCATAGCTGCACTGCAGGGCCGCCTATTCGCTTGGGGCAGGGGAGCCGGGCGACTAGAGTGCGCGCCCAATGGACGGATCGATAAAGGTCGAGCAGACGCAACCGGTGTCGGGTGGCGGCATCCCGCGCCGTTCGCTGCGCAACATCGGGCTCCTCGCCACCTGCCAGGCGCTGACCCAGAGCAGCAACACGTTGATGTTCGCCTCCTCGGCGCTCGCCGTGCTGACCATCGTGTCGCCCGACATGCGCATGTGGGCGAACCTGCCCGTCACCATGCAGCATCTCGGCGTCATGCTGTCGGTGTTCCCGGCCTCGATGCTGATGATGCGCCGCGGCCGCAAGTTCGGCTTCCGCACCGGCTCGCTGATGGGCATGGTCGGCGCCTCCCTTGCGGCGATCGGGCTCGGCATGGGCAGCTTCCTGGTGATGTGCCTGGGCGGCCTGTGCCTGGGCTATGCCGTCGCCAACATGCAGCTCTATCGCTTCGCCGCCGTCGAGCTTGCGCCTGGCCACTTCCGCGCCCAGGCGATTTCCTATGTGACGGCGGGCGGCGTCATCGCCGGCATCCTCGGTCCTGGCTTGGCGCGCCTCACACCTGATCTCTGGTTGCCGCTGTTCCAGGCGAGCTTCTGCGCCGTCATCGTCATCCACGTCGTCGTCTTCACCGTGTTGGGCTTCATCGAGTTTCCGCCCGTGAAGTCGGAGGACCAATCGGGTCCGCAACGCCCCCTGTTCGAGATCGTGACGCAGCCGGCCTATATGGTTGCCTGCGCCGGCGCGGTGATCGCCTTCGGCGTGATGTCCTTCGTCATGGCCGCCTCGCCGCTGGCCATCGTGATGTGCGGCCTCAAGGCCACCGAGGCGCCGATCACCATCTTCGTTCACGTCATGGGCATGTTCGTGCCGGCCTTCTTCACCGGCAACCTGATCGCCCGCTTCGGCGTGTTCAACATGATGATGGTCGGCATCGCGCTCCTGGTGCTGGGCGTCGTCGTCGCCCTGACCGGCGTCACCGAGTGGCACTTCCGTATCGCCCTTGGCCTGAACGGCGTCGGCTGGAACTTCATGTTCGTCGGCGCCACGACCTTGCTCACCACGACCTATCGTCAGGCCGAGCGCGGCAAGGCGCAGGCCTTCAACGATTTCATGGTGTTCGGCACCACGGCGACGGCGAGCCTGATGGCCTCCGTTGTCCTGGAGGTTCAGGGCTGGGCGATGCTCAACTATTTCGCGCTCGCCCTGGTGCTGATCGCCTTCCTGGTCATCGGCGTCTTCCGCCTGCGCCATCCCGCCCGCGTCTGAAGCCAAGCCCTTGACGCAGCGGGGCTTTTCCCCGCTACGGGTTGCGCAGATTGTGGCGTTCTGCCATTTTCCGCCCGCCTCGCGCCGGGGGAGAGCTTGATACTTCGGCACGCGCCAGGCTGGAAATGCCGTCAAAACAATAGGTTAGCCAACAATGTCTACCGTTATCTGGGCCGTCGTCGCCTGCGGTATCATCGCCGTGCTCTACGGCGTCGTTACCGCATCGCGGGTCATGGCCGCCGACTCCGGCACTGCGCGCATGCAAGAGATCGCGCAGGCTATCCAGGAGGGCGCTGCCGCCTACCTGCGCCGCCAGTACACGACCATCGCCATCGTCGGCGTCGTCGTCCTGGTCATCCTCTTCATTCTGCTCGGCAAGCATGCCGCCGTCGGCTTCCTGATCGGCGCGGTGCTCTCGGGTGCGACCGGCTTCATCGGCATGAACGTGTCGGTGCGCGCCAACGTGCGCACGGCCGTCGCCGCGCAGAAGAGCCTGGGGCAGGGCCTCGACCTCGCCTTCAAGGCGGGCGCGGTGACCGGCATGTTGGTCGCTGGCCTCGCCCTGCTGGGCGTCGTCGGCTACTTCGCCGTTCTCATGAAGATGGGCGTCGCCCCGGGCAGCCGCGAGATGATCGACGCGCTGGTGGCGCTTGGCTTCGGCGCCTCGCTGATCTCGATCTTCGCCCGTCTCGGCGGCGGCATCTTCACCAAGGGTGCGGACGTCGGCGGCGACATGGTTGGCAAGGTCGAAGCCGGCATTCCGGAAGATGACCCCCGCAACCCGGCCACCATCGCCGACAACGTGGGCGACAACGTCGGCGACTGCGCCGGCATGGCCGCCGACCTGTTCGAGACCTACGCGGTGACCACCGTCGCCACCATGGTCCTGGCCTCGATCTTCTTCGCGGCCGATCCGGCGCTGGTCTACAAGCTGATGGTCTATCCGCTGGCCATCGGCGGCGCCTGCATCATCACCTCGATCATCGGCACCTACTTCGTCCGCCTCGGCTCCGACGGCGGCATCATGTGGGCGATGTACAAGGGCGTGATCGCGGCCGCCGTGCTGTCGATCCCGGCCATCTGGTTCGTCACCGACTGGGTGATCGGCAACGCCACCGTGCTCAAGGTCGGCGATCGCCAGTTCACCGGCATGACGCTGTTCTGGTGCTCGCTGGTCGGTCTCGCCATCACCGGCCTGATCGTGTGGATCACCGAGTACTACACCGGCACCGACTACCGTCCGGTCAAGGCCGTCGCCCAGGCGTCGGTCACCGGCCACGGCACCAACGTCATCGCGGGTCTCGCGATGTCGATGGAAGCCACGGCCCTGCCAGCGCTGCTGATCTGCGCCGGCATCGTGGTCTGCTACGTGCTGGCCGGCCTGTTCGGCATCGCCATCGCCACGACTGCGATGCTGGCGCTTGCCGGCATGGTGGTGGCGCTCGACGCCTACGGCCCGGTCACCGACAATGCCGGCGGCATTGCCGAAATGGCCGGCCTGCCGAAGGAAGTGCGCAAGAACACCGACGCGCTCGATGCCGTCGGCAACACCACCAAGGCAGTCACCAAGGGCTACGCCATCGCGTCGGCGGGCCTGGGTGCGCTGGTGCTGTTCGCGGCCTACACGTCGGACCTCGACTACTTCATCGCCCAGGGCAAGCTCGGCGTGAAGGCGGTCAGCTTCTCGCTGCAGAACCCCTACGTCGTCGTCGGCCTGCTGATCGGCGGCGGCTTGCCGTACCTGTTCGGCGGCATGTCGATGCTGGCTGTCGGCCGCGCCGCGCAGTCGGTGGTCGAAGAGGTTCGTCGGCAGTTCAAGGAGAAGCCCGGCATCATGCAGGGCACTGACCGGCCGGATTACGGCCGCGCCGTCGACATGCTCACCAAGGCCGCGATCAAGGAGATGATGATCCCGTCGCTGCTGCCGGTGCTGTCGCCGATCGTGCTGTACTTCGTGATCGCGGCGATCGCCGGCAAGGCCGACGCCTTCGCTGCGGTCGGCGCCATGCTGCTGGGCGTCATCGTCACCGGCATCTTCGTCGCCATCTCGATGACGGCGGGCGGCGGTGCCTGGGACAACGCCAAGAAGTACATCGAAGAGGGCCATTTCGGCGGCAAGGGATCGGATGCCCACAAGGCGGCCGTGACCGGCGACACCGTCGGCGACCCGTACAAGGACACGGCGGGCCCCGCCGTGAACCCGATGATCAAGATCACCAACATCGTGGCCCTGCTGCTGCTCGCCGTGCTCGCCCACTGAGCGGACAACAGGTCGTAAAGAGAAAGCCCCGGTCGCAGGACCGGGGCTTTTTTCTTTTGCCGGAGCGCGGACCTCCAGGTCCGCTCATGTTCTTCCGGACCGCGAGCCTCTGGCTCGCTTATGCTCATGAGCGCGCAGGATGCGCGCGGTCCGGAAGACGAAGACCATGAGCGGACCTGGAGGTCCGCGCTCCGGCAAGGCCTCAGGGACCGCCGCCGGTCGGCGCGCCCGGGTTGCTCTGCTGCCTGGGACCGCTGAACTTGCCGACGTTGCCCAGGATCTGCTCCAGCACCGTCAGCTCCTTGCCCGAGGTCGGCGTGATGCGCGAGACCATGGTGACGTTCTGCGCATCCTTGAGGTCGTAGTACTTGATGTTGGCGACGCGGCCCTGCTCGTTGAAGGTGATCTGGATCACGTTCTGCTCGGCGATCCACGGCCGCGACGGGCCCCAGTTTTCCTGCTTCTCGGTGATGTAGTACCAGACGTTGGGATTGAAGGTTCCTACGGCCGATGGCGAGCCGACCAGGCGCACGACGTCCTCGCGGCTCTGGCTGCCGACCTCGAGCTTGTCGACGGTGCCCGGCGCCGGCGCGAAGCCCCTGATGTCGCCGTAGGGCTCACAGGCGGCCGACAGCAGGGCAGCGGCAAGGACAAGCGGGACGGTGCGACGCATGGACGGCTTCTGGGGTTCGTCGGAAAGAGGGACCGCAAGATGTCGTGATGGCCGCGTCGGGTCAACCGACGGTACGGGAGCAACTTGGTGTTCAAGCGAAAGAATCCCCATGTGGCGTTTGCCGCCGCGCTCTATGCGCGCACGGCCGAGCAAGCGCGTGAGCCCGTGCTGTTCGAGGCCTGCGGCATTCCCGACACGCTCGACGGCCGCTTCGACTCACTGGCCCTTCACGCAGCCCTCATGATCGATCGCCTGCGGCGCGAGCCGGACGGCGAGGGGCTTGCACAGGCATTCTTCGACGCCATGTTCCGCCACCTCGACCTCACCCTGCGCGAGATCGGTGTGCAGGACCTGGGCGTGGGGCGGCGCATCAAGATCATGGCCGAAGGGCTGCATGGCCGGGCCCTGGCTTATCGCGAGGCCCTGGCCGGCGGTCCGGCGCCGCTCAGCGACGTCTTGCGCCGCAACGCCTACGGCGGTAGGTCGCCCGGCGATACCGAGGTCGAGCGGCTGGAGGCCCATATCCGTGACTATGCGGCGCGGTTGGCCAACACGCCGCGGCTTGAGTTAACAAAGTAGATTAAGAAAATGAACCAAAGAGCTGAAATTAACCAAAAATCAGAACTTGAACGTGTCGTTGACCTCGACCGCATGGGGCCATCCGGCACGGCGCTCGAGATCGCGCCCAGCGACAGCGAACGCGCCGCGCTGGCCAAGCGCTTCGGCTTCCTCAGCCTGCCGGTCTTTTCCGCCCGGGTGACCGTCGATCGTCTTGTCGGCGGCCAGATCGTGGTCGAAGGCCGGCTGCGCGGCCGCATCGTGCAGGCCTGCGTGCTCACCCTCGAGCCGGTGAACCAGGATCTCGACGAGACTTTCCGCATCGTCTTCAAGCCGGACATGGCCGACGATCGCGACCCGGAAAGCGGCGAGGCCGTGCTGAATTCGCAGGCCGACGCCCCCGAGCCGCTCACGGGAAATATGCTCGATATCGGCGAAATCGTCGCCGAGCAGCTGTCTTTGGCCGCCGATCCCTATCCGCGGCGGCCCGGCGCCAAGCTGGAAGACGTGCTGCCAAAGCCCCGTCACGGCGGCAGAAAAGGCCAGCCGGAGCAGCGCCGGCATCCCTTCGCCGGGCTGGCCGCCCTCAGAGACAAACCGCGCCGCGGCCGCTAAATTGTTGCGGTGCTGAGACGTTTTAGCTAGAGAGTGCCGCCTGCCGCGCCTATAGAGCGCGGCCGCAGCTTTTTTGGGGCCAGGCCAGTGGGCCGGTCCCGTCCGTGGAGATCGTCATGGCCGTTCCCAAGAAGAAGGTTTCGAAGTCCCGCCGCAACATGCGCCGGTCCCATCACGCCCTGCCGTCGATGGCTTATCTCGAGTGCAAGAACTGCGGTGAGCTGAAGCGCCCACACACGGTGTGCTCGCACTGCGGCTACTATCGCGAGGACATGCCGGTCCTGGCGGACACCGCGTCGGCCGAGAAGTAGGCTGTAGCACGCTGCCGGCGATGGGCTGGCACCCGACTAGCGGAGCATTGCGGTGAGCGCGGACAAGATCGTTCTGGCGCTCGATGGCATGGGCGGCGATCATGCCCCCGAGGTCGTCGTGAACGGTGCCGACATCGCGCGCGAGCGCTATCCCGGCACGTCGTTCCTGTTGTTCGGCGATCCCGCGCGGCTGAAGCCGCTGGTCGACAAGCGCAAAGGCCTGGCCAAGGTGCTCGAGATCGTGCCGGCCGAAGATGCCGTGCTGGCCGAGGACAAGCCTTCCTTCGCCCTGCGCCGGCGCCGTAAGTCGAGCATGTGGCTGGCCGTCGACGCCGTCGCGCAAGGCCGCGCCGATACCGTCGTATCGGCCGGCAACACCGGCGCATTGCTGGCGATCTCGATGTTTGCCATGCGTATGGTCGAGGGCGCCCACAGGCCCGCGCTTGCCTCGTTCCTGCCGACAGCGCGCGGCGAGACGGTGATGCTCGATCTCGGCGCCAACCTCGAATGCGACGCCGAGAACCTCGCCGAGTTCGCCGTCATGGGCAGCGTCTTCGCCCAGGTGCTGCTCGGCCTCGACAAGCCGAAGGTCGGGCTGCTGAACGTCGGCTCGGAGGAACTCAAGGGCCACGAAGAGCTGCGCCAGGCGGCGGCATGGCTGCGCCGCAACGGCTCGCCGGTCGATTGCCACGGCTTCATCGAGGGCAACGACATCGGCACCGGCAACATCGATGTCGTCGTCACCGACGGTTTCACGGGAAACGTCGCCCTGAAGGCGATCGAGGGTACGGCCAAGCTCTATACCCAGTTCGTGCGCGATGCCTTCCGGACCTCGACCTTCGCCAAGATCGGCTACCTGTTCGCATCGGGCGCCTGGGTCAAGCTGCGCAAGCGCGTCGATCCGCGGCGCTACAATGGCGGCGTGTTCCTGGGTTTGGACGGGGTGTGCGTGAAGAGCCACGGCGGCACCGATGCGCTGGGCTTCGCCTACGCCATCGGCGTGGCGGTCGATCTGGTTCGTTACGAGTACAAGAACAAGCTCGTCGAGGGCCTGGGCAAGCTGCACCAGGTGATTTCGACCGCCGAGGCGCCGACAACGCCGGCGCTGCAGGCAAGCGGAGGGGGCGAGTGATACGGTCCGTCGTTCAGGGTTGCGGCGCCTACCTGCCGGAAAGAGTCGTCACCAACGACGAACTGGCCAAGAAAGTCGATACGTCCGACGAGTGGATCCAGCAGCGTACCGGCATCAAGCAGCGCCATATCGCGGCTGATGGCGAGTTCACATCGCATCTTGCCATCAAGGCCTCCCAGCGCGCTCTCGATCATGCTGGCGTCAAGGCGTCGGATCTCGACCTGATCGTGCTGGCGACGGCCACACCCGACGAGACCTTTCCTGCAACCGCGACCCGCGTGCAGGCCGCTCTCGGCATGACCAAGGGCGCGGCCTTCGACGTCCAGGCAGTGTGCGCGGGCTTCGTGTACGGCGTGTCGGTGGCCGATAGCCTGATCAAGAACGGGATGGCCTCGAACGCGCTGGTGATCGGCGCGGAGACATTCTCGCGCATCCTCGACTGGAACGATCGCGGCACCTGCGTGCTGTTCGGCGACGGCGCCGGCGCCATCGTGTTGAAGGCGGAGCAGGGCAAGGGCAACTCGGCCGACCGCGGCATCCTCGCCAATGCGCTGCACTCCGATGGCCGCCAACACGACATCCTCTATGTCGATGGCGGGCCGTCCTCGACGAAGTCGACCGGCTTCCTGCGCATGGAGGGCAAGGAAGTCTTCAAGCACGCAGTGATCAACATGGCGGCGGTAGTGGGCGAGGTCCTCGAGAAGGCGGGTCTCAAGTCCAAGGACATCGACTGGCTGGTGCCGCACCAGGCCAACAAGCGCATCATCGACGGCACCGGCCGCAAGCTCGGCCTGCCGCCCGAGCGGGTCGTGGTGACTGTGGATAAACATGCCAACACGTCGGCGGCCTCCATTCCCCTGGCGCTCGATACGGCTGTGAAGGACGGCCGCATCAAGCAGGGGGATTTGCTGCTGCTCGAAGGCATTGGCGGCGGCCTGGCCTGGGGAGCCTCGCTGGTCCGCTGGTAACAGCCAACGATTGAAACAATATCGGCGGCTACTCGTCCGCAACGGAACGGGAACAGACGCCGATTCAAGGCCAGCCTCTATCCTACTGATATTGACCGCTTTCCATCCTTAGAGTATGGATTAAGTGGGGGAAGGAAGGGTACCGGATGGAAGGCCGGACTATCACGCGTGCCGATCTGAGCGAGTCGGTGTTCCAGGAAGTGGGACTCTCTCGCAATGAATCGAGCGATCTTGTCGAGACGATACTCGCCGAGGTCGTTGAGGCATTGGCGCGTGGCGAATCGGTGAAGATCTCGTCTTTCGGGAGCTTCACGGTCCGCGACAAGGGCCAGCGCGTGGGCCGCAATCCGAAGACGGGGCAGGAAGTTCCAATCCTGCCGCGACGGGTACTCGTCTTTCGAGCGTCGAACGTCCTGAAATCACTCATCAATGGGGCGCCAGACGAGTCCAAGGGGTAGTTGGGGCAATGTGGGGGTCTAGACATGGCCGTATCGCTACAGACCGCAGACAGAAGGGTTGAAAAGTCTGCACAGGCGTTTCGCACCATCAGCGAAGTCGCAACCGAACTCGATGTGCCGCAGCACGTGCTGCGGTTCTGGGAAAGCAAGTTCAGCCAGGTCCGTCCGCTCAAGCGCGGCGGCGGGCGGCGCTATTACCGGCCGGAGGACGTCGACCTCCTGCGCCGCATTCGTACGCTCCTCTATGAGGACGGCTATACCATCAAGGGCGTGCAGCGCCTGCTGAAGGAAGGCCGTGGGCGCCTGCCGGCGCAACGCCTCGACATCGCTGCCGAGAGCGCGCTGGAGAGCCTGCGCATCGTGTCGGCCCGCGCCGAGGCGATGGCGGCCGGATCGACCCGCCAGCCGCTGCCCAGGACCGGCCCGCAGCCCTCGACCACGACGCCGCGTGCGGCTGTGCTCGACCTGCACAAACGCCGTGAGATCGAATCGGTGCTCGAGGACCTCGAACAGGCCCTCACGCAGCTTCGCACCACCTTGAAGGCCAGCAACTAGTCACTGTCAGGATTGCCGCCGGGGGGCGACAGTCAAGACTTTGGCGATCGGCCTTCAAGTAACTACCAGATCGGGTGGTCGTGCCAAGAAACCAAGAAACGACGACAACCACCTGATTTATCTTTGTTTTTCACCGAACACGCGTAATCTGTTCGGCGAGGGGCCTATCAACCGGCATCGTCAAAGGGGGACGCCGCCGTGTTTGCTGATCGCATAATCGCGCGTAGCGACGCGCAGTCGTTTGACGTCTTTGCGTTGAATGACAACGAGTTGGAAGTCGATCTTCCGACACTTCCGGAGTTGCTCTACCTGCGCCGGGGTCTCGCCCAGCCAGGCGGCAAGCTGCCGCTGTTCGACCTCGACGGCCAAGCCGTCGCGGCGGCCATCGTGCGCCGCTGCCTCGGTCGCGGCTGGGCCGAGCCGTGGTTCAGCAATCCGCTGAAGCCCGACTGGCTGGTCTGCAAGCTCACCGAGACCGGCCGCCGGCTCGCGACGCCCTGATCTATCTGGCGAGACGGTCTGGAACCAGGCCGGCCGCCAGCAGGGCCAGCTCGATTCACCTCTGACATCCAAGGGCGTCGCCCAGGCGCGCGGCCGGCTGCTTCCTGCGACAGCTGCTGCCCGAAGGGTTGGACGTCGTTCTCGAGACCAGCCCGCTCGGCCGGGCGCGGACGACGGCCGAGATCATCGCTTCCGAGCTCGCCTTGCCTGTGGCGGACATCGCGAGTCGCCGCTGCTGATGGAGCATCGCCTGGGCGCCTGGCAGGGCCTGACCTACGCCGAGATCGATGATCGCTTTCCCGGCGCCCGCCAGGCCCGCGAAGCGGACAAATGGCGCCATGTGATCGACGGCGGGGAGAGCTATGCGCTTGCCAGCGAGCGTGCCAGGCGCTGGCTTGCGGGCTGCACGGCGCCGTTGATCGTGGCCGTCACGCACGAAATGATGAGCCGCTCCCTCCAGGGCGCCTACGGGGCGTTGTCGCCGGAAGAAACCCTGGCCCGGTCGCACCCCCAGGACCGTCTGTTCCGGCTGCACGACGGGACGGTCACCGAGATGGTCATTGCCGGACGATGATCACGCCGCGCGGTGCGAGCGAGACGGCAACCGCTGCGCCCGCTGCCAGCGGCCGCTCGACCCTGGGGCAGGTCGCGAACAGGGTCCCGGCTGCGGTGTTGATGGAATACTCCATGTGCGTGCCGAGATAGCTTGCCTTGGCGATTTTACCCGGCAGCGTACCGGCCGGGCCGGGTGCGGGCTCGACCGTGATCGCCTCCGGGCGGACCGCCACCGTGGCTTCGCCGTCGGCGGTAGCGGTGTCGGCGATCTCGATCTCGGCCTCGCCCAGCCTCACGCTGACCTTGTCGGGAGCCAGCCGGCGTATGCTGCCGCGCGCGGGGTTCGATTCGCCCATGAAGCGGGCGAGGAAAGGCGTGGCCGGCCGTTCGTAGAGATCGCGCGGGCCGCCCTGCTGCTCGATGCGGCCGGCATTCATGACGATAATGCGGTCCGACACCGCCATCGCCTCCTGCTGGTCGTGCGTGACATAGACCACGGTGAGGCCGAGCCGCTGCTGCAGTTCGCGGATCTCCTCGCGCATCTGGCGACGCAGGCGGGCGTCGAGGTTGCTGAGCGGCTCGTCGAACAGCAGCACCGACGGCTTCAGCACCAGGGCGCGCGCCACGGCGACGCGCTGTTGCTGGCCGCCCGACAGCTCGGACGGCTGGCGCTCCTCGAAACCCGCCAGGCCGACCTGCTTCAGCCCCTCGCGCGCCCGGTCCGCGGCCTCAGCCTTTCTCTGGCCCGAGCGACGCAGGCCGTAGCATACGTTCTCCAGCACGCTCATGTGCGGGAACAGGGCGTAGGACTGGAACACCATGCTGACGTCGCGCTGCGTCGCGCTGAGATTGGTGACATCGCGGCCGGCGATCAGGATGCGGCCTTCGCTCGGCAGTACCAGGCCCGCGATCATGCGCAAGGTCGTGGTCTTGCCGCAGCCCGAGGGGCCGAGCAGGGTGACCAGCGTGCCCGCCTCGACGATGAAGCTCACGCCCGCGACCGCGGTCGCCGTGCCGTAGCGTTTCACGACATCTCGGAACTCAACGCTCATGCGCGGCCTCCCTGGATCTGCGGCGCGCGCCGGCCCAACCGACGTTCGCCGACCAGGAACTGGATCACCAGGATCACCGCCAGCATCAGCACGATCAGGGCACAGCTGTAGGCGATGGCCAGGCCATAGTCGCCGTTGATGACGCGCAGGATGATGTAGGTCGTGGCGAGCTCGTACTCGGCGGTGACCAGGAAGACGACGGCGCTCACTGTCGTGACCGCGCGCACGAAGCCGTAGACCAGGGCGCCGACGATGGCGGGCCGCAGCAGCGGCAGGACGACATAGACCAGGGTCTGCGGGGCACGGCCCCGCAGCGTGAGCGAGGCCTCGTCCAGGCTGCGGTCGATCTGGCTCATCGCCGCCATGCCCGCGCGCACGCCGACTGGCATGTTCCGGAAGATGAAGCAGAGCACGATGATCATCGCCGTGCCGGTGATCTCGATGGGCGGCACGTTGAAGGCGAAGACATAGGCCACGCCGATCACCGTGCCCGGCACGGCGAAGCTCAGCATGGTGGCGAATTCGAGCGTGGCGCGGCCGGCGAAGCGCTGGCGCACCAGCAGCCAAGCCGCCAGCAGGCCGAGCGCCGCGGTGAGGGGAGCGGCGATGGCCGCGAGCTTCACCGTCGTCCAGAACGAGTTCCACGCTGCGCCCGACCAGATCAGGCCGTCGGCCGTGTGCTCGATGGCGAAGGCTTTGGCGTAGTGGTCGAGGGTCGGCGTGTAGTCGCGGCCCCACACCTTCACCAGCCCGCCGACGAAGGCGAAGCCGTACAGCAGCAGCGTGAAGCCGGCCCACGGCAGCGCAATCCACTGCGCGGCGCGACGCGCGCGATCGGGCAGGGGCGTCGGCAAACCGGAATCGCCCTTGCCGGAGATGGTGGCGTAGGAGCGGGTGCCGACGATACGGCGCTGCAGGAAGAAGGCGCCCAGCGCAAAGGTCAGCAGCAGCAGTGCCAGGGCGGCGGCGCGCCCATAGTCGAGCTGTGCGCCGACCACGGCGAAATAGATCTCGGTCGACAGCACTCCGTAGTCGCCGCCCAGTACGATGGGATTGCCGAAATCGGCGATGCTTTCGATGAAGCCCACCAGGAAGGCGTTGGCGAGGCCCGGCCGCATCAACGGCAGCGACACGGTCGAGAAGGTGGCCCAGCGGTCGGCGCGCAGCGTCTGCGAGGCTTCCTCGAGGGTCGGGCTCACGCCCTCGACGACGCCGATCAGCACCAGGAAGGCGACCGGCGTGAAGGCGAAGAGCTGCGCCAGGAACACGCCCTGGAAGCCGTAGATCCAGCGAGTCGACTGGACGCCCATCGACCATTCGAGGAACTGGTTGACCAGGCCGGAGCGGCCGAACACGAGGATGAGCGCCAGGCCGATCACGAAGGGCGGTGTGATGATCGGCAGTACGGTCAGCACGCGCAGCGTCTTCTTGTAGGCGAAGCAGGTGCGCGTCGCGATCAGCGCGAAGGCAAGCCCCAGCGCCGTCGTGCCGGCACCGCAGGCCAGCGCCAGGAACAGCGTGTTCCACGCCACGCCGCAGCGGCCGCCGCCGGTGAGGCAGCGCAGGCTCCAGATCTTTTCGGCGGCCAGCCGATCGATCAGCAGCGCCGGCATGAAGGCGCCATCGCCGTCCTGGAAGGCCTGCAGCAGGATGCGCAGGATCGGCCAAGCGGTGAACAGCACGATCGAGGCGGCGACCGTCGTGACGGCACCGGCGACGAAGGCATCGCCGCCAAAGCCGCCGCGCAGCGCCAGCGCGATCGACAGCAGCGACAGCAAGGCGATCAGCACCAGCGCTCCGCCGGCGCCGATGCCGACCTGGCGTGCGTCCAGCTCGCCGAGCAGGGCGTTGAGCCATTCCGTGGTCCAGCCGCGCAAGCCGATGCCGAGCGCCTGGGCGACGAACAGCAACAGGCCAAGGCCGCTCGCCAGCAGGAGCAGGGTGCCCTGCCGCTCGCGCTCGAGCGGCAGCAGCGCGACGGCGAGGCAGGCCGCGAGCGACGCCAGCACGGGCGCCAGCCACCATTTGCCGTGTGCGATGGACTGCGCGAGGCCCGAGGCGTAATCCTCCGACGACCACAGGCCGCTCAGCCAGGCGCCGGAGTCGAGACCTTCCTGCAACGCGTACCAGGGTAGGGCCACCGCCGCGAGCAGACCGGCGACCGACCACGCAAGAGGCGCCCTCATTGGACCGCGGGCCTCCAGGCCCGCTCATGAATCATGATGCGGGCCTGGAGGCCCGCGGTCCAATGAGCGTGCATCCTACGGCTTCGGCAGCGCCCCCACCTCGCTGTCCCATCGCGCGATCAGGCGCTTGCGTTCGGCCGACTTGCCGTACTTGGCCTGGTCGTAGTCGATCAGCTTCATGTCGGCGAACTTGGGCGCCTCGGGCGGCAGCGGCGTCGCCTGGTTCGACGGCACCTGGAACTGCTTGGCCTGCGCCTCGAGCTTCTGCGCCTCGGGAGTCAGCGCCCAGTCGTAGAACTTCTTGGCGTTCGCCATGTTGCGCGCGCCCTTGATGATGCTCGTCGAGCCGATCTCGTAGCCCGTGCCTTCGCAGGGCGTCGCCGTCTTCACCGGGAAGCCGGCCAGCGCTTCGGTGACGCCGTCATGCACGAAGCTGATCGACACCATGGTCTCGCCGCGCGCCACCGCCTTCATCGGCGCCGTGCCCGAGCGGGTGTAGGCGTTGATGTTGGCGTGCATCTTCTTCAGGTAGTCGAACGCCTTGTCCTCGCCCATCAGCTGCACCAGCGTGGCGATCGCCACATAGGCCGTGCCCGACGAGTTGGGATTGGCCATCTGGATCTCGCCCTTGAACTCGGGCTTCAAGAGGTCGGCCCAGCAGGCCGGCGCCTTCACGTTCTTCTTGGCCAGCAGTTCGGTGTTGAAGCCGAAGCCCAGCGCGCCGGCATAGATGCCGACGGTCTTGCCGCCCGAATCGGTGTTTTGCTTGACCGCCCATGGATGCAGCTCGCTCATCTTGGGCGACTTGTAGACCTCGGTCAGGTTTTCCTCGGCCGCTTGCAGATGCGGATCGCCGGTGCCGCCAAACCAGACGTCGCCCTTCGGGTTCTGCGCCTCGGCCTTGAGCTGGGCGATGGTCTCGCCGGAGCCTTTCTGCGTCATCGACACTTTTACGCCGGTGGCCTTCTGGAACTCGTTGGCGATCAGGGTGCACCACTCGACCTGGACTGAGCAGTAGACGTTCAGCACGCCCTGCGCCGAGGCCGGCGTCGCGAATGCCGTGGCACCCAGAGCCAAAAGGAATGCGATGCCTGCTGTCGCCGTCTTCATGCGTCCGCCACTGTTACGCTTTTGTGACAGGATGGCATGCAGCGCTCCCTGACGTCTACGGAGCTTCCACCTCCGAATTCGTCACGGATCGCCGGGCAATGAGGAGCCAGGCGACGACGACTGCCACGGCCAACAAGAACGCTGCGAGCAGGAAGGGTGCGCCCGGCAGCGGATGCAGCGACCAGGCGAACAGGCCGCCGAAGACCGCAGGGCCGGCCAAGGCCGAGAGGCTGCGTAGGGAGTTGTTGGCGCCTTGCAACTGGCCTTGCTGCGAGGCGCTCACCTGGCGGGTCATCATCTGCTGCAGGGCCGGGCTCGACATGCCCCACAGCACCAGACCCGGCACGCCCAACCAGAACCAGGGGCCGCTCGGAGCGAGGGCGTAGATGGCCATGCCGACGCCACCCGACAGCAGCCCGACGATCAGCGTAAGGCGCGGCCCGAGCCGGTCTACGATTGGACCGACAAGAACGCCTTGCACCAAGGCACTGCCCAGGCCGAGTGCCACGAGCGTCAGGCCGATCGTCCTGCCGTCCCAGCCGTATCGGTGGGCCGTATAGAGCACGAAGACCGCCGGCAGCACCTGTTGGACCAGGGTGATGAGGAAATGGATCGTCGCCAGGCTGGGCAGCTCGCGCTGCGAGAGCAGGAGCCGGAGCGCGCCCACGGGATTGGCGCGCTTCCAGGAGAAGGCCATGCGCCGCTCCGGCGGCAGCGATTCGGGGAGCACGAACCAGCCGAAGAAGGCGTTTGCCAGGGAGGCTGCGGCCGAGACCCAGAACGGCAGGCGCGGATCGACGTCGCCCAGGAAGCCGCCGATCGCCGGTCCCAGCACGAAGCCGATGCCGAAGCTCATGCCGATGAAGCCGAATGCCCGGGCGCGCTGCTCGGGGGCTGAGACGTCGGCGACATAGGCGCGCGCCGTGCTGATCGTGGCCGACGTGATGCCCGAGATGACGCGGCCAACGAGCAGCAGTTCGATGGTCGGGGCCAGCGCCATGAAGACATGGTCCATGGAGAGGCCGAGGCATGAGAGCAGGATTACCGGGCGCCGGCCAAACCGATCCGACAGTGCCCCCAGGATAGGCGAGGACAGGAACTGCATCAGGCCCCAGACCGAAGCGAACAGCACCAGCATCTCCGCCGCGCTGCTCGTATTGCCGGCCGCGAAGCCCAGCAGCAGTACCGGCATGACCTGGACCACGATTCCCAACGCCAGGACGTCGAGCGTCGCGGTGCAGAAGATGAAGGCAAGCGCGCGGTTGTTCATCGAGGCGGCTCTCTCGCGGTCAAGACGACGCGTCGGCTGGCGCCGCCGCCGTCACCAGCCAGGTGACGCAAGCGGCCAGCAGCAGGAGCAAGGCGGCGAGCAGGAAGGGCGCGCCGGGCAGCCAGCCGAGCAGCCAGGCGAAGGTCGTCGTGAAGATCGCCGGCCCGATCAGGCCGGTGATGCTGCGCGAAGAACTGTTGGCGCCTTGAAGCTGGCCTTGCTCGGACTCGCTCACATGTCTGCTCATCAGGTCGAGGAGCGACGGGCCGACGATGCCCCACAGCGCCATCACCGGCACCCCGACCCAGAACCATTCGCCGGTTGGGGCAAGGCCATAGATCACCATGCCGAGGCAGCCGAACGCCAAGCCGACCAGCAGGGCGCGCCGCGTGCCGAGCCACTTCACGGCAGGGCCGACGACGAAGCCGGAGACGACGCCGGTGCTGACGCCGACGAAGGCCAGCGTCAGACCGACCGTCGCCTCGTTCCAACCATAGCGATATCCGGCATAGAGCACGAAGATCGACGGTAGCACCTGATGGGCCGTGTTGACGATGAAGTCGATGGCCGCGAGCCCGATGAGCTGGCGGTGCGACAGTAACAGCTTCAGCGAGCCCACCGGATTGGCGCGCTTCCAGGCGAACGCCATGCGGCGCTCCGGCGGCAGCGATTCGGGCAGCACGAACCAGCCGAACGCGGCGTTGATCAGGCAGGCGGCGGCCGACACCCAGAACGGCAGGCGCGGATCGAAGCCGCCCAGCAGGCCGCCGATCGCCGGCCCCAGCACGAAGCCCAGGCCGAACCCCATGCCGACGATGCCGAACGACTTGGCGCGCTCCTCAGGCGTGGTGACGTCGGCGATGTAGGCGAAGGAGGTGGCGATGGTGGCCGCGGTGATGCCGGAGATGATGCGGCCGATCAGCAGGAGGGTGAGCGACGGCGCGAACGCCATGAAGATGTAGTCGAGCCCCATCCCCAGGCAGGAGATCAGGATGACGGGCCGACGTCCATAACGGTCGGACAGCGCGCCGAGCAGCGGCGAGCAGAGGAACTGCATCAATCCCCAGGTCGTGGCGAATACCCCGAAGGCCTCGGCGGCGCCGGCGGTGTTTCCGCCCATGAAGCCGAGCACGATGGTCGGCAGGACCGGGAGCATGATCCCCAGCGCCAGGCAGTCGAGCGTCACCGTGCAGAAGATGAAAGCGAGCGCCCGCCGGGTATTCATGGCGTCGTCGATGGATGGGGAGGAAAATGGTCGGGGCGACAGGATTTGAACCTGCGACCCCCAGTCCCCCAGACTGATTGGGTCGGGCGGAATTCGGCAACGATGCCAACCACCTAGGCAACCTTGCGCGAGGCGTTTCGGGACTTTTTACGGGACTTAGCGAGACCTTCCAGCGCCTCAGCTACCTCATCGCCGAGCACATGGGCGTACCGTGTCGTCGTCTTGATGTTGCGGTGATTGAGCGCCTTCTGCACGAGCTTGAGGTTGCCGGTCTGCCGCAGGAGCTTGGTGCCGACGTCGTGCCGGTAATCGTGGAATCGGAAGTCGACGACCCCGGCCTGCTTGCGCAGTCGCTTCCAGGCGGACTTCACGCCTGAGTAGGTGAGGGGATAGCGTTGCCCTCTGATCAGTTTGCCCCTGGTGCGCCTCGCGACGTAGGTGAAGACGTGCTCAGGATGATGGCCGCGCAGGGGCCACAGAATCGACCGGATCGTCGGCGTGATCGGCACCACCACCAGCTTGCCGCCCTTGCCGGGCTTGCGGATCTGGCGGCCATCCCAGTCGACCTCAGACCAGCGCAGGAGGCATTCGCTCAGCCGTAGGGCCGCAGTGCCAGCGAAGGCGAAGAACGGCCCGTGGTCCTCTCTGGTGGCCGCCTCGAGGCGGGCGCCCTCATCGCCAACGAGCTCGCGCTCCCGTTCCTCCGGCTCCTCGAGCCAATGCGCCGTCCAGTTCGGCTCGTGGTCGAACTTCACGCCCCAAGCCTTCTTGGCCCGTGTAAACAGCTTCTTCAGCACCTCGGTCGTGCTGCGATTTACGGTGGCGTTGGTGATCAGCGGGGCATCTAGCTTGCCGTGCTTCCGGTGCCCGCGGCGCCAGGCGACCAGCTGCGCGACGTCACTGTCGGAGATCTCGGTGATCAGCTTGGGTGGCCCGAAGTATTCGACCAGGCGCTCCAGGGCGGCCCATGTGTCCTTATGGCCGGCGTGATGCTGGCCGACTTCGCTCCAGTAGCGGCCAGCGACGTCGTCGATCTGCAACGAGGCGGATGATTTCTGCGCTGCCTTGGCGGCCTTCTTTGCCGCATCCCGCTTGTCTTCCTCTACCTTCTCGGCTTTTCGGCGCTCAGTCTTTTTCGTAGAGCCGTAAAAGCGATCACCTCCGAGTTCGAAGTCGTAGTGGTAGAACGGCGAGCCCTTGGGCTTGTAGACTGACATGGTACGTCCCTGCGAGTCTGGCGCTCGATGAACTCTTCGACGTCGGCGTCCGTGAACATCTTGCGCGGCCGCTTTGTCCCGTGGCCGATGATGACATATCGGAGGCCGCCGGTGCGAACATGCTCGGCCAGCGTCCGGGGGGAGCAGTGGAGTCGGGCCGCTATCTCGGCTGGGCTGCGTAGCTCCGTCGTCATCGCAGCTCGCGCCCGGCTCGCGGCCCCGCTAGCCGATAGGCGCCTGCCCGTTGGATCGGGGCGTTGAGTAGATGGAGGGCCATCATCCACTCCTCGCCGTAAGCTGCCCTCCGACAGATGTCTACTTGATTGAGGTCATGACAAAAGGCCAGCCACGTAATCGACCCTTGTGGCTTGCCAAGGCACAGGAGGGCAGCTTACAGGCCGAATTGGGCGCGGCTAGCTCGACGGAGCGAACACCCCGACCGCAAGCGGGGCGGCCGCGTCAACCTTCTCCCTTGCGGTGCCCCATTGCGGAGGGCCGACATCATGCGGTGGAACATCCCACAGGCTTGCCTCTGGATAG
Source organism: Reyranella soli (assembly GCF_007992495.1). GTDB lineage: Bacteria > Pseudomonadota > Alphaproteobacteria > Reyranellales > Reyranellaceae > Reyranella > Reyranella soli. Next base: position 50,203 of record NZ_BKAJ01000077.1, read on the forward strand.
CGAGCCACGACGATGATCTGGCCGCCAGTTTGGCCGATCAAACCTTTGCAAGGCTGGCGTTCACCGCCGAGTTGGAATCGATCGACAGTGAAGACGAAGACCACGCCGTGATGATCGGCGACGGCATGAGCTATGGGCAACTCCTCGAACTTCTAGACCAAACCACCGAATACTTTGGGCCGCCAAAAGCAGATACGCCAGGCACCGCATGGATCGGGGGCGCACAAAAGGAATTGCTGGCCGCCTGCGGGCGTGGCGCGCTCAAGATGACGGGCCGCTCCCTGTATGGTGGCCCCTCTCGGGAAATTCCCCCAGAGGCTTTTGACACTTTGCGTTTCTTTGAGCGCGATGGCGTCAATTGCCTTGGGCCACCCGATATGGTGGATGCCGATTGCTGGCGAGATCTTCGCGTGCAAGCCGATGATGTACGGCGCTTGTGGTCCGCAATGGCTGAGCCTGCAGCCGCGCCGGCCGCGTCATCGATCGCGGCGGCGCCGCCTGCCTCTGTTGTCGAGCCTGCAGCGATTGAGCCTGCTTCTGTCGACGCGGCGTCGACACTCCTGGTCAGCATGGCGCCGGCCGATCCTGTCCCGGCCGAGTTGATCGAGTGGTATCGCGCGCGCGTGACCGCCCATGATCCGAAGCGACCGCCGCCCGGCCGCGACGATGACGAGCGCGATGCACGGAAGGCGTTCCCGGCGATGGCGAGTCTCCGCAAGCTGGTGCGCAAGGCGCGCGCGATCGTAGGTCCCGAGGCATGGCACCATGGCGGCCCCAACGGTCGGAAGCGCGCCGCGAGATCGCAGAGCGCTCGACGCTCGACCTAGCGGAGAGCTGGGCAAAGTCTTGGGCAACTTGGGCAAGCCCAGGATGCCGGAATTTTCAGCAGTTAACGGCAGCAACATACTCGCTGGCACGCCCTGTCACCTAGCAGGGCACTCCACCGTAAGGAGAAAGCCAGCCGATGACCGACGCCGCTACCGCCGACCTTCCCGACAGCGCCGACCGACTCGCCTACAGCCTTGACGATTTCTGCAAGGCCGTTCCCTGCAGCCGGCCCACGGCCTACGCGGCAATCCGCGCCGGCCGATTGCAGGCCAAAAAGTTGGGCGTCCGCACGCTGATTCCAGCGCCGGCCGCCCGCGCCTTCATCGCCAACCTGCCCGACATGAAGAGCGCCGCCTAGTGCCGCTTCGCGTTTCCCCAATTGAAGAAGCCACCGACGCGGGCGACGCGCCGATGGCTTCAATTTTGTGCGTCCACGCCCCGGCAAGGGCATTGAACAGAGGCATCAACGATGAACCCCAACATTCTACAGCAACGGCGCCATAGGGCGCAACGTCCGCGCTGGCACGTCGTCGCGACCTACGCCGAGCGTAGGCTTGTCCATCGCTTCGGACTTCTCCCCGCCACAGCCCGTGTAGTTGCTGATCTGGCTTTCCCGAACAGGGAGGCTCGCTAGGTGATGAGCACCAACAACGTCGTGCCGTTCCCCGGCCGCCGGTCGGCGCTCCCCAGGATCGACTCGCGCCGTTTCGCTACTGCTTTCGACTTGCTAACGGCGGCAGTCATCCATGACCAACGCCGTCGCGGCGAGATCAATCCCGACACTGCGGCGGCCTACCTCGCCACCATAGAGGCGCCGCGGTGATGGCCGGCGCATACACCGAGGCAGCCGCCGCGTGGGTTGCCGCAGGCATAGTCCCCCTGCCGCTCGGCGGGGCGGACGGGAAGCGACCACTGATCGCGCATCCCGCACGCCTTGGTCGACGTGCTGCAATCGATCTCGCCCACAAACCGAGATTTGCCGACGCGCCCGGCCTCGGCTTCTGGTGCGGCAAGCGCAACGGCCTGACTGTCGTGGACATCGACAGTCAGGTCGACGCCGAGGTGCGGCACGCCATCAACACCTATGGCGACTCACCGGTCATCGTGCAGACGGCCAGCGGCAAGGCGCATCTGTACTACCGGCATGCCGGCGAACGACGCAGCATCAGGCCCGACAAAGGCCATCCCATCGACATCCTGGGGGAGGGCGGCCTTGCGGTCGCCCCGCCGTCCGAACGCCCCACAGGTGGCCGCTATCGCTTCCTGCGTGGTGGCTTAGATGATCTTCGCAAACTGCCGAAGATCCGACCCGGCGCGCTGGGCGCTGCTCAAAGTTCATTGCGAAATGAACATGAACAAGCGACGAAGGCCGAGCAGGGCAACCGGAATGCCTCCATGTTTCGGCTGGCACGTGAACTCGCCCTTGGCGTTGTCGATCGCGACGCCCTCCTAGAACAAATCCGCCGCTGCAATGCCGATCTGGCCGACCCGCTGCCCGATGCCGAAGTGCAGAGGACCGTGGGCAGCGTGTGGCGCTATCGCGAACAAGGGCGACTGATGGTTTCCGGCAACGGCTCAACCATCATCATCCCCGCCGAGTCGATCACGCGCCTATTGACGGCCGGGGCGACCGACTCGCTAGCGCTGATGACGATGGCGAGGAGGGCGCACGGTGCCCAGCCGGGAAGACCCTTCGCCCTGGTACCCCAGGCCATGGCCGACGCGCGCTTAATTGGTTCTTGGGGTCGCAACCGTTATCGCGCTGCCATCCGGCAAGCCTGCGACCTAGGCGAGCTGCAGCAGATCGCGGCCGGCGGGCGAGGGAAGAACGACCCCGCCTTGTACTGCTTCCCCTCCAACACGGCGCCCGCCGGGAAAGGGGTCTGAGTTGAACCCCAATATAACTGACACCCCCGCCCCCTGCCCCCAAGGTAAGAATCATGATCATGAGTCGGGCCGGGAATTTTCGGGCTCGCTGATCGTCGCGCCCTCAGACGGCGGGCTCGCCCTGTACGACAACGCCTGCAAGGCACTGGCAGAGGCCAAGGCCGTTGACGAGGTGAAGAATATCCGCGCCACGGCAGAGGCCGTGCGGGCCTACGCAAAGCAGGCGAAGAATCGCCAAATGGAGCTCGACGCGGCAGACATTCGTATCCGCGCCGAACGACGCCTAGGCGAATTGATGCACGCCCAGGGCGAGACGGTAGGCAGGGCAACGGGTCAACTTCGCCGCGGGTTAGAGTCAAACCCACGGGAGCCGGACGCCCCGGTGACGCTGGCAGAGGCCGGCATTGACAAGAACCTGGCGCATCGAGCGCGGACCTATGCCGCCATACCAGCGGAGACGTTTGAAACGCTCCTATCCGACAAGCGCAAGCGCGACAGCGTGCGCGTGGTCCTTGATCCTGAGTTTCAGGCCGCGGCCGACGCATCGGCGCGCGATCAGGAGATGGAGCGGGATGAGCGTATCGCCATAGGTGGCGATCCCGCGTTGGCGGCCGAGAACGAGACCTTGCGCAAGCAGGTGGCGGCGCTCGATAGGCGCGTCGCTGCCCTGGTGGAAGAAAACGGCTCGCTCAAGACCCGCGCCAACCTCTGGCAGCAACGGGCCATTGCCGCCGGCTGGAAGAAGGGTCACGCCGATGCGTGATCTACTCTCCGACCTCGACCCCGCGCCGCCGGTCAAAGAACTGGTGTTGTACGACTACCAGTCCGCGGCGATCGACGCCGCGCGGGAGAACATCCGGCGCGGCCATCGGCGCCAGATCCTCTGCAGCCCAACCGGCAGCGGCAAAACAATCATGGGCTTGGGCTTAATGCAGGGCGCCATGCGTGCCGGCTCGCGCTCTGCATTCGTCACCGACAGGACGGCGCTTGTCGACCAGACATCGACGGCGCTGGACCTATACGGCCTAGACCATGGCGTGATGCAGGCGACGCACTGGCGCCAGCGGCCGGGCGCCCTGGTGCAGCTCGTGAGCGCGCAGACCTTGGGACGCCGCCTCGGCCGCGGCGGCTACGTCGACAGCCATCTGCGCGACCTGCGTTTCGTACTGATCGATGAAGTCCACACGCTCTACGATTCGACGTTGGAATGGCTGGCGATGCTGCCCGAGCATGTCGCGGTGATCGGCCTGACGGCAACGCCGTTCACCAAGGGCCTGGGGCGCCACTACGGCGCGATCGTCAACGTCGCCAGCACCGACGCGCTCATTGAGCGAGGCATGCTTGCGCGGCCCTTGGTCTACGTCGCGACCACGGAAATGGACACAAGCGGCGTTGCCGTTCGCTCGACAGGGGAGTGGGATGACGGCGGCCTGGAGCGGGCTGGAGTGCAGATCGTTGGCGATGTGGTGAGCGAGTACGTCAAGCGCTCGGGCGAACACTTCGGCGGTTCGGTCAAGACCATCGTGTTTTCATCCAGTGTGCGCCATGGCGAGGAAATATGCCGGGCCTTTGCCCAGGTAGGCTTGAACTTCGCCAACATCTCCTATCACGACAGCGAGGACGACAGGCGCGCCAAGATTGCGGAGTTTCGGAAGCCCGACAGCGCCATCACCGGACTTGTGTCCTGCGATGCACTCGCCAAGGGCTTCGACGTGCCGGATGTGCTGGTTGGCATCCTCTGCCGACCGCTGCGCAAGAGCTTCACGACGCACATTCAACAGCTCGGGCGCGTCATGCGCTCCCATCCCGGCAAGGACAAGGCGCTGGTGATCGACCACACCGGCAACTGCCTGCGCTTCCTGAATGATACCGTGGAGTTTTGGCGAGACGGCGTCGACAAGCTGGACGAGGGCGCCGAGCGCGACCGCACGGCACGCCCGTCTGCGACCGAGAAGGAGCGCAAGGAGCTGGTATGCTTGGGCTGTCAGGCCATCTTGCCGCCTGGTGTGTCTGCCTGTCTCGCCTGCGGCCGGGAACGGCCCCGCCGGCCCAGCAACGTCACGACCATTCGCGGGACCACCCACTGCCTGCACATGGGCGCCACGTCGGGCCGGAAATTCGACTTCGATAACCATGCCATCTTGCGCAATCGCGAAGTGGCTTACCGAACGTTCCTGGCCTACGCCGTCCGCGGCAAGAAGGGCGACGGCGAAGCCGCCCGCCGATGGGCGGCGGCCATGTTCAAGGGCGTGTACGGGGCCTTCCCGCCCTGGAGCTACAACGACCATATCGACCACGACCCTGCTTATCTGACGCTGGATGCCGAGCGCTTCTGTCGGAACGAGATGGCGCGCTATTCCAAAAAGAGGCCGACGAATGCAGCCGCGGCCTGAAACCAACCCGCTCTTGCTGGAGCTGGTTGAGGCGCACCGGAAGGCGCGGTGCGAGGATGTTGCCGGCGCGCTCGACGCCTGCGGATTGCACCAGCACGGCGGCCCTATCTTCGGCATCGAGTTTGTCGACCACGACGCGCACAACTACGCCCCCGCGCCCGGCGGTAAACCTTCGATCATCGTGCCGCATTTCGAGGATGGACGATTGCTCGACCTCGTGGCTGTCGGGCTTCGGTCACGGGCCTGCAGGACACGCGCGGGCGTGTGCACGGTCCTGGGCGGGGAGTGGCTCGATTATGCGCGCGACCACGAGACGGCGGCGCGCATCTATCCCAACCCGTTGGCATGGCTGCTGGCGGGCCGCAGGGGCGCGGTGATCGTTGATTGGCGCTCCGCGCGCTATGTCCTAGCCGACGTGCCCGAGCTGGTCTGCACTGACAAGGCGCTGGCCGAGCGCATCGACAAGGCGATGCGGCAGCCGGTCCATATGCCCCGCCTGATCGTTGGGCAGGCGCCGGCTGCAATGGCAAACGACAAGCAGGAGTCAGCGGCCGAGATCGAGGCGCGCGAAGCCTGGGCTGCGAAGACGGCCGAATACAAGATCAGGAAGGCGGCGACGAAGACGCACCCGTACCTCGATAGCATCGGCTTCCCCAGGCTGCGGGGCCTGGTGCATGAGGGCCTGTTACTGGTTCCCATGCGACTGGACGGGCGCGTGGTGTGCCTGCAGGAGATCGACGCAGACGGCACGGCGCGCTTTCTGTCGGGCGGCAGGACGGCCGGCGCATCCTTCACCATGGGCGAGGGCCGGTCGGAGATCCTGTGCGTCGACTACGCCGCGGCGCTGTCGATCAGGGCCGCGCTGTCGGCCATGCACATGCCGGCGCGCGCCACCTGCTGTTTCACCGCTGCCAACATGGAGGCCATTGCAGAGCGTCGGAGGCATGCCGTTGTCTTCGCGGACCACGACGCCAAGGCCGTCCCCATGAGCGAGGGGCTTCCCGCTCTGCAACGGCTGTTACTGGATCTGCTTCAGGGGTGGCGAGGGCAGGCAGCATGAACGAAGGCAAGCAGGTCCCGCTCGCCGAGGTCTTGAGGCTGAGAGCCGATCGGCGCCGACTTCAGGCCAAAGTCGCGTTGCTCGAGGCGGAGAGGGAGGGCTGGCTGGTGGAGAAGGCTCATTTGATTTCGGCGCTCGAGGGCCATCGCACAGCCGAACACCACAGCCACGAGGATCGATAGATACCACCGACGTGAAGTTCGCTACCACTAAGGTGGTATGTCCCCCGCTTGGCGGTGGTGGGGAGTAAGCAGAGCAGGGCACAGCGATGCCCCTTTGATTCTCGGCTTTTACAACTTGTGGAGCCTCACCCGTCGGTACAGCCTGCGGTACGCGACTGTTAGCGCCTCGCGGACACCCTACCGCAAATTGGCTCGATGCTGGATGCGGCTCGGACGTTATCGTTCAGGAGACGGAGGTGGAGGGATGACGGTTAAAGCGCTTGCCGTGATCATTGCGTTAACATTTTCAACTGCGTCTCTGGTGAAAGCCGAGACTTTGACGCTCTGTGGCCAGAAGGTTGAATACAATGCCTCTTCCAACGCCGGCAACCTTGTTGGGATTTGGATTGGAGAGATTATCGCCTTCAATGCTGCTTACAGCGTCGACTACAGCCGGTGTTGGGCTCTTGCTATTGAAGACGTAAGCGCTAGTGGCACTATCAAGTCGAAGCTTGTGCTAGCCGACAATACAAAGAACATGCACAACGGCACGCGGTATGGAACGCAAGGTCGCGTGCTCAATTGGCCAGGGCAACTCGGCCCGGGCGGTGCAACGCTACGCTTTGCGAGCGACGATGGTCGCAATTCGTACGATCTCCAACGTCAGGGTGAAACCAAGATGGAGGGAAAGGTTGTGTATCCCACCGGCACGGGGCGCCTCTTTCTTGTGAAGCAGAAGTGAAACGGCCCCAGAGGGGCAAGGTTATTGAGGTTCAAACTTCGCCGGAGATGATCGAGGCCGGACTGCAATTGTTGCGCGAATCTGGCGCACTAGCTGGGCACTCTGTGGCGCATGCATTGCTCGTTCTACGGATTCTTCAAAAGGCGCTGGAAATCCAGCAATCCGGTTCTGGAAGTTTTCGAGGGCTCGCGCGACCGCAAAAAACTCTCGACGCGCTGCTGCAACGTCTCTGAGGAAGAGGCTGCCGGTGGGCGGCGTGAATTTGTTTGGCTTTCGCTTGATCTTACCCACTTGCGCCGGCTTTAGAGCGCGCGGGCCTATTCCTATGCGCCGACCGGGACGACCGTCGAGATCGACTGCCACGCGCGGCCAGTGGACCAAGTGGTTTCTCACCGTTGCGCTCTGCTCGATTCGAGCGTGCAGGGAGGTCCATTGAGGCAAAAGCGGAGTTCCATGCAAATGTCGGTGAGCCATCGTATCTGCGTATTGAAGCTTCGACCGAAAGTTTTCTATCGAGAAGAAGCCGGCCACTAGGTCTGCGACCCGTTCTCGCATCGCCTCTACCGATCCCTTGGATGCACAGACCGCAGCTACCCCGCATAGTTCATATTCGACGTCGGACCATTGCGTAACGGCTAGTCCAAGTTCGAAGTAGAATGCAATCTGCTCCTCGTTTACGTGAATCACGCCCAAGCCTCCCCCCAAAAGCTCGAAAACGAATATGCCCCCGATGCATGGGAACGATTTGAGCGGCTGGTGAAGCCCGCCGCTAAGATCGGCCACATGCCGCACGCGACTCCGCCGCAACTCAAGCGGGCGGTCAAGAAGTCCACTTCAAAGAAGGCTGAAAAGCGCGCAAAATAAAGCGGCCCCCGATGCCAGTCGGAGGCCGTGAGCGCGATAGGTGTGCTGCACCCGTTTTGGCAATTCTAAACGGGGCACACCTACATGTCTAATGAGAAGAACTCGACGGTTGTATCACCTGTAAAGACGCCAGCTGTTGCTGAAGAGTTGAGATCGCGTCCTCAGGTAGTTCGATTGCGATGGGACCTAACTCTTGGGTCTGTAGAAGAATGGCCTTGCGCCCATCAGCCCGCACTAGCGACTGAGACCCTGTTACTAACAACGTTAGACGATCAGGCGACTGACTGGACGAAAATAGCCGGTGCAGCACCGCAGCCATCTTTAGTGCAGCCCCTTCTGTGAACCTCAGCCAGTACGTCGCCCCTTGATTTGCCTGCACGTGTATTGCCAACGTAGTTGGCTCTCGTGCGCCAGCAAGAGTGTCAACTATCACTGGATCAGCCATGTTTACTCTCCGTCGTAATCACGCAGGGAGGCTACCAGGCGGAGCTTGGCGTGCCCCAGCTTATCGGCTTGGGCCCGCTCGTTATCCGCCGATAGATCGCGCTGGCCGACGATGCCCTTGACCGCACCTCGGATGCTACCATCCAATAGCTGGCATCAGGAGGGGAAGGATCGCATGGCCGCATACCTGATCGTCCAGAGCACGATTAGCGATGAGGCTCAGAACCAGAAGTACCGGGACGCGGTCGTTCCGCTGATCGCGCGCTTTGGTGGGAAGTTCATCGTTCGGGGCGCTGCGGTGGAAGCCTTGGAAGGCCGCCATGACGGACGGAGGATGGTGATATTCGAGTTTCCCTCGATGGATGCCATTCACGCCTTCTGGAAATCACCGGAGTATGTCCCTGTGAAGAAGACCAGGGAAGGCGCCGCCACCCTTGACGTATGGGCTGTCGCGGGCGTGCAGTAGCGCTTAAGTGTGCCGTTTGCCACATTCGTTCATTTTGCGCTGCTTTATGCTCAGACGAAGAATGTCGAAGGCTTAGACCGTCCTCCCCGAAACGCCCCCCTCGTCGGGCGAGAAAACCGAAGGGGCACGGCAATGCCAGACGGTTCTCACGTTGAGCAGAAAGCTCGCGCACGGAAGCAAAGATAGCGGCGGGCATTGACCCTGCGCGGTATTCGCTTGGCCGATCAGTGCCGGCTTGAAGAGGCCTGGCCCTATTTCGAGGACGCCATCCGATTTTGGGGAAGCCGATGAACGAGAAGTGGCGGCTGTTGATCACCGACGAGGCCAATCAAGTAGTTGGCGATGGCATCAGGAGAATTTATCATGGCGGATATTCGTTTGAGGGCCCCCCTAATTAGGGACGGCGTCCGAGCTGCTGGCGTGACCAATTTTGCCGAAGCTTTAGCCCAAGTCTTCGAAGATGCATCGATAACCGACGACCAGGGGACCTCCAGTCCGCTTGCCGCCCGTCTGAAAAACGTTCTCCAGACGAGTGCCGACAGCTTCCTTCCCAGAATGTCACATTTTTCTGGAATTTTTGCCGACTGGACAGATAACTCGGGCAATGGTCGGCGAGGAGACAACGGATTCAAGGCCTATTTCCAGGACTTCCCAAAATGGCCCGGAAGTTCGATGCAGGTTGGACACTTCATGACGGCCGTCGATATGGGCTTCCAGCCCAGCAAACTCTACAATTTCGTGGAGGGACAAAAGAGGTTGATGCTGCAACCTTTCTACCCAGGGTTCCGTCTCCCGCCACTGCCGGATGCGGATAGTACAACGCAGCCGAATTGGTGGACCTTCGGCGAAGTGGAATGCGTGCAACTGATCGTTGCGCATGAACAAGTCCCTGACTCCGGCGTTTATGGCCAGGAGCCGACTTTCTGGAATATGCTCACAACTCTCCTGGCGGGCGTGACGCAAACGGACCTGGACAATTTTAGGAAAGCCTTTGTCGGTCTCGGCGGGGGGCCACAGCATGACGCCGGTCAGGCGTCGGTCCTCCTTTCCGGGGTCAATGTCGGAACGGGGCCCGGCAATAGCAGGGAGGATCTTCTGCTAAGCCTCTTCGGCTTTAAATTTGGTTCAATGGTCCGTAAGGGTGAACTGTCGGCGATCGCGGATGGCGGCAATTGGATTCGCGTCAACTTGGTGGATCAAACCTTCACTCCAATCACTACGGCTCCAGGAACGGCGTGGGCATAATCGACCCTGGAGATTGAAAGCATGAAGCGGGCTACGCCAAACCTAGTAGAAATTCCTCACGAGGTTTGGTAGACTTTCATCTTCAGTCGCGACTCGCGCGCGACTTGGCCTCGCACCACAGAGGCATCGCCGTCGCCGGGCAGTAACGGGCGCTTCGCATCCAACCGGCCGCACAGGTGGGCTCGCAGCGTGTCGCTGTCGGGCGAATCCACAACGTGCGCGCCGAGTATGCCCCCGCTGAATCACGACATAGACGCTCCCTTCCTCGAAAAAGCCGAGGCCGAATTGCCCCGACTTTCGTCGTGCTGCCGGCTCATGATCTGGTTCACGCCTGGGGCAGCGATCCTGCGGCATCAAAAGGTGGTGGCCCACCTTGTGCTGACGGACGACGCGCACGGCATCTTCTCGGATCGCGAGCGGCATTTGCTCCTGTCGATTGGCGGAACGACCGCACCATCACGACGACAGTTCTGGGCATTGCGTGAACTGTCGCGCATGGCCGCACGTCTCGACCTCGGCGGGAGCCTCGATTCATGAACGATCCGGCAATCGCAAGCGTCTACCCGTCCGGTCCGGAGTCCGCACCTATCAGCTATTGGCACCTGTGGGCGCCGATCTTTCAGCAGCTCGGCATCGACCCCGCCGACATTCACAACAATTTTGCACCGATCCCGCCGACCGCGCCGCAAGGTGAAGGGCTGCCGGCATGGCAGCGGAGCGGCGGCATCTATCAGGCGGCGTTACCGGCATGGATGACGCAACAGCAACAGCCACCGCAAGGGCTGCTCTCGCCGCAGATCCCATCCAGCACGCCCGACCTTCGATATCTTCGCGGGCTTCTCAGCCCTAATTCGTGGAGTGGTTAAATATGACTGAAAATCTCGAGCTGGCCGCGGACGATGCAGCGGCACGCGCAACACGGAAGATGATGCAGGGAACAAAACGACACCCTGCCGATGGCCTGGCGATCGACCCCGCGGGCCTGCAGGCGACGATAGCAACGCTCTACATCATGACCCTTTCGTCGCTCTCGTTTTGGATTGAGCAGGGCTTGCCCGTCGAATCGGTATGCAAACGCCTCGACACAATCTCACAGATCTTTCCGCCGGCGCAGACGGGTGTGGGCCTGGAAAATCTCGCGGGCATTCGCGAATACCTGCGAAGCAACGCAGATCAGTTGAAAGGATAGCGCCTTGGCGAACAGCTTCACTGCACTAGGCTTTATCAAGCCCGAGGTTGGGGCCGACTCGAATCTGTGGGGAGGCCACTGGAACCAAAATGCCGATCTTCTCGACATTATGCTGCAGCGTTTCGTCGGCACGACGACAACTCGCCTGCTGACCTTCAATGTCAATGCCATCTCAACCACCACGACGCGCACGGTGACATGGCGGGATGTGGACGTATCCTTTCCGTCCACGACATCCGCAATTGTCCTCGTCGATACATCGACCGCTCAGACGTTCAGCAACAAGGTGCTGGGAAGCAATGTCACGGGCTTCCCAGGCAGCACATCAGGCAACGCTACCACGTTCCTCGGCGCTGACATTGCCTTTGGCGTCAATACCACGTTTCAGAACGGCCCGAACACGGGCAGCATCGGCGCGAATGGCCAGACATGGTTCATTCTTGGCGTGGCCCAGTTCGCCAACGTGTCCGGCGGCAGCTCACAGATGGAAGCGGCCATCTTCGATGGCACCAACTACATCGCCAACGGCAGCCACGTTTTGTTCAACAACGAGGGCAAGTCAATGACGGTTGCCATAGTGGCGGCCGTGACGACAGCGACCACCTTCACCTTGAGAGCCCGCAACAACAACGGCGTAGGAGGCACCTCGTTACAGGCATCGGGCGGCGCGACAGGTGTCGCCAACAAGGCCACCTCCATCACGGCCATCAGGATCGCCTGATTGGTCCCCCTTCGACTCGCCATGAGCAACGCACGAGAAATCGAAAATCACGCCCGAGATGATCGAGGCAGGATGGAATGTTCCGGCCCGCAGTGACGGCGAAATAGGCTTTACCATCTCCAGCACGACACTGGGCGCCGCGGGTGGCTTTCAGCAGCAAAACACTGGCGGCGCCAGCAGTCTTGCGCCTGTGGGAATGATGCCGCTAACGTCAACGTTGCCCAAGAGCACAGTCACACCGTGGCCGTTGTTCAGCCGACCATGATCATCAACTACCTGATCCGCATCTAAGGGGGCGCCGGCCCAGGTGAGCGCCTGTTTTTCTTGAAGAGCAAACCCCTCGGCCTTGCGCTCCGTGCAAACTACTTTGCGCCAAGGGTCAGTATCGTGAACCCGCCGGCGGGTCTACTCAAAGGCCATGTTCATTGTCCGCTATAGGCTTCCTTCCGGCACCTTCTCGGAGAAGGCGGAGGTCCGCTTATCCGTGGCGCTCAATGCGGCCTACGAACTTCTCGAGACCGGTCACGGCGACATAACCATCGCAGACGACAGCGATGGGTTCGTGCAGTCCCTGGATTGGTGGGGCACGATCGATCTATCTGGCGGATTGTGAGCGGGGCGGGTTAAGGCCCTTTGCAGAATTGACGCGAGGGCCGGTTTTCGACTCGTACAGCGGTTTTGCCTCTGACTGGCCTCCCGGGACTCAACAAAGGGCATGCTGGAATGCGAGCCTGCATCACGACCCGGCGAGTTGCCCAGTGCGATCAAGAGCGGGCGAAGGGACCGTCGCCCCTCGCCGCCCGAATCATCGGCGCCCGCCCGGCGCGGGCGCCCCAAGCCCTATCTCTGCTTGCCGGCCAGCTTTTCCAGCTGCGGCACAGCCGCACGGATCACGGCGAGCGTGTCTTGCGCGGCGAGCGATGTGATCTGCTCGCTGAGCTCGCCGCGTACCTTAGTCGCGTGCGACGCGATCTGGCTGGCGTTGAGCAGCTGCGTGATCAGCGGGTCCCACGGGCCGACCGGCCCGTGATCGGTGAGACCGCCCCCGTCCTGGATCACGCCGAAGATGATCCGCACCGCTTCCGCGAAATCCCGTCCCAGATTCGGCGGCTTGGGGAAGTTGCCCTGCTGGTAGATGGCGATGGCGATGCCATCGGTCCCCGCCGGCACCTGCAGCGTCGAGTTGCCCACGGGCATGATGCTGTCATTGAGCACCCATTGCGAGAAGGGCTCGGGCACCGAGAGCACATGCCCCTTGGCGACCAACGTCTGTGCCGAAGCCGTCGGCACTACACCGATGACGTTGGCGTCGGCGGTTAGCGAGGGATCGCTGATGACGTCGACGAAGGTATCATCGATAAAGGTTCCGAGATTGGCCGAGAACGCGTCGTCGATGATCGCCGACCCGCCGTTGATCATGCCTGGGCCGCTGATTGGAAAATACCAGCCGGTCACCGTCCGCGCGTTCGCTGAGGAAGGGATGTCGAAGGCCACCGGCGGCCGGACCACACCGGTGGTGCCGTCAGTGTCACTCCAGAACAGCAGCTTGGCCATGCCATCGCCGCCGTTGTTCGGCAGCGTATAGGGAAGTTGCGGAAAGTACGGCGGACTATAGGGCGTGTCGCCGCCCGAAGAAGGCGCCAGCGAAAGCTCGGCGTTGGCGTTGCGCGGTTGGCGATGATGGCCGGCCGGCAGGTACATTTTATAGTTTGCGGTAATATGAGCCATGGAACCCCTCTCGTTCGGATCCAGCGTGGATCTTCATCGAAATCGAAGTCTTCTGTGTCTCGTGTGTTTGAAAGTGGGCGGCGCCGCCTAGTTCTCTCTTTTTGCTCACCACCGCGAGGTCGCGGCCCTTCCGGCCGACGAGGCGGATGCATTGCTTGACATGGCCGAGGCCGCCTTGCTGCCTGGAGGCGCAGTTTGGGCAGAAGGTCGGCCTCCGTCAGTGCGATTTGCTACATTCGAACCATGGCCAGGAGCCATTTCGACGCCAGGGCCGGTTTTTTGCTTATACAGCGGTTTCGGCCGCTGGATGGACTCCAGGGACTCACCAGCCCGACAAAACGCTCCAGTGAGTCAGATTTTGACTCTGGCGGGCCATTGGCTGGACACCGGATCGCGCTATTGTACCTGGACGTTTCTTGGGAGGTCTGCTTGACCAGGACTGGTCAAGTATCTCCTGTGAAGGAGCCAAGCTATGAGGCTTTTGCCGGTGAGTGTGCTTGCGTTGATGCTCGCCCCAACCGTCGCAGTCGCCGAATCTTATCTCTGCGCGGCAGACGCAGCGGCAGGCATCCTACAGCAAAGAAACGCAAACGTGGCAGCCGGTGAGCGTTAAGAAAATGGACAAGCGCTACGTTCTTAAAGAGAAAGATGGAAAATGGCTTTGGTCTGAGATGGGTTCCCCTGCCGTTTTTCCATGTGAAGGCGGCTTCAGCAAGGAGGGCTCAATCTCTTGCAGCCTGATATATAACTTTCACTTCAGTAAGGTCACGTTGAGATATCAGGCCGATATGACAGTTGCGACAACCATCTTGGAGCGCAGCGACCCGTGGTCCGACGACAGCCCATTCATCGAGATTGGGCGGTGCTCCTCCATATAGCAAACCCCTAAGTGTGAGCGCTGAGAGGCCAAGCCCTTTGCCTGCAACCCGCGCCGCGCGGGATCTGACAAGATAGGGGCGGCAAACTCCACCAGCTCGGTAGGCACGTTCACGCTATCGCGGTTGCTTTTGTGTGTTTGGCCGTGTTTTGCCGTGGCCGACATCTTCCCTTTGGGCTTTCCGCTCAAGTTCCTCTGCATACTGCTTCAATAGATCTTGGTCGGCAGGCTGGGAAAGGCTGGCGGCAAGGCGCCGGGCGCGCTCTGCCTCGGCTCGGCGTTTGTTCGCTTTAGGATGGCTCATGGCACTGCTCCATGTAAGGCCAAACGGGGTCTGGCACGCAGCGTTGCGAACAATTCACAAAAGCAACAATGGTCGCCTACCCCGCTTGAGCGCTTGCGGGTCTCCCGTCAGTCGAACATAGCGATGGGATGTCGCGTGATGAGATTTTAGCCCGACGCATCGTTCGCGACGTTTGGGCTTATACGGGCGGCCAAGCCGGTCGATGGGCCATGCTGCATTCAATCGCGCGCCGCCTTGTCCTTAGGGACCACGAGGAAGTTGACCGCGCCGTTAAGCTTGCCGAGGCACATGGATGGTTGGAGCTGAACGGCTTAAACAGCGTGCGGCTGACGGAGGCTGGCCGCAGCCTGTTCCGCACGAACGACAAACGGTAGCCTCGGGCTGCTGGCACCACTTTCAAACATGCCGCTACCTAAGCCCCCACCTTGGGCGGCTTCTTTAGGCCTGCCTCGATCAGCTGGCGCATTGCCTCCGAGCGGCCCACGCCTTTGGTTCCTGCCCATTGGTCTATCCGCTCGACCAGGGCCGGTGGCCACTTCGACGATATGAGCATCGTGGCGCCCACCGTAACGGGACGACCCTTCTTGGCTTTCTCGCTTACCAGTTTTTTTGCCATTGGTAATACTTATATCGTTGACGCAGGGTGACATAAGTAATACCTTAAAAACGAGCCGAGCGGAAGCGGCGAACTTCCACCCGGCTCTAACCGAAACCCCAGTGCATGGAGGCACCGGAGAATGGCTAAGCACGTATCTACCACAGGCCCGCGCGTGAAAGCGCAGGCAAAGACCGGCGCCTTCGAGGCGCTAGACGGCATCGAAAACGCCTTGATCGATCTGCAGTCGACCGCAGAGACATTCCGGGCTCTTGTCGATGCCACCATCGACACCGCCAGCACCGAAACCGACACGATGCTGCGGCACATGGAAAGCGACGTTGCCCAAGTGCGCGCGGCCTTCGATGCGGCGTTCAAGTCCATCCTGGGCGCCCCGAAAGGGGGTGTGGCATGAAGCGCCCCAACCGCAAGCCCTTGGCTAAGGGCAAGCCGGCGCGTTTGAACGTTACGGTCGTGCCGCCGAGACGGTACTTCGACGCCAACGGCGTTGAGTACGACTACCAGCACACTCTTCCAAAGAAAAAGGGCATGGTCTGCAAGGTGTCAACCGAGTCGCCGCTGCCGGAATGGGTGCCGGATCGGGAGCGCTGGAACCGCGAGGCCTACACGCACACGATCAGCGTCGTGGATCTCAGGCACTGGCTGCCGCATCTGAATATGGGCACCTACGCCCTTGTGGCCGATGAAGTCCGCTTCGGCGAACTGTACGTCTGGTGCGAGCGAGGCCGCGACGACGGTCCTATCCGGGCCGAATTTGGGCGGGCGCTGTCGATCGGCAGCACCAGTTGCCTCATGCTCACCACGAGCGGCCATCGCCGGATTATTACCCCGGCGCGCCATCCGTTCCGGTTCCGCGTCGTGGGGCATGCCTCAAGCCCGAAGGGCTACCCGCCTCCGCCGCGCTCGGAAACCCCTGTGGCGGTGGCACCGCGGATCTACAGCCAGAACGCAACCTCGTGGATGGAGTCCGTACTCGAGCGGGTGAGGGAACTCGGCAAGTCCATTAACGCCTTCCGATCCGCGCAAGCCTTCGTCCGCTTCGAGATCGAAAAGACGCCCGAGGAAGACGACCACGTTTACACCTATGCGAACGGCCACTCGGTGCTGACAGCGCTTGTCGACACTGCGGCACGTGACATGGTGGCTGTAGGCGCCAGCGTGCGCGCCTTCCTTGAGGCGTCGCCGGACCTAGAGGCCTGCATGAAGGCCGACGAAGCCGCGCTGGCGGCTGACGCCGGGCAGGGGGCATAGTCATGGCACACCCACAGAACCTCACGGGGGCCGAAATGGCGGCCCTCTGGCTGCAGTATCAGACGGCAGCAAACGCCTTTGAGGCGGCCATCCGCATCAAGGACAATGGCACGCCCGAGACGATGGCGGCTTTCGAGGAAGCCCAACAGGCCATCTTGCACGCCCATACCGTCGACCTGACCGGCATCGCCATCAAGTTGGCGGTACTGAGCGAGAGTGCCGACAGCACCGACCCGATCAGCGACATGGTGCACGATCTGGCTGCCGCCGGCATCGTCACGCCGCGCGTTGCGGTCTGACCATGGGACGCCGGACGAACCGCAAGCCCCGTGCGATCGGTACGGGGGCCTCGGCCCTAGTGGTGGGCATGCTACGGGCCAGCATCGCGCTACTACGCAAGCAGAGCCGGCGCCCACGGCAGATCAAGCCGCGCCCCAGGGCATCGGCACGGGCCTAGTGCCATGTCTCAGGAGTCACGCCGCGCGGTGCTGGTGGCCGCGATCGGGCAGCCATGTCCCTACTGTTGGGAGACCATGGGAGGCCCCGACCGATGGCCTACCCGCGACCACATCAAGCCTCGATTGAAGGGGTATCGGCTCACGGCCGACAATCAAGCCATAGTCTGTGCACCCTGTAACAAGGCCAAGGGCTCACTGTCGCTGCAACGCTTTGCCAACCGTCTCGCCCGTGCCGGAGACCCGCGGGCACTCTGCGTGGCGGCTTTGTGCAGATTCGTTCGTTTACGGTGCACTGCTAGATTGCGATAGTACCAAGGTCCGAACGTGAAGCACTCGGACAGCTTGAGTTCTCCATCTAAAACACCTTAGCCCCGCTCTTACCGGCGGGGCTTTTCTTGTGAGCGATCAGCGGTCCACGGTGGGTTTCATAAATCGCGCAATCCTGGCCGGTAAATTGGCGGTAGGGTCAGTTCCGTACAGGCACCCCAAGCGCCCCTGTAGCCCAGTCGTCCGGACAGGGTCTGTGCAAGCTCGGACGCGTCGATGGCCCCACAGGGCCATATCACAGCCGACCAGTGCGGACTCGATGAACTGTGCTGCTGATGGTCTCGACCAATTCCTGCAGCGCGCGCTCGTTGTTGTTCAGCGCCAAGTGAACGACTTGCGCCAACTCAATATCGTGAATGCGGACTTCAGGTTCGTCATAGCGGGCTGTGATAAGCAAGTTCTGCTGTTTCGTTCCTTCGCTGAGTTTAAGGCTCCAAGCGGATATGCCGTGAATCCAACAGTTGGATAAATCTGCATCAGTGAGATTTGTTTCGACTAAATTTGCTCTGCGAAGATCAGCCCCAGCAAGGATTGCGCCTGTAAGATCCGCCCGATACAGATGAACTCCGACAAGACTCGCTTTGCTGAGGTCGGCGGCGGTGAGGTTGGCCTCGCCGAGGCCCGCGCCATTGAGTGACGCTTTGCGGAGGTTCGCCCCAGATAGCTCGGCCCCGAACATGCCTGAGCTTACGAGGTCGGCGCCCGTGAGATTGGCCTCGTTGAGGTTCGCCCTCGTGAAATTGCAACCGCGGAGATAGGCGCCGCTTAAGTTGGCTCTACTGAGATTTGCTTTGCCAAAACTAGCGGTCTGAAGGAATGCATTTTTGAGGTTTGCTCCGCTGAGATCTGCCTCGCTGAGATCGGGATCCCAGGCAAGCCGAACTTCAGCCAAATCTGCGCCAGCAAGGTCAGGCTTTTGGCCGGAAGTCGGCTGTTTCCATTGCTCGTTTCGCCAGGTGTTCCAACTATCTGGCCCTTCGAGGAGCAGTTTCAGGTGTTCTGCGTTCGCCAAAACCTCGTAATCCCCGACCTAGTACGTCGCGAATGGTCGCAACGCCTCGTCTCTGCGTTTAGCAGTATGCGAGCAAATGTGGAAGCTGCGAAGGCCGGAAGACACGATTGCATCCTCCACATGCGGTAAACCGGCCTGCTTCGCCTTCAGGCCGGCTTCTCGCGGCGTTCGTTGGGCGACTGATGGGCACAGACAAAGCAGATCACCACGATCGACAGTTGGAACGTTGTGCCATTGGGCGCCCGCTCCCAAGACGGCATTTGCAGCATCTGATAGCGGCCCGCACTCTACGGTACGAACCGTCAGCGGTCAGTTAGACAACGCTATTCGCGAGCGCTTGATGGTACATCATCTTTCCAATGCGCTGGTGCATAATGTCTTTTGGATCTTTTTGGCCGAAGTCCTCCGTAACGAGCTGGAAGTGATCCTGGAGAAGATTGACCCATCCGGCAGGTGGTTTAGCAAGCGGGTGCTGGGTGAAGACCTTGGACGATACACCTCGCGGAACGGGGGTCAGCTCCTTGCGTTCGCCGACAAGAAATGGCCCGTCAAAATTGAATACCTCTTTGATGAGACCTGACGCCGTAAGTGCGCTTATGCACAGCTTCATCGGTGTGACTCCCGAGCTGAAGGAACTGACGCCCAGTTTCTCGATCACGGATGAGAAGGTGGGTCCAACGACGGTTCGCTTGATCTCGTTCATCACTACATTGAGGGTCAGCTCCGGTCTGTCCTTGAAAATGTTGTCATCGTTGAGTTCTTTGAACGCCGTCGATTTCATATACGTGATGAGCAATATCACTGGCTTCTTGGCGGAGGCTGCCTGACCTCCCATCATCGGGATGAAATTCCGCATCCGAGTCGCCCACCCGCCCGTGAATGCCTGATAGTCCTTGTCGTCGGCGAGGATGATGCGCCTGCCGCCGGGTCCGGGTTTGACGGTGGAGGGAGTGAAGTACATTTGAGCGCGACTGAAGTCGGTAGTCCCCTTGGGGACCGCGGCACCGACCCAGAATACTCGTCCGCCTTTCTTTACCTCGATTAGTAAGTCGTGAAAGGCGCCTGGGGGCTTAAACTCAGTGAATCGAAACTGCTTGTTTGGGCTGACTATGACGGGGGGACTAACGGCATTGGGTATCTTAAATGTCGGAGCGGCAACGGGCTGAGTGACCGCGAAGGATGCGGGTTCTTTTTTTAGAGTGGCTGTAATCGCGTCGGTGTCCGGCCCCGGATCAATTTTGCGCTCTTTTTCGAGCATTTCCGCGTCGAGCGCGGCAATCGTCATCTTGCCGACAACATTGTCGGCCCGTGTCTGATAGCTGCTGTTGATGATGTTCCGCTTCTGCTTGTAGGCGAGTACCGCGCTCGATGTGGCCGGACCATATTTTTCGTCCGGGTTGAGGCCAGCCCCATCCAGTTCATTCAACGCCTGCTGAATCTTGCCGACGTGCGCACCGGCTGCACCTTGGACAATGTGAGCGGAATCCGAAATGAGGGCCGCCTCGAGCTTAGCATCGCCGCGAAACAGTTTTGATTGAAGGGCCATGGGAGTCTACCTCGTGCCTTTCATAGTCGACTGTGCTCATTCGGGGGTAAGAAATTCAATTCCGTTTCCCGCACTTTGTCCCCTCGGCAGGGTGTCCGCTAGCCCCGTTTTTCTGCCCGTGGAATCGATTTAGGCTCCGTCTGGCAGCCGAGGACTCCCCCAGCCTCAAAAACGTCCAGTGAGTCAGAAAACCGACTCAGCGAACGGGGTGGTGAGCGGAATGACGATCAGGAACCTACTGACGCGAACTATTGGGTTAGGCTTGTTGCTCTTGGCAGGCTGCGAGGCCCCACGAAACATGCGCGACGACTTTCTAAGATTAACGGCGTCCCACCCAGGGGCGCTGAAAACTCAGCCCGCAAGATCCACCTCGACGCGACCACGCGCGACGCCCCCCGCATCTGCGCCCGATCTCGCGGCGGTCGTCCCTCCGCCGCCTTCGGATGAGCCGATGGTTTTCCCCGCCGCTACGGCAGCATCGGTCGAACCGCCAGCACGCTCCGCCGCTACGAGTGGTCCGGCGCTATCACTTGCCGGAAAAAGCGAGATGGAGCTGCGTGCCATGCTCGGCGCGCCGACCAGCGAGGAGGACCGCCCCCCTGGCAAACGGTGGCGTTACCAAGACGGCCAATGCACCTTGAATATCCAGCTCTACCCGGACGTTCGGACAAAACAGTTCGAGGTGCTTGCCTACGAGGTAAAGAGCAATGACAACACCGACGAAGGAAAGCGTGTCTGCACTGCCCAGCTCCAGTCCCGCGCCCAGGCTCCCCACTAGTTCCAATGTGGAAATGCACGACTATCTCTCACCGCTTAGGTAGCCTTGGCATCGCTCTCGCGTTCGTGGGTGCTTGGGCGAATTCGCTGTCCGCGCAAACGATCACCGATGGCGACACGATCAAGCAGGGCGGCGTCACCTATCGCCTGTGGGGCATCGATGCGCCAGAGCTCGCCCAGACGTGTCCGGATGGTTGGCCGGCCGGCCGGACGGCCGCGACCAGGCTGCAGGCATTGACTGCAGGCCGCTCGATCGTCTGCCAGGAGAAGGACCGGGACCGCTATGGCCGTACAGTCGCCATATGCCGGGCGTCAGGCGAGGATCTAGGCGCTATCTTAGTCCGCGAAGGGATGGCTTGGGCGTTCACCCGGTTCAGTGTCGACTATGTCGATCAGCAGGAAGAGGCCCGCATCGCCAACCGTGGCGTACACGAGCACGATTGTCAGCCAGCGTGGGAGTGGCGAGTGCAGCAGCGCGCGAAGAGTGGACAGTGAGCGCCTGACACCTATCGGCGGATTAACGAGAGGACCGAAGCCGATACGCTGGGGTAACCGCAAGTTGCATATGTTGCTGCGTTCAATCCTAGACTAGTGCTAGAATAGAAAAGGCCCCGGTTGCAGCCGGGGCCGGAAACAATTTGCGAATGCCTTCGCGCGTGACCCTATTTACGCGCAAGGGAGGTGTTTGTCCATGAAGGCGACTAAGGACGCGGGATGTCTTCTCACGCGGTATCGCTTACGGTTTTGCTCACCGTTGGCGGCCTGTTGTTTAGCCTCTTTGGGAAGTTCGCGTTAGACATGAGACGCGACCAGAGATTTCGCGAATCTTGGGCGTGGGCAACATGGTCACTGATCCCGGGCTTGGCTTCCGCTGTTTATCTCCTGACCCAACCTGGGGTCGACATGCATACTAGAAACGTCGTTTTAGGCGGTCTGGGCGCAGCCGTGGGCGCGTGCTTTGCAATATGGCTCGGCTATGTTCTTGCTGCCGGCGTCGCCGCACAAACACCAAAACCGGCAGACACACCCAAGCTGGCAGAAGGAGGGGGAATG
This sequence comes from Reyranella soli, assembly GCF_007992495.1. Lineage (GTDB taxonomy): Bacteria > Pseudomonadota > Alphaproteobacteria > Reyranellales > Reyranellaceae > Reyranella > Reyranella soli. The sequence goes on from NZ_BKAJ01000077.1 coordinate 72,152, forward strand.
TCTGACAAGCCAGCCGTGCCGCCCGGGGCGAAGGGCAATTTCAATCTGGGTCCCGGCACCACCTACCAGTACTACTACGACTACGGACCGCAGAAATTGACGTTCACGCCGGAGGTGGCGAAAGACATCCTAGCCAACATTTCCAAGGGCAAGATCACCGTGGAAGGTGTCGGATCGGATGCCGACTTTAGCGTAGCCATGCAAATAGCGGAGTTTCTGAAGCAGAACGGCTATGAGGTGATTCTGAACCGCATCGGCATGAGGGTGCCTCCGCCGTCTCATAAGCTGAACTGGGATTCACAGCAGCGCGTAAACTGTCGCGCCGAGTGCGCACTAGCCCTGTTCTTCTCCTTCTTGGCGGCCTTCTTTAGCTGCGGCGGAGTTTCGAGCGTATGCCCACCTGCATCGGCTCGCCCAGTTATTGATCGACTTTGGGGGGACACTCGATGAAACCAAAGATGTTTATCGGGTCATCTGTCGAACACGTTTCACTCGCAAACGACATCCAAGAGAGTCTCGAGCATGATCTAGAATGCACAGTCTGGTCTCAGGGTGTATTTGACTTGTCGAAGTCAGCGTTGGAATCACTCTTGGCCGCTCTGAAACAGAATGACTTTGGTTTGTTCGTGTTTGCCCCCGATGATATTACAAAAATTAGGAACAAGAACTATCGAACTGTCAGAGACAACGTCATCTTTGAGCTTGGTCTGTTTGTTGGTCGTCTTGGACCCGATCGATGCTTTCTCATCGTGCCAAAGGGCATCGACGAATTTCACCTGCCCACCGACTTGCTAGGTGTCACTCCTTCTACATTTGATCCGAAGCGACGCGACAAAAACATGCTTGCTGCCCTTGGGCCCGCTATCAACAAGGTGCGAAGAGCGGTTAGCAAAAAGGGGGTTCTGAAGGCGCTAGCTACCACTCCAACTCCAGTAAAGCGAAAACTGTCAGTTCAGCAGAAGCAGCGACTCATTCCGGAGATCAAGGAATTTGAGCAGTCGGCCAAGTCGGTCTTGATAATTTACCCGCCGGACAAAGCCGCAGCCCAAATACTGGCCTTTCAGCTACGCAACTTCTTCCAAGACAACACCAAAGTCGTGCCGACCCTGAGCTACACAATTCCGGAGCGCGGGCAGAAGGGTCTTATCGTTGCGGTGACCCATATGGTTAGCCCGCCAAAAGAAGCGACCCTCTTACTTGCTGCTCTGACAAAAGCGGGTCTTCAGGCAAAGCTTGGAAAGATGCCGCGAGATTTGCACCGTTCGCCATTCGCATTGCTCGTGGCTTCATAGCTTCCCGTCGTTAGCCCAATTAGAAAGCGCATCGTTACATTTAGAAGCGCATGCACTGCAGGCGCCCGCATGCCGCACCATATGCTGTCAGTGCAGGCCGATGATTCATATTTGGCCGCTCCCTAACTCAAGCGCATGCGCGCCTTTCCATTCCAGACCTTCGACGACATCGCCAAGCTCAGCCTCGAGGTCCACATCTACTGCCCCGGTCGACATGGATCGGCGCACAAAGGAAGAGGGGCTAGGTAGGGCAACCTTTTGACCATGGTGGTCGCTGGCCATTTACCACCATCTCAGAAGCCGGCGAAGTCCGTACCGAGCGAGGTAGGCGATCGACGCTACCGTTGCGGCGCCCACGATGAGGTAGGCGAGAAGGCACCAAAGCATCGAACTCGTCCCCGTCTAACGAAAAGCGACCAATGCCGTCACGGTGCTGTAGGTTGCCGATTTCGGAGGAACTGTCGACGTTGATGGGTGCCCTATTGAGAGGCCTGAGGCAGTAGGTGCGGCACCGCTCTGATGACCTGGCGCGCCGGCTTGTCCTCCCGCTGCCCCTGGCAGGAGACAGGCGCAGCAGATTGTCTTCGGTCCAGGTGAGATAAAGGGTTAGTCCTCACGGGGTGTTTTTCTCGCAAGGTAGGTCTGTCTGTATGGATCGCCCATCGTGACGCTAGGCGGAGGGGCCACCATGGCGGCGCTGGTGTAGCGGGCAACCTACAAACAAGCGGCGACGTAGCAAGACCATGAGGCGACACATGACAGATCCGGCGACCGTAATACGCTCGATCCTAAAAGAGGCCGATGAACTGATCTGCCGGCGGCTAAGGGAATCCCGCCTTAATGTGTCACACATTCTGGCTGTCGTGACGCCGGATAGGAGAGTGGTCTTGCATACTAATGCAAGTCCTGATGTGCTTCGGTGGTTTGGTGAGGATCTGAAGAGCATCGCGCAAGACATCACCGCACCGACGACTCCTGGCACGATTGCACCGAAGCTCGGCGATACAACCGCGCCGAAGTCTGGCGGTCCGACCAGACACTGATTTTCGGCCGCACCAGCTCGGCGCCTTGATGAGATCGAGCATCCGCAGCGACACCCCGCCGCCGTCGATCGGCTGACCGGAAAGCGGCCAAGGCGGAAAGTTGCCCACTCGAGCGGTGAACTACCCGGACGCAAGATCGACCCGCGCCGCTAGAGATGCAATCGCATCGCCGGCGTGTGCTTTTGTCGTCGCGTCACTTAGTCTATCGTCCCAAGGCGTTGCGTCCGCTTGGTGTTGGCAGTAGTTACCGCCATAGGGAGCAGGCAGATGAGAAAACTCCAACTCCTTCTTGTTGTGATGCTCGCCGTCTTGACGGCTGCGCCCGTAATTGCCGGTCCTCTCGAGGATGCAAATGCTGTAGTCGATCGTTGGGCGACGACCTTCAGCACCAACGATCCGGACGAGTTGACGAAGATCTATTGGCCCGACGCCAGTCTGCTTGGAACGACGAGTCCGGTCATGTCCGAAGGGACCGAGGGCATCCTTAAGTATTTTTCGCCCTTGAAGGGCAGTGGCTTCAAATGCGTGATCGGCGAAAGGCGCACGGTCGCGCTGGGCGACGGTGTGCTCCTGGTTGCAGGCTTTTACGAATTCAGCCGTCTGCAGGACGGCAAGCCAGTGGTGACTCCCGCCCGTTTCACCATGTTGATCGTCAGGCGGGACGGTGTATGGCGAATCGCTCATCACCATTCGTCTCCGCATGTTCAACCTAAGAATTGAGCTATCCTAGAGCGCAACAAACAGGCCTGCTAGCACTGCAGCGCGCCCGCACGCCGCACCGGCAGGAACGAGGTTCGCGATCACCGCCAGCAACCGCTGCCGAAATCGTGATGCGATGCCGTCACTGCAGGCTGCAGACTCCGGCGTCCGAGTCGGCGTTAATCCGCCACCATGCAGGCGTTCCCCTTCCGCACGTTCGACGACATCGCCAAGCTCAGGCTCGAGGTCCACATCTACTGCCCCAACTGCCATCGGCAGACGGGCCCCATCGATCTCGGGGACGATCGGCTACGCGGCCGTGCCTTTGCCGGTACGCGATTCGTGTGCTCCGTCGATCGCACGTATGGCAGCGCCCAGCCGCCGCGCGTCTGCGGCAGCCTCGGCCACCTCGTCATCAAGCCGCCAGCGCGCGACTACATTCCGCCCAGTCGATCTGTTCCCTGGTGCGAGATTGAGTGCCCGCGCTGCGTGCCCCATTGGGAAGTCAGCCAGGCCGCGAAGCACCTGCCGCCTTGGAACAGGATCTGGACGCGTCCAGGTATCCGGCTGGCATGCCCAGCCTGCCGAGCGCCCTTGACCACGGTCTGGCACGGTGGCGATGAAGTCCCTTTCAGCGAAGGCTACGGGCGCGGGACTACGCCGCCTTCTTCTCCAAAGTTGGGTCTATGACGATGGCATCGTCTGGCGCTGGCCGTTGCAGTTCGAGCGCTTCCTCCGCCGTCCCTTCGAGCCACCGCTCGACGTCGGCTGGCGTCATCAACATGACCGGCATGGCCTTGTTGTGGATGGGCTCAACGACACCATTGGGGGATGTCGTCAGGAACGAATAGAGCTTGTGGCGGCGGACGTTGGGCGCCTTTTTGGTGCCGCGGTCGCCTTCCCACTCACGCCAGATCCCGGCGAAGAAGAAGGGCGCACCGTCAGTCCGCCGGAACCACCGAAACACGACTGGCTTGCTGGTGTTGCGGTCGGGTTCGGCAAAGGCAGTCGCCGGCACGATGCAGCGCTGCGCCTTGTTGGCGATCGAAGGTCGCCAATAAGCGCTCGCTGTGTTGCGGACGTTGGTGACAGGCGCCTTGCTGCCCATGCCAGGCGGCGGCGGGAACCCCCACCGCATGGTCTCGATGACGCGCTGGCCGTCGCGCACCACAACGACGGGCGCCTCGTAGTTGGGATAAAGTTCCAGCGCATCATTACGCGCGCCGATCGCCTTCTCCCATTCCTCGCCGATCAGGGCGTGGTGCTGCATCAGGTTTCGGACTTCCCAGGCCGAAAGCTTGAGGGTGTAGAGATTGCACATGCCTCCAGCTTGGCAGGCCAGACGGTGCCTTGCTAGCTGGTCGTCGCCGTCACAGGATCGCGCGATGAAAGCCCTTGTCGATATCCTTGAGAACGCGCTCAGTGAGGCCGACGAGATCCTTCGGCGGCGATTGAACGAAGGCGGCGTGGAGATGCCGCACTTGGTGATCGGAGTGACGCCGAATGGTGAGGTCGTGCTGCGCAGCAACGTCAGTCCTGATGTCCTGCGGGCGTTCGCTCAGGATCTTATTCGGATCGCCGACGAGGTAGAAGCGCCGGCGGGGCCGGACGATGCGACTCATTGAGCCGGCGATTGCGGCTACGACGTGCGGGGCGGATGCGGCACTGGCCGCGCGACTTGGCGAGCGGTTTTGTCCTCACGCTGGCCCTGGTACGAGACCTGCCGCAGCAGATTGTCCTCAGTCCACGTCAGATACGTCACCTCGACGACAAGTTCAGGCTTCACCCAGTGCACCTTGGACAGTTTCAGTGGCGAGCCGAACCGGCTATCGCGAGGCGGAGGCTCGGCAAGCGGCATCTTCGCCACCTTCAGCGGCGCCAGTACTCCAGCCAGCCGCTTCAGCTCCTTCTCTGTCATACCGGTGCCAACGCGGCCGGCGTAGTGCAGGCGGCCGTCCTCGGTGTGGTAGCCCAGGAGCAGCGCGCCAATGTGCGAGCGGCTGCCCTCGGGATCGGTCCAGCCGACCACCACGAACTCCTCGCGGTTGAGGCATTTCGACTTCACCCAGATCCCACGGTCACCAGGGGCGTAAGGACGATCGGCGCGTTTCGAGATGGCGCCCTCGAGCCCGAGCTTGCAGGCCTGGGCGCGGAAGGCCGGTCCGTCGCCTGCGACATGGTCAGTGTAGAGAAGCCCGTCGATCTTCTTGCGGAACAGGCGCTTCAGGTTCGCCTTCCGGTCGACCAGCGGCAGCGGAGAGACGTCCTCGCCGTCCACGAACAGCAGATCGAAGGCGAAGAAGACGAGCTGGTCAGTCTTGCCCTCGTCCATGGCGGCCTGCAGACGGCTGAAGACGGGGACGCCGTCGGCGTTGAGAGCGCATAGCTCGCCATCGAGATAGGCGGATTTGACCGGGAGCCGCTGCAGCGCCTCGACCGTGCGACGGTAGCGGTGCGACCAGTCGAGCCCGGTCCGGGTCAGCAGCACGGCCTTCCCGCCGTCGATCCGGGCGTGCATGCGTAGCCGTCGTATTTGATCTCGTGGACCCATTCCTTTCCCGTCGGCGCCTCGTCTACCAGGCGCGTGAGCTGCGGCTTGATCCACTTCGGCGGCGGAGTTGTCGATCCCACAAAGGTACTGAAGCATAACTGCATCGGATCTTCATCAATGCCTGCGCCCCGCGCCTTATGCTAAGTGGCGCGTCCCTTGGAGCAGGAGGTATCCCCCAGATGCCCCTGCAACAAATCCCAAGGGGGCCGGTGGACGCCTGCATTTACTCCGGGGTGTCTACCGGTCTCCCGGCTTGCTCT
>NZ_BKAJ01000078.1 GCF_007992495.1 Reyranella soli
TGGCTTCTACAGAGCGCACGAACGCGATCCCGTTTGCCGTTCAGCCCGTCAAAACCACTGTGCAGAGCTACTAGGGCGTGTACTCATAAGTTGAGTCCATGGCTCATGAGGGCAAAGCAGGCATGCGGAGCCGGCCTCGGCACGTTGCCTCATGACCCCAAGGCGGACATGACGCTGCCTCACACTTTCAGCGTCCGGCTTGCTGATGCTGGGCCATGGCGCGAAACACGCGCTCGGGCGTCGCTGGCATGTCGAGATCGATGATGCCAAGCGGGGCCAGGGCGTCCAATACCGCATTCATGATGGCTGGCGGCGCGCCGATCGTGCCCGCCTCGCCGCAGCCCTTGGCGCCCAGCGGATTGTGCGCGCAGAGCGTTGTGTTGGTTTCAAGCGTGAACGGGACGAAGTTGTCGGCGCGCGGCATGCAGTAGTCCATGAACGAGCCTGTCTGGAGCTGGCCGCTCACGCGGTCGTAGACCGCATTCTCGTAGAGCGCCTGGCCGATCCCCTGGACCAGCGCGCCGTGGACTTGGCCCTCGACGATCATCGGGTTGATGATGCGTCCAAAATCGTCGGCGCCGGTGAAATTCACCAGTGCAACGGTGCCGGTCTCGCGATCGATCTCGACCTCGGCAATGTAGCATCCGGCAGGATAGGTGAAATTCGTCGGATCGTAGAAGGCGGTCTCCTCAAGGCCGGGTTCCACCGTCTCGATGGGAAAATTGTGCGGTACGTAGGCAGAGAAGGCGACCTGCGCGAAGGTCGTCGCGCGGTCAGTGCCGGCCACCGTGAATTTGCCGTCGGCGAACTCGATATCCGCCTCGTCCGCCTCGAGCATATGGGCGGCGATTTTCTTGCCCTTGTTGACGACCTTGTCCATCGCCTTGACCAGCGCGGTTCCGCCCACGGCCAGTGAGCGCGAGGCATACGTCCCCATGCCGAACGGGATCTTGCTGGTGTCGCCATGGACAATCTCGACCTGGTCGAAGGCGAGGCCCAGGCGGTCGGCCACGAGCTGGGCGAAAGTCGTCTCGTGGCCCTGGCCATGGCTATGCGAGCCGGTGAAGACGGTGATGCCACCGGACGGGTGCACGCGCACCTGGGCGCTCTCGTAGAAGCCGGCTCGCGCTCCGAGCTGGCCAGCCATCACCGAGGGCGCCATGGCGCAAGCCTCGATGTACGAGGCAATACCCAGACCGCGCAGCTTGCCGCGCGTCGCCGCTTCCCGACGGCGTTGCTCGAAGCCCGTGTAGTCGGCAGCCTTCAGCGCCATGTCGAGCGTCTTGAAATAGTCGCCGCTGTCGTAGGTAAGTGCCACCGGCGTGGTGTAGGGAAACGCGTCGTTGGCGATGAAATTGCGCCGGCGCAGCTCCACAGGGTCGATCTTCATCTCGCGCGCCGCGCGATCGACGAGGCGTTCGACGACGTAGCAAGCCTCCGGGCGCCCGGCTCCGCGATAGGCATCGACGGGTGCGGTGTTGGTGAACACTCCCTTGACCCCGACGTAAATGGCGGGCGTGGCGTAATTGCCGGCAAGCAAGGTGCCGTAACACCAGGTGGGAATCGCCGGCGCGAAGCTGCCGAGATAGGCCCCGAGATTGGCCAAGGTCGCAACACGCATGGCCAGGAACTTGCCGTCCTTGTCCAGGGCAAGCTCCGCTTCGGTAACGTGGTCGCGCGCCTGGTTGTCGGTCAGGAAGATCTCGCTTCGACTGGCCGTCCACTTGACCGGACGGCCAACCTTCTTGGCGAGCCACAAGACCAGCGCCTGCTCGTTGTAGATCGAGCCCTTTGTGCCGAATCCGCCGCCGACATCGGGCGCCACCACGCGGAGCTTGTGCTCGGGAAGCTGCAGGACCATGGCGCCGATGAGCAGTCGATGCACATGCGGCGCCTGGCTCGTCGTGTAGAGCGTGTAGTCCTCCGAGATGGGGTCGTACTCACCAATGGCGGCGCGCGGCTCCATGGGGTTGGAAACCAGCCGGTTGTTCACGAGCTCCAGGCGCGTCACGTGATGGGCACGCGAAAAAGCGGCCTCGACCGCCGCCTTGTCGCCCAGGTGCCAGTCAAAGCAGAGATTGTTGGGGGCGGTCTCGAACAGCAGGGGCTCGCCAGCCTTGATGGCCTTGTCCATAGCGACCACTGCCGGTAATTCCTTGTAGTCGACCTCGATGAGGTCCGCCGCAGCCTCCGCCTGGGCGTACGTCTCGGCGACGACCACCGCGATCGGGTCACCGACGTGGCGCACCTTTCCCTGGGCAAGCAGCGGGCGCGGCGGCTCCGCCATCGGCGAGCCGTCCTTGGAAGTCACAAGCCAGCCGCATGGCAGCCCGCCCACTTTCAATTCGGGAGCCTGCAGGTCGGCACCCGTGAACACGGTCGCGACGCCCGTCGCCAGCTTGGCCTGGGCGGTGTCGATGCGGACGATCTCGGCATGGGCATGCGGGCTGCGCAGCAGGTAGGCCAGCAGCTGGCCCGGCCGGTTAATGTCGTCAGTGTAGGTCCCCTTGCCCGTGAGGAAGCGTTTGTCTTCTTTGCGTCGGACTGACGCTCCAATGCCAAAGCTGCCCATGGTTCATCCCTCCAGTCAGGATGTGTTCAGCATGCCAGGGCCAACGGCCCTCAACGCGTCTGCGCAGGCCAACCGGGTCTTCCAGGCAACCCGGTCCGAGAACTCTATCCCTCTGTGTCTCGAGGCGCCTCGGGATTCGTACTGCCGGACCAGACCCAAGTCCGTGCGATTTGCGTGCCAATCCTTTGGGGGCTTGGGTTTTTAATGAGTACACACTTAGACGACGTCCGTCATGCCATGACGATCGCAACTCGCCCCGTCACCGAGCGCTCCAGCAGCGCGCGCATCGCTTCGGCCGCCTGGTCGAGGCGGAAGGTGCGGTCGACGTGCGGCCGGCACTGCCCGGCCTCGCACCAGCCGCGGATGCGTTCCATCAAGGCGAAGGTGCGGTCGGCCTGCTCGAAGCGCGCGTCGTGCGGGCTCCAGCCGACATAGTAGCCGTAATTGAATCCGGTCACGGCGATGGTCTTGACCAGCAGGATGTTGGCCGGGATCTGCGGGATGGTGCCGCCGGCAAAGCCGATCGGGCAGATGCGGCTCTCGACCGCCATGCAGCGCAGCGACTGGGTGAAGACGTCGCCGCCTACCGGATCGTAGACCCGGTCGACGCCGCGCCCGCCGGTGAGCTTCAGCACTTCGTCGCGGAAGTCCTGGCTGGTGTAATCGATCACGTGGTCGGCGCCGCGTGCCTTGGCGAAGGCCGTCTTGCGCGCGCCGCCCGCGGTCGCGATCACGGTGGCGCCCAGGATCTTGCCGATCTCGACGGCGGCCATGCCGACGCCGCCTGCCGCGGCGTGCACCAGCAGCGTCTGCCCTTTCTGCACATCGAGCGCCATCGACCAGGTGAGCGCGCCGCCCGAGGTCGGGTAGGAGATCGCGAGCTGGATCGCCTCGACGAAGCCCACGGTCTTCGGCTTGGGGAAGACATTGACCTCGTAAGCCACCGCCTCTTCGGCGAGGCCGCCCCAGTCGAGAACGGCCACGACCTCGTCGCCGACCTTCAGCCGCTTGCAGCCCGGCGCCACCTCGGTCACGACGCCCGAAACCTCGGTGCCCGGCGCGAAGGGGAAAGGCGGGCGGCGCTGGTACTTGCCCGCGATCACCAGGGTCGTGGCAAAGCTCACGCCCGCGGCCTTGATGCCGATGCGCACCTGGCCGGGCTTGAGCGCCGCCGGCTCGACGTCTTCGAGCTTCAGGTCCTCGGGTCCGCCCCATTGGCGGCAGATCATCGCTTTCATAGCAGTACCGGCAGGCTCTTCACGCCGCGCAGGATCAGCGAATCGTGCCATTCGGGTTCGCCATCCTTGAGCCGGATCCGCGGCAGGCGCTCGGCCAGCCGGGCGGCGGCGATCTCCGATTCCAGGCGGGCCAGCGGAGCGCCGAGGCAGAAATGGATGCCGTGGCCGAACGTCATGTGCGGGTTCTGGGTGCGGCCGATGTCGAAGCGCTCGGGTTCCTCGAACGCCTCGGGATCGCGGTTGGCCGAGTTCATGAAGGCAAAGACGCGCTGGCCTTCGCGGATCGTCCGGCCGCTCATCTCGAGATCGGCAGCGGCGACGCGCGCGAAGGCGCCCGAGGGGCCGTCGTAGCGCAGCCATTCCTCGATCGCGCTGCCAGCCATCGCCGGTCCGGCGACCAGGCGTTCCCACTGCTCGCGGTTCTTCATCGAATAGAGGAAGCCGTTGCCTATCAGGTTGGTCGTGGTCTCGTGGCCGGCGAACAGCAGCAGGATGCAGGTGCCGATAATTTCGTCCGTCGAAAGCGCGTCGCGATCGTCGCGCGCTAGCACGAGCTGGCTGATCATGTCGCCAGTCGGCTCGGCCGTGCGGGCCTCGACGAGGCCGCGGAAATAGTCGGACATCGCCTTGGCGCCCGCCTCGGCGCGCAGGTACTTGTTGCCGGCGACCTGGGCCGTGCCGATGAACAGGGCGATGTCGTCGGACCAGACCTTTACGCGTTCGAGGTCGGCGCGCGGCACGCCCAAAAGATCCATGATCACCGAGGCGGGCAGGGGATAGGCGAAGTCGGCGATGAAGTCGACCGTCTCGCCGCGTCTGGCCTTGGCCTGCATGCCGTCGATCAGATGGGCGACGATGTCCTCGATGTTGGGCGTGAGGTTGGAGACCGCGGTCGGCGTGAAAGCCTTGGTGAACAGGCGGCGCAGGCGTGTGTGGTCCGGCGGATCGCGGAACACCATCCAGTGATTGAGATAGCGCACCAGGCTCTCGATGGAGCCCTTCTGGTATTCCGGATTGGATTTGAAGAAGGGCGTCAGCCGGTCGGCCGAGATCTGCCGGTTGTTCAGCGCCACCTGCTTCACATCGGCGTAGCGCGTGATGATCCACGCCTTCATCGCCGGCGACCAGTGCACCGGGTCCTCGACGCGCAGGCGCGCGAATTCCGGGAACGGGTTGGCGTTGGTCGCAGGGTTGCCGAGGTCGAAGACGTAGGTCATGCGATGAAGCTACTAGGTCGCCGTCCCCGCGAACAGCAGCAGGTTGCCGTCGGGATCGCGCACGATGAAAGTGCGCGCGCCCCAGGGCTCCTGTTTCAGCGGGCGAAAGAAGTCGACACCCGCCGCCTGGAACTCGGCGAACAGGGTGCGGGTCTCGGCGGCGCTGCCCACGGTCATTGACGCGGCCAGAAGCTCCTCGCGCTCGCGGATGTCATCGACGAAGACCGCCCGGCGGATCAGGCGCAGGTTCAGCAGCGCCTGTCCGCGCCGGATCTGGCCGTAGAAAGGTGGCTCGCCGTAGGTGAAGACGATCTCGAACCCGAGCTTGTCAGTGTAGAACGCACAGGCCGTCTCGAAGTCGGCGATGAACAGGCTGGGCTCGGCCGCGTGCAGCGCGGGCGTGGCGATGGCGGTGGAAACTTTCTCGGTCACGGCTTGCACTCCTGCTTTGAGCGCCTGCCAGCTCTCGAACCCGGCTTGCCGGGCCACCAATTCCTGCGCATCGGCGAGCTTGAAGCTCTGCTGCAGGACTTCACGGTCCGTCAGGCCGCGGAAATGCGGCAGTGCGGCTCTGATCTGCGCTGCGACGGGATAGCGGCCGTCACGATGCCAGCGCAGATAAAGCTTGGCCTGCTTGCGGAGGTTCTCGAGGTTGGGCATGGGCGCAGCTACGGTTGACGTCACGTAGGTGGGCATGGCCCCTTCGGCCGCAGCCGATGCGCCCTACAGCAGCGCGGCAAGCATGCGCCGCGCGGTCGCGGCCTGTCAATGTCAGGCGAGTGCGGCGATGCCCAGCGCCTTGCCGAAGCGACGGCTGCAATCCAGCGGATCGCCGTACTTGCGATGGCGCGCCGTGTGATGGGCCGCGGCCAGCAGCAGGCGGCCCTTGAGGGGATTCCGATTCTTCCCGAAGTCCTCGACCATGCACAACGCGATCTCCTGGTTGTGCGGGTCGTTGCCGAGTCGCGAGCAGGCCATGGCGATCGCGCGCACCAGCGGCCCAATATCGCTGTTACGGTCGAGGCCGCCGTCGAGCGCGGCCTGGATCCAGCCCAGCGCCTTGGGCGAATCGAGCGCCACGCAGGCTGCCTCGACGCGGCTTGCGACCGCTTCGGCGTCGAGCCCGCGGATCGACTGCGTCTCGATGCGCGGCGGGGTGAGCTCGCCGGTCAGCTTCTGGTGCCAGGCATTCTGGTTGAGATAGGCGGCGGCGAGATAGAGCAGTTTCAGCCGCTGCGGATGCTCGAACGTGTCCCAGAACCAGCCCTGCGTGTTGACGTATTCGTAGCAGTGTTGCGGCAGGGAGAAGTTGAGCTCGTCGTGGGTTTCCAAGGCGACAGTCGCGGCGCCGACCTGGATGGCGTCCAAAAGGGCGCGCGGGTTCTTGCCCGCCTTCAGGAGTTCCGTGAGGTGAGGCAGGTAAGCCGGCTCGGGCTCGCGAACGATGATCTCGATCAGCGCCTCGGTCTCCCGGGCATCGAGCGGCGCCTTGTTGTTGGCCAGGATCGCGCGTTCCTGCTCTGTGGTGCCGCCGTAAGGTATGGCGTGCAGCTTCTGGTCCTCGAGATGGACGGTGATGGCGTTGCAGGCCACCTCGTAGAGCGAGTACCAACGCGGGCCGACGGCTATGTCGAGCGCGCCGGCATAGAGCACGTCGTGCGCGTCGTGCCAGCCGATCGCCTCGCCCAGCTCGACGGTGGCGCGGGCGCGGAAGGATTTGTGGCCGGTCGTGTAGGAACGGTTCAGGAAAGAGCGGTCCTGCACGTCGATCAGGCCGGCGAAGCAGAGCTCGGCCAATGCGGCGCGGCGCTCGGCCGGGTTCTGCATCAGGCCGAGGAACACGCGGTAGGCATCGATGACGTTGCCGCGATGGACCAGCGTCATCCATTGCCCCAGCCGCTGCTTCAGCGGTCCGTCCAGTGCCATGGGTGTCTGGTCGGGCCAGTGCACGACCGGGGCTGGCGGCGGACCGTCGGGCATCTGGAAGCCGCGCGAATAGTGGCCGGGCGCCTTGGCGATCTTCTGGTTCCAGATGTCGAGCCCGGTCGGGATGTACCAGATGGTCTGGGCCAACGGCAGGCCGGAAGCGGCGCCCGGCAGCATCTTGCTGAGGTTCAGGCTGGCGCGTGCACTCAGGAGGCAATGGTCGTTGTTCACGAAGTTGATGTACCCGTCGTCCATGCGCTCGTGATAGGGCACGTGGGTATAGGGAGCGTGGATGCGCACGGCCTCGCGCAGCATCTCGGTGACCGGCCGGCCGTCGCGGACCAGCCCGTAATAGACCTCGCTCGCGCCCTTCTGGTCGCGGGCCATGACGCGCTCTTCCAGCGCGGTGTAGCGGGGATCGGTGGTACGCGTTGCGGTGACAGAGTCTGGCGACATCAGGGCAACCTCCGCGAGGCGTCATTAAACGCCGGTCGATGCCGCCTTCCAAGCGGACAATTTCGCAGAACCCCCCACATCGTGGCAGAGTGGTCATGCCAATAGAGGGGGCCGCCATGAGCCAGACCGTCGCGGAAGTGATCGTCGAGACCCTACAGGCCGCGGGCGTGAAGCACTGCTGGGGTGTGCCGGGCGACACGCTGAACTACGTCACCGACGCGATCCGGCGCAGCGGCATCAAATGGGTCCATGTGCGCCACGAGGAGGCGGGCGGTTTCGCGGCGGGCGCGGAAGCGTTGCTGACGGGCGAGCTCACCGCCTGCGCGGGGTCGTGTGGGCCGGGCAGCCTGCACTTCATCAACGGCCTGTTCGAATCGCACCGCAACCGCGCGCCCGTCGTGCTGATCGCAAGCCAGATCACCTCGGTGGAGCGTGACTTCGACTTTCCACAGGAAGTCGACTTCGAGCAGGTCTATCGATCCTGCAGCGTCTTCTGCTCCGAGATCCGGTCGCCCGCCCAGGCGCGGCGCAAGGTGGCGATGGCCTGCCAGGCGGCTCTCGCCAAGCGCGGCGTAGCGGTGCTGATCGTGCCGGTCGACATCTCCAAGGCGACGGCGCCGGTCGAGCCCGCCTTCACGGTGCACAGGGCCGAACCGCTGCTGCGGCCGTCCGATGCCGAGCTCGACCGCATCGCCTTGATCCTGAACGAAGGCAAGAACATCGCGATCTATGGCGGCTCGGGCTGCCAGGGCGCGCATGACGAGATCGTGGCGCTGGCCGAGAAGCTCAAGGCGCCGGTCGCCCACACCTCGCGCGCCAAGGACTTCATCGAGTACGACAATCCCTACAATGTCGGCATGACCGGCATGCTGGGCACGGCCGGCGGCTATCACACGATCAGGACCTGCGACACGCTGCTGTTGCTGGGCTGCGACTTCGCCTGGCGACAGTTCTATCCCGAAAAGGCGCGCATCGTTCAGGTCGACATCGATCCGACCCATCTCGGCCGGCGGCATCCGGTGGAGGTGGGCGTGGTCGGCGACATCAAGGCGACGGTCGCGGCGCTGCTGCCCAAGGTGACGGCGCGCAGCGAGCGCGGCTTCCTGGACGATTGCTTGGCGCGACACGACAAGGCGCAGGCGGCGCTGGAGAAGCGCGCGGTCGCACACGAGGGCAAGATCCATCCGCAGTATCTCGCCCACCTGATCGACACGCACGCCGCCGAGGATGCGATCTTCACCGCCGACGGCGGGTCGCCCACGGTCTGGCTGCTGCGCCATGTCAGGGCCAACGGCAGGCGGCGCACCCTGATCAGCCTGACCCACGGCACCATGGCCAATGCCATGCCGCAGGCGCTGGGCGCGCAGCGCGCCTTTCCGGGGCGGCAGGTGATCTCGATGTCGGGGGACGGTGGGCTCGCCATGATGATGGGCGACCTGCTGACGGCCATCCAGGAGAAGATCCCGCTCAAGATCGTGGTGTTCAACAACGGCGCGCTGGGCTTCGTCGAGCTGGAAATGAAGGTCGAGGGCCTGCTGAACGCCTACACAGATCTTGTGAACCCCGACTTCTCGCGCGTCGCCGAGGCGATCGGCTTTCATGCGCGCCGGGTCGAGAAGGCAACCGATCTCGATGCCGCGGTGAAGGATTGGCTGAGCCAGCCCGGCCCGGCGCTGCTCGACGTCGTCACCAGCCGCATGGAGCTGGTCATGCCGTCCGTCGTCAGCGGCGGGCAGGTGTTCGGCACCGCGCTCTACTCGGTCAAGGCGATGCTCGGCGGCCGCGCCGGCGACGTGTGGGACCTGGTAACGGAGAATCTTTAGCGAAGCGCGGACCTAGGCGCATTCACATGCGCCCTGGGCGTCCCGCCCGCTCATGAATCACGAGCGGGCGGGACGCCCGCGGTCCGCGTATGACTACCGACTCTCCGCCCAGCCGTGGTCGAGATAGATCGTGTCGCCGACGCGCAGGCGCAGCAGGCCCTGACGATAGGCGCCGCTGGCGATTTCGTGGGCGTCCTCCTGCATCGCCGGCAGGTCGGCCACGGCGCGTGAGAAGGTCTCGTCGAGAACACGCCCGGTGATCCCGGCCGGCCGGCCGATCTGCAGCAGCGAGAGAATCGTCGGTGCGAAATCGCCGATGCCGGAGGCCGTCGATGACTGGTGCCCGGACTTGAAGGCCGAACCGGCCATGATGCCGACCGACGCCATCTCCTTCTTGTGCAGGCCGCCGTGGATGCCGAAACCGAGCGGCCAGTCCTGGCTCCAGGTGCCGCCCGGCAGGCCGAAGGGATCGGGATCGTCGTCAGTGCGATAGCAGAACATGATGTCGGCCGAACGCGCGTGCTCCACCAAGGCCAGGTGCCGGGCGAAGCTGCCGGGCGCGATGCCCTCGGTCCCGGTGCGGGCTGCCGTGAAGACCGGACCGCACCATGGCGCTTCCATCATCGCCGCGACCGCGCGGCGGATGATCTCGTCGGACGGCTCGCGCAAATAGAGCGCGCCGGTCTGGCTGGGAATAAGGATGGCGTCGACGCCGGGTTCGTCGGCGCGGCCGCATCGCAGGCCTACCGTCGCAAGCGCGTCGCCGACACTGGCGCGGCGACGGGCCGTGACGTGACCATGGTCCGAGGCCACGATCACCTGCACACCTGCGTCCCGGCCCTCGGCCTCCCACCAGTCGAGCACGCGTCCGAACTGGGCGTCGGTGAAGGCGATGGCCTGTAACGTCGCGGGTGCTGCCGTACCGATATAGTGCGAGGAGACGTCCGGCTCGCTGTAGGACAGGATGGTGACATCCGGCGCGATCTCGGGCCAGACGATGTCGAGGAAGGCGCTGGTCATCCATTGCTGTGCCGCAAGGTCGGACGTGCCTTTCGGTTCCGATGGCGGCGGCGGGCCGAGCCGGGCCTCGATCGAAGCCAGCATCTCGGTCGAGGTTGCCACGCGCGGATGGTGTCCGGACAGGGTGAGTTGGCCGAGCTTGCGGGCCTTGTGATTGAGCAGCCGCGTCGCGCCGGCGGAGTTGGACGCCAGCACGGCGAGCGTGCGGTCATGCGATGCCAGGGTCTCGCCGAGGGATGGAGTGCCGATGAGACGCCCGCCGGCCACAGCGTCGAGAGTCTCGACAGCCCGATCGTCGCCGGTGTCGGCATAGCGCGGCGGCATGTGGGTCCGATCGAGATAGCTGTTGCCGACGATGCCATGCCCGGCCGGTGAAGTGCCGGTGACGAGGCTGGTGAGTGCGGTGCGCGTTTCGCTGGGCCAGACGGTGCGCTGTCGCGCCAGGGTGACGCCCTGTTGCTGCAGGCGATGCAGGTTTGGCGTGGTGGTCGGTCCGATGAGATCCGGACGCAACCCGTCGAAAAGGACGATGAGAACGCGTGTGCGATTGGTGGTCATCTTGCGCCGTCGTTGGCAATGGGAAGGAGAAGGGTGATGCCGGTCGCGGCGATCTCCTCGTCGATCTGCGGCGGCGGCCGCCGATCCGTCGCGAGGGCATCGATGCGGTTGATTGGCAGGACGACGTGAGCGTCGCTGCGGCCGAACTTGCCGGCATTGACGATAAAGGCGAGCCGACGCGCCCGCCTGGCTAGCGCGGCGCCGATGGCGGCATGCCATTCCGACGGCCCCAGCGCGCCGTGCAGCGGGTCGATCGCGCTGGCGCCGCAGGCCGCGAGGTCGAAGACCTGGCGGTCGAGCGCCTCCAGCATATGCGGCCCGATCAGCGTCCGCGTGGCGGCGTTCAGCGTGCCGCCGAGCAGCGTGACCTTGCAGCGGCCGGTTGTCGCAACGTCGTGGCGATGTCGATCATGTTGGTGGTGACCGATAGCGCAGCTGTGTGCTGAGTGAGCGCTTCGGCCAGCAACAGCATGGTCGAACTGCCGCCAAGGAAGACGTTCATGCCGTCCTTGAATAGCGGAAGCGCTGCCTGGGCGGCCAATGTCTTTTCCGCGCGGTCGACATCCAGCCGTTCCACCACGGGCCGGCGCGCGGTCAGGTCGACGGTGCCCGCCGGCGCTGCCCCGCCATGGACCCGACGCAGTCCGCCGGCTTCATCGAGGGTGCGGATGTCGCGCCGGATGGTTTCCTGCGACACGCCAAAGCGCTGCGCGAGATCGCCGACGGCGATGATCTCGCCGCGCGAGACCATGTCCAGGATGCGCTGCTGGCGTGCTGCCCCAAGGGTGGCGCCGTCTCGCCGGCGCGACGATTCGTGTTTCTGGTCGCCCATGCTGTTCACGTCCGCGAATAGGCCTGGTTGAAGGGCCCGAAGTTCAAGTCGAGTGTCTGGCCGGGAAGCCAGGGCACGTCCCGCCGCTTGCCGTAGAACTGGCCGGAGGTGTGCAGCACGACGCAGGGCGGGTCTTCGCGGTCGATGATCTCGAGCATGCGTCGGATCAGCTTGCGGCGCTCGCCGGCGTCGACCGTATCCTGCAGCTTCGCCCCGAGGGCGAAGTGCTCCCCGTTGCGCCAGATTCCGACCTGCTTCGGCAAGGTGCCGTTGGGACCGAACTCGCGCCAGGCATGGCCGAGATAGTCCGGGAAGACCGCGGTCGACGAGCTGTCGTAGATCGCTTGAACCGGCTTCTTCTGGATCTGGGAGAAGTTCTCCATCATTTCGATCCTGACGTTCAGGCCAACGGCCTTCCACATCTCGACCATCACCTGCGCGCCGGAGACCTGGTTGGTGTAGTAGTTGTTGAGCAGGCGGTAAGTGATCGTCTCTCCCTTGTAGCCGGCCTCCTTCAGGAGCTTGCGCGCCAGCTCCGGGTCGTATGCCAGGGCCGGGTAGTCCTCGATGTAGCCGGCCGCGAAGCTGGGGAACTGGAAGCTGTTGGGCACCGGGACGCGATTGTCCCACAGCGATTCGACGAACAGCTTCCGGTCGATCGCGAGGCTGAGTGCCCGGCGCGCGCGCGGATCGGTGAGACCTGGCGTCTCCGAATCGATGGCGAGGTAACGGACGTTCTGGACCGCGCCTCCGGCGACCTCCAGGCCCGAACGCTTCTGGATCTCCGAGAACTGGTCGGGCGGAACGTCGGTGATCAGATCGACCTGGCCGGTGAGCAGACCGTTCATGCGCGTGGCCAACTCCGGCATGATGCGGAACTCGATGCCGTCGAAGGGCGGCTTGCCGCCCCAGTATGCGTCGTGTGGCGCCAGCACGACGTTTGTGTCGAGCTTCTGCGAGACCAGCCGATACGGCCCGCTCCCGACCGGCGCCGCCGTCCAGCGGTCCCACGAGCCCGCGGCATCGAAGGCGCGCTTGCAGACGATCTCGGATGCCCAGGCAGCCAGGCGCTGCTCGAGCAGGGCGTCGTTGCCCTTGGCATGGACGATCACGGTATACGGATCGATGATTTCGACCCGGTCGACCCGTTCGAGCGTCTGCATCGCGATGGAGCGGCCCGACCGACCGGGGCCTAGCAGATGGTCAGGACTGAAGGTGAAGGCGACGTCCTCGGCCGTAAACGGGCTGCCATCGTGGAAGACGACATCCTTGCGCAAGAACAGGCGCAGGGCGCCAGGTCCGACGCGTTCCCAACGCTCGGCCAGCGCTGGGCGAAGCGCCATATTCCTGGCGTGATCGAACGCAATCAGCGTGTCGAACATCTGCGGCACGACGCGGCGTGTCGCGGTGTGGACGAACAGGACCGGTTCGAGCGCCGGCGGAAAGCCGGACATGCCCACGGTAAGCTTCCGCCGGGGCGCGGCCTTCGACGTGCTGTCCTCGCCGTGGGCGGCATTGGCGGCAAAGGCGCCCGCCGCGAGTGCGCCGATCAGAACTTGGCGACGTCTCAAGTCGAAGTCGGTCATTGGAAGCCTCCGGTTATGCCGGAAGGCATCTGCGTCGCTTTCTGCGAAAGGCCGATGACCGTTTATGTGTGGTTATGTGAAATCAGGATGGGGAATGCCCGTTTATGTGGGAATCGCCCATTCCGCGTCTTTCATGTTCTTCCGGACCGCCGGCCTCCGGCCGGCATCACGATCATGAGCCGGCCGGAGGCCGGCGGTCCGGAAGATGATGACGCTACTTCGACCACGGCCCGAAAGGCGGCATGTCCTTGCTGGGCTTGAGCGGGAAGGCGGGGGCGCGCTTTTCGAAGAACGACTTTATGCCTTCCTGCGCGTCGGCGCCGGCGGCGAGGTAGCCGACGCATTGCAGGTCGAGGGTCACGGCATCGAGCGGATCCTGCGCGCCCAGCATGCTCCACATCAGGCGGCGGTTCACCGCGGCGGCGACGGCCGAGGACGTCGAGGCCGCGAACTTCCTGGCCAGCGCCTGCGCCGCGGGCAGCAATTCCTCCGGCGCATGCACCGAGCGCACCAGCCCGCCCTTCAACGCCTCGTCCGCGCCGAACAGCTCGGCCGTCATCACCCATTCCTGCGCCCGCTGCATGCCGACCAGCCGCGGCAGGAACCAGCACGAGCCCGCCTCCATCGCCATGCCACGCTTGTTGAAGATGAAGCCGATGCGGGCCGCGCTCGACATCAGGCGAACGTCCATCGGCAGGCACATGGTGATGCCGACGCCGACCGCTGCGCCGTTGATCGCGGCCACGATCGGCTTCAGGCAGTTGAAGATCGCCAAGGTGATCGAATCGCGCGCCTCGCGCTTTTGCGGCGCGGTCCCATCGTTCCACACCTGGAAGGCGCCGCTGCCGCCCGAGATGTCGGCGCCGGCGCAGAAGGCGCGGCCGGCGCCGGTCACGACGATCGCCCGCACTTCATCCATCGCATTCACGCCCTGGAAGAAGTCGATCAATTCCTTGCTCATCACCGTATTGAAGGCGTTGAGCTTGTCGGGCCGGTTCAAGGTCACGGTCATGACGCCGTCCTCGAGGCTGATGAGCAGGGTCTCGTAGGCCATGAGCTTTCCTCGCCTTTTCGTTCCGCTGCGCAAGACCGAATGCCGTTGCGCGACCGCGTGGTTTGGGAAACATTCGCCGCAACACAGTCGATTCGCAATCCCGGAGGAAGTCGATGTCCCACCTGCTGAAATCCGTCGAAGACGGCGTCATGAAGATCACGCTCAACCGTCCCGACGCGATGAACGCCCTGTCGCGCGACATGATGAACAGCCTGACCGATGCGCTGAACGAGGCGGCGAGCTCGCGCGACATCGGCTGCGTGGTGGTGCGCGGCGCGGGCGACAAGGCCTTCTGCGCCGGCGGCGACGTGAAGTCGATGGCGGCCGGCCGCGACCAGGACAAGACCTACGAGGACAAGGTCCACGACATTCGCATCCGCATGAAGGTGTCGGAGCTGCTGCACGAGATGGGCAAGCCCACCATCGCCATGGTGAACGGCGTGGCCGCGGGCGCCGGCCTGTCGCTGGCGCTGGCCGCCGACATGCGGTTTGCCGGCAAGAGCGCGCGCATGACGACGGCGTTCGCCAAAGTGGGCTTCTCCGGCGACTTCGGCTCGCACTATTTCCTGCACAAGCTCGTGGGCACCGCCAAGGCGCGTGAGCTCTATTTCACCGCCGAGATCCTGAACGCCGACCAGATCGAAAAGCTTGGGCTCGCCAACCGCGTCATCGACGATGCCAATCTCGACGGTGAGACCATGGCGTTCGCCAAGAAGCTCGCGGCCGGACCGCGTGTGGCCTGGTGGCATGTGAAGAAGAACATGAAGGTGGCGGAGGAGGGCTCG
This sequence comes from Reyranella soli, assembly GCF_007992495.1. Taxonomy (GTDB): domain Bacteria; phylum Pseudomonadota; class Alphaproteobacteria; order Reyranellales; family Reyranellaceae; genus Reyranella; species Reyranella soli. The sequence goes on from NZ_BKAJ01000078.1 coordinate 15,068, forward strand.
CTTTCCGAGGCGCTCGACTCCGAAGCCGCGCGCATGATCCGCACCGGCGAGACCGAGGACCACAAGGAAGCGGCCCGCGCCTTCGTCGAGAAGCGCGCGCCTGTGTTCAAGGGCTACTGACGGCCCCACCTCATGAAGGGGAGGCGAACCAGGGCGATGAAGCTCTACTGCTCGAACGGCTCCCCCTTCGCCCGCAAGGTCCGCATCGTCCTGGCGGAGAAGGGACTAGCCTACGAGGCCGACATCCAGGATCGCGTGCGCCCGGTCGACGAGGCGCCCGGGCCGACACTGGCGGTTCCCGTGCTCGACGACGGCGGACGCCGGCTGTGGGAATCCGACCTCATCGTCGACTATCTGCTCAGGACCTACCCCGACTCCCGGCCGGCGGCGGACATGGCGGCGACGCCGCCGCTTTCGCCGTGGATGGCGCGGCCGGACCGCCATTGGGACGACATGACGACGCTCGCCACGCTCGCGAGTTGCGCCACGAGCGTCGTCAACATCCGCTTGATGGGAAACGACGGCATCACGCCCGAGAACTCCGATTACCTCGCGCGCCAGAAGACCCGCATCGAGCGCTGCCTCGACTGGCTGGAGCAGCGTGTGACCGATGAGGGCTTCGCGGTGGGCTGGTTCTCGATCATGGACATCGCCTTCCTCTGCCCGATGGCCTTCTGTGAGGCGCGCGAGATCATGCCATGGCGCGGCCGGCGCAAGCTCGATGCGTTGTTCGACCGCCATTGCGCCAGGCCGTCGCTGCTTGCCACGCCGGTCAACCCCAAACGATAGACGTCAGCGGCCCGTCGGCAGCACCATCTCGGCCAGGCGCATCTGGCGGCCGTTCGGCGGCACGAACAGCTCCTGATAGAATCTTACGGGGGGGCTGGGAGGGGGAGAGCCCCAGTCGCGGTGTGCGATCCTTGCAGATCATGATCTTCGTCTTCCGTAGAGCGTCCATGAGGCCTTCCCCCTCCCGGCCGTCCCCGTAAGACGGGGGAGGTGCATGAGGGCTCCGACGATGCCGCGCGGCATCAGCACCATGCCCCCGATCAGCAGCACGGCATAGAGCAGGCCCGACAAGCCTTTGCCCAGGCCCGCGATGAGGTCCGGGAAGAATTGCAGGAACAACCCGCCCACGATGGCGCCGACCGGCGAATACATGCCGCCGATCACCAGGCCGAACAGCATCTGCACCGACATCGCGAAGCTATAACCGGTCGGACCGACATAGCCGTACTGGTAGGAGGCGAGACATCCCGCCAGCGCGAGGTACGCACCGGCGATGCCAGAGATCGTGGCGCGCACCTGGATGACGCGGATGCCCTGTGCAGCGGCGGCAAGGTCGTTGTCGCGCGCCGCCATCAACGCCCGGCCAGAGCGGCTTGCAATCATGTTCCCAGCAAGCCAGACGCCGGCCGCCAGCAGAACGAGCGCCATCATGAAGTTCCAACGGTCGGCGCTGATGCCGCCGGGCGGCGTCGGGAAGTCGAGATAGAGGCCTTGCACACCGCCGGTCCATTGCTCGATCAGGCGCCAGCGCAGGAGTTGCGGGAAGGCGATGGCAAAGGCGTAAGTGACCAGCGCCTGCGTCCACAGGCTGTGTCCGCCGGCAATGCGGCCCAGTCCCCAGCCCGCGGCGTAACCCATCAGCAGCGCGGCCGGCAGGCCCCAGTAGACCGACAGCGGCGTGTGGGTGCCGATCATCGCCGCGCTGTAGCCGCCGACACCGAACAGGGCGGCCTGGGCGAAGGAGAACTGGCCGCTGACACCGCACAGCAGCACCAGACCCAGCAGCGCGATCGCCCAGATCAGGGCCTGGGTGAAGCGGAAGACGATGAAATCCGGGAAGCAGAATGACAGGGCGGCCGCCGCCACGAAGCCCATGGTCCACACGGTCCGCATGGCGTTACTCTAAGCGACAAACGACAGCTTAGGGAGTGGAACGATGAAGCTCAGGCAGTGCGTCTTCGTCTGCAAGGACCTCGAAAGCTCGCGTGAAGAACTGTGCGACATCCTTGGGATCGAGGTCGCCTATCGCGATCCCGGCGTTGCCAAGTGGGGCCTGGTCAACGTCGTCTGCCCGATCGGCCATGACTTCCTCGAGATCGTCACACCCGAGCAGCCCGGCACTTCGGCCGGCCGCTACATCGAGCGGCGCAAGGGCGACGGCGGCTACATGGTGATCATCCAGGTGCACGACGCCAAGGCCGAGCGGGCGCGCGTCACGGGCTTGGGCGTACGCGCCGTCGCCCAGAAGGATCTCCCAGAATATAACTACACCCACTTCCATCCGTCCGACACGTCGGGCGTGCTGCTGTCGCTCGACACGACCTTCGCGCCGCCGGGCGTCGATCCCAAACTGTGGTGGCCGCCGGCCGAGAAGGACTGGCTGAAGCATGCGCGCTCGGACGTGACCAACGGGCTGGCCGGCGTCGAGATCCAGGCCGAGGATCCGGGCAAGGCCGCCGCTCACTGGTCCAAGCTGCTCAATCGTCCGGCGAAGGACGACATCATCCGCCTCGACGATGACGGCGAGATCCGCTTCACGCCGATCGTCGACGGGCGCGGGCCCGGCGTGTCGGCCTACGACGTCAAGGTGGTGGACCGCGAGCGCGTGCTGGCCGCCGCCAAGAAGCGGTATCGCGACCGCGGGCCGGCTCAGATCGAGGTCTGCGGCTGCCGAATCAACCTCGTGTGACGCGACACCAGGAACAGCAATACGCCGAGGTTCAGGAAGTTGAAGGCGATGCCGGTCGAGAAGGCTGGCAGATAGCCGCCGAACTGGTCATAAAGCATGCCCGCTCCCCAGCCGCCGCTCGCCATGCCCAAAAGGCCGGCGAACATGACCGTGGGAATGCGCCAGTTCGCTTCGTGGGCCGAGAAGCAGTCGCGGATGACGATCACGTAGGCCGGCAACAGTCCCGACAGGCCGAAGCCGAAGGCGGCTGAGACCACGAAGAGGGCGGCCATGTCCTTGGTCACCAGGAAGCCCGCGAGCGCCGTCGCTTGCACCAGCGAGCTGAACAGCAGCGTGTGGAAGCCGCCGATCCGGTCGCTCAGCCAGCCCCAGAACTGACGCGCCAGAAAGGCAACGCCCAGCAGGACCGACAGCATGGCCGCGCCGTATTGCGAGGCGAAGCCCAGGTCGCCGCAGTAGGCCACGACGTGGTTCATCGGCATGGCCATGGGCACGCAGCACGAATAGACCGCGATCATCAGCAGGACCATGAGCAGATTGGGCGGCAGGCCCAGCGTCGAATCGCGCCGCTGCCCGTTTGCGGCACCGGCCGCCGTGGCCGATGGAGCGATCGGTGCGGGGTGCAGGAAGATCATGGTGAGCGTCGCACCCGACACCAGCACGAAGCCGCCGAACCACAGCATGGTATGGCGCCAGCCAACCTCGTCGATGCCGAACTGCAGCAGGGGCGGCCAGATCGCGCCGGCGACCGTCTGTCCCGAGGCGATCAGCGCCACCGCCGAGCCGCGGCGTCTCTCGAACCAGAGACTGACGTAGGTGAGCAGCGGTGAGAACATGCAGGAGGTGCCGAACAGGCCCATGAAGATGCCGTGGCCGAGATAAAGCTCGGCCATCCCGCCCCATGACGAGAGCGTCAGACCCAGCGCTACCATGGTCGAGCCGAAGATCACGATGGGCCGGATGCCGAGCCGCCCGGCCAGCCAGCCGGCGACGATGCCGCCGAAGGCTGCGCCGACGTAACTGAGCGAGCTTGCGCCGGCGGGCGCGGCGCGGCTGGTCTGAAGCTCGGCTGCAATCTGCTTCATGGCCACCACGACGACCAAGGGCGCGCCGTAGGCGATGGTCATGATGGCCAGCGCCGCGCTCGCCGTGATCCAGGCGGCGCGGCTGTCGAGCACGGTCTTCATAGCGCGTCGACCTCGCGCGTCAGGCGGCGGACCGTGTCGACGGAAACCTGCTTGGCCAAGGCCGTGTGGGCCTGCCGCCATGCGGCGAGGGCGGCTTCCAGGCGGCGCGCGCCTTTTTCGGTGAGCCACACCATGCGCTTGCGCTGGTCGCTTTCGACGATCGCGATCTCGACCAGGCCGTCGGCTTCGAGCGTGCGCAAGGTGCGCGACAGGGTCGACTGGTCGAGGCCCATGCGCGCGGCCAGCGCGCTCACCGTGTCGTCCTCGGCCGAGGCGATCTCGGCCATCAGGCCGAACTGGGAGAAGGAGACGCCGGCTTGGGCCATGCGCTCCTCCATGAACTGCGTGGCCCGCCGGGCGGCCTGCCGCAGGTTCCAGCCGGCGCAGGTCGCCAGCGCCGACCGGGCGTCGGAGCGCAGCGTTTTCGGGGCTTGTCTATGCTTGGTCATTATCATATGTATATACATAGAATGTAGATGCATGGAAAGTGCCATGAAGCCAATCCTGATCGTCGGCAGCTACCTGTCGCCTTATGTCCGCAAGGTCCTGGCCTGCCTGGAGGTAAAGGGCATGGCCTACGAGGTCGACCACATCGTGCCGTTCTTCGGCGACGACCGGTTCTCCAGGCTGAGCCCGCTGCGGCGCATTCCGGTGATGGTCGACGGCGATCTCGTGCTGTCGGACTCCTCGGCGATCTGCCAGTACCTCGAGGACAAGCAGCCCGATCCCGCGCTGCTGCCAAAGGACATCGCCGATCGCGCCCGCGCGCGCTGGCTGGAAGAGTTCGCCGACACCCGCATGGGCGACGTCTTCATCTGGCGGTTCTTCAACCAGATCGCCATCCGGCCGTCGGTGTGGGGCGAGAAGGGCGACCGCGAGATGGTGGATCGCACACTGAAGGAAGAGATCCCGACGGTGCTCGACTATCTGGAAGGTGAGGCGCCGGCTGACGGCTTCCGCTTCGGCAGCACCCTGTCCGTTGCCGACATCACCATCGCTGCATTCTTCCGCAATGCCGGCTGGGTGCGCTTCCAGATCGATGCCGGCCGCTGGCCCAAGACGGCCGCCTGGATCGCCCGCGTGCTCGCCTCACCGCCGCTCGCCAAGCTGGCGAAGATCGAGGACGCAGTGCTGCGCGTGCCGATCGCCGAGCAGCGCAATGCGCTCAAGGCGATGGGCGCTCCTGTCAGCGCTGAAACCTATGCCGGTCCCGCCCCTCGCCGAGGCATCATGCCTGTCTAGTCTCTTGCCGGGCCGCGGGCCTGGAGGCCCGCGGTCCGGCAAGATAGAAAGCACTCGTGAAACGCATCCACCCCTTTGTCTGGGGCCATCTTGCCGCCGCGCTGATCGTGGGTGCCGGTGTCGGCGCCACACTCGATGTGCAGGCGGCCATCATGGGCGCCATCATGTTGGCGGCCGGGGCGGTCATCAGCTCGACCTTCTGCTGGTGGAAGCCAGGCCTCGACGCGCCGGCCTGGCAACTGATCCCCGTCGCCATCCTTGCCAATCCGTTGATGCTGGTGGCGCTGGGCTTCATCGCCGTCGATGCCGACTGCGTGCTCGGCAACAAGCGAGGCTGGGACTGCCTGGGGGCCGCCATCGCCATCATTGTCGCCGGCGCCTGCCTCGTGCCTCCGTTCGGCGGCTGGCTGTGGCGCTGGTGGAAGCAGCGCCGTCACCCGCGCGGCGTTTGACGCATGCGGCGAATCCATCCTTTCGTGTACGGCCATGTGATCGGCGCCTTCGTTGTCGGCTTGGTGAGCGGCGCCACGCTCGACCTGAAGGCGGTCGTGGTGTTCAGCAGCGTGCTCGGGGCCAACGCCGCGATTGGCTCGCTGATCTGTTGGTGGCGGCCGGGCTTTGAAGCCGCCGGCTGGAAGCTCTGGCTTGTAGCGACGTTCGTCAATCCGCTGATGCTGTCGGCCATCGCCTTCTCGGTCGACCAGTACGACTGCCTGGTCGGCCAGCGCACCGGCTGGAATTGCATGCTGTCCGACGCGGGGCCGCTCGTGGTGGCGGCCTGCCTGCCGTCACCGCTGATCGGTCTTGCCGTCCGCTGGTGGCGGCGTAGGGCCATCGTGGCCTGAGGCCCATCACGTGGTCCTGCCTCAGGCGGCGACCGCCCGGGCAAGCCGGCCGCGGATCATCTCCTCGGCCTCGCTGACGATGCGTTCGACCAGCTCCTTGCAGGTCGGGATGTCCTGGATCAGGCCCATCACCGTGCCGGCCGACCAGATACCGTGCTCGAGGTCGCCGGTCTCGTAGACCACCTTGCCGCGCGTGCCGGCGACGATGGGGCCGATCTCCTGGATGGTCTTGCCCTCGTGCTCCATCTCGATCGCCTTCTTGGCCACCGAGTTGCCGTAGACGCGGCTGGTATTGCGCATGGTGCGGAAGATCAGCGATGTCGAGCGCTCGTCGCTCGAGACCAGGGCAGCCTTCACGTTGTCGTGGATGGGCGCTTCCTTCGTGGCCATGAAGCGCGTGCCCATGTTGATGCCCTCGCAGCCCAGCGCCAGCGCCGCCACGAGCCCGCGCGCATCGCCGAAGCCGCCCGAAGCCAGCATCGGAATCTTGATGACGTTGGCCGCTGCCGGCAGCAGCACCAGGTTGGGGACGTCGTCCTCGCCGGGATGGCCGGCGCATTCGAAGCCGTCCATCGAGATCGCATCGACGCCCGCCTTCTCGGCGGAGATGCCGTGGCGCACCGAGGTGCACTTATGGATCACCTTGATGCCGGCATCCTTGAGCTTGGGCAGGAACGGCTTGGGATTGTTGCCCGCGGTCTCGACGATCTTGACGCCCGATTCGACGATGGCGTCGATGTATTCGCCGTAGGGCCGCGGCACCAGGGTCGGCAGGATCGTGAGGTTCACGCCGAACGGTTGGTCGGTCATGTCGCGGCAGCGCTTGATCTCCTTGCGCAGATCATCCGGCGTCGGCTGGGTGAGGCCGGTCAGGATGCCGAGACCGCCGGCATTGGACACCGCCGAGGCGAGTTCGGCGCGGCCGACCCATTGCATGCCGCCCTGCACGACCGGGTGCTTGATGCCGAACATCTCAGTGAAGCGCGTCTTGATCATCTGGCCGTCTCTCCCCACGGGATTCCTGTTGCGGCCAGCATTAGCGAACCTCGCCGGCGCGCACTAGCCCCGGAACGGCCTTCCGCTCAGCGGTCTATGAGACGAGCGACGCATCCAGCGTGATGTTGGCCTTGAGCACCTTGGACACCGGGCAGCCCGCCTTGGCCTTGGCGGTCAGCTCTTCGAACGTCGCCTGGTCGATGCCGGGAATCTTCGCCTGGAGGGTGAGATGAACGGCGGTGATGGCGAAGCCGCCGTCGACCTGCTCGAGCGTGACCTTGGCCGATGTGTCCATCTGCTCGGCGGTGAACTTGGCCTCGCCCAGGATCAGCGACAGCGCCATGGTGAAGCAGCCGGCATGGGCGGCGCCCAGCAGCTCCTCGGGATTGGTGCCTTTCTTGCCCTCGAAGCGAGAGGCGAAGCCGTAGGGATAGGCGCTGAGCGCGCCGCTCTCGGTCGTGATCGAGCCCTTGCCGTCCTTGAGGCCGCCGGCCCAAGCGGCAGATGCACTGCGATTGATCTTCATGGTCGTCCCTCGTCGGTTGGATGCCTGAGACTAGGCATCGCACGCCAGCGTGTCAGTCAGACGAAGGTATGGTCAGCGCGCGTCGAGCCAGGCCAGCACGTCGGCGCGCGTTGGCGCCCGGGCCTGCAGGACGTCGGCGAAGGCGCCGACGATGGTGAAATGATCGACTTTCTCATAGAGCCTGAGCGCAATGGGTGCGCGGGCAGCCTGCCAGGCGGCGGCCAGCCGCTCGCTGTTGCGTGGCGTCACCAGGTGATCGTCGGTACCATGCAGCAGCAGCGCCGGCGGCAGCGGCGCCCTGGCATGGCTGATCGGTTGGATCGCCGCATTGTCGGCGCTGTCGAAGACGTCGCGCAGCCAGCTGTAATTGCGCGGCTGAAAGTCATAGGGACCGGAGATGCCGATCAGGCCGCCGAGCTTCAGGCGATCAACTGCAACGGCGCGCAGGTAGATGGTGTTGGCAGCCAGCATGCTGGCGATGTAGGCGCCGGCCGAGTGACCCATCAGAAAGAGCTTCTCGCTGCCGAAGCGCCGTGCCGACCAACTGACGGCCAGTGCTCCATCCTGGATGAAGGCCGGATAACGAACGTCAGGGAACAGCCGGTAGTCGGCAACCACGACACCGACGCCGCGCGAGGCCAACGCCTGGCCCAGAAACAGGTAGTCCGCCTTGTCGCCCTGCCGCCAGGCGCCGCCGTAGAAGAACACCACCGTCTTGCCGTCGCTACGCGGCGCAACCGGCGCGTAAAAGTCCAATCTCTGGCGCGGCAACGGACCATAGGGCAGGTCGGCCTCGAGTAGGTAGCCGGTGCGCGGCACCGTGGCATTGAGAACGGCGGCGGCCGGCGAGCAGCCGCCCGTCAGCGCTGCCAGACCGCCGATGACGGCTCCGCGACGCCCGATCATGTCATGCTTCCAGTGCTCCTGCCGTGGCCAGACCGTCCGTCGGCATTCCGGCGATTTTGTGGACGTCCCGGCTCAATGCGCGCCGAGCCAGTCCACAACGTCGGCGCGCGTCGATGCCCGGCCGCTCAGCAGGCCCGACAGGGCGGCGACGACGTCAACATGGCCGACGTCGGGATAAAGCTTCAAGTCCACGGATGCTCCGGCCGCGCGCCAGGCGGCGGCGAGGTTCGTGCTGTTGCGCGGATAGACGATCGTGTCGGCCGTGCCGTGGATCAGGAGGGCCGGCGGCAATGGCGCCTTGGCGAAGGTGATGGCCTCGATCTCGGGATTGTTCGCCCCACCGAAGATCTCGATCAGCTTCGCCGACTTCAACGGCAGGAAGTCGTAAGGACCGGAGAGGCCGATCGCGCCGCAGAGTTTCGTGCGATCGACACCGGCGGCGCCAAGATAGGATGTATTGGCCGCGAGCATGAGCGCGATATGGGCGCCGGCCGAGTGACCCATCACGAAGATCTTGTCGGTGCCGACGCGATCGGCGGTCCAGCGCACGGCCCGTGCGCCATCATCGACGAAGGCGGGAAAGCGCACCGCGGGATAGAGCCGATAATCGGGAATGACGACGGTGTAGCCGTTCGATGCAAGCGCCTGGGCGACGAACAGGTAGTCGCCTTTGCTGCCGGAGTCCCAAGAGCCCCCATAGAAGAAGATCACCGTCTTGCGGTCGGCAGGCGGCTTGTCGGGTCGGTAGAGATCGAGCTTCTGGCGTGGATCGTTTCCGTAGGCGATGTCGGCTTCGCGCGTAAAGCCCTGGCGCGAGACAGTGACGTTGAGCAGCGTCGCTGGCGAGCAGCCGCCGAGCAGACCCGCGAGGCCGGCAAGAAGACCTCGCCGGGCCACGGTCATGTAGACGCGATGTCGCGCACCTGCTCGGCCAGCGCCAGCGAGGCGGTAAGGCCCGGCGATTCGATGCCGAACAGGTTTATGAGCCCGGGCACGCCATGATCGACCGGTCCCTGGATGACGAAATCCTGGGCGGGCGCGCCCTGTGGCACGGTCTTGGGCCGGATGCCGGCATAGCCCGGCTGCAGTGCGCCGTCCTTGAGGCCGGGCCAATAGCGGCGCACGGCGGCATAGAACCTGTCGGCGCGGTGCGGGTCGACCGTGTAGTCGATGCCGTCGATCCATTCGACGTCGGGGCCGAACTTGGCCTGCCCGCCCATGTCGACGGTGATGTGCACGCCCAGCCCGCCCGGCACGGGGACGGGGTAGATCAGGCGCGAGAAGGGCGAGCGTCCGGTCAAGGTGAAGTAGTTTCCTTTGGCGTAATACGCCTGGGGCACGCGGTCGGATGGCAGGCCGACGATTTTTTTCGCCAAGGTCGGTGCATGCAGACCGGCAGAGTTCACGACCAGCCGGCAGCGCAGCTTCATGGGCTCGGCGCCGCCGACCTCGAGGTCGATGCCGGCATTGGCGACGCACGCGGTCTCGACGGGGCTGTGGAAGGCGTACATGGCGCCGCAGGACTCGGCGTCACCCTGCAGCGCCAGCATGTAGGAGTGGCTGTCGATGATGCCGGTGCTGGGCGACAGCAGCGCCGCGGTGCATTGCAGGTTGGGCTCCATCGCCATCGCCTCGGCGGCGCTCAGCAGGCGCATGCCCTCGACGCCGTTAGCTTCGGCGCGGCCTTTGATCTCGGTGAGCTTCTCGCTCTCGGCCTCGTTGGTGGCGACGATCAGCTTGCCGCAATTCTGGTGCGGTACGCCGTGCTCCTTGCAATAGGCATAGAGCAGGCGCCGGCCGGCGACGCAGGTGCGCGCCATCAGGCTGCCCTTGCGATAGTAGATGCCGGCGTGGATGACTTCGGAATTCCGCGAGCTGGTCTCGGTGCCGATGCCCTCGGCTGCCTCGACGACGATGACCTCACGGCCGGCAAGGGCAAGGGCGCGGGCGACGGCCAAGCCGACGACACCTGCGCCGATCACAACGCAGTCGACGGTTTCATACGGGGACGAAGTCATGGGCGCATGCTAGTAGATTGGCGTGGTCAAGCTAGCAAGACGTACGCTGGGGGCGCGCCACTCCAGTGGCGCGATTATCGTTCCAGTCAGGCAAAGACGCGCGACTGGAGTCGCGCGCCCCCAGCAATGAACGGCGCGCTTGTAACGGGAGGGGCCGTGCGGGTCGGGCGCGCATTGGCGATGGCGCTGGCGGCCGACGGCTATTTCGTGTTCGTCCACCACAATCACTCGACTGCCGAGGCTCGCCAGACGGTAGCGGATATCGTCGCCGCGGGCGGCAAGGCCAAGGCGGTGCGCGCCGACCTTTCCTCGGCCCGTCAGGCCGAGGCGCTGGTCGGCAAGTGCAGTGCGCGGGGCGTGCAATTGACCTGCCTGGTCAACAGCGCCTCGCTGTTCAAGCTCGACCGCGCACCGACCGCCAAGGCCGACGACTTCGACCGCCACATGGCCATCAACCTCAGGGCGCCCATGCTGCTCTCGCAGGCGCTGGCGCGGCAGCTGCCGGACGGCCAGACCGGGGTGATCGTGAACCTGCTCGACCAGAAGCTCTACAACCTCAATCCTGATTTCCTGACCTACACGCTGTCGAAGGTCGGCCTGCAGGGCCTGACCAAGCTCTTGGCCCAGGCCTTCGCGCCGCGGCTCAGGGTGGCCGGTATCGCTCCCGGGCTGACGCTGCGCAGCGGCAGCCAGACCGATGCGCGCTTCGCCGAGCAGCATGCCGACAATCCGTTGCGCGTCGGCGTCACCGTCGAGGACCTGGTGCGGGCTTTGCGCTTCATCCTGCAGACACCGACCTTCACCGGTGACACGCTGATCGTCGACAGCGGCGAGCATCTGACAGGGCGGCCGCGCGACGTCGCCTTCGATCGCAAGGGAAAGGCGTGACATGGCCCCCGACCTCGCTCGCCGCATCTTCATCCGCGACTTCCGCCTGCAAGTCTCGATCGGCATCCACGATTTCGAGAAGGAGGGGCCGCAGACGGTGGTCGTCAACGTCGACCTGCTGCTGGCGCCGGCCGACAAGGCGCACAACGATCGCATCGCCAACGTCTTGAACTACGACACGGTGCATGACGGCATCACGGCGCTGGCCAAGAGCCGCCACTTCAACCTGCAGGAAACGTTGGTCGATGCCATCATCGACCTGTGTCTCGCCCAACCTGGCGTGATCGAGGCGCGGGTCTCGACCGAGAAGCCCGACGTCTACAAGGATTGCCGCGTCGGCTACGAGGCCGTGCGCCGCCGCTGATGGCCGATCGCGGTCACACGCTGGTCGCCTTTCCGGCGATGATCTTCGTTGGCGCGAGCTGGGGCGCCAACGTGCCCGTCAGCAAGGTGATGCTGGCGCATTTCGACCTGATCCCGATGTCGGCCATCCGTACCGCGGTGGCGGGTGTGGCGCTGGGCGTGCTGCTCCTGCTGGTCGAGGGCGTGAAAGCCCTGCGCATCGACCTGGATTTTCGCCGCTTCGCCTTGCTCGGCCTGATGATGGGCGGCTTCTTTGCCGTCTATACGCTCGGCCTGCAGTTCAGCAATCCGATCACCGCCGCCACGGTGGCGGTCGCGGGCCCGCTGGTGTCGGCCGTCACGGTGCGGCTGGTGACGGGGCTCAGGTTCGATCCCGGTTTCCCGGTGGCGCTGGCGCTGACGTTGCTGGGCGGGGCAATCCTGGTCTCCTCGACCTTGGTCGGCGGCAATGGGCCGATGACCTTCGGCGGCGGCGAGATCGTCGTCCTGCTCTCCAACTCGATCTGGACGCTCTACAGCATCAAGGCGCAGGTCTGGTTCGATCGTGCGAGCCAACTCCATCGCGCCTACGTGGCGTCGCTGTCAGCCTTCGGCTGGACGATGCTGCTGAGCGTGGTGTTGATCGCGCTCGGCTGGTCGCGCTCGCCGCTGGCGGTGACGGATGGCTGGGCGTGGACGCAGCTCATCGGCATCGCCTTGCTGGCTAGCTCGCTCGGGAGCTACTTCTGGAACATCGGCGCCAGCCGGCTGGGCGTGGCCGTCGCCTCGCTGTGGGTCAATCTCGTGCCGTTTTTCGCCGTATTATGGTCAATGGCTTATGGTTTCGTGCCCAATGCCTACCAGATCGTGGGCGGCCTCGTGGCGCTGAGCGGCGTGGTCTATATGCAATGGCGCAAACTGGGTACCGCTCGCTGATGACCGCTGGACTGAAGACAAGGAATTGCCGCTGGATCGATGTGCGAGGCGCCGTCGACGAACGCGGCCGCATCAATTTCTTCGAAGCCGGCCGCGATCTGCCGTTCCATCCCAAGCGGCTGTTCTGGCTGCACCACATCGCGCCGGGCCAATGGCGCGGCCGTCACGGCCATCGCGAGTCGGAGCTGGTGTTCGTGCCCCTGCATGGTGGCTGCCGCGTCCATCTCGACGACGGCCGGACCAAGGAGACAGTCAGCCTGGACGATCCGGCGCGCGCCCTTTTCGTCGGCACCTGGGTGTGGCACGAGCTCACGGATTTTGCCGAAGGAGCGGCCATCATGGTGATCGCCTCGACCTACTACGAGGACGCCGAGTACCTGCGCGACTACGACGTCTTCAAGCGCGAGGTGGCCCTCCAGGACGCAGGGGGCCGGCCATGATCCCCTTCCTCGACATGAAAGCGGTCTATGCCGAGCTGAAGCCCGAGCTCGACGCGGCCTTCGCGCGTGTCATGGAATCGGGCTGGTTCGTGCTCGGCAAGGAGGTCGAGGCCTTCGAGGCCGAGTACGCCGCCTTCTGCGGCACCAGGCACTGCGTCGGCCTGGGCAACGGGCTGGAGGCGCTGGAGCTGGTGCTGCGCGGCTGGGACCTCGGCGCCGGCGACGAGGTGATCGTGCCGTCGAACACCTACATCGCCACCTGGCTGGCGATCACGGCGGTCGGCGCCAAGGTCGTGCCGGTCGAGCCGACGCCCAACGGGCCCAACATCGATCCCGAGCGCATCGCCGCCGCCGTCACCTCGCGCACCAAGGCGATCATGCCGGTCCATCTCTACGGCGAGCCCGCCGACATGGACGCCATCATGACGCTGGCGCGCAAGCATGGGCTCAAGGTGGTCGAGGACGTGGCGCAGGCGCAGGGCGCCAAGGTGCGCGGTCGGCGCGCCGGTGCGCTGGGTGACGCCGGCGCCCACAGCTTCTTCCCGACCAAGAATTTCGGTGCCTTCGGCGATGCCGGCGCCGTCACGACCGACGATGCGAAGCTCGCCGACCGGCTGCGCGTGTTGCGCAACTACGGCAGCAAGGTGAAGTACGTGAACCTCGAGCGCGGCTTCAACTCACGCCTCGACGAGATGCAGGCTGCCTTGCTGCGCGTGAAGTTGCCAAGACTCGATGCGTGGAACGAGCACCGCCGTCGCCTCGCGGCACGCTACAATGACAAGCTAGCGGGCATTCCCGGCCTCGGCCTGCCGCGCGCGCCACAATGGGCCGAGCCGGTGTGGCATCTCTATGTCGTGCGCGCGGAGCGCCGCGCCGAGCTGATGGAGGCGCTGGACAAGGCAGGCATCGGCTCGCTGATCCACTATCCGATTCCGCCTCATCTTCAGGCCGCCTACGCCGATCTCGGCCTCGGCAAGGGATCGTTTCCCCTTGCCGAGAAGCTCGCCGAGACGGTGCTCAGCCTGCCGATGGGGGCGCACATGCCCGAGACGGCCGTCGACGAGGTCGCGGCCGTCCTTCGGGCGACGTTAGGCTGAACTACCAGCCGGTCCGCTCGGGACCGTCGTGGATGCCCTGGTAGTTGCGGTAGTAGTCCCACTTCGACGAGTACACGTTCGACTTCTGGAAGCTCGGCTGGTCGTAGGTGTAGTAGGTGGGCGCCGGCGTGGTGGTGACAACGGTGGCGCCCGGCGCGCCGTAGTAGGTCGTGGTACCCGGCGCGTAGGCATACTGCTGCCGCGGGTAGTAGGTGCGCTCCTGTACCGAGCAGGCGGCCACCGAGGCGGCAAGTGCGGTAAGGACGACGATCGAGCTGGCGGACTTCATGGCGATCTCCTCATTCGAATTGTTCGATTGCCACGTCAACCCGCTTGCCGCTCGACGGTTCCCAAAATGGTGAAAATCGCCACAATGCGGCCATCGTCATGTGAGGCGGAGCGAATCGAGCCATGAAAATCGGCGCTGTCATGTTCTTCACCACGGGTTCCATGCAACCCGCGCCGTTGGCGCGCGCCATGGAGGAACGCGGCTTCGAATCGCTGTGGGTTCCCGAGCACACGCACATCCCCTCATCGCGCAAGTCGGACTATCCAGCCGCGGGCGGCCTCGTGCAGGCCTACTACGAGCTGATGGACCCGTTCCTGGCGCTCAACACGGCCGCGACCGTCACCAGCAAGTTGAAAGTCGGCACCGGCATCGCACTCGTCACCCAGCGCGATCCCATCGTCACCGCCAAGATGGTCTCCTCCATCGACCAGCTCTCCCGTGGGCGCTTCCTGTTCGGTGTCGGCAACGGCTGGAACCAGGACGAGATCGAGAACCACGGCACGGCCTTCGCCAGCCGCCACAAGCTCGCGCGCGAGCGCGTCGAGGCGATGAAGGCGATCTGGGCGGAGGAGGAGCCCGAATACCACGGCGAGTTCGTGAACTTCGACAAGATGAAGCAGTGGCCCAAGCCGTTCCAGAAGCCGCACCCGCCGATCATCGTCGGTGGCGCCTTCCCCTTTGCGGCGCGGCGTGCCGTGCGTTATGGCGACGGCTGGATCCCGCGCGACGACTGGCTCGACCGCGACGGCATAGAGGTGCTCGACAAGTTTCGCGCCATGGCCAAGGAGGCCGGCCGCGATCCAGCGAGCCTGTCGATCAGCACCTTCCGCGTGCCGCCCGATCTCGAGCGCCTGAAACGCTATCGCGAGCTCGGCATCGACCGGGTCGTCTTCTCGCTGCCGGCCGAGAAGGAAGACGAGAACATGCCCATCCTCGACCAGTGGGCGGAGCTCAAGCGCCGGCTTGGTTGAACGTCATGCCCGGATAGATGCCGCTGTTGTGGTGGTACGGCTCGCCCGGCATGTAGCCGCCCTTGCGGGCGATATAGGGGTCGCGGTCGCAGCCGATGAGCAGGGCAACCGCGATAAAAAGCGCGATGTACCTCATGGCGATTCAACTCATCCAAGCCCGAGTCGTTCCCCGCGATATGCCCCGCTCATGACCCGTTCCCACCAGCCCTTGTGGTCGAGGTACCAGCGAACGGTCTGGCGCAGCCCGTCCTCGAAGCTGTGGCGCGGCCGCCACCCGAGCTCGCGGCGGATCTTCGAGGCGTCGATGGCGTAGCGGGCATCGTGGCCCGGGCGGTCGGTGACGAACTCGATCAGCCTCTCGTGCGGGACATGCGGGCTCCCGGGCACCATCTCGTCGAGCAGGCGGCAAATGCCGAGGACGACGTCGATGTTCTTGCGCTCGCTGTCGCCGCCCACGTTGTAGGTCTCGCCGGGCCGGCCCTGGCGCAGCACCAGGATCAGCGCCTCGGCATGGTCCTCGACATGCAGCCAGTCGCGCACGTTCTCGCCCTTGCCGTAGACCGGCAGCTTCTGGCCGCGCAACGCGCGGATGATGACGAGCGGGATCAGCTTCTCGGGAAAATGATAGGGCCCATAGTTGTTGGAGCAGTTGGTGGCGAGCGTCGGCAGGCCATGCGTGTGGTGCCAGGCGCGCACCAGATGGTCGGACGCAGCCTTGCTGGCGGCATAGGGCGAGTTCGGCGCATAGGGCGTGGTCTCGCTGAACTTGCCGGTAGGTCCCAGCGAGCCGAACACCTCATCGGTCGAGATGTGCTGGAAGCGGAAGCGCCCGCGGGCGTCGGCGTCGAGCTTGCGCCAGTAGACCAGCGCGGCCTCGAGCAGGGTATAGGTGCCGCCAACATTGGTGGCGATGAAGGGGGCGGCGCCGTCGATCGAGCGGTCGACGTGGCTTTCCGCCGCGAGATGCAGCACGGCGTCAGGTTGGAATGTCGCGAAGACGCTGTCGACTGCGGCGCGATCGACGATATCGACCTTGAAATGGGTGTGCCGATTGCTGTCGCGTGCTTCGGCCAATGATTCGAGGTTGCCCGCGTAGGTGAGCTTGTCGACGTTGGCCACCGTCCAGTCGGTGTCGCGGATGATGTGGCGCACGACGGCCGAGCCGATGAACCCCGCGCCGCCGGTGACCAGGATCTTCATGCCCGAGTGACTAGACCGCGATCAAGGCGGCGCCAAGGCGCCGCCGTTCGGTTCAGCCATGCCGCAGGATCTGGCCGAGGAAGAGCTTGGTGCGCTCGTTCCGCGGGTTGGCGAAGAATTCCTCGGGCTCGTTCTGCTCGACGATCTCGCCTCGGTCCATGAAGATCACGCGGTCGGCCACGGCGCGGGCGAAGCCCATCTCGTGGGTCACGACCAGCATGGTCATGCCCTCGCGGGCGAGCTCGACCATGACGTCGAGCACTTCCTTCACCATCTCGGGGTCGAGCGCCGAGGTCGGCTCATCGAACAGCATGATCTTGGGCCGCATGCAGAGGGCCCGGGCGATCGCCACGCGTTGCTGCTGGCCGCCCGAGAGCTGGCCGGGATACTTCAGCGCCTGCTCGGGGATGCGCACCCGCTTCAGCAGGTTCATGGCGATCTCCTCGGCGTCCTTCTTGGGCATCTTCTTCACCCAGATCGGCGCCAAGGTCAGGTTGTCGAGGATGGTGAGGTGCGGGAAGAGGTTGAACGACTGGAATACCATGCCGACTTCGCGGCGGATCATCTCGATGTTCTTGACGTCGTTGGTGAGCGGCACGCCGTGCACCACGAGGTCGCCGGCCTGATGCTCCTCGAGGCGGTTGATGCAGCGGATCAGGGTCGACTTGCCCGAGCCGGAGGGCCCGCAGACCACGATCTTCTCGCCTTCCTTGACGTCGAGGTTGATGTCGGAGAGCACGTGGAATTGCCCGAACCACTTGTTGACCCCGCGGAGCGTGATCACCGACGGTGCGTTGCTGAGGTCGCGCGCGGTAGCGGCCATGATCTGATCTCCTCGGCCGCCTAGCGGCGGGTTCCCTTGTTGAGCTCGACCTCGAGGTACTTGGAGTACCGCGACATCGAATAGCAGAAGCAGAAGTAGACGAAGGCGGCGAAGAGATAGACCTCGCCGGGATAGCCGGCCCAGGCGGGATCGACCAGCGCCTGGTTGGCGGTGTTGAGGAAGTCGAAGATGCCGATGATCAGCACCAGCGAGGTGTCCTTGAAGAAGCCGATGAAGGTGTTGATCAAGGGCGGGATCACCACGCGCAGCGCCTGCGGCAGGATGATCAGAGCGGTCTTCTGCACATAGTTCAGGCCCATCGCGTCGGCCGCCTCGAACTGGCCCTTGGGCAGGGACTGCAGGCCGCCGCGGATGATCTCGGCGATGTAGGCGCCGGCGAACAGGATGACGGCGACCTGGGCGCGCAGGAACTTGTCGAAGGTGACGCCGGTCGGCAGGAACAGCGGCAGCATGACCGAAGCCATGATCAATAGGCTGATCAGCGGCACGCCGCGGATCAGCTCGATGAAGCCCACGCACAGGCCCTTGATCAGCGGCAGGTTGGAGCGCCGCCCCAGCGCCAGCAGGATGCCGTAGGGGAAGGCGAACAGCAGCCCGTAGGTGGCGAGGATCAGCGTCACTGGGATGCCGCCCCACAGGCCGGTCTCGACGTAGCTGAAGGGCGCGATCGGCAGCTTCCAGTTCGGCAGGACACCGACGACGAGCAGCACCAGTCCGGCCAGGCCGACGGCGGCGAGCGCGCGATAGAGGTTCATCTCGCCGGCCTGGGCGATGCCCTTGCGGAAGCCCATGCCGACGCCGCCGATCGCCAACGCAATGGCCAGGAACAAGCTGAGCGGGATGTGGAGCTGACCGAACATCAGCAGGAAAGTGAAGAACGAGCCGATGCTCCAGATCGCCAGCAACCGCCATGGCTTCCACATGCGCCGGTCAGAGGTGGTGACCAGCATCGCCAGCATGATCACGACGGCGAAGAAGGGCCGCCATTGCTGGTCGAAGGGGAAGGTGCCGAAGAAGATCAATCGCCACTTCTCTCGGATCAGCGCCCAGCAGGCGCCCCCGCCACGGCACTCTGAGCCGGTCGAGGCCGTGAAATTGGCGGTGAACACCGCCCATTCCAGGAACCACGACAGGATCCAGGCCATGGCCACGATCAGCACCACCGTGGTGATGGCGTTGCCCCAGCTCGAGAATAGATGCTTGCGGGCCCAGCCGAAGGGGCCGCTGTCATCTACCGGAGGGGCGAGTTGCTTGCGCTCGCCGACAGGCATGTCGGTCATGGCTCAGCGCTCCCTCAGGGCGATGCGTTTGTTGTACCAGTTCATGAAGGCCGAGATCGACAGGCTGACCGACAGGTAGGCCGCCATGATGATCAACACGTTCTCGATCGCCTGGCCGGTCTGGTTGATGGTGACGTTGATCGAGGCCACCAGGTCGGGGTAGCCGATGGCGATGGCCAGCGAGCTGTTCTTGGTGATGTTGAGATACTGGCTGGTCATCGGCGGCACGATCACGCGCAGCGCCTGCGGCAGCAGCACCAGCCGCATCGCCTGGCCGCGGCTGAGACCAAGCGCGGCGGCGGCCTCGCTCTGGCCCTTGTGCAGCGCCAGGATGCCCGAGCGGACGATCTCGGCGACGAAGGCCGAGGTGTAGAGCACCAGGCCGAGCAGGAGCGCGGTGAACTCCGGCTGGATGACAGTGCCGCCGTCGAAGTTGAAGCCCTTGAGCTCCGGCCAGCTCATGTGATGCGGCGCGCCACCTAGCAGCCACACGATGAACGGCAGGCCGATCGCCACGCCGAAGCCTGCTGAGATCGACGGGAAGGGCTGGCCGGTCAGCTCCTGGCGTTTCTTCGCCCAGCGTTGTAGCCCCCACGCGCCGGCGATGCCGACCAGCAGCGCGACACCCATCCATTTGTAGATCGGATCGGCAACCGGCACCGGGAAGTAGAGACCGCGGTTGGACAGGTAGACGGTATTCCAGAACGCGCCGATCGCCTGTCGCGGCCCCGGAAATGCCTCGCTGATCAGCTTGTAGAACAGGAACAGCCAGAGCAGCAGCGGCACGTTGCGGAAAGCCTCGACGTACCATTCGCAGATCTTGGCGAGCAGCCAGTTGTTCGACAGCTTGCCGACACCGATCGCCGTGCCGAGGAAGGTCGCCATGATGACGCCCAGTACGGAGACCTTCAGCGTGTTCAGCAGGCCGACCCAGATGGCGCGGGCATAAGTGCTGGCCGGCGAGTAGGCGATCATCGTGTCGCCGATCTCGAAGCCCGCCTCGCGGTCCAAGTAGTGGAAGCCGCTGGCGATCTTCTGCCGCTCCAGATTGTCGATGGTGTTTGAAACGAGGTACCAGGCGAGCAGGCCGACCAGGCCGACCACGACGATCTGGAAGACCCAGCCGCGGATGACGGGGTCGTTCCACGGCGCCACTTTCACGCGCGGCGCGGAGCTCAATGCCTCGACTGCCATCCGCTCTTTCCCCCTGCCGGCCGCGGTTGCTCCGTGGCCTTCGACGAATGATCTTAGCCGCAGTGTAAGAGGGAATTTCGCACTTGCAACCAGCCAAACGGGGGAACGTCAGCAGTCCTGTCGCGGTCTGATTCTTGCTGGCCAGAGCGGCCGATTTTTCAGCGAATCGGCGGTGCGTAGAGGATGCCGCCCTTCGTCCATTGTGCGTTGAGGCTGCGAGGAATCCCAAGCGGCGAGCCGCTGCCCAGGTTCCTGTCGTAGCTTTCGCCGTAGTTTCCCACCTGCTTGACGACGTTGTAGAACCAGGTGTCCGGCAGGCCGAGTGCCACCCCGATGCCCGGTGTGACGCCCAGCGCGCGCATCATGGCCGGGTCGTTGCTCATCAGCATCCGATCAATATTGCCCGACGTGACGCCGTACTCTTCGGCGGCGATCATCCCATGCAGCGCCCAGCGCACGATGTTGGCGAAGGCATCGTCGCCGTGACGGACCACGGCGCTGAGCGGCGACTTGGAAAGCGCCTGGGCCAGGATGACATGGTCATCCGTTTTCGAGGGGATGGTCGCGAGCATGGCGTGAAGCGCCGAGAAGTCGGCCGTCAGTGCGTCGCAACGGCCGGCGAGGTAGGCGGTCCTGGCCTCGCCGGCCCTGGCGATCGCCACCTGCCTGAACTTCAGGCGGGCGGCGGCGAAGTATTCGGAAAACGAGCTCTCGACCGAGCTGCCCCGCTGCACGCAGATCGCGGCGCCCCCCAGCTGCCTGGCATGCCGGACACGGAGCTTGCGCGGCACGACGATTCCCTGGCCGTCGTAGTAGTAGATGCCGGCGAAACTCACACCCAGCGCGGCAGCATAGGTCAGCGTGTAGGTCGAGTTGGCCGCCAGCACGTCGACGTCGCCCGCTTGCAAGGCGGGTAGATGGAACAACGGTGTCAGGGGAACGTACTTTACCTTGGCGGCATCGCCGAAGGTTGCGGCTGACACGGCGCGGCAAACATCGACGGCCAGGCCCGACCATCGGCCCTGATTGTCGAGCTGCATGAAACCGAGAACGCCCGCGTCGACCCCGCATACGAGGTGTCCGCGGGCGCGGACGGCGTCGAGCACCGGTCCAGCGTCGGCAACCGACGCGACCAGGACGATCGCCAGTCCAGCCGCAGTCGTCAGCGGCCGAACCCAAGAGGTCGGCTGCACCATTCGGCCCACTCCGAATGTGGCCCGCATACACCGGCGGCGACCGGGCCGCGGGATGGACAAACTCTCCTTGCTACGTAGGGTGGCACATCGTCAGGGATGGCACAAGGGACGTATATGCAACCTTGGCGAGTGTAAGCTCAGATGCCGGAGGGCGCTATGGTCTTGCCGGACCGCGGGCCTCCAGGCCCGCCTCCCGTCATCCTGAGCGTAGCGAAGGATCTCATGCCGTTTGCAAGCGGCGATGAGGCCCTTCGCTACGCTCAGGACGACAGAGTATGAGCGGGCCTGGAGGCCCGCGGTCCGGCAAGACTACCTATGCCGTGGATCCCGCGGCGAATGCGATCGCCGCGGCCGGCATGATCCTGCGCATGACCGTCCCCTGCCACGCGCTCGGGATGACAGTTTTTCTACCGAATCGGAGGCGCGTACTGCAGGCCGCCCTTCGTCCACAGATTGTTCAGGCCACGGTCGATCTTGAGGATGGAGCCCTGGCCGACATTGCGCTCGAAGCTCTCGCCGTAGTTACCGACCTGCTTGATGATGTTGTAGACCCACTTCTCGTCGACGCCGAGCGCCTTGCCCATTCCCGGGGTGACGCCAAGGATGCGCTTGATGCTGGGGTTCTCGCTCTTCAGCATCTCGTCGACATTCTTGGAATCGATGCCGTACTCCTCGGCCTCGATCATGGCGTACTGCGTCCAGCGCACGATGTCGGCGAACTGGTTGTCGCCATGCCGGACGGCCGGCGCCAGCGGCTCCTTGGAGATGATCTCCGGCAGCACGATGAAGTCCTCTGGCTTGGCCGGTGCCGGGACGTTGGCGGCGCGGGTCGCGTAGAGGCTCGAGGAATCGTTGGTGTAGACGTCGCAACGGCCCGAGAAGAAGGCAGCGCGCACTTCCTCGACCTTCTCGATGACCACCGGCTTGAAGGTCATCTTGTTGGCGCGGAAGTAGTCGGCGAGGTTGAGCTCGGTAGTGGTGCCGGGGGCCACGCAGACGGTGGCGCCGTTCAGCTCCTTGGCGCTCTTCACGCCGAGCTTCTTGTTCACCAGGAAGCCCTGGCCGTCATAGTAGGTGACCGCGGTGAAATCGAGGCCGAGCGCCGTGTCGCGCGTCAGCGTCTCGGTGGTGTTGTTGGACAGGACGTCGACCTCGCCCGACTGCAGGGCGGTGAAGCGCTGCTGCGACGTCAGTCCGACGTATTTGACCTTCTCGGAGTCGCCGAAGATCGCCGCTGCGATCGCCCGGCAGACATCGACGTCGAGGCCGACCCATTTGCCCTGGCTGTCCTGCATCATGAAGCCCGCCGTGCCGGTGCCGACGCCGCACACCAGCGAACCGCGAGCCTTGATCGCATCGAGATCCTTGCCGGCCATGGCGCCGGTCGAAAACACGGTCGCGGCAAATCCAGCTGCCGCCGCCAATAGTACATTGCGCATTGAAGCCCCTTTTTGCGTTTTCTCCCAAGGAGGAGTGTCAGCCCTCGGGGACTTGCAAGCAACAGGCCAAATGAAGAACGGGTTGCTCCCTCTTTCACCTCCCCCGTCTTACGGGGAGGCCGGGAGGGGGAAGGCCTCAGTCGATACATCTCCCAGGCGAAGATCATGATCTTCGCCTTTCATAAAACCCCTTTGGAGCTCTCCCCCTCCCTGCCTCCCCCGTAAGACGGGGGAGGTGAAGAATTGAGAGAGATGGATGAGGGAGGCCGTCCCTACCGGATCGGCGGGGCGTACTGCAGGCCGCCCTGGGTCCACAGCTTGTTCAGGCCGCGGTCGACCTTGAGGGCCGAGTCCTTGCCGATGTTGCGGTCGAAGCTCTCGCCGTAGTTACCGACCTGCTTGACGATGTAGTAGACCCACTTCTCGTCGACCCCCAAAGCCTTGCCCATCCCCGGGGTGACGCCGAGGATGCGCTTGATGGCGGGGTTGTCGCTCTTCAGCATCTCATCGACGTTCCTGGAATCGATGCCGTATTCCTCGGCCTCGAGCATGGCATAGAGCGCCCAGCGCACGATGTCGGCGAACTGGTTGTCGCCATGGCGGACCACAGGACCCAGCGGCTCCTTGGAGATGATCTCCGGCAGGATCACGAAGTCGTCGAACGTCCGCGGCGGCGGCACGTTGGCGGCGCGCGTCGCCGCCAGGCTGGAGGCATCGGTGGTGTAGACGTCGCAGCGGCCGGCGAAGAAGGCGGCGCGGATCTCGTCGACCTTCTCGATCACGACTGGCTTGAAGGTCATCTTGTTGGCGCGGAAATAGTCCGCGAGGTTGAGCTCGGTGGTGGTGCCGGGAGCGACGCAGACCGTGGCGCCGTTCAGCTCCTTGGCGCTCTTCACACCGAGCTTCTTGGGCACCAGGAAGCTCTGGCCGTCGTAGTAGAAGACGCCGGTGAAATCGAGGCCGAGCGCGGTGTCGCGGGTCAGCGTGTAGGTGGCGTTGCCCATCACCATGTCTACTTCGCCCGACTGCACGGCGGTGAAGCGCTGCTGCGAGGTGAGGGGGACGTACCTGACCTTCTCGGCATCGCCGAACAGCGCCGCGGCCACCGCGCGGCAGACGTCGACGGATAGGCCTTTCCACTTGCCCTGGCTGTCGGCCAGCATGAAGCCCGCCGTGCCGATGCCGACGCCGCAATTCAGCGAGCCGCGCGCCTTGATGGCATCGAGGTCCTTGCCCGCCATGGCGTTGCCCGACAGCAGCAGACCAGCGAGGCCGGCCGCGGCGGCGATGAACTTTTGCATTGAAGCCCCTCTGTTTCACCTGCTCCCCGGCGCGAGTGTAGAGGCGATCATCCGGCACGCAACAGTCCATATGAAAAACCGCCGCCCTCGCGGGCGGCGGTCTGTTTCAGTTCGATGATGCGTGACTTAGCGAATCGCCCTCAGCGAATCGGAGGAGCGTACTGCAGGCCGCCCTGGGTCCACAGCGCGTTCTGGCCGCGGGCAATCTTGAGCGGCGAGCCCATGCCGACGTTGCGCTCGAACATCTCGCCGTAGTTACCGACCTGCTTGATGATGTTGTAGACCCACTTCTCGTCGACGCCGAGCGCCTTGCCCATGCCGGGCGTGACGCCGAGGATGCGCTTGATGCTGGGGTTGTCGCTCTTCAGCATCTCGTCGACGTTCTTCGAGGTGATGCCGTACTCCTCGGCCTCGATCTGGGCGAACAGCGCCCAGCGCACGATGTCGGCGAACTGGTTGTCGCCATGGCGCACGAGCGGGCCCAGCGGCTCCTTGGAGATGATCTCCGGCAGGATGATGTAGTCGTCCGGGTTCGGCGCGTTGGCCGCACGGGTCGAGTAGAGGCCCGAGGCGTCCGTCGTGAACACGTCGCAGCGGCCGGCGAAGAAGGCGGCGCGCACTTCCTCGACCTTCTCGATGACGACCGGCTTGAAGGTCATCTTGTTGGCGCGGAAGTAGTCGGCAAGGTTGAGCTCGGTGGTGGTGCCGGGCTGCACGCAGACCGTGGCGCCGTTCAGCTCCTTGGCGCTCTTCACGCCGAGCTTCTTGTTCACCATGAAGCCCTGGCCGTCATAGTAGTTGACGCCGGTGAAGTCGAAGCCGAGCGCGGTGTCGCGCGTCAGCGTCCAGGTCGTGGTGCGGACCAGCAGGTCGACCTCGCCCGACTGGAGCGCCGTGAAGCGCTGCTGGGCGGTGGTCGGCACGAACTTGACCTTGTCGGCATCGCCGAAGATCGCGGCGGCGATGGCGCGGCAGGTGTCGACGTCGAGACCCGTCCACTTGCCCTGGGTGTCGGCGGCGGCGAAGCCTGCCACACCGGTGGAGACACCGCAGATCAGCGATCCGCGTGCCTTGACGGTATCGAGATCCTTGCCGGCATACGCCGTACCCGCGGCGCCAACCAGCGTGGCCGCGACGACGCCGGCGGCCAAGTATTTCTTGAGCATTTGTCCTTCCCTCGTGGTTGCCTCTGCCGTCCTGTCAGCCCTCAGCCGGCCGCGGACGACGATGGCGCAATTCCTAGGCGATCGAACCGGCGCGCGCAACGGCGCACGCCAGTTCAACTAAGGCCGATTGCGGCCGCCAGATTACAGGCGATCCACGTTGCTCGAGGAGAAGGGATTGTGGCTCCACGGCTCGGCGCCTTGCAGGCCGCGGAAGCGGTTGTTGTCGTCCTTGGCGCCGGCGGCCTTGCGGATGTCCTGCTGCCACTGGCGATAGGCCACCAGGTTCTCGTTGGCCAGCACGCTGTTGAAGCCCTTGCCGGAAATATAGGGCTGCGGATCGACGAACTGACCGTTCACGATCACGGAGAAGTGCAGATGCGGGCCGGTCGAGCGGCCGGTCGAGCCGATATAGCCGATCAAGTCGCCTTTTTTGACACGGCTGCCCGGGCCCATGCCGTCGGCGAAGCGCGACATGTGGGCGTAGAGCGTCTCGAAGTTGTCGGCGTGGCTGATCTTCACCGTGCGGCCGTAGTTGAAGTAAAAGCCCTGGTGATTGATCATGCCGTCGGCAGCCGCGTAGATCGGCATGCCGGTCTTGCCTTCGAAATCGATGCCGTTGTGGAAGCCGCCGCCGCTCGAGCGGCCGTAGTAGCGGCGCGTGCCGAACGGCGAGGAGATCCGCGCACCACCGCTGGGCTCGGTGAGGCCCGTGTTGCCGAGCCGGCGGCCATTCTCGTCGAACCAGCCTTCGGGCTCGTTGGGCGGCGCGAACCACCAGAACGACTTCTTCGCCGAGCCTTCGCCGATGGCGGCGGCGAGCAGCCGCGGCGCGCCGTCGACGGTGCGGCCCTTCCAGACTTCGACCTTGGTGCCGCCGGTCTGGAAGCCGGCCAGCGCCTCGGTCAGTTCCTTGAGCGTGGCGCTGCTGGCGCCGGTCGAGGCGAGGCTGTTGGCAAGTCCGGAGCTGGCGCTCACCTTCACGAGGCCGACCGAACCGGCCACGACCGAGCGGGCGCCCGCACCGGCGGCTTGGGTCGTGCTCGGCACGCTCGACACGCGTTCGTCGTCATTCGCGGTGGCGTTGGGGGCGAGCTTGTAGCCGTAGGTGCCGTCGGTCCCGCGATGCAGCTCAATGGCCAGCGAGGTCGCGGAATAGAGCTGCAGGGCAACCAGGCGCTTGGGCTTGCCCGCACCCTGCGGCTCCAGGACGGCGCGGCCGGAATTGGTGGTCTTGCGGTCGAGCTGCTCGAGGGCCTTGGCGACGGCGTCGTTGGCGGCCTGAGCGTCGGCCGGGTCGATGTTCAGGGCGGTGAGCTGCTCGGTCACCTGGCCATTTGCACTGATGGCGAAAGGCTGGATGTCTTCGGAGGGAGCGGCCGCCGCCTTGGACGGGGCCTTGAGATGGTTCTTATTGGGCGCCTTGATCTGGGCGATGGACCCGGAGGCACAGACGAACTGAGAAGCGGAAAAAACGAAGGTAGCGATGATTAGGCTTGGGACGATTCGCCAACGCTGGGCGCGTTGATCTCGCGTCGTCTTGAACGCCATCAGCCTTCTCCCGGTCCATTGAAACGCAGTACTATCTCTCCGAGGCCAACAGCGAATACACCGATCCCCCGATCGGCGCCCCACGCCTATGCCCTGCTAAGGTCAAGTGTGGCCACGGATAATCCACAAGTCCAACAAAAAGTTGCAAAAATGCAACACCCGTGAAAATGGGATGTTAGGTCATACGCGGCGGCGTTTAACGCTGCGGCGATCGTGGAAGTGAACGTCGGACAAGTTGTCACTCTGTGCGGCATCGCGCAGGCGCGGACAGTGCGCGAGACGACGGCGACGCTCTTGGGAGCGAAGAACGGCGTGAGGTCGCGATCGCTCAAGTCGCGTCGCTGCAGCATAGGCGGAGTAGGAGGACAAGATGGCCGATCCGATCGAGCTTCTCATCCAGGGACGCGCCCACGAGCTGGGACCGGGCTTCGCGGTGCGCCGTGTGCTGCCTAGCGCCAAGCGGCGCATGGTCGGGCCGTTCATCTTCTTCGACCACTTCGGGCCGATGGTCGTGCCGCCGGGCGGCGACGGCATGGAAGTGCGGCCGCATCCGCATATCGGGCTCGCCACCGTCACCTATCTGTTCGACGGC
The DNA here is from genome assembly GCF_007992495.1 of Reyranella soli. Taxonomy (GTDB): domain Bacteria; phylum Pseudomonadota; class Alphaproteobacteria; order Reyranellales; family Reyranellaceae; genus Reyranella; species Reyranella soli. The sequence goes on from NZ_BKAJ01000078.1 coordinate 42,209, forward strand.
GGCATCTTCCATCGCGACAGCTTGGGCTATGCCCAGGCGATCCGTCCGGGCGACGTGAACTGGATGACCGCCGGCAGCGGCATCGCGCACTCCGAGCGCACCGAGCCCGAGATGAAGCGCACAGGCTTTCGCATGCATGGCATCCAGACGTGGGTGGCGCTGCCTAAAAGCCACGAGGAGACAGCGCCGTCGTTCGAGCATGTCGAGAAGGGCAAGCTGCCGGCATGGACCGACGGTGGCGCGGCGCTGCGGCTGATCGTCGGCACATACGCCGGCCGCACGGCGCCGACGACGCACTTCTCGCCGATCTTCTACGTCGCGGCGGAGATGCCGGCGGCAGCCAAGATCGCGGTGTCGCCTGAGCACGTGGAGCGCGCGGCCTATGTTGCCGAGGGCAGCCTGACGGTCGGCGACCGCTTGCTGACGGTCGGCGACCTCGCGGCGTTCCACGCCGGCCAGCCGGTCGAGATGATCGCCGGTCCCGACGGCGCGAAGGTCATGCTGCTGGGCGGCGCCACGATGGATGGCCCGCGCCACATCTGGTGGAACTTCGTGTCGTCTTCGAAGGAGCGCATCGAGAAGGCCAAGGCCGACTGGCGCGACGGCCGCTTCGCCAAGGTCCCGGGCGACAAGGAGTTCATCCCGCTGCCGGAGAAGTAGTAGGACGGTTCAAGCGGAGCGCGGACCTCCAGGTCCGCGCTCCAGGAGATCACGACGGGCAAATGTAGCCGCTGCCGCTGGGATTCTTGAAGCAGCCGACAGCCTGCGGCATGACCTGTTTGGGCAGCCACAGGATCGCGCTCGGCACGTAGATCGCGAACACGATGGTGGTCAGGAACACCAGGTAGATCGGCAGCGCGGCTTTCAGGGCTTTCGAGAACGGCACGCCGACGAATTTCGACGCCATCAGCAGGACCAGGCCATAGGGCGGCGTGATCAGGCCGAAGGCCAGGGTGAGGATCAGCACCACGCCCATATGCACGGGATTGATGCTGCCCGCGTCGGTCAACGCGTTCACCAGCGGCATGAAGATGATGATGGTCGGCACCGGCTCGATGAAGTCGCCGACGATGGTGAACAGCAGCACCAGCAGGAGCATGATCAGATGCGGGTCGTTGCCGGCGAGCGAGGTGATCCAGTCGGAGATCACGATGGCGCCGCGCAGGTAGGCCAGCATCCAGCCGAAGGCGGTCGCCGCGGCGATGGTGATCAACGGCAGCGAGTAGATCAGCCCGGCGTAGCAGAAATCGCGCGGCAGGTTGCGGATGTGCCGCGGATTGAGCATCGGGATCACGACCAGCATGATCCAGCACACGGCCACGACACCCGCCTCGGTCGGCGTGAACCAGCCGGTCAGGATGCCACCCAGCAGGATGACGGGGATCATGAGCGGCAGCGCCGCGGCCTTGGTGGCGTCGGTGAACTGGCCGAAGGTGGCGCGCGGGCGGCGGATCCCCTCGGGGCCGAAGAAGTAGCAGTAGATCATCAGCCCGAAGCCGATCATGAAGCCGGGCAGGAAGCCTGCCATGAACAGGCCGGCGATCGACACGTTGCCGACCGCGCCGTAGACGACGGCGGTGATGCTGGGCGGCACCAGCGCCGCGATGGTCGAGGCCGCGGCGATGATGGCGGCGATGAAGGGCGGATCGTAGCCCTCCTTGCGCATCGAGACGCCGAGCGTGCGGCTCATGACGGCGGCGTCGGCGGTGGTCGAGCCCGACATCTCGGAGAAGAACATGCTGAAGACGGCGACGACCTGGCTCAGCCCGCCCTTCAGATGGCCGACCAGCGTGAGCGAGAGGTTGATCACCCGCTGCACGACATTGGCCGAACTCATCAGCTCGCCGACCAGCAGGAAGAACGGGATGGCGAGCAGCGCCTCGGAATCGACGCCGTCGAACATCTTCTGCACGATCGCAGCGAAGGTGACGTCGGTGAAGGCCGCCCCGATCATCACCCCGGCGGTGAGCGAGAACGCCACCGGCACGCCGAGATAGCCGAAGAACAGGAACAGGAACGTCATGAGGCCGAGAACGAGCGTGGCGCTCATGACGGCGTCTCCCTGGCGTCGTTGGCCGCATCGTCCGCCAGTGCGCTTTCGAAGCCGTTGCGCCAGCCGTTGACGAGCTGCTCGAAGGCGAACAGCGCGATCAGGGCGCCGCTGATCGGGATCGCGGCATAGAGCGAGGCGATCGGCGTCATCGACGGCATGCGGAAGCTCGAGAAGCCGCGCAGGAAGTTGATGTAGCCGTACCATGCGAGGAACAGGCCGACCGCAATCACCACCAGGCGGATCGCCGATTCGATCAGCAGCCGCGGCCGGCCGGTGAAGAACTCGCCGACAGCGGCGAGGAACAGATGGTCGTTGCGCCGGGTGGCGACGGCGGCTCCGATGAAGATGCCGTAGATGAAGAAGGTCGAGGTGACCTCCTGTAGCCACAACCAAGGTGCGCCGATGGTGCGGGTGACGATGTCGCACACCACCGCGGCGCAGAAACCAGCGAGCGTGAAGCCGCACAGCATCATCAGCACCGCTTCCAGCCAGTCGAGCGCCCGCCATTTGAGCCGGCGCTGCCGCTGCAGCACCAGCGAACGCTCGCCGTGTGGATCCCCGGCGCCTGAGGTCTCGCTCACTGTGTGGCGCTGATCAGCTGCTGGATCTTCGCGGCGTGCGGGCCGAGGTCATTGGCCATCTTCTCGAGGTAAGGCTGCGCGACCTTCTGAAAGCCCGACTTGTCGACGTCGGTCACGATCTTGACGCCCATGCCCTTGAGCTTGGCCGCCGACTGGGTCTCGAGGTCGAGCGCCTTGCCCGGTTCGACCTTGGAGACCTCGTCGGCCGCCGCCTGCACCCAGCCTTTCTGTTCGGCCGTGAGGCTCGACCACAGCTTGTCGCTGATCCACAGGAGGTTGTTGTTCGCCTCATGCTGGGTCATCGACATGATCGGCGCGACTTCATAGTGCTTGTTCACGAGGTACACGTTGACGCCGTTCTCGGCGGCGTCGACGACGCCGGTCTGCAACGACGTGTAGACGCTGCCGAACGGCATGTGGACGATCTGCGCGCCATAGGCCGGAAACATCGTGTCCTCAGTCGGCGTCGCCTGCACCCTGACCTTCATGCCCTTTATGTCGGCGAGGTTGCGGACTTCCTTCTTGGCATAGATGTTCCGGAAGCCCAGCGTGAGCAGGCCGAGCACGTGCGCGCCCTGCACCGTCTCGTCGACCATGGTGCGGAAGGCCTGCGAGACCTCGGGGCTGGCCAGCGCCTTCTTGAGATGGTTCTCGTCGCGCATCAGGAAATGCAGGGACATGACGCCGGCCTGCGGCGTCAGCGTCGCGGCATTGGCCGACGCGGACAGGCAGAACTCGATGTCGCCTGCCTTCACGAGCTGCAGCACCTGCGGTTCCTGGCCGAGCTGGGCGCCGGGATACTGGTCGATCAGCATCGTGCCCTTGCTGAGCTCCTTCAGCTTGTCGGCGAAGATGGTGGCGGCGATGCCGTAGCCCGTGCCAACGGGCTGGTCGTAGGCGATCTTGTAGTGCTTGGCTTGCGCGTGGGCGCCGGTCGCGGCGAGCGACAGGCCGGCGGCGATGAACAACGCCGATGCAACGCCACGCAGGAATGCCTTGGCCATGTGTTTCCTCCCTCAGGATCAGGCGGAGCGGTCTTGATTGCCGCATCTCGTTGAACTGAGGTTCGCACTTCGTGAGGCGAACGACAATCAGCCAGGCGCCTGGGTGACGGTTTCGTCGACGACTCGGGTTGCAGTCTTTCTGCAATCTCGCCGGAGCACGGACCTCCAGGTCCGCGCTCCGGCAAGAAGCCTATTTCTTCTCCACGTTCCAGAACACGATGACCGGCGAGACGACGTTGCCGCTCACGGTGTTGCGCCGCGCCATCGGCTGCTGAAACTGGCCGAGCGGCACCGTGACGCCTTCGCTCAGGATGCGCGTCTGGACCTTCTCGGCGATCTCGAGCTGCTTCTTGGGATCGCCCTCGCGGATGAACTGCATCCTGAGCTTCTCGATCTCCTCGTCGAGCGGCCAGCCGAACTGGGAGCGATCGCCGCTCGCCTCGGCGTAGTGGTTGTTGACCGGATCGAGCAGCAGCACGGCCGCTGCCGCGGTCTGGGCGATGTTCCAGCCGCCCTGCGCCACGGGATCCTTCTTGGTGCGTCGCGCCACCAGGGTCTGCCAGTCCATCGACTGCACGTCGACCTTGAAGCCGCCACGCTCGAGCAGGGTCTTGGTGACCGGTGCCAGGTTGGTCAGCGTCGGGTTGTCGCCGGTCTGCAGCACGACGATCGGCGTGCCGTCATAGCCCAGCTCCTTCAGGAGCTTGCGCGATTCCTCGAAGCGCGATTCCAGCAGGCCCTGCATGCCGACCGAGCTCTCGAGCGGCGTGCCGCAACCGAACATCGCCTTGCATTCCTTGTAGTAGCGGGGATCGCCGATCACCGCTTGCAGGAAATCCTTCTGGTTGAGCGAGAGCGTCGCGGCGCGGCGATAGCGCACATCGTCGAACGGCGGCTGCTTCCAGTTGTAGCGCAGCACGTAGGTCAGGCCCAACGGATCGAGGACGACCACCTGGACGTCCTTGTCCTTCTCCAGCACCGGCAACAGGTCGTGCGCCACCGTTTCGATCATGTCGATCTCGCCCGACAGCAGGGCGTTCACCGCCGTTTGCGGATCGGAGATCGACCGCCATTCGATGCGGTCGAGCTTGGCGACCTTGCCGCCGGCCAGGCCCGACGGCGGCTCGGCGCGCGGCTTGTAGTCGGGATTGCGGACATAGACGACCTTTTCGCCGGCCTTCCACTCGTCCTTCTTGAAGATGAAGGGGCCCGAGCCGGTGGTGTCGGAGATCTGCTGCGCCACCGGCGTCTCGGCGACGCGCTTGGGCATGACGAACAACGGCACCGACGCCGACTTGGCGAGCGCCTTCAGCATCATGCCGAACGGCTCCTTGAGCACGATCTGGAAGGTGCGGTCGTCGACCGCCGTCATCTCCTTGGTCGACTTGGCGAGCAGGCCGCCCAGCGTGTCCTTGTCGGTCCAGCGCTTGATGGACGGTATGACGTCGGCCGAGGTCACCGGCGTGCCGTCATGCCACTTGAGGCCGTCGCGCAGCTTGAAGGTCCAGGTGAGCTTGTCGTCGCTCACCGTCCAGCTCTCGACCATCTGCGGCTGCGATTCGAACTTGCCGTCGATCGCAAACAGCGTGTCGTAGATCAGGTAGCCGTGATTGCGCACGATATAGGCCGTGGTCCACACAGGATCGACGATCTTGAGATCCGAATGCATGACCACGCGCAGCGTCTTTGGCGATTGCGCCAACGCCGGCCCGGAGAGCAACGCTACACCCGCCAGGGCAAACAACGAACGACGCAACATGACAGCCTCCCTTCAAGGGCGGCGGTCCTAGACGCCAGTGGGTGGCGTCCAGCTCGTTTCTTCGTCGAGTGGATAGACCGGCCGCGGCAACTTGGTCCAAGTGAAGTTCGCCAGGATCGGCGACGTCAAGCCCGGACAGTCGACTTCGTAGATTTGACCGGTGTTGAAAAACTCGTCGAAACCACCCCGGAAATGGCCGCGGCTCTTGACCACGACCACCCGCGCCTGGGCGATATCGAGGCCGAACATCTCGAACTGCATGGGGTCCATGCATTGGCAGCGGTTGGTGATGACAACCAGCTGGATGCCGCCGAGGTCGAGCAGTGCCGAGGGGCCCATGTCGGACGACACGTTCTTCAGCACGCCGCGGCGGCCGACATACTTGCCGTCCGACAGCTTCATGACCTTGGCCTCGCAGTCGAAGGGCAGGGAGAATTCCTGGTGTTCCTGGGAGTTGAACGAGGCGGTGAAGATCGCGCCTTCACCCAGTTCGTGCGCCTTGGCGGCGACGGCGCCATCGTTGAACACGCCGAAGATCACGTGCTGGGCGCGGGCGGCCTTGAGCGCGCGCAGCAGCCAGGTGGTGTTGCCGCGGCCGCCGCCGCCGGGGTTGTCGGCGACGTCGGCCAGGATGATGGCCTTGCGGCGCCGGTCGCGGCCGACCGAGACGGCGAGCTGGACGGCGTCGGCGAGCGACGTCATGGCGCGCTTGAAGCGTTCCTTCATGCCCCAGGCGCGCTTGGCGATATCGAGCGACAGGTCCGCCGCCGCCTGGCGATTGCCGTTGCGCGCCGTCACCACGGCGGTGAGCCCGTTCTTGGGACTGTCGCTGTAGGCGAAGCCTGCCATCACCGAGACGTTGAGGATGTCGCCACCGACCTTGGTCTGGCCGTACTTGATGAGGTCGGCATAGGGGCCCTTGGCGGTCAGCAACGAGATTTGCGGCGGCACCAGCGGCACCTTCACCATGGTGACCGCGGTGCGTGCGCCCGCCAGGCACTCGCGCATGTGCTTGGCGGCTTCGACGCCGCGCTCGTAGATGTCGGTGTGCGGGTTCTCGAGGTAGCCGACGAACACCGAGAGGTTGTCGGTCATCCGGCGCGAGACGTTGGCGTGCAGATCGAAGGTCGAGACGACCGGGATATCCGGCCCGACGACGCGACGGATGGTTTCGAACAGATCGCCATCGGGATCGTCGGTGCCTTCGGCCAGCGCCGCACCGTGGGCGGCAACGAACACCGCATCGAGCGGCGTCGCCGCTTGCAGGCCGGCCTCGATCTCGGCCAGGAACTGCTTGAAGAAATTCTCCTCGACCGGGCCGCCGGGCTGGGCCTGCGAGACGCGCAACGGCACCGGTGTCCAGTTGCCGGTGCGATCCATCTCGGTGAAGAAGCCGGGCAGATCGGGCAGCGTGATCGAAGCGCCCGAGCGGGACTCGCTCACGATCTGGTTGCCGCGGATGTCGACGTCCGTCTCGAAGTCCGCCGCGGTGGTCACCGGCGAGAACCGATTGCATTCGATGGCAAAGCTCAGAACGGCAATCCGCGGATTGTCCTGCGACACGTTTCCTCCTGTTAGCGCTGGCGCGCCAGAAACGCCTCGACCAGCCCGTTGAACGTAGCGGCCTCCTCGAAATATGGCGAGTGGCCGGCATGGGGGATCAGATGTGCTTCCCCGCAGGGCAGGGCTGCCGCGATGGCGCTTGCCAGGAAGGACGGAAAGACGACGTCCTCGCCGCCGGCGATCAGGAGCGTCGGCACGCGGAAGTCCGTCAGTTCAGTGACGGTTCGACGGGCGGTACGGCGCAGCCCCTCGCGCACCTTCGCCTTGTCGAGCGCGCCCGCCATGGTGTCGATGCTGGCATAAAGAAGGTGCAAGGCGGGCGAGCGCGCTGCCGCTGCCATGCCCATCGCCGGATGGATGCCGTTGGCGAGGCCGGTGGCGGCCTTGGCTTCGGCGTCCTTCGCCCATGCACCGTAGACGGAGCCGCCCGACGGATCGGAGGCGCGGCGATCGAGGGTGCCGGAGGTCGAACTCAGGACCAGCGCCTTCACCTTCGCCGGATGCGTGATCGCGTACTCGAGCACCGTCCAGCCGCCCATCGATTGGCCGACCAGCCGCACGTTGGGGAATTTGAGATGATCGATCAGGGCTGCGAGGTCGGAGGCGTAGTCGGCGGGGTCGGGGCCGCCGTCGATCGCACTCGACGGTGCGAAGCCGCGATGAGCGAACGAGACGCACGTGTAGTGCGGGGCGAAGTGCGCGACCTGCTGCCACCAGCTCAGGTGATTGCCGCCCAGGCCATGAGCGAACAGCAACGCCGGCCCACTGCCCGACACTTCGTAATAGAGATCGCCGAACGGCCGCTGCAGTCGGCCGACGCTGCGCGCCGGCGCCTTGTAGGTCATGGAGATGGAAGCCCTCTTAAAAGAGGACCAGCGTAGAGCCCACGACGCCCAACGGCCAGCGGCCCGCAGCGAACAGACGAAACTTGCTTTCGAACGGCGAGGCGACGTCTTCCGCCAGACGCGCCAGCACCAGTTGATAGGCCGCCTGCGCGGCCGCGCCGGCAGCGACGTGGATCGAGGCCCTGGCCGCGCTGCCCATGCGCGAGGCGGCGGTGGCCGCCTTGCCGTGCACGATCTCGCCGACCTCGGTGGTGAGCTCGGTCAGCGCCGTCCACAGCTCGCGCTCGGGATAGCGCGCTTCGGCTTCGGAAAGGAGTCGCTGGCGCAACGCCTCCTCGCGGTCCCACCATGCCAGCGACCAGTCGGGCGCCTTGAGCACGCGTTCCGCCTCGGGCCAGTCATGGGCCTGCACCACGCGCAACGGGCCGAGCCCGAGGGCCGTGGCATAGGCGGTGGCGTCGCCGCGATCGCCCTCGGTCAGCAGCTCGCCCAGGGCGGCGAACCAGGCCGCGACTCTGGCTTCTTCCTTGACCCGCTCCAGCAGGGCAGTCGGCAGGATCTCCCTGACATGAGGACGAGACGATCGCGTGTCGGCTTCCTCCCGCCGCGCTCTTTCCTGATCGGGCAGGGACCGCTTCACGTCCTCACGCCGCCTGCTTCACCTCGGGCAGGGTCAGGTCGTACTTGGCCGCCACCTCGGTGGCGCGCTTCATGAAGTCGGCGCGCATCTCGTCGTTGGTGCGCTGCTTGATGTTCCACTTGCGGAAGACCTCGTTGTTCTTCGACTTCGAGCCGCCGAAGAACGAGGGCAGGTAGGGGAAGTACTCGTCGATCGCGGCCTGCAGCGTGGCCTTGCCCTCCGGCGTCTTGATCAGCTCGGCGGTGAAGTCCTCGCCGAACTGCGCGTGGAAACGCTCTTCCGGCATGGTCGCGCGCGCAAGATTTCTAAGCGGATGGAACGTGCAGTGCAGCAGGTCCTCGACCTGCAGGATCTCGGCCAGGTCGGCCAGAAGCTTGATGGCGACGAACTCCTCCCAGGTCTTGAGCGGGAACTCGAAGATCGATAGTGGCCGCTTGCCGGTGCCCGGGATCATGCGGCCCTCGGGGATGCCCATCTGCACGCCGAGCTGCTTGAAGCGCACGTGATGGCCGTACTCCTCCATGGCGACACGGCAGGTCAGCCATTTGGCGTAAGGCGTCGGCGCGTAGGCGATCGCCGGCTCGTCGAACACCTGCGCGCCGTAGAGTTCATTCACGGCATGGCTGATCACCAGCTTGGCTACGGCCTCGCGATATTCCTCGGGAGCGGCCTTCAGCTCCTCGACGGTCTTGACGACGATGGGCTCGCTCATGGTGGTCTCCTCAGACGAGGGGCTCGGTATTGAAGGCTTCGAGATCGGTGGTGAGGTCGGTGAACTTGTCGGCGAGCTTGGCGCTGAGATCCTGCGCCAGCGTGGCTCCGGCTTCGATGCGCGCGACGGGGCGCGGCTGGCCGAACAGGAACACCTCGCGGCCGCGCACGCCCAGCAACTGGCCGGTGATGCCCTTGCCGGCCGGCGAGCAGAGCGCCGTCACCAGGTTGGCGACATGGTGCGCGCCGATCTTGAGCGCACGTTCCTTGTAGGCCTTCTGCGCGTCGTTGGCCGGCTGGATGATGTCGGTAACGCGGGTCCGCGCGAACGGCGCCACCGCGTTGGCGGTGATCTGTGCGCGGGCGAGGTCCATTGCCGTGACGCGCGTCAGGCCGAACAGGCCCGCCTTGGCGCTGGCGTAGGCCGCTTGGCCGAGATTTCCGTAGAGACCGGCCGATGACACGATGTTGACGATGCGGCCCCAGTCGTAGCCGCCGGCACCGCCGCGACCGGCCTTGCCCTGGTCACGCATCACGGCCGAGGCAGCGTTGATGAGATAGAAGGCGGCCGACAGGTTGTTGCGGATCACCGCATCCCAGTCGCGCGGATCGGCGCGGAAGACGAAGGCGTCACGCAGGATGGCGGCGTTGTTCACCACGATGTCGATGCCGCCGAAATTCTTCACGGCCGTCTCGACCAGCCCCTTGGCCGCGCCGGGCGAGGCGACGCTGTCGGCGAAGGCGAACGCCTTCTTGCCCAGCGCCGCCGCCGTCTCCCGGGCTACCGTCGGATCGCCGTCCTCGCCGCCGATCGAGGCGCCGTTGTCGGCGATGATGACGCTGGCGCCCTCGGCGATCAGCGCTTCGGCGATGGCCCGGCCGATGCCGCGGCCGGCGCCGGTGACGATGGCAGCACGTCCTTCCAGAAGGCCCGTCATAATTCCGCTCCCGTTTTCTTGCCCGCGCTCGCCATCTCGGCTGCGGTGTAGAAGGCGTCGGCATGGATATCGATGCGGCGCATGCCGCGCTGCTCGAACAGCTTGGTTGCCGCTTCGACCATGACCGGCGGGCCGGCGAGGTAGGCCTTGCAGCCGTCGAACTCGTCGAAGTCCTGGGCGACGGCCTCGTGCACCAGGCCCAGGCGGCGTTCTTCGCTCTCGCCTTCGCTCAGCACCGGAATGAAATGCAGGTTCTTGTGGGTCTCGGCCAACCGGGCGAAATGGTCGTGCAGGTAGAGGTCACGTTCGCTGCGGACGCCGAAGTAGAAATAGATGTGCTGCGGCAGCGCCTGCTGCAACGCCCGCTCGATCACCGACTTGATGGGCGCCATGCCCGAGCCGCCGGCGATGGCGATGATCGGCCCGCGATGGGTCTCGCGCAGGTAGGACGGGCCGAACGGACCCTCGACGCGCACATGGTCGCCGACCTTGAGCTTCTCGGCGACGTGCGTGGAGGTGGCGCCGCCCGTCGTGCGGACGTGGAACTCGAGGATCGGATCGCCCGGCACGTTGGCCATCGAATAGTCGCGCGGCGGGCAGCCCTCGAAGGTCACCGAGGCGAACTGGCCGGCCGAGAAGTCGAACGGTCCACCCGAGACGACTTTTAGCCGGATGCGCTTGATGTCGTGCGTGGCGTCGTCGAGGGCCACGACCTCGCAGTCGAGCAGGCGGCGCGGATGGACGACCAGGTCGTCCTCCTCCAGCCAGGCGACCTCGCTGTCCTCCCAGGGCACGGCGCGGCAAGCGAGGATCAGGCCGCGCTCCTTCTCCTCGTCGGAGAGCGCGAACTCTGAATAACCCTCCATCGTCACCTCGCCCTTCACGAGGTGCGATTTGCAGGCGCCGCAGTTTCCGGATTGGCAACCGAACGGATAGGAGAGGCCGGCATCGAGCGCGGTCGACAGGATGGTGGCCCCGGTCGGAACCTCGATGGTACGCTCAGCCTGGACGATACGGACTTTGAAGCTCATCGGGCAAACGCGAGAATTTGTTTGATCCCCAAACAATCTCCGTTTACCACTCCCGGCATGGGTCGTCCACCCGCCAAACCGTCCGCCTCGCTGGATCGCGGTCTTCTACCGTCCTTGCTGGGCTATGTGCTGCGCCGTGCCCAGTCGGCGGTGTTCGATGATTTCGCCAATACCTTCGACAAGGCGGGCGAGGCGCTGACGCCGGGCGAGTTCGGCCTGCTGGTGCTGGTCGACCGCAATGCGGGTCTCAGCCAGATGGCGCTGGCGCGGGCGCTGGGCATCGACCGCTCGACCCTGGTGCCGATCCTCGACCGCCTGCAGGAACGCGGCCTGCTGATGCGCCACCGCTCGCCGACCGATGGCCGCACCCACGCGCTGGCGCTGACGCCCAACGGCGAGAAAGCGCTGGCGCGCTTTGCCCGGCTGGTGCGCGCGCATGAGAAGCGCATCGCCTCGCAGCTTTCGGCCGCCGAAATACGAGTGCTGATCGACCTTCTCGAAAAGGTGCACGCAGGCGCGCGTTCGTTATAGTCCGCGCCGCATGAACTCGACCCATCCTGATTTCGCCAGCGTCGACATCGGCGCGCTGAGCGACGCCGAGGCGCTGAAAATCCTCAATGCCCGCACCACCGAGCCGGTCAAGATCCTGAACGGCGAGGTCATCGAGCTCGATTCGAAACGTGGCTTCTGTCGCTTCCGCTTCGAGATCGTGCCGGCCTTTTGCCATTCGCAGGGCCGCGTCTGCCAGGGTGGTTTCCTCACCGGCATGGTCGACACCGCCATGGCCCATGCCGCGATGGCCAAGGGCAGCTTCGCCAACGCCGTGCCGACCCTGGAGCTCAAGATCAGCTTCCTGGAGGCCGCCGGCCCGGGCTTCGTGACTGCCGAGGGCCGTGTGGTGCGCTGGGGCGGCTCGGTCGGCTTCCTCGACGGCGACATCAGGGACGAAAAGGGCCGCCTGGTGGTGCACGCGACGTCGACGATCAAGATCGTGCGGCCACGGAAGTAAGCGCCGGGGGGCGCGCGACTCCAGTCGCGCGTCAT
>NZ_BKAJ01000079.1 GCF_007992495.1 Reyranella soli
GAGCGCGCAGGATGCGCGCGGTCCGGAAGACGAAGACCATGAGCGGACCTGGAGGTCCGCGCTCCGGTAAGATTAGAACCTTGCCAACCAATGCTCCGCGATCTGGCGGCGTGTCGCGAACCAGGCCCCGCCTTTCTTCTTCATGTGCGATACGATGCGATCCAGGGCAGCGATGCGGCCGGGGCGGCCGATCATGCGCAGGTGGAGACCGATCGACATCATCTTGGGCGCCTGCTCGCCCTCGGCCCACAGCGTGTCGAAGGCGTCGGTCGAGTACTCGGCGAAGTCGCGCGCCGTCACGAAGCGGTGAAAGCCCTGGTGATAGTGCATGTCGTTGGTGTCGAAGCTGTAGGGCAGCACCAGGTGCCGCCTGCCTGAAACATCGACAAAGAACGGCAGGTCGTCGGAATAGTCGTCGCTGTCGTAGAGGAAGCCGCCTTCCTCGACCAGCAGGCGGCGCGTGTTGGGCGACGGCGTCGAGCGCGTGTGCCAGCCGACCGGCCGCGTGCCGGCGATCCCGGTCAGTACCCGCACCGCGCGGGCGATCGCCTCCCGCTCGTCGGCCTCCTGCATGTGCGCATGCCTCTCCCAGCGCCAGCCGTGGCAGGAGATCTCATGGCCGCGCTTCACCGCGTCCTCGATCAGCCAGGGCGAGAGTTCCGCCGCCTTGCCGCAGGTGCTGACCGTGGCATGCACGCCAAGCCGCTCCAAGGCATCGGCGATCCTCCACCAGGCGGCCTTGGTGCCGTACTCGAAGTGCGATTCCATGCAGCGGTCGGCGACGCCGGAGATCTCGTCGGTCACCTCGTAGACCTTTTCGTTGAAGGCGTCGCCGGCGGAGAGGGACATCTCCGCGCCTTCCTCGAAGTTGAGGACGAAGGAGACGGCGACGCGCGCACCATGCGGCCAATGCGCGTGGGGCGGCGTGCGGCCGTAGCCTTTCAGGTCACGAGTCACGGTGCGCAATCACGTTCGCAAGGGCTGCCGACAGGCCTTTGGAGTCCTTCGGCCCTGGACGGCGATAGGTGCCAGCCGTTGCCTTGCGCGGCTTCATGCGCACCAGCCCCTCGGCCATGACCACCGCGGCCTGGATGCCGTCGACAAGCGGCACCGGCACGCGATCACGGATCTTGTTGGCGAGCCCGGCGAGCGGAGCGCCGGCCAGGATGACGACATCAGCCGCGTCGTTGGTGACGGTGCGCAGGGCGAGGTCGATCAGCACGGCCTCCTTTTCCTCCTGCACATCGTCGATCGACTTGAAACCTTCGTCGAGGGTGCGGATGGCGGCGCAGCGGCCGGTCATGCCGTGCCAGGCGACGATCTCGGCGAACCATGGCTCGAGCGAGCGCGAGAAGCTCACGATGCCGAAGCGCCGGCCGAGCGTGCAGGCCATCAGCATCGCGGCCTCGGCCATGCCGACCACCGGGAAGTCGAACAGCTCGCGCGCGCCGCCCAGGCCCGGATCGCCGAACGCGGCAATGATCGCGGCATCCATCGTGCCACGCCGTTCCGCCAGCATGTCGAGGGCGGCGGCCGAGCCGATGGCGGCTTCGGCCCGGGTGGCGATGTAGGGCACGCCGTACGACGCCGTCATCGGCAGCAGCTCGGTGCCGGGGCTCGCGACCATCTTGCCGGCGGCGACCAGCCGGTCGGTGACGCCCGTGGAGGTGTTGGGATTGGCGACCAGGATTTTCATGCGGCGAAGTCTAGCCCAGTTCTAGAAGTCCGCGAGCTTGCGCAGTCCGACCAGCCGGTCGCCGATCACCAGCGCCACGACCGCCAGCAGCACCAGTCCCGCCGAGATGGCGGCGATGGTGGGATCGGGCCGCTCCTCGACATATTGCAGCATTTGGATGGGCAGCGTCTTGGTCCAGGCGTCGGTGAAGAAGATCGAGATCGGGTAGTTATCCATCGAGGCCAGGAAGGCGAACATGCCGGAGGTCAGGAAGGCCGGCGCCAGTGCCGGCACCAGCACGCGCAAGAGCGCCTGCGGATAGTTGCAGCCGAGCGTGCGGGCGGCATCGATCAGCGAGAAGTCGAACAGGCTGAGCGCGCCCACGACGGTGCGCACGACATAGGGCAAGGTGATGACCACGTGCGCCACCAGCAGGCTGGCGTAGATGTCGCGCAGGCCCATCGCCTTGAAGCCCTGCAGCATGGCGATGCCGATCACCAAGCCGGGCAGCATCAGCGGCGACACCAGGAAGGTCGAGATCGCCTCGCGCCCGGGGAAGCGGCCGCGCACCAGGGCGATGGCGCAGAGCGTGCCCAGCGCCATGGCCACAGCGGTCGAGATCGCCGCGACCTGAAGGGAGGTGATCAGCGCCGGCAGAAGGCCGCGCGTGTTCGCCAATCGCTCGTACCAGCGCAGCGACCAGTCGGGCGGCGGCAGGGTGAAGACGGTCGACGAGCCGAAGGATACCGCAATGGTGACGACCAGCGGTGTCATCAGGAACACCACGCTGAAGGCCGCGATGACCCAGGTGAAATAGCGCGTCGCGCGCTCGATACCCGTCACGAGTTGCCTCCGAGCCGTCGGGCGAGCCAGGTCGAGCCGACGACGATGGCGACGGCCAGCGCCAGCAGGATGACGGCCGTGGTCGAGCCCAGCTGCTCGTTGCGCATCAGCAGGAAGGAGCGGCCGGTCAGCGTCGACAGCGTCTGGAAGCGATCGCCGATCAGCAGCGAGGGAATGACGAACATCGAGACGCTGAGCGAGAAGACGAAGGCGACGCCGGAGACGACGCCCGGCAGGGTGAGCGGCAGGGTCACATGCGTGAAGCGGTAGATCGGCGTGGCGCCCAGGGTGGCGCCGGCCTCGCTCAGCCGGGGGTCGATCAGCTTCACCACGGAGTAAATCGGCAGGATCATGAAGGGCAGGAAGATGTTGGCGGCGCCCAGCACCAGGCCGGTCTCGGTGAACAGCAGCCGTTGCGGCTCGTCCCACAGGCCGAGCCCCATCATGAGCTGGGTGACGACACCGTCGCGGCGCAGCACGATCTGCCAGGCGAAGGCCTTGACCACCGCGCCGATCGACAGCGGCAGGATGATCGAGACCAGCATGACGATCTGCAGCACGGCCCCGGCGCGGGCGAGCGCGAAGGCGGCCGGATAGCCGATGATGAAGCAGACCACGGTGACCCACGCCGCGACGCGTAGCGTGTTGCCGATGACGCGCCAGTTGAACGGGTCGCTCATGAAGGCGACGTAGGGCTGCAGCGTCAGGCCGGCGGGGCCGCTGAAGCTCTTCATCAGCAGCCAGAGCAGCGGATAGGCGTAGACGACCAGCAGATAGAGCACTGCCGGCAGGGCGAGCAGCGCCACCGGATCGCGCCAGGCCTTCATGGCGCGGGATAGATCAGGGTGTCGCCGCGCGACCAGGCGAGCTGCATCGTCGTTCCGGGCGCGGGCAGCCCGCCCGGCAGATCGGCGGTCTCGACCAGCAGCCGGTCGGCATCGGCGCTGGCGAAATGCAGCTGGACCTTCGAGCCCTGGAAGACCGCGTCGCGCAGCTCGGCGCGCACCTGGTTGTCGCCGGGCTGATCGATGATGATGCGCTCGGGCCGCACCGCGACCACGACGTCGCTGCCGGTAACGAAGCTGCCGCGGCCGTATAACCGGCCGACCGAGGTATCGACCGCGAGCACGCCGCGATCGGTGGTGCCGACGACCTTGCCGGTCAGCCGCGATGACAGGCCGACGAATTCCAGGACGAAAGCCGTCGCGGGCATTCGATAGATCATCTCCGGCGTGGAGAGCTGCTCGATCGCACCGCGGTTCATCACCGCGATTCGGTCCGACATGGTGAGCGCTTCGTCCTGGTCGTGGGTGACGAACACGGCCGTGGTGCCGAGCTCGCGCAGCAGGCGGCGCAGCTCGATCTGCATGGTCTCGCGCAGCTTGCGGTCGAGGGCGGAGAAGGGCTCGTCTAGCAGCAGCAGCTTGGGCCGCACGGCGAGCGCGCGGGCGACGGCGACGCGCTGCTGCTGGCCGCCCGACAGGGCGCGCACCGAGCGATCGGCAAAGTCGGTGAGATGCACCAGCTCGAGAAAGCGTTTGACCGTGGGCGCGATGTCGCCGGCCGCGCGTCGCCTCGCCTTCAGGCCGAAAGCGACGTTCTCGGCGACGCTGAGATGGGGGAACAGGGCATAGTTCTGGAAGACCACGCCGACATCGCGCCGGTGCGGCGGCCTTGCGGTGATGTCCTCGCCGTCCAGCCGCACGCTGCCGCGATCGGCCGAGAGGAGTCCGGCAATGATGCGCAGCAGAGTGGTCTTGCCGCAGCCCGAGGGGCCGAGCAGGGAGACGAACTCACCGGCGGCGACTTTCAGATCGACGCCGCCCAGCACCGTGGCGGCGCCGAAGGACTTCTCGGCGCGGGAAACGTCCAGAAACGGGTCGAAAGCCACGGCCGCCGACTACATCGCCATGTCGCGGTCCCAGCGCTTCACCCAGTCGGCGCGGTTGTCGGCGACGAACTGCCAGTCGACGCCGAACATGGTGGCGTTGGTCGGCATGCCGGCGGGCACCGGCGTGTCCTTGTTGGTCGGCAGCGAGAAGGTGACGGAGGAAAGCTTGGCCTGCACCTCCGGCCCGATCATCTCGTTGATGTAGGCGGCGGCGAGCTCGGGTTGCGGGCCGCCCTTCACCAGTGCCACGCCCGACGGCATGGCGAAGATGCCTTCCTTGGGCACGGCGATGTCGACCGGTGCGCCGGCCTGCTTGCGCTCCAGCGCCACCTGCGAGATCGCGCTCGAGATCATGAAGCCCTCGCCCTGCTCAAGGAGATTGTAGGCCTGCGGCATCTGCGTGTAGGCCGTCAGCAGGTTGGGCTTGATCGTCACGAGCTTCTTGAACGCGGCGTCGATGTCCTTCTGCGCCTCGGGCATTGGCTTGCCGGTGGCGAGGAAGGCCGCCATGAACAGGTTGGCCAGCCCCTCGGTGTTCTGCAGCGACGGCAGGATCACGCGGCCCTTGTACTTGGGATCGTAGGCGTCGGCCCACGAGGTCGGGGCCGTCTTCATGGCGTTGGGGTTGTAGGCGATGCCGAGCCAGGGCTGCAGGTAGTTCACCCACATGCCGTCCATATGGACGGTGCCGGGTTTCAGGGCGGCGATGTTCGGCACCTTGGCCGCCGTGATCTTCTCCAGCAGGCCCTCGGCGACGGCGGGGATCATGACGGGATCGTCCATCTGGACGACCGAGAGATACTGCTTGTCCTTGTTCTTCTGCATCTTCTCGAGGTTCACCAGCGAACGCGTGCCCTCGTAGACGATCTTGCAGCCGTACTTCTTCTCGACCACCGGCGCGATGATGGTCTCGACGAAGGTCTTGTGGCTGGCTGCACCCCCGACCACGAGTTCCTTGCCCTGCGCGCGCAGGATGCGCGGCGCGGCAAGGGCGGCGGTGGCAGCACCGGCGGCGGCGAGGATCGTGCGGCGGTTGAGGGCGATGGTGTGAGGCTTTTTCATATGGCTTCCCCTTCGGAAGCCCAAGGAAGCAAGGACCGTGCCTATGCTCTTGCCGGACGGCGGGCC
>NZ_BKAJ01000080.1 GCF_007992495.1 Reyranella soli
CTCCAGGCCCGCATCATGATTCATGAGCGGGCCTGGAGGCCCGCGGTCCGGCAAGATTATGAACCCTTGAGCCGCGCCACTTCTTCTTCCAGTTCCTTGATGCGTTGCGCCATTTGGTCCACGGCCGGGGCGATTTCAGCCTCGCTGTAGCGCGGGATGATGTGTTGCTGGCAGTTGACGTCCCAGACATCGAGGGTGAACACGATGGCGCGCTGGGGTTTCGCCTTGTACTTCGGATCGACCAGGCGCTCCATCAGCTCGAGATCGCCTTCGACCACACGCGCGCGGCCCCACAGCTTCACGCGCTGCCGGGTGGCGAAATGCAGGAGGAAGATGTGGGCGCGGTCGTTCTCCTTGAGATGACCGAGCGTTATGTACTGCCGGTTGCCGGCGAAGTCGGCGAAGGCCAGCGAGTGGGTGCCGATGGTCTTCAGGAACCCCGGCGGCCCGCCGCGATGCTGGATGTAGGGCTGGCCATCGGCGCTCGCCGTTGCCAGAAAGAAGGTGTCGATGATGGCCAGGAACTGGCGCAGGTCATCGGTGATCTCGGTCTTCCAGTCGCGGTCCTCGAACAGGGCCCGCGACCCCAGACGCATCTGCTCAGCCTTGACTGCGGGCGAGAACATCACGTCTTCGGGATTAGTCATCGCTACTCCAGTTTCTTGCCGAGCTGGCCCGCCACTTCCTGGATGAACTGCCAGGCGACGCGGCCCGAGCGCGAGCCACGCGTCACCGACCATTCGATCGCCTGCTTGCGCAGATCCTCGATGGGGACGTCGAGCTTATAATGATTGGCGTAGCCTTCGATCATGGCAAAGAAGGTGTCCTGGTCGGCGTTGTGGAAACCCAGCCACAGGCCGAAGCGGTCGCTGAGCGAGACCTTCTCCTCGACCGCCTCCGACGGATTGATCGCCGTCGAGCGTTCGTTCTCGATCATGTCGCGCGGCATGAGGTGGCGGCGGTTGGAGGTGGCATAGAACACCACGTTGTCCGGCCGGCCCTCGATGCCGCCTTCCAGCACCGCCTTCAGCGACTTGTAGGCAGCGTCCTGGCCGTCGAACGAGAGGTCGTCGCAGAACACCACGAAGTGACGCGGCGAGGTCCTGATCATCGAGAGCAGCGCCGGCAGCGAGGGGATGTCCTCGCGATGGATCTCGACCAGGGCGAGCGGGCCCGGCGGTCCGCCCATCTCGCGGTTCACGTGGGCGTGCACGGCCTTCACGATCGAGCTCTTGCCGGCGCCGCGCGAGCCCCACAGCAGGGCATTGTTGGCCGGCAGGCCCTTGGCGAAGCGTCGCGTGTTCTCGAGCAAGGTCTCCTTCTGGCGGTCGACGCCCATCAGGAGGTCGAGGTCGACCCGGTTGACCTTGGGGACGGCTTCCAGGCGATGGCCGGCAGCGTGCCAGACATAGGCTTCGGCGGTGGCGATGTCGGCGGTGGCGGGAGCGGGCGGGGCAAGCCGGTCGAGCGCTTCGACAATGCGTGAAAGCGTGGCTTTAAGGTCTTGATCCATCGTTGCCGGGAGCGTGAAAGGGGGCGACCATACGCTCCCGCAGTTGCGTTGCAAAGCGGGGCGGGGTCGCTATAGTCCGCGCGCTTTTCGAAGGCCGGAAAGATCGAGAGATCGGGAGCAGAAGATGTTGATATCCGAGGCATGGGCCCAGGCGGGCGGCGGTGCGGGCGGCGGCGATTTCCTCGTCCAGCTCTTCCCGCTGATCCTGATCTTCGTCGTCTTCTATTTCCTGCTGATCCGCCCGCAACAGGCCAAGGTCAAGGCGCAGCGCGAGATGCTGTCCGGCGTCAAGCGCGGCGACCGCGTCGTCACCGGCGGCGGCATCATCGGCCTGGTCACCAAGGTGATCTCCGACAACGAGATCCAGGTCGAACTCGCAGAAGGCGTGCGGGTGCGCATCATCAAGCAGACCATCACCGACATCGTCGCGCGCGGCGAATCCGTGCGCGGAGCCAAGGACGCCGAGGACGACGAGAAGCCGATGCTGCCTCCGCCCGCGCCGGCGGCCGAGCGCAAGAGCCTGCTCGGCAGCCTGTTCGGGGGTGGCAAAAAGTAGTCATAAGGACCAAGTAGGGCGGCATGCTTAATCTTCAGCGCTGGCAGACGATCGCCGTGATTGCTTTCACGGCGATCGCCGTGCTGTTCGCCCTGCCGAACGTGCTGCCGGCGGTCGTGCTCGACCACCTGCCGGGCTGGTACCAGCAGAGCCGCATCAATCTCGGCCTCGACTTGCGCGGCGGCGCTCACTTCCTGCTGGAAGCCGACCTTCGGTCGGTGCTGAACGAGCGCCTGACCAACTTCGGCGATTCGGTGCGTGGCGAGCTGCGCAAGCAGCAGGTGGCGTTCAAGGACATCACCACGGAGCAGGGAAAGGCCGTCGTCGTCGTGCTGCGCGACGAGAGCCAGCGCGCCAAGGCGATCGAGGCGATCCGCAACGTCGACCCGTCGCTCAGCGTGTCGGGCAGCGGCGACACCATCCGGCTGGCTTATTCCGACCAGGATCTGTTCCGCCGCAAGAAGGAAGTGATCGACCAGTCGATCGAGATCCTGCGTCGCCGCGTCGACGAGACAGGCACCATCGAGCCCACCATCGTGCGCCAGGGCGATGACCGCATCCTGTTGCAGGTGCCGGGCATCAAGGACACGACCGACCTCAAGCGCAAGATCAACCAGACCGCCAAGCTCACCTTCCATCTGGTCAACGAGGACATGGCCGCGGCGGGGCCGAGCGCCGCCGTGCCGCCCACCACCATGATGGTGCCGACGCGCGAGGGCATGCAGGAGCTCCGGCGCAGCAATCCCAAGGCGTGGGAGGAGATCCAGGCCGCCAACCCGCGCATGAGCCCGGAACAGATTTGCCGGCGCTACCAGCCGCAGTGCCTGCCGGTCTTGAAGCGCGTCATCGTCGGCGGCGAGGATCTTGACGACGCCAAGTCGACCTTCGAGCAGCAGCAGGGCGGCCGGCCGATCATCAGCTTCACCTTCAACGCCGCCGGCGGCCGCGCCTTCTGCGCCGCCACGCGCGCCAATATCGGCAAGCGGCTGGCCATCCAGCTCGACAACGAGATCATCAGCGCCCCCGTCGTGCAGAGCGCGATCTGCGGCGGCAGCGGCATCATCACCGGCACCTTCACCACCCAGCAGACCCAGGAGCAGGCGCTGCTGCTGCGCTCGGGCGCGCTGCCGGCCACCCTGACCATCATCGAGGAGCGCACGGTGGGCGCCGATCTCGGCGCCGACGCCATCCATGACGGCACGGTCGCTGCCCTGGTCGGCACGGCGCTGGTCATCCTGCTGATGTTGATCGTCTACGGGCCGGTATTCGGCGGCTTCGCCAGCCTCGCCATGATGGTCAACATGCTGCTGGTGTTCGCCGGCATGTCGGTCCTCGGCGCCTCGCTGACTTTGCCTGGCATCGCCGGCCTGGTGCTGACCGTCGGCATGTCGGTCGATTCCAACGTGCTGATCTATGAGCGCGTGCGCGAGGAAAGCGCCAACGGCCGCTCGCCCTTCAGCGCCCTCGCCACCGGCTATGAGCGCGCGCTGACCGCGGTGATCGATTCCAATCTCACCGCGCTGATCGCGGGCGTCCTGCTGTTCGGCTTCGGCTCGGGCCCGATCAGGGGCTTCGCCACGTCGCTGACGCTCGGACTGCTCACCCATCTGTTCACGGCCACCATCTTCACCCGCATGCTGCTGGCCTTCTGGGTGCGCTGGCGGCGGCCGACTGCATTGCCGATCTGAGGCGTCATCATGTTGTGGAGACCGCACCACCTCATCCAGGCCCGGCCCAATTTCGACTTCCTGGGCAAGCGCAAGATCGCAATGGTCCTGTCGACGGTGATCAACGTCGCCTCGCTGGTCGGCGTCTTCGTCTTCGGCCTCAATTTCGGCATCGACTTCGAGGGCGGCATCGCTATCCAGGTGAAGGCCAAGCAGGGCAACGTGCAACTCGAGGAGCTGCGCTCGACCCTGGGCCATCTCGGCGTCGGCGAGGTGTCACTGCAGGAGTTCGGCGACCCCAGCACCGCCTTGATCCGCGTCCAGCGCCAGGAAGGCAACAACCAGTGCGTGGCCAACGCCGAACGCGTCATGAAGAAGCGCGCGGGCGACGGCTGGAGCGTGAAGCCCGGCCCCGCCAACACCGGCGACGTGGAGTTCACGGCGCCCAGCTCCATGGATGCCGTCGCCTGGCGTGACGCGGTGAGCCGGGTCGGCCTTACCGTCCAGGAGCGGCAACTGCCGCGCGGCACGGTCAACACGGCCAAGATCGACATGACGCACGAGCAGCGCGCCGAATGGTGCCAGCAGGTGGCGATCAAGCTGGTCGAGGACACGATCGGCAGCAACTACGAGCTGCGCGGCACCGAATCGGTCGGTCCCAAGATCGGCGAGGAGCTGATGCGCAACGGCATCCTCGCCGTGGTGGCGACCTTGGCCGCCATCGCCATCTACGTCTGGTTCCGCTTCGAATGGCAGTTCGGCGTCGGCGCCCTGGTGGCGCTGCTGCACGACGTGCTGTGCACCGTGGGCCTGTTCGTGCTGCTCCGGCTCGATTTCAGCCTGACGGCGCTGGCGGCCCTGCTGACCATCGCCGGCTACTCGATCAACGACACCGTCGTGATCTTCGACCGCGTGCGCGAGAACATGCGCCGCTACAAGAAGATGGGCCTGATCGAGCTGCTGAACTTCTCGATCAACGAGACCCTGGCGCGCACGCTGATGACCTCGGGCACGGTGTTCGTGGCGGTGGCGGCGCTGGTGCTGTTCGGCGGGCCTGTTCTTTACAGCTTCTCGATCGCCATGCTGTGGGGCGTCATCGTCGGCACCTACTCGTCGATCTGGGTGGCCTCGGCCTGCCTGGTCTACCTGAACCTCAGGCCCGAGCAGCTTCGGATGGACGCGGAGAAGGCCGAGAAGGCCAAGGCGTGAAGCCGCCGCAGGGTCCGGCCGACAAGACCCTGCCGACGCCGGACCCCACCCAGGTCCAGCTCATCCGCAGCTACGGTCCCGGCCACTTCATGATCAGCGACCGCGAATGGCGCTCGCCCGTGCTGGTGACGCCGACGCGCACGACCGAGTGGAACGTGGCGCGCGCCGAAGACCTCGCCCTCGACAATCTCGCGGCCCTCAAGGAGGCGCCGACGCCGACCGAGTTTTTGGTCGTGGGCTGCGGTCCGCGCGCCGTCTTCCTGCCGCCGGCGCTGCGCGCGTCGCTGAAGTCGGCCGGCCTGTCGCTCGAGGTCGTCGACACGGGTTCGGCCTGCCGCACCTACAACGTGCTGCTGGCCGAAGGCCGGCGCGTCGCCGCGGCGCTGATCCCGGTCTAGCTGCGCTGGGGGCGCCAGAGGCCGGCGGTCCAGAAAAGCATGAGAAGACGCGCCACTGGAGTGGCGCGCCCCCCAGCAAAAGAAAGCCCCGCCGCGGGCGGCGGGACTTCCTCCAGGCAGGATTGCCAATATGTGGGGGTAGGCCGCCAACAGGACCCCAGATCTTGCCGGACCGCGGGCCTCCAGGCCCGCTCATGAGCCATGATGCGGGCCTGGAGGCCCGCGGTCCGGCAAGAAAACGGGGCCCGACGGGCCCCGCTTCCGTTGTCGCTTACGATCGATCAGATGGGCGCGTTCTGCTGTGCCACCATGCAGTAGAGCATGCCGATCGAGAACATGGTGTTGAAGCGGCTGGCATAGAGCGCGGGCTTGGCGGCAGCCGCCTTCTGCTCGGCCGTTGCTTCGACGAGGCCCAGGATCTTCTGTTGGTTCGGCCAGATGATGAACCAGACGTTGAAGGCCATGACCAACGCCATCCACATACCGATGCCGATCATCACGAAGCCGGGCCGCAAGGTTAGCGCCTGGATGATGTAGCCCTGCATCCACGCCAGCAGCAGGCCGGTGATCACCGTGGCGAGCGCGGCGTAGCGGAAATAGAAGAGCACGTTCGGCGCGATGAACTTGCTGATCGCGGCGCGATGCTCGACCGGTTGGATGGTCGGCATGGTCGGGACCTGCACGAAGTTCAGGTACCACAGCAATCCGATCCACAGCACGCCGCTGATCACGTGCAGCCAGCGCATGATAAAGGTCGAGTAGGCGTGGTCGACCTTGACCATCTGTCCGGTGGCAAGACCCACGACGATGACGATGGCAATGATCAGCACGATCCCGGCGATGACGGTATTTCGGGGCGATGTGAAGATGGCACCCATGTCAGCTATTCCTTTTATCTTGTTGATGGGCTTGGTGAATCTCCAATTGCGCATTGTACGCGCAGATGCCTTTGCGTTCAACGGTCGCACACTGGAGTTTTCCGCCGCATGAGTGACGCCTACCTCGCGCCTGCAGCATCGCATCGCTATGTCCTCGACCTCGTGCGCAGCGCCGATCGCGATCGCTTCCTCGGCGCGCTGTTCGCGCCCGAGCCCGCGCGCACGGATTTGCTGGCGTTGCTGGCCTTCAATCACGAGCTTGCTCGCACACGCACTGTCACGCGCGAGCCGATGCTGGCGCGCATTCGATTGGAATGGTGGCGCGAGGCCGTCGTCGAGGCGGCCGGCGCCGGCAAGCCGCGCGCACAGCCGATCGTCGAATCGCTGAGCGAAACCATACGTCGGAGTAGTCTGCGGCCCCAGGACCTCATTGCCCTGATCGATGCGCGCGAGGAGGAGATCGAAGGCCCGCTCGACGTGCTGCGCGCCGGCCATGCGCTGGCCGACCTCGAACTCTCCGTCCTTGGTGCCGGCGACGAGCCGAGTCGGCGCGCCGCCCGCGCGGTCGCGGCGGCCTGGCTGATGGGCGAGGGACCCGAGCGCGATGCGTTGCTTGCCGAGGCGCGGGCGCTGCGCCGCGAGGTCGATGCCGCTTCCTTGCCCATCCTGCTGCCCGCCCTCTCGCTCGGCGATATCGGCGCCTGGCGCAAGCCGCTCGCCTATTGGTGGGCGGCGAAGCGCGGCCGATACTGACCCGCATGTCCCAGCGCATCGACAAATCGTGGGTCGTCCTGCGCAGCATCGAGAACAGCGAGCACGACCGCTGCGTCGACCTGTTCCGCCGCCCCGACGGCAGCTTCGGCTTCGATGAGTTCCGCCGCGATGTCGAGGATGCCGGCCTCTGGACGCCGGTTGCGTACTATTCCGCCGCCGCCTATGCCTCGGACGAAGCGGCTCTGACGGCCGCCGTCAAAACCGTCGCCTGGTTGGCGATGGCGCTCAACCCAGCAGGGAAGGCGACATAAGTGGCGCGCATCAAGGCCAATGGCATCGAGATCGAATACGAGACGGCGGGCAGCAAGAGCGACCCGGCGCTGCTGCTGATCATGGGGCTGGGCGGACAGCTCACCATCTGGCCGGATGCCTTCTTCGAGGGCCTGGCGAAGCAGGGCTTCTACGTCATCCGCTACGACAATCGCGATACCGGCCTGTCGACCGACTTCGGCTCGTGGGGCGTGCCCAACCTCATGGAGGCCTTCGGCAAGCTGATGAGCGGCAGGAAGCTCGAGGCGCCCTATGTTCTGAACGACATGGCGGCTGACGCGGCGGGCCTGCTCGACGCGCTCGGCCTCGAGCGCGCGCATATCGTCGGCGTCTCGATGGGCGGCATGATCGCGCAGATCGTCGCTGCGCAGTACCCTGAGCGCACGCGCTCGCTGATATCGGTCATGTCGACCAGCGGCCGGCCCGGCCTGCCGCAGGGCAAGCCCGAGGCGCTGGCGATGCTGAGCGCGCAGCCCGAGGGGCCGAGCCGCGAGCAGCGCGTGGCGCACGGCATGAAGGTGCGCCGTGCCATCGCCGGCGCGGGTTATCCCATCCCCGAACCCGAGGTGCGCGCGTTCGTCGAGAAGAATGTCGATCGGCGCTGGTATCCCGAAGGCGGCGCCCGCCAGTATCTCGCGATCATGGCCTCGGGCGATCGCGTCGAGATGCTGAAGGGGATCAAGGTCCCGACCCTGGTGCTGCATGGCGAGGACGATCCGCTGCTGCCGGTCGAGTGCGGCCGCGACGTCGCGCGGCTGGTGCCGGCGGCGAAGATCGAGACCTTCCCGGGCTGGGGCCACGATCTGCCGGGCGGCTTCCTGCCGACGCTGACCGACCGCATCGTGGGGTTCTGTGACGGCAAATAGCCGTCATCCCGACCGAAGCGAAGCGGAGCGGAGGGACCTATTCATGTGGCAGCAGCAACAAGAGGAGGCCCCTCGGCTTCGCTGCGCTACGCTCGGGGTGACGGAGGAATCATGAAATTCGGCATCTTCTACGAGCACCAGCTGCCGCGGCCATGGGGCCCCAACAGCGAGTACCAACTCCTGCAGGATTCGCTCACCCAGATCGAGCTCGCCGACAGGCTGGGCTACGACTACGCCTGGGAGGTCGAGCATCACTTCCTGGAGGAGTACTCGCACTCCTCGGCGCCCGAAGTCTTCCTCGGCGCCGCCAGCCAGCGCACCAAGCGCATCCGGTTGGGCCACGGCGTGGTGCAGCTCACGACCAACCAGCCGCATCGCGTCGCCGAGCGCATTTCGACGCTCGACCTCCTGTCGGGCGGCCGCGTCGATCTCGGCATGGGCGAGGCGGCGGGGCCGGCCGAGCTCCATCCCTTCAACATCCGCGTGCGCGACAAGCGCGAGCGCTGGGAGGAGGCGGTCAAGGCGATCGTGCCGATGTTCACCAAGGAGAGCTGGGAGTTCCACGGCCAGTACTACGACTTCGAAGCGCGCAACGTCATTCCCAAGCCCTACCAGAAGCCGCATCCGCCGCTCTGGGTCGCCTGCTCCAACATCCAGACCATCGGCAAGGCCGGCGAATGGGGCATGGGCGCGCTGGGCTTCACCTTCGTCACGCCCGAGGCGGCGCGCGCCTGGGTGCACAAGTATTACAACAACCTTTTGAACAACGCGCAGAAGCTCACCGACTATCCGAGCAATCCCAACGTCGCCATGGTGTCGGGCTTCATGTGCGCGGCGACCGACGAGGAGGCCGAGGCCAAGGCGGCCGGCTGGACGTTCTTCATCTTTGCGCTCTCTTACTATGGCCGAAAGGGCGTCGACGCGCCGGGCACGTCCGACCTCTGGAAGGAGTACCAGAGCTGGAAGGGCGGACCCGAGGAGCGCAAGGCGCTCGACTCCGGCCTGATCGGTTCGCCCGAGACGATCCGCAAGAAGCTGCGCCAGTTCCAGCAGAGCCGTGTCGACCAGGTGATCCTGCTGAACCAGGCCGGCAAGACCAGCCATCAGGACATCTGCGATTCGCTCGAGCTCTTTGCCAAAGAGGTCATGCCCGAGTTCCATGCCGCCGAGGCCGAGCATGCCGAGTGGAAGCGCAAGGTGCTGGCGCGCGAGATCGTGCTTGAAGATCTCGACGTCCAGAAATACGACATTTATAGCCACCAGAACGAACACATCGTCCGCCTCACGCCCGAGCAGCTGAAACAGAAGATGGCCGAGAAGGAAGCGGCCCAGAAGCGCGCGTGATCTCTTCTGGACCGCGGGCCTCCAGGCCCGCTCATGCTCATGCTCTTCCGGACCGCGTGCGTCCTCGCGCGCCTCATGATCATGAGCGCGCGAGGACGCGCGCGGTCCAAAAGACCATGAGCGGGCCTGGAGGCCCGCGGTCCGCATGAAGAAGATCCCCGTCCTCATCGCAGGCGGCGGGCCGGTCGGGATGACGCTGGCCCGCACGCTCGCCTCGTTCGGCATCCGCTGCCTGCTGGTCGAGCGCAACGCCTCGACGACGCGGCATCCCAAGATGGACATCACCAACGGCCGCTCGATGGAGCTGTTCCGGCGGCTCGGCGTCGTCGAAAAGCTGCGCGCCGTCGCCGTGCCCGAGGAGAACAACTTCGACGTCTCCTGGATCACGTCCTTGACCGGCCGCGAGCTTCATCGCTTCCGCTATCCCAGCGTCATCGAGAAGCGCGCCGAGATTTTAGCCAGGAACGACGGCACCCAGCCGCGCGAGCCCGCCATGCGCGTCAGCCAGGTCATGATCGAGCCGGTGCTGCAGGCCGCGATCCTGAACCACCCGTTGGTCGATGCACGCTGGGGCGTCGCCTTCGAGGATTTCGAGCAGGACGCCGACGGCGTGACGGCGACCTTGCGCACTGTCGAGACCGGTGCGACGGAACAAGTGCGCTGCGACTTCCTGGCCGGCTGCGACGGCGGCTCGAGCATCGTGCGCGACAAGCTCGGCATCGGCCTGGAAGGCCGTGCCGCGGTGGCCCATCGCTACATGATTCATTTCCGCTCCGACGCGCGCGACATCCTGCAGGCCTTCGGCGTCGCCTGGCACTATCAGACCGCGCGCGGCACCCTGATCGCGCAGGACGACAAGGACACCTGGACCTTGCAGACGCGCCCGCCACCCGGCGTCGACGTGCCCAACCTCGATCCCGACGCCGTGCTCGAGGCGTGGGTCGGCCGGCCGTTCGCGCGCGAAATCCTGGTCGCCAATCCGTGGTTCACGCACCTGCTGCTGGCCGAGCGCTACCGGGGCGGCCGCGTCTTCCTGGCGGGCGATTCGGCGCATCAGTACATCCCGACCGGCGGCTACGGCATGAACACCGGCATCGGAGACGCCGTCGATCTCGGCTGGAAGCTCGCCGCTACTCTCAAGGGTTACGCCGGTCCCGGCCTGCTTGGCTCCTATGAAGCCGAACGCCGGCCGGTCGGCCATCGCAATCGCCTGGCATCGGAGCGCCACACCGGCGTGCGCATCAAGATCGGCGAGCTCTACGAGCGCATCGCCGATCCCGACGTGCTGGCGCGCGAGATCGCGGCATTGGGCAACGCCGAGAACGAGAGTTGGGGCGTCGAGTTCGGCTATCGCTACGACGGCGTCGAGCCCGATCCCGTGAAATACGAGCCGACGACAGCACCCGGCGCGCGGCTTCCCAGCACGTTCCTGCGCGACGGCAGCGCGCTCTACGACCGGCTCGGCCCGTGGTTCACGTTGCTGGTCTTCGGCAATGCCGATCCGTCGCCTCTGATCGATGCCGCGCCGGCGCCGCTCGACATCGTCATGGTCGATGACCCCGTGGCGCCGATCTACGAGGCGAGACTCGTGCTGGTGCGGCCCGACACTCACGTCGCCTGGCGCGGCAATGCCTGCGCCGACGGCCGGGCCGTCTGGCGTCAGGTGCTGGCCTGAATTTCAAATTGCAATTCAAGGAGTGTAGCGCTCGCTACCCGCGCGATAAAGGTCTGTCATGGCGGACCGGTTATGCGAGCCGCCCGATTGACCATCCACCGCTGCCGGCAACAGCATGACGGGGCAAACGGGCGGAGCGTTAAGCGAATGACCAAGCCGTGGCGCGTCGATGTGCTGGAGTGCCGGGGAAATTCCTACGACGTCGGCAAGCAGCTCGCCGAAGCCTTCCTGAGGACAACGCGCGGCCGCGCCTACGCGCGCCGTAAGGAACGCCGGCCCTTCGCCTTCAGCCTCCGGAACGCCGAGGCCGCGCTGAAAGCCTGGGCGCCCAACGTCTGGGAAGAGTTGCACGGCCTGGCCGACGGCCTGAAGATCCCGCTCGAGCGGGCAGTGGCCGAATATTCCAACGGCCGCCTGCGCTATCCACCGCGCGGCTGCTCGGCGGTGATGAGCGCAGGCCTCTACGGACGCAACTACGACTACGATGTCCGCCACTACGACCGGCTTTTGGTCGCCATCCAGCCCAAGGGCGTGCACGCCAGCATCGGCTTCCCCGATCGCTTCACCGGCCGCCTCGACGGCATGAACGAGCACGGGCTCTGCGTCGGCCTGCACCAGGTGAGCCAGCGGACATGGCGGCCGGGCCTCGTCTGCATCCTGATCGTACGCATGGTGCTCGATCAGTGCGCCACGACGCGCGAGGCCGTCGCGCTGTTGCGGCGGATCCCGCACGGCCTTTCCTTCAACTATTCGCTGATGGATGCGGGCGGCAACGCTGCGGTGAGCGAAGCCTCGCCGGCCGAGGTCGTTGTGCGCGAGGGCGAGCAGCTGGGCTGCGCCAACCATTTCCTGGCGCCGTCGCAGCAGGCCTTCAACCGGCGCAACCCCGGCTCGTACCGGCACCTGCCGGCGCTCGAGAAATTTGCCCGCGAGCAGCTGTCGGCCGACCGCCTGTTCAAGGCGCTCAACGACTCGCTGTCGCCGGTTTTCGATCACCGCTACACCACCGGTTCCGGCACGATGCACACCATCGTCTGCACGCCGGCCGAACGGCGAATGCTGATCGGCGTCGGCGGCGACGCCACGCCCAGCACCGTCGACGTCGGCAGCTGGGTGAGGGGGTAGCCGCTCGGCCTGGAAGCGCTGACGGGACAGCTCGGCGGAACCGCGAAGCCGTTCGATCACGGCCGCCGCGTGATCGTGAAGTCCGAAGGCCCGGCCAAGGTGTTCATCGGTGCGCGGCTCGAAAACGCGCTGTTCAAGGACGTCACGCTCGCCAACGCGTCGTTCGAGAATGTCGGCCTGGCCGGCGCCAGGTTCGACGACATCGATTTCAGCAACGCCGTGATCACATCGAACTGCAACTTCAACGGCATGCAGATCGCCGGTGTCAGCGTGAAGGAGCTTTTGGCAAGCTATGCGCGGCGACAAGCAGCGGAGCAGGCATGAAGATCGCGGTCATCGGCGGCGGCATCGGCGGACTGTCCGCCGCGTTGCATCTCCTGAAGGCGGGGCTCGACGTCCACGTCTACGAGCAGTCGCCGCGCATCGGCGAGATCGGCGCCGGCATCCAGATCAGCCCCAACGCCTCGCGCCTGCTGGTGCGGCTCGGCCTGAAGCCCGCGATGGATCGCGTCGGCGTGCGGCCGGCTGCCGTCAATCAGCGACGGTGGGACGATGGCCGCACCCTGCAGAGGGCGCCACTGGGACCGGAAGTCGAGACGGTCTTCGGCGCGCCCTACTATCACTTCCACAGGGGCGATCTCGCCGGGTTCCTGGGCGACGCCATGCCGGCCGAGCGCCTGCATGTCGGCCACAGGCTTGTCGGCCTGGAGCAGAAGGGGGAGCGCGTCGTCGCGCGCTTCGAGAACGGCGCTACGGTCGAAGCCGATCTTCTGGTCGGCGCCGACGGCATCCACAGCCGTGTCCGTCACTTCACCTTCGGGCCGGAGAAGCCACGCTTCACCGGCTGCGTCGCCTGGCGCGGCCTGGTGCCAGCCGAGCGCATAAGGCACCTCGGCATCGAGGTCGCCTCGCATAACTGGATGGGCCCGGACGGACACGTCGTGCACTACTGGGTGGCGGCGGGACAGTTCATGAACGTCGTGTGCGTCACCGAGCACGGCACCTGGACGGACGAATCGTGGACGACCAGGGGCAATGTCGCCGAGGCGCTGGCGCGCTACGAAGGCTGGCATCCCACCGTGCGCGGCCTGATCCAGGCCTTTCCCGAAACCTTCGTCTGGGCGCTTCACGACCGCCTGCCGTTGCCGCGCTGGACCGAGGGCCGCGTCACGCTGCTGGGCGACGCCTGCCATCCCATGCTTCCGTTCATGGCGCAGGGCGCGGCGCAATCGATCGAGGACGGGGCGGCACTGGCATCGCTGCTGGCGAAGATGCCAGGCGACGTGGCCGGGGCGCTCAGGCGTTATGAGGAAGTGCGCAAGCCGCGGGCGACGCGACTACAGGAAGCGAGTTCAGCGAACCGTACACGGTTTCATCTTCCTGACGGGGCCGAACAGCAGAAGCGCGATGAGGCGATGGCCGCCTCAGGCGATCGCTCGATAGCCAACATCGGCTGGCTCTACCTGCACGATGCGGCGGCGATCGCCTGAGGCTGCTGACTTAGTAGTAGTACTGACGAGGGGCCGTGGCAGCACCAATGGCCGCACCACCCAGGCCGCCGACGACAGCGCCAGCCACAGGATTGCCCGCGGCCGCGCCGACCAAGGCGCCACCGCCGGCGCCGATGGCACCACCTGTCAGGGCGCGATCGACTGGACGCTCGCCGCAAGCAGCCGTGGCGAGAGCAAGTACGCCAATGATGGCAAAGGATTTGACACGCAACATGAAAGCCTCCTCGTGATCCGTTCGCTGTAGAACGGATGGAATAAGCAGTGGTTGCGTGGCCAGCGGTGGACGCCTTTGTGCGGCCACCAATGGGCCACCGCGAGGGCGCGATGGCCTCTACTTGTTCGGATTGATCAAGAACTTCTCGCCGGTCGAGCGCTTGCCGTAGACGGCGATGTTCTTGAGGTCGAGCACCTCGGGCAGCGACACCACCTTGGTGTAGTGGCTGGCGAAGGTCGTCTTCAGGTTCTTGACCACGCGCTCGCGCAATGGCGCCTGGCCAGACCGGCCGATCTTCTGCAGGAAGGGCGTGAGCAGCCAGCCGCCGACACCCCAGGCCGTGCCGTAATTGCGCGTCAGCTCGACCGGGCCGGTGTTGAGGCTGCCGTAGATGTAGACCTGCTTGTGCGTGGTCGAGCCGTAGCGGCTGTACTCCTTGGCGGTCTTGTTGATCGCCATCTCCATGGCGGTCAGGATCTGGCTCGCAAGTTTGCCGCCGCCGATCGCGTCGAAGGCGATGGTGGCCCCGGTCTCGACCAATGCCTGCGTCAGTTCCTCGGTGAAGTTGGCCGACGTCGAATCGACGACGTGCTTGGCGCCGATGCCGCGCAGGAGCTTGGCCTGCTCGGCGCTGCGCACGATGTTGACCAGGGGAATGCCGTCTTCCTGGCAGATCTTGTTCAGCATCTGGCCGAGGTTGGAGGCTGCCGCGGTATGGACCAGCGCCTTGTGGCCCTCGCGCTTCATCGTTTCGGTCATGCCGAGCGCGGTCAGCGGATTGACGAACCACGAGGCGCCCTCGGCCGCCGTCGTGCCGGCTGGCAGCGGCTGGCAGTCGGTCGCCTTGAGGAGCCGGTACTGCGAGTACATCGAGCCGCCGACCGCCGACACCGTCTTGCCCAGCAGCGCCTGGGCGGCTTCCGACGAACCCGCCTTGATCACGGTTCCCGCGCCCTCGTTGCCGACCGGCATGGTCTGGTCGAGCCGCGCGGCGATGAAGGGCAGCGCCTGCTCCGGCACCTTGGCCGTCACCTTGATGTCGGCGCCGCTGCCCGAGGCCTTGGCCGTGCTCATGTCGGCTGGTCCGATCAGCAGGCCGAGATCCGACGGGTTGATCGGCGTCGCCTCGACCTTGACCACGACCTGGTCCGGGCCGGGTTCGGGGATCGGCATTTCCACCAGCGACAGCTCGAGCTCGCCGCTCTTGGTGATGAGGGAGCGAAGTTGTAGTCCCGTCGTTGCGCTCATGGTCGTCCTCCCGCTAATCCGTGCATGAGAGCTTTGTTAGCACATCCGGCCCGCGGGGACGCTATGCTCGACCCCATTAATGGAGATTCGGGCGGAGGTTCGGATGGCGAACTGGCAGGCGTCGCTTCTCATGCAGACTCTCAGCACCGGATCGGTACTGGTTCTGCAGCGCGACAAGATCGACAAGAACGAAGTCCCCACCCTGCACGGCGGCGACACCTTCTACGGCAGCCTGCCCGACGGCGATCCGTTCGGCGGCACGGTGATCGAACGCCATGAGAACCGCGCGATCGTCGAGGTCGACCAGAAGCGCTACCACCTGCACAAGGCGCAGGAGCACGAAGCCAACTTCGACGTGACCGTCGAGCTGCCGCACGAATTCTGGGTCATCGACTGAGGACACCATGATCGAAATCAACGGCATGGCGCACGTCATCCTGACGGTCAGCCAGTGGGACAAGGCGCGCGCGTTCTATGCAGAGCTGCTGCCCTTCCTCGGCCTCACCAAGGTCTATGACGGCAACAACTTCCTCTATCACGTCGGCGGCCGCACGGCGGTCGGCATCCAGCGCTGCGCGCCCGAGCACGAGGGCCAGCGCTTCGTCGCCAGCCGCATCGGCCTGCATCATTTCTGCATCCGCGCCCGCTCGCGCGAGGACGTCGACGCCGTCGCCGCCAAGTTGCGCGAGATGGGAGCCCATATCGACCGCGGGCCGGTGGCCGGCGATTGGGCGCCCGGCTACTACTACATCGTGTTCGAGGATCCCGACGGCATCCGCCTGGAAGTGAACTTCATCCCGGGCAAGGGCCTGCTGGTCGGCGACAAGCCGCTCAGCCCGTCGAGCGATCCCGACTGGAACCAGGACCCGACGCCGCGCTTCTGAAGCACTGTCCACGCTCGTCAGAGAGGTTTTGGCGCATGGGCGCGGGTCCGACGGGCTTGCCAGCACTGCTGGCACCGATGCTCGACCGCGAACATATTTGCGCCGTTTAGCCCCTTGTGGGGCGCAAAAACTAGAACTGTAGTTGACTCTTTAGAGCACCCAAGTTATGGTTGCCGGGCGCCCACCTCTGGATGGGCTCCGCTCTATGCATCGTTCATCCGATCCCCATCACGCGGCCGGCCGCAGCCGGGCCGGCCTGTCCGGCCGAGCAATACCAACATCTAAACTTGCGGAACGATCGAATGAGCCGGCAAGCCGCAGGGATTGTGGGTCGGCCTTTCGAGATCCACTAT
>NZ_BKAJ01000081.1 GCF_007992495.1 Reyranella soli
GCGCGGGCGTGGTGGGGCGTTGAGCAGGGCCGTCGACACCCAGCGGCGTGAATCGGCGGGATCGATCACCTCGTCGACCTCGAAGTAGGTCGCCGTGCTGAGCGCTTTGCCGCGCGCATAGGCGGCGGCCACCATCTTGTCGAACAGGGCGCGCCGCTCGGCCGGATCGGCGACCGCCTCGAGCTCCTTGCGATAGCCGAGCTTCACCGCACCCTCGAGCCCCATGCCGCCGAACTCGCCGGTCGGCCAGGAGATGGCGAAGGTGCCGGCATGGAACGAACCGCCGGCCATCGCCTGGGCGCCCAGCCCATAGGCCTTGCGCAGCACGATGGTGCCGAATGGCACGCCGAGATTGGCGCCGATCACGAACAGGCGCGAGCAATGGCGCACCAGCGCCGTTTTCTCGATCTCGGGCCCGACCATCATGCCCGGCGTATCGCACAGGAACAGCACGGGCAGGTCGAAGGCATCGCAGAGCTGCAGGAAGCGCGCGGCCTTGTCCGAGCCGTCAGAGTCGATTGCCCCGGCGAGGTGCGTCGGGTTGTTGGCGACGATGCCGAATGGCTTGCCCTCGATGCGCGCCAGCGACGTCACCATGCCGGGCCCGAAGGCACGCCGCAGCTCCAGGACCGAGCCTTCATCGCACAAGGTCTCGATGACATTGCGCACGTCGTAGACACGCAGCCGGTTCTCGGGAATGGCGCGGCGCAGCAGCCGCTGGTCGGCCGCGCGCCATTCCGGCAGCGCCCCCTGGAAATACGACAGGTACTTCTTGGCGACGGCGACCGCCTCGGCTTCGTCTTCGACCGCGATGTCGACCATGCCGTTGGGCACCTGAACGCTCATCGGTCCGACTTCCTCGGGCGCAAACACGCCGAGATTGCCGCCCTCGATCATCGCCGGGCCACCCATGCCGATCGACGAGTTCTTCGTCGCGATCACCACGTCGCAGCAGCCCAGGATCGCGGCATTGCCGGCGAAGCAGCGCCCGGAGTTGATGCCGACCAGCGGCGAGGAGCCGCTCAGCCGTCCGAAAATATGGAAAGCCATCGTGTTGAGACCGGCCACCGACTGCACGTCGACGTCACCCGGCCGGCCGCCGCCGCCCTCGGTGAAGAAGACCAGCGGCAGGCGCTGCTCCTCGACGATCTCGAACAGCCGGTCCTTCTTGTGATGGTTGGTCTTGCCCTGGGTGCCGGCCAGTACCGTGTAGTCGTAATGCGCGATCGCCACCCGGCTCTTCTCCGACCCGAACAGCGAGCCGTTGACGCGGCCGATGCCGGTGATCAGCCCGTCGGCCGGCGTCTTCTCGATCAGGTCCTCCTGGGTGCGCCGCGTGCGCTGGCTGGCGATGGCGAAGGCGCCCCATTCGACGAAGCTGCCGGGATCGACCAGGTCGTCGAGGTTCTGCCGCGCCGTGCGCTGGTTGGTCTTGCGCCGGCGCGCCACCGACTCAGGCCGCTTGTCGTCGAGCGTCATGGCGCGGCGCTCGAAATACTCGGCGAGGTCCGGCCGGATGTGGTCGAGGTCGATCTGGGCTTCGGCAACCGTGCCCTTCACCTCGACATCGGCTTCCTCGACGAACAGCAGCGCATGGCCCTCGTAGATCGTCTCGCCGGCCTCGACCGCGATCCGCCGCACGTAGCCGCGCGCCGGGCTCCTGATCTCGTGCTGCATCTTCATCGCGTCCATGACCAGCAGGGGCTGGCCGGCGGCAACGGCATCGCCCTCGTCGACCGAAATGCTGACGATCGTGCCCTGCATGGGCGCGGGCACCGCCACCGTACCCTCGGGCGCATCCGATGCGGCGTCCGATGCTGCCTGCTGCTGCGCGGTCTTGCCGAACGACAGCACCGCCAGTGGATCGACGGCATCGACCTTGGCGCCGGCCTGCCGGCCGCCGGCGACCGGTGCGGTCGCGGCCTGGAAATAGAGGCCGGCCTGCAACGCGGCCGAGGCATCGATCAGCGCCTTGGCCTGCTCGTCGACGAAGCGCGTATGGACCTTGTCGGCGCGGAAGTCCTTGTGCGCCAGCAGCGCGCGCAGGAAGGCGATGTTGCTGGGCGCCCCTTCGAGGCGGAACGCGGCGAGCGCGCGTTCGCTGCGCGCCAGGGCGTCGGCGAAGTCCGGCGACGGGCTGTGCACGATCAGCTTGGCGAGCAGGGAATCGAAGTTGGGATTGGTGCGATAGCCGGCATAGCCGTAGGTGTCGACGCGCACGCCTGGGCCCGACGGCGGCTCGAACACGGTGAGCGTGCCGCCGCCCGGCTTGGCCGAACCGTCCTCGGTCATGGTCTCCATGTTGATGCGCAGCTGGATGGCATGGCCGCGCGGCTTGGCATCGGCGATGCCGGTCTTGGCCAGGGCGACGCCGCCGGCCAACCGAAGCTGCGTCTTCACCAGGTCGACGCCCCATACCTCTTCGGTGACGGTGTGCTCGACCTGCAGGCGCGGATTGGCCTCAATGAAGAAGAACTCGTTGCCGTCGACCAGGAACTCGAAGGTGCCAAGGCTGCGGTATTTCACGGCCTTGGCCATGGCGACAGCAGCAGCGACGATCTTCTTGCGCAAGGCTGGCGCGAGGTTCGGGCTGGGCGCCACTTCGACGATCTTCTGGCTGCGCCGCTGCAGGGTGCATTCGCGTTCGCCGAAGGCGACGATGCCGCCCTTGCCGTCGCCCACGATCTGGACCTCGATATGGCGCGCGCGACCGACCAGGCGCTCGGCATAGAGGTCGCCGTTGCCGAAGGCCGACTTGGCTTCGGCGCCGGCGCGCGCGAGGGCATCCGTGAGCTCGCCCTCGTTCTTGACGAGCCGCATGCCGCGCCCGCCACCGCCGGCGATCGCCTTGAGCGCGATACCGGACTTCGCGTGCTTCTTGAAGAAGGCGGTCGCACCGGCGAGGTCGACGACGCCGGTGCCTGGCAGTACCGGCACCTTGCTCTTCTGCGCCTGGGCCCGGGCGCGCGCCTTGTCTCCGAACAATTTCAGCTGCTCGGGCGTCGGACCGACGAAGGTGATCTTGGCCTCCGCGCAGGCCTGCGCAAAATCGGCATTCTCCGACAGGAAACCGTAACCCGGATGCACCGCGTCGCAGCCTGCCTTCTTCGCTGCCGCGACCACCGCAGCGATGTCGAGGTAGGCGGCAGCGCCCTTGCCCTCGAGCGCGATGGCTTCATCGACCCGCCGGACATGCAATGACGTCGAATCGTCCTCGGAATGGAGGCCGGCGGTGGCGATGCCGAGCTCGGCGGCGGCCTGGGCGATGCGGATGGCGATCTCGCCGCGATTGGCGATCAGGAGTTTTTTCAGCATGTCGATGCGTTACGGGGTAAAACCCCTCCCATGTCCAAGAGGCTGCTCATTGTGGCCCACGCGCCGTCGGAGAACACCCTCTCCCTGCGCGGCGCCGTCGAGCGGGGCGCGCTTAGCGAAACCGGCATCGACGTGCGGGTGGTGGCGCCATTGCAGGCCGGTCCTGACGACGTGCTGGCGGCCCAGGCGGTGATTCTCGGCACGACAGAGAACCTCGGCTACATGAGCGGCGCGCTGAAGGACTTCTTCGACCGCTCCTACAATCCCCTGCTCGAGAAGACGCAGGGGTTGCCGGCAGCCCTCTATATCCGCGCCGGCAGCGACGGCACCGGCACGCGCCGCGGCGTCGAGACGATCCTGACCGGCCTGCGCTGGCGGCTGGTCCAGGAGCCGCTGCTCTGCAAGGGCCCCTGGCAGCCCGCCTTCGTCGAGCAATGCGAGGAGCTGGGCGCGGCCATGGCGGCGGGGCTGGCTGCCGGGATCTTCTAGGGAGCGCGGACCTCCAGGTCCGCTCATCTCTGTCGTCCTGAGCGAAGCGAAGGACCTCATCGCCGTTTGCAACCGTCATGAGATCCTTCGCTTCGCTCAGGATGACAAGAGCGGACCTGGAGGTCCGCGCTCCGGCAAGACGCGCCCTCAGGGACCGAGCACGCCGAGCGCGTCTCGAATCGGCGTGGACGGGATCTGCAACAGCCCGCCGAACGGATTGTTCAGCTCCAGGATCAGGAAGATCGCACCCGACGCCGAAAGGGCAATGATCGCGAGCACCGTGGCGCTGGTCGCATTGATCGGCGAGAACAGCGTGAATCCGGCGAACAGCATGGTCAGCCAGAAGATCACCACCGCGAGAAGCGCCGGCGGCAGGCCCGCGTCCGCCTCCTCGAACAACAACACGCGCGCCTCGGTGATCGCCGACGTCGTGGCGAGGGCGCGGAACTTGAGGTTCCGTTGAACGTCGTTCTGCGGCGCCAGGGCCTCGATGGCCGCGAATACAAGATCGCCCTCCAGCCCCGGCTGGTACGGCGCACCGGTCGGTGATTGCACGGCGCGCTGGCCCCAGATTCGTCCAATCAAGGCGGGAATCGCCTGTCGCTGCAATTCGCGGGCTTGGCGCGCTTCCGGTCCATAGCGCTTGAGCTGGTTGTCCATCAGAACCAGCTTCTCGGCGATCTGCCTGACCTCCTGGCGCTGGAGGTCATAGGTGTTCTTGGCGGAGGTGATCAGCAGGCCCAGCACCAGGGCCGTGATGGTGGCGACCAGCCCGGAACCCAGCCGCACGACGTCCTTCGCATGGTCGTTCAAATGATGCTTGGGCAGGTGCCTGCGCAGCAGGATTCCCGCGCAGGCGCCGCCCAGCATCAGCAGGGCGGCGCAGACCGATATGGCTACGGTGCTCACGGGTGTCAGTGAGCGGTCCAGCCGCCATCGACCACCAAGCCGGCCCCCGTCATGAAGCCCGCGTCGTCCGACGCCAGGAAGACGATGCCCTTGGCAATGTCGTCAGCGACACCGAGCCGGCCGATCGGATGCAAAGTGAGCGTCGTTTGGCGCGCCTTTTCGGTGTCGTTGGTGCCCTGCTGGCGCGCGCGCATGGCGAAGGTCTGCTGGCCCATGTCGGTCTCGATGAGGCCGGGATGGATCGAGTTGACGCGGATCTTGTAGCCCTTGCGGCCGAACTCCAGCGCCGTCGACTTGGTGAACAGCGTCACGCCGCCCTTGGTCAGCGAGTAGAGCGGGTCGAGCTGCGAGCCGACGAGCCCGGCGATGGAGGCAAGGTTGACGATGGCGGAACCATGCTCGCTCTTCGGTCCGCTCTCCTTGAGATGCGGCAGGGCCGCACGCGTGCCCAGCACGACGCCGGTCAGGTTCACAGCCACGAGCCTGTTCCATTCATCAAGTGAGGCTTCCTCCACGCCCTTGCCGTTGAAGATGCCGGCATTGTTCACCAGCACGTCGAGCTTGCCAAACTTCTTCACTGTAGCGTCCATGGCGGCGGCCCAACTCGCTTCGCTGGTGACGTCGAGCGAGACATAGAGTGCCTGGCCGCCTGCCGCCTCGATCTCCTTCGCCGTCTGCCGGCCGCGCTCGTCGAGCAGATCACCGATCGCCACCTTGGCGCCGGCTTGCGCCATCAACTTGGCCGTGGCACCGCCGATGCCGCGCGCCGCGCCCGACAGGAACGCAACCTTGCCGTCTAACCTGTTCATCCTTCCTCCCGATCCCGGTTTGCCGCTATGCTGACGCTTAGAAGAGCAAAAGAAAACAGGGAGGGCCACCAGGCATGCGCCAAGGTCGGCTGATCGCGACAGGCGCCATGCTGGTGTTCTGCCTGTTCGCCCTATGGCAATCGTTGCTGCTGTCGCTGACGGACCGTCTGGGGCCAGGCCCCGGCTTCTTTCCGTTCTGGCTGGCGTTGATCGGCGCCGTGCTCGCCGTCGCCCTGCTGGTCACGACGTTCCGCGAAGCGGCCGATCCTTCCGATGCAGAGACCCGCATCCTGCCGCACGGCGAGGGCGGCAAGCGCTGGCTCGCCATTGTCGTGCTGCTGGCAGCGGTGACGGTGGCGATGGAGTATGTCGGCTTCCGGATCGCCATGCTGGTGTTCAACGCCGTCCTGGTGGTCGCGCTGGGCGAGCGGCGCTGGTGGGTGATCGCCGTGTTCTCCATCCTCGGCAGCGTCGGCGTCTACTATGTCTTCACCACCTGGCTGGATGTGCTCCTGCCGGTCAGCCCGTTCGGGTTCTAGGCCATGGAAGCACTCGGCCACCTGCTCTCGGGCTTCGCCGCGGCGTTGTCCTGGTACTACCTGCTCTATGCCTTCGTCGGCTGCGTGCTCGGCACGCTGATCGGCGTGCTGCCCGGGCTCGGGCCGGCGGCGGGCACGGCGATCCTGATCCCGCTGACCTTCAGCCTCGATCCGACGGGCGCCATCATCATGCTGAGCGCCATCTACTACGGCGCGATGTACGGCGGCACCATCACCTCGGTGCTGATCAACGTGCCGGGCGAGGCGGCATCGGTGGTGACCTGCATCGATGGCCATCAGATGGCGCGCCAGGGCCGGGCCGGCTCGGCGCTCGGCATCGCCGCCATCGGCTCCTTCGTCGGCGGCACGCTGGCCACCGTGGCGCTGGTCGTCGTCGCCATGCCGCTTGCCACCTTGGCGCTGAAGTTCGGGCCGGCCGAGTTCTTCGCCCTGATGGTGGCGGGCCTCTGCCTGGTCGTCGGCCTGGCCGGCAAGAACATCCTGGCGGCCCTGCTGATGACGGTGATCGGCCTGCTGCTGGCCTTGATTGGCCTCGATCCGGTGCGCGGGGCACCGCGTTTCACCTTCGGCATCGAGGAGTTGTTCGACGGCATCGGCTTCGTGCCGGTCGTCATGGGCCTGTTCGGCGTCGCCGAGCTCCTGCTGGCGGCCGAGACGCGGCAGACGCACATGATCCAGGCCGAGCTCAAGAGCTGGATGCCGACCCGCCAGGAGTGCAAGGACTCGGTGGGCGCGATCGGCCGCGGCACGGTGGTCGGCTTCGTGCTGGGCCTGATCCCGGGCGTCGGCGCCATCGTGCCGACTTTCATGGCCTATGTGCTGGAGAAGCGCGTCTCCAAGACGCCGGAACGCTTCGGCAAGGGCGCGATCGAAGGCGTGGCCTCGGCCGAGACCGCCAACAACGCCTATGCCAACGCCTCAATGGTGCCATTGCTGGCGCTCGGCATCCCGAGCTCGCCCACCATCGCGGTGCTGATGGGAGCGTTCATCATCAACGGCATCACGCCCGGCCCGTTCCTGTTCGCTGAGCAGCCCAAGCTGGTGTGGACGGTGATCGCGAGCTTCTTCGTCGGCAACGTGCTGCTCTTGATCCTGAACCTGCCGCTGGTCGGGCTATGGGCCAAGCTGCTGAAAATCCCGTTCAGCTACATGTGCGCGGGCGTGCTGATCTTCTGCGTGATCGGCGCCTATGGACTGAAGCAGAACCTGTTCGACGTCTGGGTGATGCTGGGCTTCGGCATCATCGGCTACCTGCTGCGCAAGCTCGATTTCCCGATCGCACCGGCCATCCTGGCGCTGATCCTGGGGCCGATGATGGAGAAATCGCTGCGCACCACGCTGGAGATCTCCGGCGGCAGCTTCGCCATCTTCCTCGACCGGCCGGTGGCGCTTGCGCTGCTGGCGATCCCGGTGATCGTGGTCGGCTTCCTCGTATTCAAGCCGCGTTCACTTGCGCCGCTCAGGGAGAGCGACGCCGAATAACCAAGGTTGCTTCGTCAGAGACAAAAGGGAGGAAACTTATGTTCATCCGTCGCCGCACGCTGCTTGCCGCCTCGGCGGCCAGCGCCGTTGCAAGCCCCGCCCTCGCGCAGAACTACCCGCGCCGCGCCGTGCAGCTGATCGTCGCCTTCCCGGCCGGCGGCAGCACCGATGTCGGCGCACGCATCCTGGCGGGCCTCGCCGAGAAGGACTTCGGCCAGCCCCTGACCGTGGTCAACAAGGCGGGTGCGGGCGGCCAGATCGGCTTCACCGAGGCCGCACGCGCCCGGCCGGATGGCTACACGCTCTGCTTCCTCAACCTGCCGGGCATGAACACCATCACCCTCGATCCCGAACGCAAGGCTGCGTTCACCATCGACAGCTTCATCCCGATCGTGAACCAGGTGCTCGATCCCGGCTTCATCTGGGTCAAGGGCGACAGCCCCTACAAGACGCTGGCCGACCTGGTGGACGCGGCCAAGAAGAACCCCGGCAAGATCAGCGCCTGCACCACCGGCATCCTGAGCGACGACCATCTCGCCATTCTGATGGTGCAGGAGGCGGCCAAGTGCGAGTTCCGCATCGTCCATTTCGACGGCGGCGCGCAACAGCTCACCGGCGTGCTGGGCGGCCACGTCGACGTCGCCTTCGACAACGTCGGCAGCGTCTTCAAGCGCGTCGCCACCGGCGAGATCCGTGGCCTCGCCGTTACCGACACCCAGCGCTCCAAGTTCCTGCCGCAGATCCCGATCACGCCCGAGCTCGGCATGCCGACGGTGATCTCCTCCTCGACGCGCGGCGTCGGCGCACCCAAGGGCACGCCGGCCGACATCTGCAAGATCGTCGAGACCGCCTTCCTGAAGGCGATCAACTCCGCCGAGATGAAGGAAAAGATGGACGCCGTGGGCCTGGCGCTGAAGCCGATGGTCGGCGCGGAATACGCCAAGTACTACGCCGACCAGCAGGCGCAGGCGAAGAAGTACACGGAGTGGGCGCTCAAAATGAGATAAGGCGCGTTCACACGCGCCTGGCGGGCGGCAGCGCTTGTAACCAAGCGCGAGAGCCCGCACAGCGCAGAAAGGACACGGGCGTGCCTGCCTACTTCAACTTGTTGAACGGCACGTCCTTGTCGACGCGTACGTCCGCCGGCATGCCGAGCACGCGCTCGGCGACGATATTGCGCAGGATCTCATCGGTGCCGCCGGCGATGCGGAAGCCGGCGCCGCCGATCCATTGCGCCTGGAAGCCCGCGGCGTGCGGCACCTCCTCCTTCATGATGCCGGCCGGGCCCATCAGCTCCATGGCGAAAGCGCCCATGTCCTGCATCTTGGGGGCGGCCACGATCTTGATGATCGAGGATTCCGGCCCGGGCGTCTGGCCCTTGGAGAGCGCCGTCAGCGTGCGGTACCGCGTCAGCTTCAAGCCCTGTTGCTGGACGTACCAGTCGGCGATCTTCGAGCGGACCTGCTGGTTGCGGATCGCCGGTCCATCCTCGAGGTCGGTGTCGCGGGCGAGCTCCATCAGCTCGTCG
Source organism: Reyranella soli (assembly GCF_007992495.1). Classification (GTDB taxonomy): domain Bacteria; phylum Pseudomonadota; class Alphaproteobacteria; order Reyranellales; family Reyranellaceae; genus Reyranella; species Reyranella soli. Next base: position 9,093 of record NZ_BKAJ01000081.1, read on the forward strand.
ACATCGAGGCCGCCCGAGGGCATGCCGACCGCCAGGCGCTCGTTCATCAGTGTCGTGAGGGCCGCCTTCCAGCCCTCGCCGACCTTGCCCAGCCGCTGGCTGTCGGGGATGCGCACGTCAGTGAAGAACACCTCGTTGAAGTTGGCGCCGCCCGACATCTGCTTGATCGGCCGCACCTCGACACCCGGCGTCTTCATCGACAGGAAGAACATGGTGAGGCCCGCGTGCTTCGGCACATTGGGATCGGTGCGGGTGATGATGATTCCGTAGTCGCTATAGTGCGCGCCCGACGTCCAGACCTTCTGGCCGTTGATCACCCAGCCGTCGCCCCCATCAGGTAATTTGGCACGCTCGGCGCGGGTGCGGATGCCGGCGACGTCGGAGCCGGCGGCCGGCTCGGAGAAGAGCTGGCACCACACTTCGTCGCCGTGCAGCGCGGGCTTCACATAGCGCTGGAGGTGCTCGGGCGAGGCATAGGCCATCATGGTCGGGATGCACATGCCGAGCCCGATGTCGAAGAAGCCCAGCGGCACCAGGTAGTTCGCTTCCTCCTGCTGGTAGATCACCTGCAGGATGGGCGAGCCGCCGCGGCCGCCATATTCCTTGGGCCAGGTGATGCGCGCGTAGCCCGCCTTGGCTTTCATGTCCTGCCAGGCCTTGGCCTTCTTCAGGAGCTCGGGATCGTCGTTGCGGGCGCGGAAGCTCGCCTTGTCGTCGCTCTTGCGCGTGGCGTTGGCATCGAGCCAGGCGCGCACTTCCTTGCGGAAGGCGGCTTCTTCGGGAGTGTCGTTGAAGTCCATCTGTCTCCTCCAATCACCTCATCCTGAGGAGCGCCCGCAGGGCGCGTCTCGAAGGATGGGCCTCAGTCTTGATGTTGCCCACCCTTCGAGACGCATCGCTTCGCGATGCTCCTCAGGGTGAGGCGGTGCGTTACGCGGCGTTCTTCTGCTCCAAACGGCTCACCAGTTTGTCCTTCCAGGCCATCGGCCCGCCCAGCGCCAGCGCCATCACGCGGGCCCGGCGATAATGGAACTGCGTGTCGGCTTCCCAGGTGAAGCCGATGCCGCCGTGGGTCTGGATGTTCTCCTTCGAGGCGAAGTCGTAGGCGTCGGTGGCGGCGATGCGCGCTGCCGCGGCGGCGAGCGGCAGGTCGGCCCCACCGTCGGTCAGCATCATGGCGCCGTAGTAGGCGTTGGAGCGCGCCAGCTCGAGCTTGACGTAGCAGTCGGCAAGCTTGTGCTTGATCGCCTGGTAGGAGCCGATGGCGCGGCCGAAGGCCTGGCGCTGCAGGGCATAATCGCGCGCCATCCACATCGCGGCCTCCGCGCCGCCGACCTGGGCGAAGGCGAAGTACACCGCCGCGGCGTCGTAGAGCCGCTCCAGCGTGCGCCAGCCCTCGCCCTCTGCGCCCAAAAACTCGGCGTTGGCGTCCTTGAAAGTGAGCTCCGCATGCTTGCGCGCCGGATCGATGGTCTCGACGCGCTTCTTCGAAACGGCAGCCTGCGTGAGATCGACCAGAACCAGCGACACGGCGCGATCACCCTGCCCACCGGTGTTGGCGAGCACGACCGCAAACGTCGCCGCTTCGCCGTCGGCCACCGGTACTTTCTTGCCGTTGAGACGGCCGCCGCCGAAGGTCGTGCGGATGCCGCGCGGCTTGGGCGGTTGCGGGCCCTCGGCGATGGCGAGCGTGCCGATCGCCTTGCCGGCCGCCAGCTCGCTCAGCCACTTCTTCTTCTGCGCGTCCGAGCCCGCGAGCTTCAGCGCCTCGGTCGCCAGCACGACCGACGTGTCGAACGGCACGGGCGCCGCCGCGCGGCCGACCTCCTCGGCGATGACGCAAAGCTCGAGGGGCGACAGGCCGAGCCCGCCATACTCTTCGGGAATGCCGGTCGCCGGCACGCCGAGATCGACGAGGCCTTTCCAGACCTCGTCGGCGTGAGTCTCGTTGCCGTCCAGCACGCGACGCACGACCTTGGTCGGGCACTTGTCGGTGAGGAACTTACGGAGCTGCTCCTTGAGCAGCTTCTGGTCGTCGGAGAAATCGAAGTTCATGATGGGCAAAGCCTAGCAATTGCGCTCGCATCGGGGAACGGTAGAAGGTTCCGACAGGCGGGTGCAGCAATGTGATACGGTGAACACATGGATACAGCGCAAATCAAGGATTGGCACGCTCACATCTACTTCGACGCCATCACGGTCGAGCCCGCGCGAGCGTTGCGCGAGAGGATCGAGCAGGCGTTCGAGATCGAGATGGGGCGCTTCCACGAAAGGCCGGTGGGCCCGCATCCGCGCTTCAGCTACCAGGTCGCGTTCAAGAACGAGCAGCTGGCGCCGCTGCTGTCGTGGCTCACGCTCAACCGCGGCGACCTCACGATCTTCGTGCATCCCAACACCGGCCAGGACCTGGAGGACCATCGCGACCGCGCGATCTGGCTCGGCCAGCAGGTGCCGCTGGTGCTCGACATCTTCACCAAGAAAAAGGACTCGTAAATGGATTCGCTCCTGCCGCTGGCGCAGAAGGTCGGCGAGAAACTGAAGGCCCGCAAGGAAACGGTCGGCGTATCCGAATCGTCGGCCGGCGGCCTGGTCTCCGCCGTGCTGCTCGCCGTCCCTGGCGCGTCGGCCTACTTCATGGGCGGCGCCGTCGTCTACACGCGGCCGGCGGGCGAAGCCTTCCTGACCGCATCTCCGGACAGGCGCAAAGGCATCCGCTCCTCCTCCGAACCCTGGGCCACGCTCGCCGCCGAGCTGGTGCGCGAGCGGCTGAACACGACCTGGGGCCTCGCCGAGACCGGCGCTTCGGGTCCGACCGGCAATTCCTACGGCGATCCCGCCGGCCACACCTGCGTCGCGGTCGTCGGCCCCAAGGGCAAGATCTCGCGCACGTTGCGCACTGGCTCGAACGACCGCGTCGCGAACATGCGCGCGTTCGCGGCCGAAGCGCTCAAGCTTCTGGACGAACAGCTCGCCTGAAGTCAGTCGGCCCCTGGCCTCATCAGCGCAGCAAGGGCGAGGCTCAACCAGCCCAGGATGAAGGCGGCGCCGCCGATTGGCGCCACCGCGCCCATCCATCGCGGACCACCGAAGGCAAGCGCGTACAGGGCGCCCGGAAAGAGCACGCTGCCAAGCAAGAACAGGCACTGAGCGACGAGGGCGACGGGCGCGTTGATCGTCGCGCTACGCACCAGGACGACCACGCCCATGATCGCGAGCGCATGGATGACTTGGTACTGGCTGCCTGTCTGCAGCCACTCGCGCGCCTTGCGGCCGGCCTCGGTGGAAAGATCGAGGCCGTGGGCCGCGAATGCGCCGACAATGACGGAGATCGCGCCGCTCAGTGCGGCGACCACGATCCAGCCTTTCGCGGCAGCGCCCACGGAACTTACTGCGGCCGCGTCGGCCGTCCGCCGGCCGTGATGCCGCCGTCGATCACCAGCTCCTGGCCGGTCATGTAGTTGGCGGCCTCGGTGCACAGGAACATGACGCCGTTGGCGATGTCCTGCGCCACGCCGACACGGGTCAGCGGCACCATCATGGTCGCACGCTCGACCGGATCGATCGGCGCGTTGCGGCGGTTGCCCTCGGCGCCGGTCGGGATCTTGCCCCAGATCGGCGTGGCGATGATGCCGGGATGGACCGAGTTGCAGCGGATGTTGTCGTGGGCATGCTCCAGCGCCACTGACTTCGCCAGCAGCCGCACGCCGCCCTTGGTCGCCGAGTAGGCGGCAAGGCCCGGCGCGCCGCGCAGGCCTGCGATCGACGACATCAGCACGATCGAGCCGCCGCCCTGGCGCCGCAGCGCGGGGATGGCGTGCTTGATCGACAGGAACACGCCGTCGAGGTTGATCGCCTGCTGGCGCTGCCAGTCGGCGAGCGTCATCGTCTCGATCGGCGCCATGACGCCGATGCCGGCATTGGCAACCATGATGTCGAGGCGGCCGAAATTCTTCTCGGCGTCGGCGATCACGCCCGGCCACGCCGCCTCGTCGCGCACGTCGTGGTGCAGGTAGCGGGCTTTGCCGCCGGCCTTGACGATACGCTCGACGACCGCCTTGCCCAGCGCGTCGTCGATGTCGGTGATAAGAACCGACGCACCTTCGCGCGCCAGCGTCTCCGAGCAGGCTTCGCCGATGCCGGAGGCGCCGCCGGTGACGATGGCGGCTTTGCCGGCGAGCTGGGCCATCAGCGGCCCTTCCAGTTGCCCGGCCGCTTCTCGGCGTAGGACTTCACGCCCTCCTTGAAGTCCTCGGTCTTGCGCGTCCAGTCCTGCTCGGTGAGCTCGCGCTCGGTCGCGACCTCGGCGGCATCGGCAAAGCCGCGCCGCATGGTCTCGCGCGTCGACATCACGGCAAGCGGCGCCGATTCGGCGATCTCGTGAGCGAGCTTCATCGCCTCCTTGCGCACGTCGGCGAGCGGCGCCAGCACGTCGGCGAGGCCCCATTCGACCGCCTGCTCGCCGCCGATGCGCCGACCGGTCAGGAACATCAGGTTGGCGCGCTGCTGCCCGATCAGCCGCGGCAGGGTGAAGGTCAGCGAAAAGCCGGGATGGAAGCCGAGCCGCGTGAAGTTGGCGGCAAAGCGCGCCTCCGGTGCGGCAACGCGGAAGTCCGGCATCAGGGCAAGGCCGAGGCCGCCGCCGATCGCCGGGCCCTGGATGGCGCCGATGCTGGGCTTCTTGGAGCGGAACAGGCGGGTAGCCTCCTTGTAGAGGTGCTTGCCGCTTTCGGCCGCGCCGGTCTGCGGACGATTGGCGAAATCGGCGCCGGCGCAGAACGACTTGCCCTGCGCGCAGAGCACGTAGGCGCGGATTTCGTTGTCACGGTCGAACGCCTCGAAGGCGTCGGCGATCTGGTTGATCAGCGAGTTGTCGAAGAAATTGTGCGGCGGCCGCTGGATTTCGACGATGCCGACATGACCTTCGCTGCTGACGCCGATATCCTTGTAGGTGGCGCTCATACGTTTCCCCCACGGGCTAATGATGAGCGGCGATATTGCCCCGCCGCCGGGGCACCCGTCGAGTTGGGAGGAGAGCAAGAATGTCGCAAAGCGAACGCCATGCCCCAGGACATGCACTGGTGGTGGGTGGCGGCACGATGGGCGTGGGAATCATCGCCATGTTCCTGGGCGGTGGTTGGAAAGTCGATGTCGTGTCGCGCTCGGCCTCGACGCGCGAGGGCCTGCCCGACGGCTGTGCGCGCGCTCTCGCCGCACTCGGCAAGCCCATCGATACGTCAGGACTCGCGACCTATGCGACGCTGCCGGAAGCCTCGTGGAAGGCGATCGATGTGGTCGTCGAAACGGTGACCGAGGACCTCGAGCTGAAGCGCCGGCTGTTCGCCGAGATGGAGGCGCTGGCCCGGCCGGACTGCGCCATCACCTCGAACTCCTCGAGCTTCCCGATCAGCGAGATCGCCAAGGGCCTCGCGACCCAGGGCCGCATGATGGGCCTGCACTTCTTCATGCCGGCGCATCTCATCCCCCTGGTCGAGGTCGTGCGCTCGGTCCACACCGACGTGAAGCAGGCCGAACGCGTCGGCGAGATCATGCGCGCGCTCGGCAAGCGGCCGGTGCAGGTGAAGAAGGACGTCATCGGATTCTTAGGCAACCGCATCCAGGGCGCGCTGATGCGCGAGGCCCTGTGGCTGATCGAGCAGGGCGTGGCCTCGCCCGAAGACATCGATGCCACCGTGCGGCTCTCCTTCGGCTTCCGCTACGCCGCGGCCGGCCCGATCGTGCAGAAGGAGCATTCGGGCTGGGACACGACCTGCGCCGTCGCCAAGATCATCTGGCCCGACCTCAGCAATGCCGATGGCCCGCCACCGGTTCTGCAGAAGAACGTCGACGAGGGCCGCATCGGCTTCAAGACCGGGCGCGGCTTCTTCGAGTGGGACGACCAGTCGATGGCAAAAGAGCGTGCCCGATATGAGCACGCTCTTCGCAAGTGTCTGGAAATCTTCCGCGAGGAAGGAATTATCTAGGCGGCGCGACCGCGACCGCTGCGGCCACCACCACCACCGCCGCCGCCGAAGCGACGGCCGCCGCGCGGCGGGCCGCCGAACGGGCGGTCGCCTTGCGGGCGCGGCGTGTAGGGCCGGTTGGCGTTCGGGCGGGCGCCGTGAGGGCGCTCACCCTGCGTCGGGCCAGTGCGCGGACGATCGTCGTGGGTGCGCTCACCCTGCGGGGCGTCGCGATAGTCGCCGCGCGACCACTGATGCTCGGCCGGGGCCGACGGGCGATCGGCGCGCGAGCGCTCGCCGAACGGGCGATGGCCGCCGCGGCCGTTGCCATTGCCATTGCCGCGCTTGGGACCGTGACCGTTGCCGCGATGCTCGCGACGCTCGCCTTCATCACGCGCGTCGCGCTCGGCCTTGGGACGAAGCGGCGGCGCTGCCGGCATGTCCTCGTTGGCCGGCGTCGCAACGACGGCGATGCGCTGGTTGGTCAGCCGCTCGATGCTCTTGAGCTGGCCGCGCTCGCTGCCGTCGCAGAACGACAGGGCGATGCCCGAGGCGCCGGCACGCGCGGTGCGGCCGATGCGATGGACGTAGCTCTCGGCGTCGGCCGGCAGCTCGTAGTTGATGACGTGCGTGACGCCGCTCACGTCGATGCCGCGCGAGGCGAGATCGGTGGCGACCAGCACGCGGGCGCGGCCGCGGCTGAAGTTGTCGAGCGCCTTCTGCCGGGCGTTCTGTGACTTGTTGCCGTGGATCGCTTCGGAGCGCACGCCGCGATCCTCGAGCGCCTCGGCGACGCGGTTGGCGCCGCGCTTGGTGCGGGTGAAGACGATGACACGCTCGAGCGTCTCGTCGTTCAGCAGGTGGCTCAGCAGCGCACGCTTGGCGGCGGCCGGCACGAAGTAGACGCGCTGGTCGATCTTGTCGACGGTGCGGCCCTGCGGGGCGATCTCGACCTTCTCGGGGTTCTTCAGGATCTCAGCCGCGAGCTTGGAGATGTCACCCGGCATGGTCGCCGAGAACAAGAGCGTCTGGCGCTGCTTGGAGACCGAAGCCACGATGCGGCGCACGTCGCGGATGAAGCCCATGTCGAACATGCGGTCGGCCTCGTCGAGGACGAGGAAGGTCACATGCGCCAGCTTGACGTTGCCGCGCTCGACCAGGTCGAGAAGCCGGCCCGGCGTTGCAACGAGGATGTCGACGCCGCGATTCAGGGTCTCGATCTGGCGGCCGAAGCCCAGCCCGCCGATCACCATGCCGAGCTTCAGCCCGAGGCCACGGCCGTAGGTGTCGAAGCTGCGGCCGATCTGGACGGCGAGCTCGCGCGTCGGCGCCAGCACCAGCGCGCGCGGATGCTTGGGCTGCGGACGCTCGCGGAAACCGGAGAGGTGCTGCAGGATGGGCAGCGCGAAAGCGGCGGTCTTGCCGGTGCCGGTCTGGGCGATGCCCAGCACGTCGCGGCCCTGCAGCAACGCCGGGATGGTGCGCGCCTGGATCGGCGTGGGCACGGTGTAACCGGCGGCATCGAGGGCACGCAGCAACGGCTCGGCGAGGCCGAGATCCGCAAACGAAACATTACTCACTGGAAATCAAATCCTTTGGCCGCCGGCGTACCGTTCAGGCACGCGAATGGAGCGGCTTTTGGCCCGTTCCCGCGCGCGGCTGGGACGGCTCTTGTTTTGGGGATTGTCTCGGGATGAGGCGCCGTCGAATGAGAGGCGCGTCGCGCGATCGCGAGAAATCTTTTTCAGCCCGCAAACCAGCGGGCTGGCGCGTATATGATTGTGCGGCGCAACTAAGTCAAGCGACGGTATTGTGGCGGCTCGCGGGCCTGAGCCCGCGACCGAAAACCATCAGCCGCGCGCCTTCCTGCGCAACAAACGACCCGGCAGGTTGCCCGTCGGCTTGTTGTCGCGCAGCAGGACCTGGCCGTTGACGATGGTGGCGTGCATGCCCTCGCAGGTCTGCTTGAGCCGCTTGGCGCCGGCCGGCAGGTCGCACACGACCTCGGGCAGGTGCGGCCCGACCGTGTCGGGATCGAACACGACGATGTCGGCCGCCATGCCCTCGCGCAGCAGGCCGCGATCGTGGAAACCGAACTGGGTCGCGGTGTCGTTGGTGATCAGCTTCACCGCCTCTTCCAAGGTAAAGGCCTGCTTCTCGCGGACCCAGTGGCTCAAGAGATGCGTCTGCAGCGAGCTATCCATGATCTGCGAGACGTGGGCGCCGGAGTCAGAGAAGGTCACGACCGAGCGCGGATGCTTCATCAGCTCCAGCGCCTCGGCCTGGTCCTCGTTGGCGATCGGCTGGATCATGAAGAACTTGAGATCGCGCTCCAGAGCCATGTCGATCATCAGATCGACCGGATGGGTGTTCTTCTGGCGTGCCAGCTCGGCCATGGACTTGTGCGGGCCCGTCATGCTGTCGAGCGAATAGATCACATCCCACTCCGGCGGCCGCGCTTCCGCGCCACGCACGGTCGGACCCTCGTAAGGCTTGGAGGCGATCTCGACCAGCCTCCGGCGCTTGTCGGCATCGAGCAGCCACTGCTTCTGCTCAGCCAACGGCAGCTTGCGCATGTCGCGCCACATGTCCCACTTGTCGAACGGCAGCTGCGTCTCGAAGGAGAGCAGCACGTTCAGCGCCCGGCTGTGGACCTGGGCGAACATGCGCCCGCCCTGGTGGGCAGTGCGCTCCATGATGTCGAACGTGGTGCGCCAATGGCCCGGGACGGCCTTCCGGTTGAACAGGCCGAAGGTGAACGGCCGCCCGCTCTCGATGGCGAGCCTGCTGAGGTCCTCGTACCAGCGCCGTGCCTTTTCGGCGTCGCCGCGCGGTTCGCCCGCGACCTCGACCATGCCCGCGCCCATGGCCTTGACCAGCGTCTCGAACTCTTCCCAGGTGGCGAGGCGGCTTGCCACCGGCTTGTCGTCCGAGGTCATGTGGCTGACGCTGCGCGTGGTCGAGAAGCCATGCGCGCCCGCCGCGATCGATTCACGGGTGTGATGCGCCATCGCCTTGATCTCGTCCTCGGTCGCCTTGTCGGTGAAGGCGCGCTGGCCCATCACATAGGTGCGCAAGGCACAGTGGCCCATGTAGCCCGCGTAGTTGATGCCCTTGGGCAAGGACTCCAGCACGTCCAGGAACTCGGGAAAGGTCTCCCAACGCCACTTGATGCCGGCCTTCATGGCGGCGCGGCTGATGTCCTCGGCGCGCTCGAGGTTGCGCATCACGAGATCGGCCTCTTCCGCGCGGCAGGGCGCCAGGGTGAAGCCGCAGTTGCCCATCAGCACCGTCGTCACGCCCTGGAAGCAGGAGCTGGTGCCGATCGGATCCCAGAAGATCTGCGCGTCCATGTGGGTATGGCCGTCGACGAAGCCCGGCGAGACGACGCGGCCGTCGGCGTCCATCGTCTCCTTTGCGGCGGCACCGTTGATGCGGCCGATCTCGGCGATCTTGCCGTCCTTGACCCCGATGTCTGCACGATAACGCGGTAGTCCGGACCCATCGACGATCATGCCGTTCTTGACGACGAGGTCGAATGCCATGGCGATCCTCCGGCTATTTCCTGAAAGGTACCCTTCCGCAGAGTGGGGTCAATCGCTGGCAAGCGCATGGCTGCCGTCATAGGATCGCGCATCAAGGAAAAGCGCGAGGAAACATGGAATTCGGCATTCTCTTCACGTCGCATCCCAACCCCGCGGAAGAGCCCTACCCTCACCGCGCCGTGCACGCGCGCACCACCGACGAGGTGATCGAGGCCGAGCGGCTGGGCTACGACACCGCCTGGATCGCCGAGCACCACTTCGCCACCAGCTACGGCATCATGCCGGACTGCTTCGCCTACATGGCCTATCTCGCGGCCAAGACCAGCCGCATCAAGATTGGCGCCGCCGTCATCACCCTGCCGCTCTACGACCCGATCCGCGTGGTCGAGAACACCTCGTTCGTCGACATCCTCTCCGACGGCCGCGTGCGGCTGGGCGTGGGCTCTGGCTATCGGCCCTACGAGTTCGAGGGGCTGGGCCGCGACTTCGACAATCGTCGCGACATCGTCGAGGAATCGATCGGCCTGATGTTCGATGCCTGGCATCGCCATCGCTGGGACCACAAGGGCAAGTACTACAAGGGCACCGTCAAGGAGCCCTACGAGATGCTTCCTCATCCCGTCCAGATGCCGCATCCGCCGCTCTACATGGCTGGAGGTACCGATCGTTCGATCGGATACAGCGGTCGCAACGGCTTCGGCCTGATGCTGTCCACCCTGCCCAGCGTCGAAACGCTGGCCGCGCAGACCGCGTTGTACAAGCGCGAGCTCGCGACGGCGTCGGCGGAGCGGCGCAAGAACCCGGCGGCGGGCGAGATCGACATCGCCCGCTGGGTCTACATCGCCGACACGGATGCCCAGGCGCGCGCCGAGACCGAGGAGGCGATCGTGCGCCACATCTCGCATTTCGGCGGCTCGGGCACGGGCGGCTATCTCGGCTCGGTCTCCGAGAAGGGCGCCGCCATCAAGTACGACGATCTCGCCTCGACCCTGCTGCACGGCTCGGCCGAGACGGTGATCGCCTGTCTGCGTGAGATGCAGGCCAGGACCGGCATGACCTCGCTGCTGCTGCACTACCCGCCCTATTACGGACGCGAGAAGACGATGAAGAGTATCCGGCTGTTCGCCGAGCGCGTGATCCCGGCCTTCCGTCCGCCGGCACGGCGGGCAGCGGCAGAGTGACGGCAGCGACGGCGGGCACGCCGAACAAAGCAGCACTGGGTCCCCTCCTCACCATGTTCGCGATGCTGTGCTTCGCGGGCATGGATGCGACCAGCAAGTTCCTGGTGGCCGACTATGCCGTCGGCCAGATGATGTGGATTCGCTGCATCATCCTTTTTCTGTTCGCCTGGTTCATCGTGCGGCGCATCGGCGTGCGCGCCGCCTTGAAGACCCCACGGCCGGGAGTGCAGATCACGCGGTCACTGATCCTGCTGGTCGAAAGCGCCCTGTTCGTGTTCGCCTTCCGCTACCTGCCGCTGGCCGACACCCATGCCCTTGCCTCGACCTCGCCGCTGATCGTGATCGCGCTCGGCGTGATCTTCCTCAACGAGCGGGCCGGTGCGGCGCGCTGGCTGGCCGTCGTCGCGGGGTTCACCGGCGTGCTGCTGATCATCCGGCCGGGCTTTCGCGACTTCGACTGGCCATTGTTGCTGCCGGTGGTCGGCGCGGTGCTGTGGGCGACCTACCAGATCCTGACGCGGCTCGCCGCCCGGCACGATTCAGCAGACACGTCGCTAATCTGGTCGGCGCTGATCGCGCTGATCGCCACCACCTTCGTCGCCCCGATCGACTGGCGCTGGCCAACGGCGGGCGCCTGGGTGCTGATCGTGGGCGTCGCGATGATCGGCTCGGTGGCGAACTATGCGCTGATCAAGGCGCTCGACTATGCCGAAGCCGGAGCCGTGCAGCCCTACAGCTACACGCTGCTCGTCTGGGCGACCCTGCTGGGCTTCGTCGTGTTCGGCGACTTCCCGGACTTGTGGACCATCGTCGGCGCCGCCGTCATCGTCGCCAGCAGCGCCTACACCTGGTACCACGACCGCATGACGGCTAGCGCGGCCAGGCCCTGAGGGCCACGAGCCCGCCGTCGATCGGCAGCAGCACGCCGGTCACCCAGCGCGATTCATCGGAGGCGAGATAGACCGCGCCATAGGCGATGTCCCACGCCGTGCCTTCGGTCTGCATGGGCACCATCTTCTTGCGCCGCTCGCGCGCCTCGGCGCCGAGATGCGCGACCATCGGCGTGTGCACCGAGCCCACGATGATGCAGTTGGCGCGGATGTTTTCCGTCGCGTAATCGGCCGCCACCGACTGGGTGAAGCCGTGCAGGCCGGCCTTGGCCGTCGAGTAGGCGACGGCGCCCGGGCTGCCCATCAGGCCGACGGCGCCCGCGATAGACGACACCATGATGATCGAGCCGCCGCCGCCCTTCTTCATCTCGGGGAGGCAGTACTTGGTGCACAGCATGGTGGTGGTGAGGTTGGCCTCCAGCACCTTGTGCCAGTCGGCCGGGGTCACCGTCTCCGGCGTGCCCGGCGCGCCGACACCGACATTGTTGTGCAGGATGTCGAGCCGTCCGTAGGTCTTGGCCGCGAACGCCGCCATCGCCTCGGCCGCGTCGGCCTTGGCGACGTCGCCCGCGAACACCGAGGCCTCGCCGCCCTCGTCCTTGATCTGCTTGGCGAGCTTCTCGGCGCGCTCGGCGCTGCGATTGACCAGCACCACCTTGGCGCCCTCGCGGGCGAACATGATGGCGGTCGCCATGCCGTTGCCCACGCCTTCGCCGCGCGGCGCCGCGCCGGTCACCACCGCCACCTTGCCTGCAAGCCGTCCGGCCATTTCTCTCCCCTTCGCCCGGTGCTATCTCAGGCGCGACCTTAGCCGGGAGACTCGCGCCATGGCCAGCAACACCCCAGCCCACGACGGCGGCTGCACCTGCCGCAACGTGCGCTATCGCATGACCTCCAAGCCGTTGTTCGTGCATTGCTGCCACTGCCGCTGGTGCCAGCGCGAGACCGGCTCGGCCTTCGTGCTCAACGCCATGATCGAGGCCGACCGCGTCGAACTGCTGGCGGGCGAGCCGGAAATGGTCCTCACCCCGTCGGAAAGCGGCAAGGGCCAGAAGATCTGGCGCTGTCCCAAGTGCCGCATCGCCGTGTGGAGCAACTATCCGGGCGCCGGCGAGGCGGTGCGCTTCGTGCGCGTCGGCACGCTCGACAATCCCGACGCCCTGCCGCCCGACATCCACATCTTCACCATGTCCAAGCAGCCCTGGGTCGTCCTGCCCGAGGACGCGGCCGCCGTCCCCGAGTTCTACGACGTCCGCAAGACGTGGCCTGCCGAGAGCCTGGAGCGGGGCAAGGCGCTACGGCGAGGCTGATCGATGGCCCTGGTACAAGCCACCCGCGACAAGCTTCTATCGGTCGGTACGGCCCGCATCGCCGCCGCGCTCGTCAAGCGCGGCTTGCGCCGTCAGTCGCTGCCGGGCCTCAGGCCACTTTCGCCTTTCCAGGATGCGCTGGTCGGCGTGGCCGCCACTGCCGTCGATGCCTGCCCGCCAGGAGCCGTGCTCGTCATGGAGAGCAGCGTGACCTCGGCGCCGGTGGCGCTGCTGACGCGGCGCAAGGTGGCCGGTGTCGTGAGCAACAGTCCCTTGCGCAACGCTACGGAAATCGCACGCGTGGGATTGCCGGCCTGGCAGCGTCCGTCGGGACCGGCGCCAAAGCCTTTGCCGATCGAAGCCGGCGATGTCCTGTTTGGCGACCGCGCCGGCCTGATCGTCATTCCCGCTGATCTGGCTGGCCAGATTGCCGAGGAGGCGGTCGAGGCGATGGCTTACGAGGAATTCGTCGCCGAGCAGGTCGCCTCAGGCGGCGGCGTCTACGGCCTGCATATCCCGAGCGGCGAGAATGCGCGCCGCGCCTTCGCGGAGTGGCGGCGCCTCAGGGGCCGTTAGCCAGGACTGCATGCACTGCCGGCAGGAATTTCCGCATTTCTCGCATTTTGCGCTACCCCCCGACAGGCTTGAGTGCACCCCGAAGCGGGACCGTAGATTTCTCAAGCGTAATGCCACGAGAGGGCGGACCGCTCGGCGCAGGAGCGGTCCTCTCGCGATCTGGAATCGGATAGACGATGCATAGAGCGACAAAGACGTCGGATCCTACCATGACTCAGGTAACTAATCAATAACTACGGTTCTTATTGCAATCGGCTGAGATCGACCACCAGCGCCGCGACATTGCGCGTGCCGAGGCCGATGACGAGGATGTCGGTGTCGACGCGCAAGTATTGATGGCCGGCCGGCGACGGCGACAGCTTGGCGATCAGGCCGGGCGGCGGCGCGTCGGCTTTCACGCCGTCGGGCAAAGGCTGGTCGAGCCTCCAGGGCTTGGTCGGCATGGCCGCCGGCGCGCCGCAGGCCTTGTCCCGTCTCACCAAGGGCGCCGGGCAGCGGCCGGCGGCGATCTCGTCGCGGTAGAAGGCGAAGGCGGCGTCGCGGTCGCGTTGCGGCACGACCATGTTCAGCGTCGGCAGCGGGCTGTCCTTTGCCGCCGGCTTGGTCTGCTGCGCAGGGGCCGGAGCCGCGGGCGCGTTCTGACGAGCGGGCGGCGTCTGCGCGGCAGCAGGCAGGGCGAAGAAGGCCACGAAAGCGATCAGAGCAATACGCATGTCTAACCCTGCCAATAGTGAGGAAGTTTGGTCGCCAGCCACTTCGCCAACGCCGCGTTCACCGCCACCGGCTGCTCCTGTGCCATCCAGTGGCCGGAATGCACGACCACCTCGGTAAGGTCGGCGCAGTCGCGACGCATCGGCTCGGGCAGGCGTGACGTCATGGTTTCGCAGGTGACGTCGTAGGCGCCGTGCAGGAACAGCACGGGCATCGCAAGCCTGCCGCCGTTGGGCACACGCTTGGCGTAGGCGGCGTTGGCCTTGTGGTTCATGTACCAGGAGTCCGGACCGAAGAAGCCGTTGCGCGTCAGCGCCGCCGTATAGGCATCGAGGTCCTGCTCGGTGATCACAGCGCCATCTCGCGGCACGTCGGGAAAGCCGTTGGGTCCTGCCATCCCGCCGTTCTTGCGCGCGAACGCCGTGCGGCTCGGCTTGCCGACCGACTTGGGATCGCCCTTGCGGAACAGCGCCTTCACCGTGTTGCGGATGTTGGCCTCGAAGCCCTTGCACGCCTGGTCGAAGCTCTCTTGGTAGAAGAACTGGTAGTCCCACTGCCCGACCGGAAACTCGGCTTCGGGATAGGTCTTGCGGTCGACCAGGGGCACGATGTTCTCGAGGGTGAAGCCTTCGGCAAGGTAGGGCACGCAGAGGCTCGCCACGCCCACGGTCTTGTCGGCGTGATGGGCGGCGATGTTCCACACCACGGGGCTGCCCCAGTCGTGGCCGATCCACACTGCCTTGTCGCGGCCGAGCGAGGCCAAGAGCTCGATCATGTCCCCGACGATCTGCTCCTGCGCAAAATCCTCGTGGCGCGTGTAGGTGCTGGAACGGCCGTAGCCGCGCATGTCGGGCGCAATGCAGCGGAAGCCCAGCGCCGCCATCGCCGGCAGCTGGTGCCGCCACGACAGCGAAAGCTCGGGCCAGCCGTGGCAGAAGACCAGCAGCGGTCCGCTTTCCGGCCCGCAGGCGAGGTAGCCCGTCGTGTGGCGCCCCGTCTTGAGCGTGTGTTCAGTCACCGGAAATGTCATGCCGCACTCCAATAGTCGGGCAGTTTCGTCGCCAGCCACTTGGCCAGCGCCGCATTCACGGCCACCGGCTGCTCCTGCGCCATCCAATGGCCCGACTTCACCACCACTTCGGTGAGATCGCTGCAATCGGCGCGCATGGGATCGGCGAAGCGTGAGTTCACTGTCTCGCAGGTCGTGTCGTAGGCGCCGTGCAGGAACAGCACCGGCATCGCGAGCTTGGGCGACGTTGCCTGCCTGGAATACTGCGCGTTCACCTTGTGGTTCATGTACCACGCGTTCGGCCCGAAGAAGCCGTGGCGCGTCAGCGCCGCGGTATAAGCTTCGAGGTCCTGCTCGGTGATGACGTCGGCATCGCGCGGCACGTCGGGACAGGCGCCGCCGCCGAACCAGCCGCCGTTCTTGCGCACCGATGCGGTCGCCGCAGGCTTGCCGACGGCGGCCGGATTGCCCCTGCGGAACATCGCCTTCACGGCGTTGCGGATGTTGGCTTCGAAGCTGGCCTGCGCCTCGTCGAAATGCTCTTCGTAGTAATAGTGATAGTCCCACTGGCCGACGGGATAGAGATCGGCGGGATAGACCGAGCGGTCGATCAGCGCCAGGCGGTTCTCGACCGAGTTGCCGGCGGCGATGTAAGGCACGCAGAGGCTCGCCACGCCCACCGTCCTGTCGGGATGGTGCGAGGCCACGTTCCACACCACCGAGCTGCCCCAGTCGTGGCCGATCCACACGGCCTTGTCGCGACCGAGCGACGCCAGAAGTTCCAGCATGTCCTCGACGATCAGCTCCTGGCGGAAGTCCTCATACCGGGCGTAGGTGCTCGAGCGGCCGTAGCCGCGCATGTCGGGCTCGACGCAGCGGAAGCCCAGCGCCGCCATGGCCGGAAGCTGATGGCGCCACGACAGCGAAAGCTCGGGCCAGCCATGGCAGAAGATCAGCAACGGGCCCTCTTCCGCTCCGCAGGCGAGATAGCCCGTCGTGTGGCGGGCGGTCTTGACGGTGTGTTCGGTGACCGGGAATGTCATGGCACGGAGGCTTCCATGGAAATCGATACCGGCACAACCGAACTTTTATGCGAGGTCCGCGACGGCGTGGCGCTGATCACGCTGAACCGGCCCGAGGCGCGCAACGCCATGTCGGACAAGCTCACCCCGGCGCTGCGCAGCCAGATCCGCGAGCGCGGCGAGGATCCCGACGTCGGCGCCATCCTGATCACCGGCGCCGGCACGGCCTTCTGCAGCGGCGGCGACGTCAAGGGCATGGGCGGGCGCGGTCCGCGCGGCCAGATGACCTTCGAGGAGCGGCTGAGCGACCTGCGCTGGCGCCAGGCGGCGCTGACCGGCGCGCTGGTCGCGGTGCGCAAGCCCACCGTAGCCGCCCTGCCCGGCGCGGCGGCCGGCGCCGGCCTCGCCATTGCCCTCGCCTGCGACATCCGTATCGCCGCCAGGTCCGCCTTCGTCAGCACCGGCTACGCCAAGGTCGGCCTGTCGGGCGACTACGGCATCGCCTGGCTGCTGACGCGCGCCGTCGGCTCGGCGCGGGCGCGCGAGCTGATGTTCACCGCCGAGCGTGTCGACGCCGAGCGCTGCGAGCGCATCGGCCTGGTGAACCGCATCGTGGCCGACGACAAGCTGCGCGACGAGGCCTTCGAGTTCGCCAAGTCGCTGGCCAACGGCCCGCGCGTGGCGCTGCGCAACATGAAGGACAATCTCGACGACGCGCTGCACATCGACTACGCGACGGCGCTGCACCGCGAGGCCGAGCGGCTGGTTCAGGCCTCGCGTACCGAGGACCACAAGGAAGCGGTCCGGGCCTTCGTGGAGAAGCGGAAACCGGCATTTGTCGGACGTTGAACGCGCGCTGGGCGGGCTTTAACTGCAATGTCTTCCAGCTATCGGGCGTTAAGCCCGCATTAGTGGAGGCGGACTGCAATGTCATGTAATCGGGTCGACCTCGGGCCCGTCGCGCTGTAAAATCAAGGCGACCGCAGCTGCGCGGTCGCAGGCGGCGGGACAACGGATGATCCGATGAGAAATCTGGCCGATTCGCCGGAGCGGAGCATCGTCACCATACTTGCCGTGGATACGGTGAACTCGACTGGTCACATCGCCGGCGACGATCCGGACGATGCGCAGGTGCTGCTGGACCGGATCTACGACCATCTCAACTCCGCGGTGACACGCGCCGGCGGGATGTTTCTCAATTTCTCCGGCGATGGCGGGATCGCCGCATTTGGCTGGCCGCAGTCGCTGGAGGACCATGCCGATCGAGCTTGCGAGGCAGCGTGGCTGATCCAACAGCCTGGTCTGGCCGGCCAGCCGCTGCGTGATGCTTCCAAGCGGCCGATTCACTTTCGCGTCGGCATCCATTCCGGCCTAGTCGGCCTTCGTCGTATGAACATGGAAATCGGCGCGCGGCTCGACCCCGTGGGTGCCACGGTCCATGTCGCTGCCCAGCTCCAAAAGAGCGCAGAGCCCGACGGATCCTTGGTCACCTCGCAGACCCTCGACCTGTGCCGCATTGAGCAGGACGTGACGCCGCTCGATGCCTTGCCCTTCCTGACGCAGATCAAGGCAAGGGCGTTCCTGCTGCACCCACGGCCCAATCAACTGGACATTAAGCCTTCTCCGCGCATCTACGGCGCGCCACTCGTCGGACGCCTCGACGAGCTTCAGACATTGCGCGCAGCCTTGGTCGACAACGACAAGGGCCATCGCGCGCTCGCCCTGATCGGCGAGCCGGGCATAGGAAAGAGCCGGCTGGCGGCAGCGGTGATTGAAGACGCGCAGAAGAGCAGCATCGCGGTCCTGGTGTTTTACGGCGATGCGCACAAGCGCGCGACACCCTACTCGACCATGCGATCGTTGATCCTGGCAAGATTGTCGCTCAACGAGACCACGTCCGACAACGACATCATCTCGGCGCTGAATGATCATGGCCTCGACGACCTTGTCGGTGGTCCGCTCGGAACCGTCCTTCTGGCCAATCGGCCGGGGAAGGAGGAGGACGGCAGCAGGCTGACGCCAACCCAGGTTGCACGCGTGCTCATCGGGGCGTTCAAGACCCTGATAAAGGGCACGCCGATACTGATCGTGGTCGAGGATCTCCATCTTCTTGACCCGGAGAGCATTCGTTGCCTGCGACTGCTTGCCAGAGAACTCGTCGACGCACAGACCTTGATCGTTACGGGAAGGCCTGAGGCGATGCGCGATGCCCGAGAGATCACCGACACGGTGATGCGGCTGCCGCCGCTGCCTCGCGACGAGATGGCGAAGCTTGCCCAGCAACTGTCGCCGAAGGGGGTCTTGCCGGAGCGTGTGCTTCACAAGGTCCTGGACAGAGCCGATGGCATCCCGTTCGTGCTCGAGCAGATCATGCTGTCGATCGATGCGGCGGGCGCGGCGAATGTCGATTTTTCACCACAAAGCGTTCAATCCGCCATCCATGCGCGATTGAACCGACTGGCTGCTCCCGCCAAGGCCTGCGCCCAGGCATTGAGCGTTCTCGGCGAGGAAGTCGAAACCGATTTCGCCTTGAGGACCCTCAAGCTCAGTCGCGATGCGTTCGAGCGCGACCGCTCGGAACTCGAACAGCTGGAAATCGTCTATCCGGCCGAGCGGGAGTCGATTCGCTTCCGTCACGCAATCGTCGCCGAGTCGTGCCTGGCGACCGTACCCGGCTTGCGGCGACAGGAACTTCATCGCGCCGCAATAGACGCCATCAAGTCGATCCATCCCGATCTGAACGCTCAATATGAGCGACTCGCCTTTCATGCCGAAGGCGCTCGCAACGACGTGGAAGCGCTCAACTATCTGTGGCTGGCGGCGCTGCGCGCCCGCCGCAGTTCGGCGAGCGGCTCTCTCCACCTGATGTTCAGCCGTGCAATACGCTTCACCGAGCGAATCGGAGAACCGGCGGAAAGGCAGTACGTCGATTTCGTGCTGATGGCGTTCGATCCACTTCAGCAGATCGGCGAGTTCAGAAGGCTGAGCCCCTATCTGACCCGTGCCATGGAACTGGCTGGAAAGCAGAATCGGGAAGACAAGGTCTGTGCTGCGTTGTGCCACATGAGCATGGTGAGCTGGTTCGACGGGCGTTACGCCGAGGGCCTCAAGCAAAGCGAGAGTGCACTGGCGATCGCCACCAAGCTCGGCTACCTGCCCTTGATTTTCGCCGCCAAGTTCATGCTTGCGAGCGTTCTGCATGGCATGGCCGATATGCCCCGCGCCATTGGCCTACAGCGTGAACTGTGCGAGATGCTCAGCGGCAAACTCGAGACGGCACGGTTGGGGGCGGCGGCAATCCCCGGCTCGGTCGTGCGCAGTTTCTTGAGCTGGTTCCTGATGGAAGTCGGCGCCTACGAAGAAGGCCTGACCATGGTGAAGCGCGCCCTGGAGATCGCCGAGCAGCAAAGGGAACCATACTCGGAAGTGCTCGCCCGTCTCGGAATGGGCCGTAACCTGATCAAACTGAAGCGCAACCAAGAGGCGGTCGAATGTCTGGAAATCGCGATCGCCTTGATCGAGAGAAATGGCTACTTCGCCGGGCTGCCGCACATCACCGGGTTGCTCGCCACAGCTCTCACCAGAAGCCAGCGGGCTGAAAGAGCCGTGCGCATCGTGGAAAATTGGTTTGAACTCGGACAGGAAGAGCGCACCGGGCGTCTTGAGCTCTATTATCTCAACGCCGGCTACGCCGAGGCCCTGTTCGACAGCGGCAGGATCGAGCGGTGCCTCGCCGCGATCGATCAGGCTCTCGAGATCGGGCGCAGCATCGCCAATCCTTGCCTGATTGTGCAGGGCCTTGGGCTGCGCGCACGTTTCCTGCGCGAGTCGGGTTCCGGCCAGGACTTCGAGCGCGACCTCGCCGAACAGCGCGACCTCTGCCGGCAGTATGGGCTGGTGGCCGAAACCTAAGCTGGCTGCTTCACTGGACATTCCGTTGGACGCTCTGGCGTCGGCCAGTCCGGCAACACGCCGCTGTAGCGCGCCGGCAGCCCAATGGTGACCTGGGTGAGCGTCCGCGCGCGTCCAGCCGGGCCTGCTACTCTTTGCAGGTGCTGCAGGCGGCCGGCCGCCTTGACGCACTCCTTCAGGATGCAAAGCGCGGTGTCGCGTCCCCAGCAACCCCGTCCTCCGGGTTTCTCGATGTTCCGTTCCCCGAACATCAGATAGTCGTCGATGTTGCGTACCGGGCCCGGCAGGAAGGGATGGAGGGAAAAGCGCCGTGCCTCCGTAAAGTGTTCTTCATCAAACGCGGCAACACCAAGGAGTGCGGCAACCACGTCACCTTCCACGACCTCGCCGCCGCTCGGCAGCACGTCAGTTTGCCTGCAGGTGCGCATCAAGACCTTGATCAGCCCATTCAGCCGGCAGGTTTCGTAGATCAGGCGAACCACTCCATCCTCGCCTGGCATGTCCTCGGACTTGCCGCCCGGTCCAAACTGGGGCGTTCCCAGCAGAATGGGAAGGAGTTCGGTCAAGGGGATATTGAACTTGAGCACGGCGTCCATCACGGTCCCGAAGGCCGCCGGAATGTTCGCGACCATCGTGCCCACCAATTCCAGAAGCATCACTCGAACGTCGGCGTAGTATTCCGAGGCGCTGTCGTAGCAGGCCTCGGGGCTGTTGTGCCCCTTCACGAAGTGGTCTTCGAGGTACACGAATGACGCCATCAGGTTCGGCGACGGCTCATGCGGTCGGCTTCGTGCGACGGCCTGCCTGTAGTTGGCGGCGCCCAGGGCATACGTCGCGCGCGCCTTGGTGATCACGGTGCCGAGATGGGTCAACATCTCTGCGGCGGCCTGGGCAGACAGTGCCATCAATTCGGGCTGCTGCTCATAGTTGCCGATGAGGTCGATCGTCATCAGGATCGACCAGATTTGCAGGCTCGCCAGGCTGAAATTGTCGGGAACCCCGGACTTCGAGGCGAGCCGGGCTGCCGTCACCCACTCGGGTTGCAGTGCTCCGACGTGCAGCGAGGAGAACGGCAGCGAAATGGCCAGTTCCGTCAAATAGGCAGGGCCCGGCGTACCGAATACGTCAACCAACACGTCATATACGGCGCCGGAAGCAAGATCGTGAACGAGATCGATCCGCTTGCTCGGACCAGTAGCTCCCAATGCCGCTGTGATGCTGCGCTTTGTCACTTCATCGAAGCGCTCGTATGTCCCTTCTCCCATCAACTTCCACGCCTTCCCAAGAACGCTGAACATCCTCCGGCGTGTCGCCTCGGTACCTGAGCCGAACTCGGTCGCGACCGGCGATGGGTGACCGAAGGCCATACGCTCCACCGTGTCGCGGTATTGGGCGATCGAGTGGACGATCTTGTTCTCGCGGACTGTCATTGACAGAACCCGCTTGACGTCTTCGAGCCGGCCCACGAAGGCCACCGTCGGTACCTTTACACCTGCTGGGTTTACGGACCCGCCGGCGCGGCGGAGCGCAGCAGGGTCCGGCAACGCGGCAAGGCCATCGGGCCGCATAAGCTCCGGCAGCGGTACCCTTATGACGGTGGATTTGTTGCTCTCGTCGCCGAAGATCTTTTTCCCGTACTCGCCGAGTCGCTGTTCGTTGAAGAGGCTGGGCGTCGCGACATCCGCCATGCTGCACCCGCCGTAGGGCAGGTCCGCCCGGTCCACTTTGAA
Source organism: Reyranella soli (assembly GCF_007992495.1). Classification (GTDB taxonomy): domain Bacteria; phylum Pseudomonadota; class Alphaproteobacteria; order Reyranellales; family Reyranellaceae; genus Reyranella; species Reyranella soli. The sequence continues at coordinate 30,939 of NZ_BKAJ01000081.1, forward strand.
CTTGAAGCGGTTGGCGATCTTGGCCAGCGCTTCCAGGCCGGGGGCGAAGAAGTAGTCGCCGCCGCGGGTGACGACGAAGCGCGGCAGCGCGGTGACCGGCGCGGCGGCGCCGGCCTCGAGAAAGGCATCTTGCGTACCTCCGGCATTGGCGCCGGCGAGGGGGCAGCGATTGAGACCGGCCTGGCCGAGAAACTCGCCGCTGTTGAGCCAGTTGGCCTGGATCACCTCGAACTGCAGATCGATGCGCGCATTGGCGCAAATGAACAGCATGCCGCGTTTGTTGCCGTCGCCCAGCGAGTTGGCCGGCAGCAGTGGACCGCCATAGGCGATGCCACGGCGAAGGATGCGATGGCGGCGGACGTCGTTGGTACCGCCAATGTCACGGGGATTCGAGCGGCGTATATGGGCGCCCAGCGGGCATTTCAGGCCCCTCGGATCATCCTCTTTGTAGAGGAAATCGTTGAACATGAAGTTGGGCTTGTCCCGATCACCGCCCAGCTCGAGTTCGGCATCGGGAGCGAGCACGAGAGGCGTGCCGTTTGGCCAGCGCCCAACGAACTGCGCGGCGAGTTTGCGCTGCGCCACTGGGTCGTTCGGACGCTGTTTCATGAGAAACGCGCGGAACCCGGCCACATCCTGTTCGAGCTTGCGAAACACCAGGTAGGTGCCGCCGCTGCGCAAATCCGGATGAGCCGGAGACTCGTGCAAATTACCGTCTTCATCCGCCCGATCGAGGAAGATTTCTCCCTCCGCCACCGGCGACCACGTGCGGTTGCGACGCGGCGTGCCGCCACCTGGCGGCGGGGCACCGAGCCCGAGATCGACGAATGGGTTGCTGATGCCGTCGCGAAAGCCGAAATGCTCCAGGCGATGCTCAGGCGGCTCTACGTTGCCGTTCTTATCCACTTCATAGGGAGCCTGTCCGAGCTCGATATGCAGGATATCCATGCCGATCAGCTTGAAGTAAGTGCGAAGGCAGGTGCGCAGATTCTGGCCCTGGTCCTGCTCGTCGACCGGGGCGCGGTCGTTGTAGGCCTGGATCTGGTCGCGCAACTTCTTCCAATGTTTCTCCTCGACCGGCTGGCCTTCGGCGCCGACCCTGAATCCACCGGTGAAGTAGCCATGAACGCGATCGAGACCGAGGACGCCGTCCCAGTATTCGGGCGCACTCGGCCCTGTATCGCCCAGCCGCTCGGCTCGCGCCGCCATGCCTTCCCTGAATACCTCAGGAAACGATGCCAGGACGCGGCCGTCGAGCTTGAGTGCCTCCAACCCGGAATAGGTGAAGGCGAAATTGATCGGGACAGGGTCCCACGGACAATGATCGGCGTTAGCATCGCTTCGCATGATGGCCTGTGCCGCTTCGCTGCCAGGCGCCTTGCATTGAGCGTGGGCAAGCTGACGCAAGACTTCGTAAAGGCAGACACCTTGCAGCCCACCGGACAACGCCTTCAGTCCGGCCTCGCCAGGCGTACTGCCAAACTCGGCTGTCATGAAATCTGTCAACGCCTTCGGGTCGTTGAGAATGGCAGTGAGCTGCCGCAGGTCTTCACATAGCCCGTGGAGGGCCTCGGGCGCCTTCTCGGCTGAGGTGGATGTCAGCCATGCAGCGCTCGCAGCCGAGGGAAACATTGGTCCAGTCGCCGGATCCCAGGACTTGGCGGGTCCGAAGGCATCGGTGATGCCGGCCAACGCCAGCTTGTCCCTCAGGCTCTTGACCAGGCCGCCAACTCCCCCGCCAGAGACCACTTTCAGCCAATCAAGAAACAGCTGCGTCGGCTCATCCGCTGCGCCGATGTGCTCATCCTTCTTTCCCTTTTCGGCGATTCTCTGGTCGACGAGGCCGGCGTTCATCGCCGCCGAGGTACGCAACGTGGTCAGCAGTTCCTGCCCTTCGCGTTGCTTGTCGTTGTCGCTGCCCCCTTTCAGGGCCTTCATGTACTTCGCCACCCGACCGGCTTCCTCGTCGACTTCCGCCTCGGGCAAGATCCTGAAGAAGAAGAAGAGCGACCAGTCGCGTCCGCGGTTACTGCCAGCGAAGCGTGAGGCTCGGTTGATATTCTGCTGCACGGTCCTCGCAACCGGCTGCTTCGACGATGGGCCCGGCGTCGCCGCTTGTTGGTCATTTGCCATTGTCTATCCCCCTTTAATCCTCGCCCGGCTTGTACATGCCGCCGGGTGTCGGGAAATCGCTGGCATACTGCTGGGTCTTTCGCAGAAACTCGTCGAACAGCTCGTCCATCGATTCCACGCGCCGCCCGGTCGGCGAACGCACCTTGGTGACGAACGCGTCGAAGCGACGCTTGAAGTCCTGGAGCTGCTTGATGCGCGCAACCGAAAGGTCGCGATAGCGCGGATAGAAAAGGCCGGTTTCGATCTGATAGCGTCGGATCCATGCCCAGAACTGCTCGAAGTTGCTGGTTCCGGGAAAGTCCTGACAATTTCGAAATACCGAGTCGAAGTCGGGCCCGAGGAATTCCGCGACGTCCCTGAAGTACGTCCGCAGGTCTCCATCAAACTCCACCAGCGTCAGCAACCACGAGCGGAATATCGGCCTTCCCCCGTTCGCATGATGCGCTGTGGCATTACTGCCGGCCTCACTCTGGCCATGGCTGAACGCGTGATATTCATCGATCGCGTCCGGTATTTGCAGGGCGTGGCCGTCAGCCGGGTGATCGTAGCGGACGCCTCTCACCGCGGAGTAGACCAGATACTGTTCTGGACGAATGATGATCATTCGGCCGAAGTGAATGGTCGGAACCTTGTCCAGTTCGGTCGGCAATCCCTGCTTCACTCGACCGGCGAGGTTGGCGATCGTCATCCGCAATCGTTCCTCGTAGGTCCGGCGCTCGTTGGGTATTCGGCCCTTTCTGATCGGGGCCATGACGGCGATCTCGGATACGCCGCCGATTGTCTGGGAGGTTGCCCCCTTGGGCAGATTGCCGGACACCATGTTAGCCAGCCTTGGTTGACGGTGGTGCAGGGAATGGGAAGCGCCGCGAATGAATCGACGGCGGGTTCGCCGCGATGCAGCGCCGAGCCTGGCCGTCACTGCGTCGTCGAAACCTCGTGGACGGAGATGGCGCTCCCGGGATCGCGCGACGACGGCTCAGGGTGGCATCAGCCAATGCCTGATCGGTCTCCAACGCCTTACGGGTGCTTCGCCTGCGGGCCATTGCGCAATCTCCCCCCTGATCCGAACCTCCCATGCCCTAAGGAGGTCCACCGACAAGATGCGCTACTAGCCCAGCCTATCATGGCCAACGGTACGGGCTATGTGACTTTCGTCACCTTCGCCACGACTAACCCTGAAGGTGTTCAACCCCTGGCTGCGGCCCTCGAACAGCCCTGGCCAGGGCCTGTGGCGCCTCGTCGAGGCCGTCGACGACAACGACGATGGGCTCTCCTCAACCGAGCGACAAGCCTGGCTTCGGCCTGGCGTGCTGTCGTAGAGTTCCGCGCAAATGAAGGACGATCTCGACGACTCGCTCCGCATCGACTACCCGACGGCGCTGCACCGCGAAGCCGAGCGCCCCGTGCAAGCGTCGCGCACAGAGGGTCACAAGGAAGCGATGCGGGCCTTCGTGACGAAGCGCAAGCCCGTGTTCGTCGGGAAGTAGGCCTCCTGTCTCCTTCAAGCGCGCCCGCCCTGCGGCGCCAGGGCCTGGTGATCGTCGCCACCCTGGCGACCGCCTACGTCGCCAGCCACTTCTTCCGAGCTTCCAACGTCACGATCGGGCTCGACCTGATGCGCGACCTGGAGATCGGGCCGGAAGCGCTGGGCGCACTGACGGGTGCCTTCTTCTTCGGCTTCTCGGCGATGCAGATCCCTTGCGGCTTTCTCTTCGACCGCTTCGGGCCGCGGCGCACGGTCACCGGCATGCTGCTGCTGGCGGCGGTGGGCGCCACCGTGTTCACCGTGGCGTCCGGCTGGCCGGTCCTGCTGGCCGGCCGGGCCCTGATGGGCGCAGGGTTCGGCGTCATGCTGATCGGCAGCATGGTGGTGATCTCCCGCTGGTTCCCGCGCGACCGGTTCTCGACGATGGCCGCGCTGGTGCTGTCGATCGGCCTGATCGGCAACCTTTTAGCCACGACGCCTCTGGCCTGGGGGACCGAGCTGATCGGCTGGCGCGGCGTGTTCGGTATCGTGGTGATCTTCACCGCGCTGGCCGCCGTCGCGGTCTGGCTGGTCGTGCGCGACGCGCCGCCCGACCATCCGTTCCTTCACCGGAGAATCGAAACACCGGGCGAGATGCTGCGCGGCATGGCCGAGGTCCTGCGCAATCCGCAGCTGCCTTTCATCCTGACCCTGAACTTCTGCAACTACGCCTGCACCTTCACCGTGCAGGGATTGTGGGGCGGGCCGTTTCTGCGCGAAGTGCACGGGCTCACCATCATTCAGTCGGGCAACGTGCTGCTGGCGGCAGTGCTGGCCTATCAGGTCGGCATGCTGACCTTCGGGCCGCTCGACCGCCTGCTCGATACCCGCAAATGGATCGCCTTCGGCGGCACCCTGACGATCGCCCTGATCCTCGCAATGCTGGCCCTGGCGGGCGGCGCGTCCCTGTGGGTGGCGATCGGCGGGATCGTCGCCATGGGCTTCTTCAGCGCCTCCAGCACCATGATCATGACCCATGGCCGCGGCATCTTTCCCGACCGCCTGATCGGGCGCGGCATGTCGACCATGAACACCTGCGTGATGCTGGGCGTCGCCTGCATGCAGACGCTGTCGGGGACCATCCTCGGCGCGTTTGCGCCGCTGGCCGATGGCGCACGATCGGAGCTGGCCTATCGCACCCTGTTCGGCTTCATGTGCGCGGTGCTGCTGGTGGCGGTGACCATCTACAGCCGCGTGCGCGACGTGCGACCGAGCGACGAGCTGCGCGCCGCCCTGAAGGGCGCCGCGAACTGAAAAGGGAGTGAAAGTATGCGTGACTATCTGGCCTGGAGGCTTGCCTTTGGCGTGACGACGCCGTCGACCAATACGGTCGTGCAGCCCGAATACGACGACATGCGACCGGCGGGCGTGACCAATCACCTCGCCCGCATGGTCATCGCCGACGATCCGGTGACCTCGGACGCCGACTTCGAGAGGCAGCTTGAGGCGATCGACAAGTCGCTCGAGGACGCGGTCGACCGGGTCATGGACGCCAAGCCCAACGCGTTCATCCTGGGCATCTCCGCGCTCTCGGTATGGGGCGGCACGCTCGAATGGGGCGAAGAGCTGAAGCGTCGCGTGCGCAAGGTGGCAGGCTGGGACATTCCCGTCTCGATCGCCTCCGATGCCGTCGCGGCCGGCCTCAAGGCCCACGGCATCAAGCGCAAGATCGCCATCATGGAACCGTACTACCCCTGCATCGAGCCGCGTCTCAATGCCGTGCTGGGCGCCCATGGCTACGAGATCGTTCGCTTCTGCCACATGCGTGGCAAGAGCCCGGCCTCGTATTCCGTGCTGACCGCCCAGGACATGATCAAGGCGGCGCGCTCGATCGACGGGCCGGACGTCGAGGCGATCGTCGCCTTCGGCGCCAACCTGCCCTTCGCCAAGCTGGCCGACGAAGCCGAACGCTGGCTCGACAAGCCCGTGCTGCAGATCAACGCCACGACCTATTGGCACGCGCTGCGGACCAACGGAATCACCGACAAGGTCTATGGCTACGGCTCACTGCTGGCGCGTTTCTAGAGCGCTATCGCCTCAGGCTGAATCGCAGCCAGAGAAACCTCACTCTGAGGAGCCACGCGAAGCGTGGCGTCTCGAAGGGTGGGCACGAGCACGGTCTCCGTTGCCCATCCTTCGAGGCGCGCACGGAGTTTACCCCGAGGTACTCGAGGGGGGCGCTCCTCAGGATGAGGTCGCCTTCGTTTCCACCCTGGACGATCATGCCTTAAGGGCTACTTAACCCCGCCGGCCGACAGGCCCTGAACGATCTCACGCTGGATGACGATGGTCAGCGCCAGCACCGGCAGCATGACGACGATGGCGGCGGCGGCGAGCGGCCCCCAGGCGAAGCTCTCGAAGGTCAGCATGTTGTAGACCGCGACCGGCATGGTGCGCGTGGTGCGGCCGGCGAACACCGCGCCGAAGATGAAGTTGTTCCAGGAATAGATGAACGACAGGATCGCGCCCACGACGATGCCCGGCCGCGCCAGCGGCAAGGCGACGTAGCGGAAGGCCTGCCAGAGGTTGGCGCCGTCGATGCGGGCGGCCTCCTCGAGCTCGTGCGGCAGGGTCTCGAAGAAGCCGATCATGATCCAGACCACGATCGGCAGGGTGATCACCATGTGGGTGAGCGCGATCGGCCACACGGTGCCGATCATGCCCAGCATCTGGAACAAGGTGAACAGCGGGATCAGGTACGAGAGGCCCGGCGTCATGCGGCTGAGCAGCAGCATGGCGGCGAGCCCATTGGCCTTGGCCTTGGCGATGCCGTACCCCGCCGGCACGCCCAGCAGCAGGGCGACCAGGGTCGCGCTGCCGGTCACCTGCACGCTGTTCCAGAAGTAGAGGAACATCGGGCTTTCCTCGAAGACGTGCCGGAAGTTGTCCAGCGTCGGCTCCGTCGGCCAGAACACCGGCGGCCACGCCGTGTTGTCGATGTCGTACTTGATCGACAGCGACAGCATCCAGAAGAACACGAACAGGCACGGCGCCAGCAGCACGGCCACGGCGAGCGCCAATGCCGCCTTGTCGGCAACCTTGCGCAGCCGACGCCGGCCGCGCTTGCCGAGGACGCCCTTCTCGAGGGCGGGTTTGTCGAGCGCGAGGGTCATGACCACTTCGCCTTCTGCCGCGCCCACAGGAGCACCAGCGACAGGGCCACGATGATGGCGAAGAACACCACGACAACGGCCGAGGCGGTGCCGACCTGGTTGTAGGCGAAGGCTTGGGCGTAGAGATAGACGTTGAGCGTTTCCGAGGCGGTGCCTGGACCGCCGTTGGTGATCACCCAGATCGTCTCGAATGCTTTCAGCGCGTCGATGGTGCGGATGATCATCGCCACCACCAGGAAGGGCAGCACCAGCGGATAGGTGATCTTCCAGAACATCTGCCATTGCGAGGCGCCGTCGATCAGGGCGGCCTCGTAGGGCTCGGTCGGCAGCGAGGCGAGCCCGCCCAGCACGATGATCATGACGAACGGCGTCCACAGCCAGATCTCGACCAGGATCAGGCTCGGGATCACCGTGCTGGTGGCGAACACCCATTGCGAGGGCGGCAGGCCGACCAGGCTCAACAGGTAGTTCAACACGCCGAGCTGCGGATGGAACATCATGGTCCATACCAGCGACACTGCCACGGGCGTGGCCATCATCGGCATGATGAACAACGCGCGGAAGAAGCCGCGGCCGCGGAACTTCTTGTGGAAGACCAGAGCCGCCATCGTGCCCAGCACCAGCGGCAGGAACACGGCGAGGATGGTGAAGTAGAAGGTGTGGCCGATCGATTCGAGGAAGCGCCGGTCGGTCGCGAGGTTGGCGTAGTTTGCCCAACCGACGAAGGCGCGCTCGCTGCCGATATGCCAGTCGTTCAGGCTCATCCACACCGTGAACAGCCACGGGAAGATGATGACGGCCGTGCACACGATCAGGGCCGGCCAGATGAAGCCGAGATAGGGCCGCAACCGGGCATCACCCGACGCCCGGCTCGTCATGCCGCCCGATATGTCTGCTCCAGCCATACGCTACGCCACCCGCCGTCGATGTGGCCTCAACCCTGCTCGCTCTTCTCGAGGATGGGCTTGAACTCCGCCGTCGCGCGCTTGAGCTCGGCAGCGGGATCGGCGCCGCCCAGCATGTTGGTCAGCGCCGTGCCGATGGTGTCGCGGAACTGCGTCACCGGCACGATCACCGGCAGGCCGGGCATCGAGATCGGCGCGCAGCCGGCCGCGCAGTCGGCCCATTCCTTCGGAATGGTGAGGCCCGACAGCACCTTGGGATCCTTGAGCGGCTCCGAGCGGAACGGCACGCCGCCGCCGGTCTGCAGCATGCGGCTGGTCATCTCCCGGCCGGTCATCCAGAGCGCCGCCATGTAGGCCGCTTCCTTCTTGGCGCTGGCGTTGGGGATCGCAGCACCGCCGCCGAAGAATACCGAGTGGTGCGCCTTGGGGCCGGCCGGCGGCAGGATATAGCCGACCTTGCCGACGACGCGGCTCTTGGTCTTGTCCTCGGCCGGCGGCGCGAAGCCGATGCCGTCCAGCCAGATTGCGGCGCGACCCTGCATGAACAGGCCCTGGCATTCGTTCCAGTTGAAGCCGGTCACGCCCTGCGGCGCGTAGCTGGTCAGGATCTTCTTGTAGTATTCTGCCGCGGCGATGGCGTCGGGCGTGTCGGTGATGAGCTCGGGCGGGTCACCCTTGGTCGTCTGCTGGCCCCAGCCCGACAGGTACTGCGTGTAGAGCGGCACGTTGGCGTTGCGCAGGCCGCGGCCGACATAGCCCGCGATGCCGTTGGCCGGATCGTTGAGCTTGGCCGCCGCATCCATCATCTCGTCCATGGTCTTGGGCGGCTGCAGGCCCTTCTTCGCGAACAGCTCCTTGTTGATGTAGATCATGAAGTAGTCGACGAACATCGGCAGGCTGGTGATCTTGCCGTCGCTCTGCGTGGCGTAGTCCCAGCCCGGCTTGGAGATGTCGCCGAACTCATACTCGGCCGGCGTCATCTGCGGGTCCTTGGTCCACGGCGTGATGTCGAACAGCCATTTGGCCTTCTCGATCTGCCGCTTCTGCACGTGATAGGCGATGTTGAAGAGATCGAAGGCGGGCTTGCCCGAATTCAACTCGATGGTGGTCTTCTGGCGGGCCTGTTGCTCGGGAATGATCTCCAGGCCGACCTTGATGCCGGTCTTCTCCTCGAACTCCTTCTGGTGCTTCTTGACGAGGTCGGCGCGCGGGCCGGTCTCCATCACGATCTCGATCGCCTGGCCCTTGAAGCGCTGCCAGTTGAAGGCGCTGCTCTGCGAATAGGCCGTCACGGTATTGAGCATCGGCGCGGCCAGGCCGCCCAGGGCGGCCGCGCCCTGCAGCGCACGCCGGCGAGAAATCGACTGACGCATTACTTTGTTTCCTCCACGCTGTCCGGCGTTTGCCGCCTTGGTGCCAGCCTAGAGGAGGAATGGGAGGTCGTTAAGCGCGACTTGTTGCAGCCGTTACACGCGCACGAAGCCGTCCGGCTGATTCCAGCTGGACGGCCTGTGATTTGGGCTGCCGGCCGCCAAACTTTGGCTACGCCGCTTTCTCGGTCGTCGGATCGATCATCTTCGACACTTCCGTGATCTTGGTGGCCGGAAAGCCGCTGATATCGGCGTGTTTCCGAATCACGGCTTCATCTTTTGCCAGATAGACGCAGAAAGTCTTGTCGTTGGCGACGAAGCTCTCGATCCATTGGATGTCCGAGCCAAGCTGGTTCAGCACTTCATTGGACTTCGCCGCGGCCTGGCGCAGCTGCTCGCGCTCGAATGTTCCCACTTTTGGGATGTCGCGCTCGATGATGAATCTGCGCAGTGCCATGGTCGCTTTCCCTCTTGCAAGATGTCCGAAGACGAATGCCGGAAAGGCCGCCGCAAAGCTTGAACGGATGGTTGATTTACCCTTGAGAAATCGTTGGCAAACGCTTGAGAGCGTTAGGCTCATATTCTTCCGGACCGCCGGCTTCCAGCCGGCTCATGACTCATGAGGCCGGCTGGAAGCCGGCGGTCCGGAAGACATGAGCGGACCTGGAGGTCCGCGCTCCGGCAAGACTCAATACAAGAGATGCGGCTGCCGCTTCGCGAGGAACTCGGCCACGCCGGGCGTCCAGGATTGCGCGACGTCGCGCGGATCGACCAGCGCCTTGACGGCCGCGAGCGAGGCTCGCGAGCCGATCATGCCGAGCGTGCGGTCGATCTGGAGCCGGTCGCCGTAGAGGCGCCAGAGTGCGGCCATCAGCTCGACGCCGAGCAGCGGACTGTCCAGCCGGTTGCGGTCGGTCAGCACGATCCGCACGCCTTCACATCGTTGGCCGGGATAGACCCATTCGCGCGGCGTGAAGGTCGCAGCCTCGAAGCGCACGCCGGCAATCCTGCGACCGTTCAGATGATCGGTCAGGGCCTTGCCGTCGATCCAGGGCGCGCCCACCAGCTCAAACGGCGAGTCGGTGCCGCGGCCGACGCTGACATTGGCGGCTTCGATCATGCCCACGCCCGGGTAAAGCACGGCCTGCTCGAGTTTGGGCAGGTTGGGTGACGGCGGCACCCAGGCAAAGCCGGTCTGGTCGAACCACATCGTCCGCTCGTAGCGGCGCATGGTGACGACATGCAGCCGGACGCCGATGTTCTTCTCGGCGTTGAACAGCCGCGCCAGCTCGCCCAGCGTCATGCCGTGACGCACGGGCAGCGGCAGATAGGTGATGAACGAGGTGAGATCGTCATCGAGCACCGCACCCTGCACCGTGCTCGCCGTGATGGGATCGGGCCGGTCGAGCACATAGAAGTCGAGCTTGCTGGCGGCCGCGGCCTCCATCGCATAGGCCATGGTCGTGGGATAGGTGTAGTAGCGCGCGCCGACATCCTGCATGTCGAAGACCAGCGCATCGAGGCCGGCCAGCATGGTCGGTGTCGGCCGCCTCGTCTCGCCATAGAGGCTGAACACCGGCAGGCCGGTCGCCTGGTCGCGTCCCGAGGCGATCTTTCCTTCGGCCGCTGCATCGAGCCCGTGCTCGGGGCTGAACAGCGCCACCAGTTGCGGCCCCCCTCCTTGCCGGGCACTGGCCTGGCGCAGGACATCGGCGGTGCGCCGGCCGCCCGAGTCGAGCGCCGAGCGGTTGGTTATGAGCCCGACCCGGCGCCCGGCTAGCTGGCGAAAGCCGTAGGCTTCGAGCACGTCGATGCCCGACATCACCCGGCTCTGCTCGCCGCGTGACGCCGCGCCGGCCACGGTCGAGATGCGCCGCAGCATTTGCAGATTGTTGCCCTTGCCGTCGGGATGCAGCCGGTTGGTGAGGACGATCAGGAAGGTCCTGGTCGAGGGATCGATCCAGATCGCCGTGCCGGTGTACCCGGTATGGCCGTAGGACTGCGTCGAAAACGACGGCGCCATCCACACGGCATAGGGCGAATCGATGTCCCAGCCGAGGCCGCGCAAAGCCGAGCCGCCGGGCGGGCTCTGCGGCTGCGTCATGGCCGCGACTGATGCCGGCTTCAGCACACCCTTGCCGCCCGACAGCATCATCTGCGCGAACTTCGTGAGGTCGTCGGCGGTGGTGAAGACGCCGGCGTGGCCCGCGACGCCGCCCATGCGATAGGCAATGGGGTCCTGGACCTCGCCCCAGCGCAGTTCGCCGCCTTCGACGTCGGCCGGCGCGATACGGTCCCGCGGTGCGGACGGCCGGAAGGAGGTGTCGCGCATGCCGAGCGGCTGGAAGATGTTTTGCGCCGCATAGGCGTCGAGCGACTGGCCGGAGACGCGTCGCACGATCTCGCCCAGCACGATGAAGTCGACATCGCTGTAGACGAACCGCGTGCCGGCAGGCGCCAGCGGCTTCAGGGCGACGATGGCGTCGAGCGCGCCCTCGGTGCCCGACCAGGCGCGCGTCGGGATGCCGGCCGGCAGGGCGGCATAGTGGGTCATGAGCTGGCGGACGGTGATGTCGGCCTTGCCGTTGGCGGCGAAGGCCGGCCAGTAGGCGGCGGCCGGCCGGTCGAGATCGATCTGGCCGCGCTCGACCAGCTGCATGATCGCCACCGACGTCGCCATCACCTTGGTGAGCGAAGCGGCGTCGTAGATCGTGTCGAGCGTGGCCGGCTGCACCGAGGGCATCACGGAGCGGTTGCCGTAGGCCTGACGCACGACGATGCGATCGCCGATGCCCAGCACGACGACGGCGCCCGGCACCTTTCCGTTGGCGATCTCGTCGCGCACGATGGCGCCGATGGCGTCGGCGGCCTGGCTTGGAGAGGTGGGCGGCGCCGCGGCGGCAGGCGTCGCCGGCGCCGCGCAGGCGACGGCGACCTGGCAGATCAGGCCGACGAGGAAGAGCCGCAGCGCCTCAGCGGTCTGCCTTGGCCTTGGTCTCAGGCGGCTCCGGCTTGATCTCATTGGTCGTGTAGACGTTGCGGGGATTCCACAGCATCCAACCGTCGGTGCCGGCGTCGCGCGACGCCTTGGTCTGCTTGGCAATCTCATCGGCGCCGAAGACCTTTCCGCCAAAGGCATAGTCGGTGAATGCCTGCAGCCACGGCCGGTACCGCACCGCCGTGTTCGCCGTCCGCCGCTTACATTCTTCGAGCGTGAGGTGGACGATTTCGTAGGGGTTCTGGACCGGATTGCGGTAGCCGGGGATGCCGAACTGGAAGCCCGACGGATAGAGCATGGGCGAGATGATGTCGACCGCCGTGGCAAGGTCCTCGACCCTCTGGCCGATGCCCGTGTCGTTCTGGTTCCAGCAGACGTAACCGAAGGAATCCATTGCCGTGAACACATTGTACGGCACCAGGCGCTTGCGCGCCTCGCGGAGAAAGTCGGTGATCGCCGCCACGCGCCCGTTCTCGTCGGACGCATTGGCGAAGGCAAGGCCGCCGGTGTCGGGGAAGCGGACGTAGTCGAACTGGATCTCGTCGAAGCCGGCCGCGGCGGCTTCCTCGGCGACGCTCAGGGTGTAGTCCCACGCCTCCCGGCGGGAGGGATCGATCCAGGCCAGTCCCTCGCGGTCCTTCCACAGGCCACCGCCCGCGGTCCGGATCGCCCACTGCGGATGCGACGCGGCCAGCAGGTCGTCCTTGAACACGACGATGCGGGCAATCAGGTAGATGCCCTTGCTCTTGAGATTGGTCGCGAGCGCCTTCAGGTCGGGAATGGTGCGCAGTTTTTGCGCCCCGATCTTGGCGGCGAGCGGCAGCTTGCTGGGATAGGGGATGAGCCCGCGATCGCCCTTGAGATCGATGACCAGCGCATTGAGGCCGCTCTTTTCGATCACGTCGAGGGCCGGATCGAGCAGGAACGGCGCGCCGATGCCGTAGACGGTGAGGTAAAGCGCCTTGGGCCGCAACGGCGCGAGCTCGGTGGTCGGCGGCCCGGCGTCGCTTGCCGCGACGGCCGAGCGGCCGTAACCGACGGCGCGGACCTGCAACGGCTGGGTCCCGGCGGGCGCGCGATAGTGGCCCTTCGCGTCGGTCAGCACCGTCTTGTCGCCCGCCGTGACGACGGCGCCGGCGATCGGTGAGCCGGTCGCGCGGTCGATGATCGTGCCTTCGCGCTCGGCGTCGCGCGCCGCCTCCTTGACCTGGTCTTGCTTCACCTCGGCGTTGTTACTTTGGGCGTAGGCCGCGGCCACCGGCACGAGGAAAAGCGCAGCGGCGGCCAGCAGCGGCCGCAGGACGTTCTTCATTTTGATGCTCCCAGAAGCGACACGAAGCGTTCACCGCGGTCGAGGTTGGTGACGATGAAGCGCGGCAGCGCCATGATCTTGTCGGATCGCGTCGCCGGACGGCGCTCGATGGTGAAGGCTGCGACGTAGCCTGCTGCCTGCGCCCATTGAGCGAGCTGGTCGTCATGGATGCCGAAGGGCCAGGCCAGGAGGTCGACCTTGCCGCCCAGGCGCTGCTCGAGCACGGCCTTGGATTTCAGGAGCTGGTCCTGGGTGAACTTCTCGTAGGCCGCCGGCGCCAGGCGCTTGCGCTCGACGTTGAAATTGGGGTGCCAGAAGGTGTGCGACTGGATGTCGACCAGGCCCGACGCCTTCATCTCGGCCAATTGTGCCCAGGTCATCGCATAGTCGGCATTGGAGATCGCCGAAGGATAGATGAACAGCGTGACCGGAATCTTCAGGCGCAGGATCAGCGGAAACATGTCCGAGTAGACGGTGCGATGGCCGTCGTCGGCGGTCAGCACCACGGCGCGCTCCGGCAGGGGAGCCGCGGAGTCGCCCAGCGCCGCCACCAGTGCCGCCAGGGGGATGACCTTGTAGCCGCGCTCCTGGATCAGCTTGAGCTGAGCCTCGAACACGGGCGTCGTCACGGTCATCTCATCGGGCGAGACCGGACCGAGGCGGTGATAGAGCAGGATGGGAACAGAGGACGGGTCGGCGGCAAAGCCGGGCGACAGGCAGGTGAGAGACAGCAGGCAAACAATGGCGGACAGCCACCCAGCAACACGCTGCATACGCACCTATGAGCTCAGATCGAGCACCTCTGGACACGTTACCACGGTTTTCGATGCTGTGCTCGCATAAAGCGCAAAGCGTCGCCTAAACACGCACGGCCATCTTCCCCTTGTTGCGACCTTCGAACAGGCCGATCAGCGCCTGCGGTGCCTTGTCGAGGCCGTCGACGACATCGACGATGGCCTTGATCTTCCCCTCCTCGACCCAGCGCGCCAGCTTGGCCTCGGCCTCGGCGCGCTGGTCGTAGAAATCCATGACGATGAAGCCTTCCATGCGCAGCCGCTTGGTGACCACCAGGCCGGGAACGGCCATCGGGCCGGGCGCCGGCTTCTCGACGTCGTATTGCGAGACGTTGCCGCAACAGACGATGCGGCCGCGCAGGTTCATTAGCGACAGCGCCGCCTCGAGCACCGGCCCGCCCGTGTTGTCGAAATAGACGTCGATGCCGTCGGGGCAGGCCGCCCGCAGCGCGCGGAACACGCCGCCCGCCTTGTAGTCGACGGCGGCATCGAAACCGAGCTTGCGCACCAGCCAGTCGCACTTGTCCTGCCCGCCCGCCGTGCCGACGACACGGCAGCCGGCGAGCTTGGCGATCTGGCCGACCATGGTGCCGACCGCGCCGGCCGCCGCCGACACCAGCACCGTGTCGCCCGGCTTGGGCTGCCCGATATTGAGCAGGCCGAAATAGGCGGTGAGGCCGGTGACGCTGAGCGGGCCGATCAGCAGCTCGAGCGGCGCCTTGGTCGTGCGCCTGGTCAATCGCCGTGCCGGCATGGCGGCATAGTCCTGCCAGCCCCAGTCGCCCTCGACGATGTCGCCGGCCTTCAGCCCGCCGGTCTTGGAGTCGACCACCTCGCCGATGGCGAAGCCGCTCATGACCTGCCCCGGCTCAAGCGCGTCGCGATAGGTCTTGCCCATCATCCAGGCGCGGTTGGCGGGATCGAGCGACAGCATGCGCGTCCGCACCAGCGCCTCGCCGTCGCGCGGCTCGGGGATCGCCGTCTCGGTCCACTGGAAGGTGTCAGGCCCGATCTTGCCCTGGGGTTGCTTGGCGTAGAGCCATTGGCGGTTCATCTCGTCCTCCTCAGCAGGATCATGGTCTCCCGGACCGCGCGCGTCCCCGCGGGCTCGTGATCATGAGGCGCGCGGGGACGCGCGCGGTCCGGAAGACGAGATCAATCCTTATAGTTGGCAGCGCGCTTCTGCAGGTTCGACATGATCGCCTCGAGCTGGTTGGGCGAGCCGATCAGCTTCTGCTGCTCGACGGACTCCGCCATCAGGCCAGTCGCGGCGTCGACGGCCACGGCGTCGTTGAGGATGCGCTTGGCGGCGCGGACGGCGTCCGGGCTCTTGCCAGCGATCTCCTTGGCTGTCTCCAGCGCCGCCGCGAGCGGATCGTCGACCACGCGGGTGACGAAGCCGAGCTGATGGGCTTCCGTGCCGTTAAAGATGCGCCCGGTATAGGTGAGCTCACGCACGACGTCCTCGCGCGCCAGATGGCGCATGAGCTGCGTGCCGGCGAGGTCGGGCACCAAGCCCCACTTGATCTCCATCACCGAGAAGCGCGTGTCGGCGGTGGCGTAGCGCATGTCGGCGCCCAGCATGATCTGGAAGCCGCCGCCGAAGGCCACGCCATGGACCGCGGCGATCACCGGCACCGGCAGGGTGCGCCATTGCCAGGCGCATTGCTGCGGCCGGTTGGCGATGCCGTGGGTGCGCTTGGTGAGGTCGCGCACGCCGGGCACGGCGTCGCCGTCCTGCTTCATGGCGGCGAAGCTTCCCATGTCGAGGCCGGCGCAGAAGGCCTTGCCCTCGCCCGACAGCACGACGCAACGCAGGCCTTTCATCTTCGCGAGCTGGTCACCCGCCTCGATAATGCCCTCGAACATCGCGGGATCGAGCGCGTTCATCTTGTCGGCGCGGATCAGGCGGACGTCGGCCACGCCCTCCTTGAAGTCGATCGAGACGCGGTCCTTCATTTTTCGTTCTCCGATTTCAACCATTCGCGGAGCCGCCGCCTGACTTCCTCGGGCGGCAGACGCTCCGGTGGCTTGAGGCTGCCGTCACCCTGCTTGGGCCACATCAGCACGGCGATGCCGCGCTGCACGTCGGCATAGCTGCAGTCGTCGGGCAGCCGGTCGAGCAGCGCCCTCACCTCGGCCTTCACGTCTACCATCGTGTCACCATCAGCCAGATGCCCTGCGCAACATAGACCGCGCCCAGCGCCAGGATCACGCGGCGCGTCCAGTAATAGAACTGCCTGTCGGACATACGGTCGAGGAAGCTGCGCGACAAGGTGGTCCCGAGCACGGCAAAGGCGGCGGCATAGGCCATGACCAGCCACTGTTCGAGGTCACGGCCGGCCGGGCCCTCGATCAGGACCCCGAAATAGGCGACCTTGGTGAGGTGTCCCAGCACCATGGCGGCGGCCTTGGTGGAGACATTGACCTGCCGGGTCATGCCGGTGCGCACATAGAAGATGTCGAGTATGGGGCCGGTGACGCCGGCCACGAGCTGGATCGCGCCGCCGATGGCGCCGGCCAGGAAGGCCTGGCCGCCGCGCTCGATGTCGGGCGCGATGCGCTGCGGCACGGCAAGCGCGATGAACGGCATCAGCCCGACCATCATCAGCACCAGCGCCTCGTCGGGCACGAAGTCGAACCAGGAGAAGACCAGCAGCGACGCCGCCGACCCGGCGCCGAACTTCAGCACCACGCTCCATTTGACGTGATGGCGCCACAGCCAGGCCCGCCAGCCGTTGGCCGCGATCTGGATGACGCCGTGGAACACCATGGCCACCGGCACCGGCAGCAGGAACAGCAGGAAGCCGATCAGCAACATGCCGCCTGCCATGCCGAAGACGCCGGAGATGAACGAGGTGACGACGGCCACAGCGGCCAGCGCGGCAAGGACAGACAGCGAGAACATCCGGGCGCGGCGTAGCGCAGGTGGCAAGGCCTGTCGAGGATCGCCTATGGTGCAGAGATGACCGATACCGATCTCCTGTTCACCCCGGCGGTCAAAGCCGCCGCCCTCATCCGCGCCAAGAAACTTTCGCCTGTCGAGTATGTCGACGCCGTCCTGACGGCAGCCGACAAGGCCAATGCCCGGCTCAACTGCTTTCGCGTCCTGATGCATGAGGAGGCTCGGCGCGACGCCCGGGCCGCCGAGGAGGCCGTGACCAAGGGCAAGCCCCTTGGGCCGCTGCACGGCGTGCCGATCAGCATCAAGGACCTGGTCGATGTGAAGGGCGTGCCGACGCGGCACGGCTCGGCGATCTACGCCGACAATCCGCCGGCCGCGGCCGACGACATCCTGGTCCAGCGCCTGCGCGCCGCCGGCGCCATCATCTTCGCCAAGGCGTCGACGCCGGAATTCGGCGTCAAGGGCCTGACCGACGGTCCCTCCTTCGGCGTCACGCGCAATCCGTGGAACCTCGAGCGCACGCCGGGCGGCTCGAGCGGCGGCGGCGCGGCCGCCGTGGCGGCGGGCGTCGGCCCATTGTCGCTCGCGACCGACGGCGCCGGCTCGACGCGAGGCCCGGCCTCGTGCAGTGGCCTCGTGGGATTGAAGGCGACGCTGGGTGCCGTGCCCTACGACACGACGCGCGATGCCTTCGGCAACAACATCTATGCCGGCCCGCTCAGCCGCACCATCACCGACGCCGCGGTCATGCACGACGTGCTGAAGGGACCGACCGAGAAGGATCCCTGGACCCTCTCGGGCGGCGTGCAGCACCCACTGTCGCCCAAGCTTGCCGGCCAGGATCTGTCGGGCGTGCGCATCGGCTACATCGAGCTCACCGCCAACCCACGCGTCGCGGCCGATGTGCGCAGCAACACCCGCGCCGCCCTCGCGGCGTGGGAGGCGATGGGCGCCGGCGTCGAGGAAGTGACCGAGACGATCGACTGGATCGAATACGAGGGCCGCGTGCTCTACCAGGCGAACTTCGCGGTGTTCTGCGCCCAGTACCTGCCGAAGTGGCAGAACCAGATGGACCCGGTGACCTTGGCCTTCATGGAGCGCGGCGCCAAGTTCACCCTGGCCGACTTCCGCAACGCCCAGTTCGCGCGCACTGCCCTGTTTCGCAAGATCCAGTCGCTGTTCGAGCGCTACGACTTCCTGGTGACGCCGACCAACTCGCGCACCGCGCTCGACGTCACCCATGACGCCGCCAACGACGAGGTTCTGGTCGACGGCGTGAAATGCGGCATCACCCGCCAGGGCTGGACCTCGTATCAGTACCCGTTCAACCTCACTGGCCATCCCGCCCTCGCCCTGCCCTCGGGCTTCGGCGCCGACGGTTTGCCGACCTCGGTGCAGATCGTCGGCCGCTGGGGCCACGAGACCGACGTGCTGCGACTGGGCGCGCTCCTGGAGGCGGCACGGCCCTGGGCGCAGCACCGGCCGCCGTCAGCCTGATCGAAAGGATACTTCAGCCCGCCCGGCGGCGAGCGAGAGCGGCCTGCCTCATCCTCAGCAGGCTGACCTTCTTGTACTCCGAACATCCGGTGATCTCGGCGCCGACCCACCCGGGCAAAGCAAGGTCGGCGTTCTCGTCGGGCAATTCCACCTCGGTGAGGACGACGCCGTCGAGCAAACCTTCGTAGACGTCGACGTGCCATACCAAGCTGGCATGTGGCACACCAACGGCCGTCGGCGACCAGGAACTTTCGCTCTATTTCGACGATCACCCGGCACTCATCGGGCGGCTTCCGCCAGGCCCACCTGAACGGGCTCGGTGGGCATCGCGGCCCGGAAGCCGTCCCATCCTCCGCGCCCCGGTGTCGCATAGCGGCCGTCCGCGCCGGGCACCGAAGCGCACGCGCCGAGAAGGAACGCGACGGCAGCAAGTGCCAGGAGAAGCCTCATCGTCACCTACCTCGTCATGCCTAGTGGACGAGGTGGGAATCGTTGGGCGGCACGACATCGACCTGCGTCAACTCGCGACACCGCCAACCGGCGTTCGTCGCAGTCGCGCGGGCCGGTGGCACGATGGCTCACGCGTTGCTAGGTTTCCGGCGACTTCAGGGGGAAAAACATGCGTTCGATCACGGCGTTTCTCGGCGTGCTGGCATTGCTCGTCACCGGCACCGCCGCCGCCCAGACTGCCGACAAATACCCCGACAAGCCGATCCGCATCATGGCGCCCTATGCGCCGGGCGGGAACATCGACGTCACCGCGCGCATCATCGCCGAGAAGCTGAAGGACGTTCTGGGCGTGACAGTGATCGTCGAGAACAAGGCCGGCGCCTCGGGCATGATCGGCAGCGACGTCATCGCCCGCTCGGCGCCCGACGGCTACAACCTGCTGGTCTCGGCCAACTCGCTGGTCGCCGTGCCCGCGATCTACGGCAATGCGCCCTACGACTGGCGCACGGCGTTCCAGCCGATCAGCCACATCCAGGCCGTGCCCGCGGTGCTGATCGTGCCGCCCGATTCGCCGATCAAGACGCTGGCCGACTTCATTGCGCTCGGCAAGGACGGCAAGTTCACCGTCGCCGATTCAGGCGTCGGCACGACCAACCACATCGCCATCGAGCTCATCGGCGAAGCGACCGGCACCAGGTACACGCTGGTCCACTACAAGGGCAGCGGACAGGCCCATCTCGACCTGATCGCGGGCCAGGTGCCGGCGCAGGTCGACCAGGTCAATGCCGCGATCGGCCATATCAAGGCGGGCAAGATGCGCGCCATAGCCGTGTCGTCCGACAAGCGGGTGCCGCAGCTGCCCGACGTGCCGACCATGAAGGAATCGGGCGTGAAGGGCCTCGAGGACTTCACCTTCAGTACCTACACAGGCCTGTTCGCGCCGGCCAAGCTGCCGCCGGAGATCCTGGCCAAGCTCAACGCCGCCATGGTGACCACGCTCAGCGATCCCACCGTGATCAAGAAGTTCGCCGATCTCACCGCGGAGACGAAATCCAGCACGCCGCAGGAGCTTGCGGCCATGCTCGACAAGGAAGAGAAGCTTGTCGTACCCCTGATCAAGAAGCTCGGTATCAAAGCGGAGTAGTAACCGACATGACCTGGCTGCCCCCGGCCGTTGCCCCCATCGTCCTGCTGCTGATCTCCAACGTCTTCATGACCTTCGCCTGGTACGGGCATCTGAAGTTCACCGATCGGCCCTTGTGGATGGTGGTGCTGGCGAGCTGGGGCATCGCCTTCGTCGAATATTGCTTCGCCGTGCCGGCCAACCGCTGGGGCCACACGGTCTATTCGGCGGCCGAGCTCAAGACCATGCAGGAGGTGATCACCCTGTCGGTGTTCGCCCTGTTCTCGGTGCTCTATCTCGGCGAGCGCATCACCCTGAACCACATCGTCGGCTTCGCCCTGATCTGCAGCGGGGCGTTCTTCGTGTTCCGCGGGCCCCTGCCTTCTTGAGAGGGCCGTCTTGAGGAAAAGTCCGCCACCTGTCCGGGATGAGGCTGCCTTATCCTGCGTAGACCCCTCGAGGGGAGGCGATTGACGGACCAGGCGAGCAGACGACGGATTGAATGGGCGGCGTTCGCCGCCGTGCTGCTGGTTGCCGCTGCATTGCGGCTGATTCGGCTGGAGGACAATGGCGTCGGCACCGCCTATTACGCCGCGGGCGTGCGCAGCATGCTGCAAAGCGTCTGGCTGTTCTTCTACAATTCGTTCGATCCCGCGGGCTTCATCTCGCTCGACAAGCCGCCGATCGCCTTCTGGATCCAGACGGTCTTCGCCGCGGTCCTTGGCTATAGCGGCTGGGCGATCCATCTGCCGCAGGCGCTGGCCGGCATCGCCTCGGTGGCCCTGCTCTATCGCCTGGTGCGGCCGCTCGGCGCGCCGGCTGCCATCCTCGCAGCCCTGCTGCTGGCGATCATGCCCATCGCCGTCGCGATCGATCGCTCGAACAACACCGATTCCTGGCTGATCTTGTTCCTGCTGCTGGCGGCGCGGACCGCGCTACGCGGCCGCGGCCTGTCGCTGGTGGTGGCGATGGCCCTGCTGGGGCTCGCCTTCAACACCAAGATGCTGGCGGCGCTGGTGTGCGGACCGGCCCTGCTGGCGGGATGGCTGCTCGCGGGCACGCTCAACTGGCGGCAGCGGCTTGGCTGGATGACGGCGGCGGCCGTCACGCTCGCCGTCGTGTCGCTGTCCTGGGCAGTGGCGTTCGATCTCACGCCCCAGGCGAAGCGGCCTTATGCCGGCAGCAGCCACGACAACTCGATGCTCGAGCTGATCATCATGCACAATGGGCTGGAGCGGTTCGTGCGCAACAGGCCGACGCCGGCGCCCACGCCAACGCCCGCCCAGACGACGCGCTTCGTCGCCTACGATGCCGTGCCGGTGGGACCGCTGCGGCTCGCCGCGCCCGCGCTGGCCATGCAGTTCGCCTGGACCTTGCCGCTCGCGGTGCTGGGCGCGGTGTTCGCCTGGCGCCGTCGTCGCGCGCAGGTGGCGCTGTGGAGTGTGTGGGCTCTTACCTATGCCATCGTCTACAGCGCGGCCGGCGGTATCTTCCACGGCTATTACCTGTCGACCCTGGGCCCGCCGCTCGCGGCACTGGCCAGCATCGGCTGCTTCGAATTGTGGAAGCGTGGCTCGACGCATCTCGCCGTGGGCCTCGGCGCCGCCGCCCTGTGGCAGGGCTATGTCGCCGGCGCGTCCCTGGGCTGGACGTCGGCCTGGGTGGGCTTTCCCGCCGTGGCGCTGCTGGCCGCCATGGCCGCGCAGTGGCGCGCCAAGCGTCCGCCGGCCGTCATCGGCGGCGTCGCTCTGCTGGTGCTGCCTGCATTCTGGTCGCTGAGTGCGGTCTTCGCCCCAGGCAACCTCACCCTGCCGTCGGCCAGCCTGCCGCGCTGGCTCGGCATCGACGATGGCCGCGGACCGATCCTGTCGCGCAATTGGGGGGCGCTGACCGACGATCCCAAGCTGCAGGCTTTCCTGAAGGAGCATCGCGGCAATGCGCGCTTCCTGCTGGCCGCGCCCAATGCCTTGCTGGCGGCGCCGGTGATCATCCGCACCGGCCAGCCGGCGATGGCGTTCGGCGGCTTCTTCGGCAACGACCCGGTGATGAGCGTCGATGCCTTCGCCAAGGCCGTCGAGCGCGGCGAGGTGCGCTTCGTGGTGCTGGCCACCAACCGGCGCACGCGCGACTTCGAACGCTGGGTGCGGACGCACGGCACGGTGGTCGATCCGAGCCTGTGGCGCTCGCTGCCGCCCGAGCCGCGGCGCGCGATCGTACTGTACGATCTGGGGACGAAGAGCTAGTCCGCCGCCCTCGCCGCAGCCTCCGCCTGGATCACGGCCTTGGCGCGTTCGCCGGCGCGGCGGTTGCGGCGCTTCAGCCACCACATCAGGAAACCGGTGACGGCGAACACCGGGATGATCACGCCCGACACGAACACCAGGAACTTGTAGCCGCCGCCCAGCCCGATGCCGTAATGCAGCGCGCGCTGCCAGGCGATGATGCGCTCGCCCGTGCTCATGGTCTGCGGATCGAACACGTCGACCACGCTCTTGCGGAAGGGATCGATGATCACCGTGATGACCGGCGCGCCTTCGATATGATCGCTGCGGAGCAAGCTGATGCGCGTCGCCTGGTCGGGCCGGATCGACAGGAAGGCGTTGAGGAAGCGGGCATCGGGCACCTTCGAACGCGCGACCTCGACCGCCTCGTCGATGCCCATCGGCTGGGCCCCGCGCATCGGCTCGACGCGCGCCTGGAACATCGCCGCGCGCATGTCGCGGCCCGGCCACACCGCGTTGACCGCCGAGGAGATCTGCTGTGGGAAGGCGAGATAGACGCCGGTGAAGTTCACCAGCATGAACAGCACCAGGCTCCAGATGCCGACCGCGCCGTGCAGCTCGCGATTGAGGCGCACGCCCTTGGCGGTGCGGCGCACCATGAAGGCCGCTTTCCATTGGCCCGGGCGGGGCCACCAGAGATAGAGGCCCGAGCAGCCCAGCACCAGCAACGCCACGCCCAGCCAACCCACCAGCTCGCGGCCGAGGCCACCGGCGATGAAGAGATGGCCATGCAGGTCGTGGAAGAAGCGCAGCCAGCCCGTCATCGCCTGCTGCGTCTCGAGCACCTGCAGCGACACCGGGTCGATCAGGATCTGCAGGCTGCCGGCAAACGGACTTTGCGTGGGGACGCGGCCTTGCGCCTGAGCCTGACCCTGACCTTGGCCCTGCGCCTGCCCTTGCCCCTGGCCTTGCTGGCCACCGCGGAACTGTTGCCGTTCGGTCGCCATGCCCGGCCGCGACAGGCGCACCGCGGCGGGCTCGCCGACTTCCATTGGCCAGCGCACGGCAATCGGGATGCGGCTCGGATCGTTCGAAGCCGTGCGCGCTGCTTCGATGAGCTCGGCCGGCGAGCGCCAGTCGCCGGCCGTCTTGGCCGGCGGCTCGCCCTGGCCCAGCAGGTGCTCGATGTCGTGGCCGTAGACCAGCACCGCGCCGGTCACGCCCATCATGACCAGCGGCAGCAGCAGGATCAGGCCGATCCAGAGGTGAAGCTGCTGCAGCCAATAGCGAAAAGTGCGCTGCGGTCCAGTCATCGAGGCCTCGGTCGTCTCGTCAGCCGGCGCCGAGTGCGCGGGCGATCTGGTAGGTCGCGAGCGCGGCCACATAGGCCAGCGCCAGCATGTAGGCAAAGGTGATCCACATCCACCGCCAGCCGCCGGTCTCGCGACGGATGACGGCGAGCGTGGAAGCGCACTGCGGCGCGAAGACGTACCAGGCGAGCAGAGCAAGCGCCGTCCCGAGGCTCCAGCTCGCGACCAGGGCGCGGCCGATCTGCTCGGTGGCTTCCTCGCCGCCGGCGATCGAGTAGATCGTGCCCAGCGAGCCGACCGCGACCTCGCGCGCCGCCATGCCGGGGATCAGGGCGACGTTGATCTGCCAGTTGAAGCCGAGCGGCGCGGTGAGCGGCTGGATCGCCGAGCCGATCATGGCGGCGAGGCTGTAGCTGATCGCGGGGTCGGTGGCGCCTTCCGGCGCCTGCGGGAAACTCGCCAGGAACCAGATCAGGATCATCATCGAGGCGATGGTCGTGCCGGCGCGCTTGAGGAAGGCCGTCGCGCGCGCCCACAGGCCGATGGCAAGGCTCTTGGCGCGTGGCATCTTGTAGTCGGGCAGCTCGAGCATGAAGGGCTCGCCCGGCGTGTCGCGCCAGATGAGGCGCTTCAGAACGAACGACACCGTCAGCGCGCCCACGATGCCGGTCGAATAGAGGCCGAACATCACCAGCCCCTGCAGGCCGACGAAGCCCCAGACCTCGCGGTCGGGGATAAAGGCGCCGATGATCAGGGTGTAGACCGGGATGCGCGCCGAGCAGGTCATCAGTGGCGCCACCAGGATGGTGGTGAGCCGGTCGCGCCGGTTGTCGATGACCCTGGTCGACATGATGCCGGGAATGGCGCAGGCGAACGACGACAGCAGCGGGATGAAGGCGCGACCATGCAGGCCGGCGCCGCCCATGATGCGGTCCATCAGGAACGCCGCCCGCGCCATGTAGCCCAGGTCTTCCAGCACCAGGATGAAGAAGAACAGGATCACGATCTGCGGCAGGAACACGATGACCGCGCCGACGCCGCCTATGAGGCCGTCCTTGAGGAAGCTCTTGAGCAAGTCGGGCAGCGGCGCGCCTTGGACCTGATCGCCCAGCCAGTGGAAGGCCGCCTCGATCCCGTCCATGGCGGGCGCCGCCCAGGCGAAGACCGCCTGGAACATGACGAACAGGATGGCCAGCAGGATGAGCAGCCCGATCACGGGATGCAGCAGCACCGAGTCGACCCGTGCCGTCAGCGAATCGCGCTCGCCCGGCCCGCGCACGGCGGCGGCCAGCAGCCGATCGGCCTCGCGCTGGCCGACGCGCAAGGCGCCGGCATCGGGCGGCTGCCAGTCGGCCTCGCCGCTCTTGAGCTGCTCGTCGAGACGCTTGTCGATGCCGGCCAGCAGGGCGTCGATGCCGCCGCGACGCACCGCCACCGATTCCACGACCGGCACGCCGAGCTCGCGCGACAGGCGCTCGACATCGATCGAGATGCCGCGCTTGCGGGCGATGTCCATCATGTTGAGCGACAGCATCACCGGTCGGCCGACGCGCTTCAGCTCGAGCGCAAGCCGCAACGCCAGCCTGAGGTTGGAGGCGTCGCCGACGCAGACGATCAGGTCGGGGACGACCTCGCTCTTCAGGCGGCCCAGCACGACGTCGCGCGTGATCTCTTCGTCCGGCGAGCGTGCCCGCAAGGAATAGGTGCCGGGCAGGTCGACGACCTGGATCGACCGACCCGCCGGTGTCGTGAGCGGGCCGACCTTCTTCTCAATGGTGACGCCGGGATAGTTGGCGACCTTCTGGCGGCTGCCGGTCAGGGCATTGAACAACGCGGTCTTGCCACAGTTGGGATTGCCGACGAGCGCTACGACAGGGGGGGCGACGACGGTGACGCTCATGAAGAGGCTGCCGCCGTCACCAGGATCGCCATGGCCTCGCGGCGGCGCAGCGCGATCGTCGTGTCGGCGACGCGCACGGCGATGGGATCGCCGCCGAACAGGCCCTGGTGCAGCAGCTCGACGTCGGCGCCTTCGACGAAGCCCAGCTCGAGCAGCCGGCGCTCCAGCTCGGGGCCGGGCAGGCCGGTGCTGGAGCCGTTGACGGAGAGCTGGTGGATGCGGCCACGAAAGCCCACGTGGGCCTCGCCGAGTGCTATGGTTGGATTGGGTTTCATTGCGAGTAATTCGTAATAGCACCCAAATATCGGCTTCGCCAGCTTCTAGGGGCCAGCTACTTGGGGGGACGCATGGCAACGATCGTTCTTGCACACGGTGCGTGGTCAGCCGCCTGGGCGTGGAAGAAGATGCGGCCGTTGTTCGCCGCGGCCGGCCATCAGTTCTTCTCGCCGACCTACACGGGGCTGGGCGAGCGGGCCCATCTCGCCCACCACGAGATCGACCTCACCACCCACATCAACGACGTTGCCGCGGTGCTCGATTGCGAGGACCTGAAGGACGTCACCCTGCTCGGCCATTCCTACGGCGGCATGGTGGCGACGGGCGTTGCCGACAAGTCGCGCCGGCGCATTGCACGCATCGTGTATATCGACGCCTTCGCGCCGCAGGACGGCCAGAGCCTGTTCGACCTGCTGGGACCGCAGGGCACGGAGATGATGCGCGGCAAGGCGATGGGCGAAGGCGCGGGCTGGCGCATCCCGGCCGTCCCGATGCCGCCCGACACCGCGCCCGAGGACGTCGCCTGGGCGACACCGCGGCGGCGCTCGCAGCCGATCAAGACCTTCGAGCAGAAGCTCAGGCTCACCTCGCGCG
Source organism: Reyranella soli (assembly GCF_007992495.1). GTDB lineage: Bacteria > Pseudomonadota > Alphaproteobacteria > Reyranellales > Reyranellaceae > Reyranella > Reyranella soli. Next base: position 57,366 of record NZ_BKAJ01000081.1, read on the forward strand.
AGCCGCCGCTGCCGCGCGCCTACCTCTATGCCAAGCGCAGCGGACCCGGTGATACGTTCCGCCAGTTCGCCGAGCGCGCGAAGAGTGATTCAAGCTGGAAGTATTACGAGATGGATGCCAGTCACAATCCGCACATCACCTGCCCGCAGGACCTGATGGCCACCCTCACCAAGATCATGGCTGAGACGTGAGCACCGACCTCGCCTACAAGATCCTCGCCCAGCTTGGCCGCGCCAAGCGTGGCGACGATTCTCTCGCCATCACGGGCGGCGAGGACCCGGTGTTCCTTACACCGTGGCGCGTCGCGGCCGCGGGCTCGGCAGCGCTGGGGGCGGTCGGCCTCGCAGTCTCCGACCTGTGGCGGCTCAGGACCGGCAAGCCGCAGGGCGTCACCGTCGACCGACATGCCGCGGCGGCGTCGCTGCGCTCGAACACCTACGTGCTGCAGAACGGCGAGAAGCCGGTGTCGTGGGATCCGCTGGCCGGCCACTACCCGACGCGCGACGGCCGCATCATGTTCCTGCACACCAACCATCCGCATCATCGCGCCGGCGCGCTCCGCATCACGGGCGCCAAGGCCGAGACGCGCGAGGCGCTGGCCGAGGCTGTCGCCCAATGGGACGGGCTCGCCATCGAGCAGGCGATCGCCGACGGCGGCTGTGTCGGCGGGCTGGTGCGCAGCCGCGAGGAATGGAACGCGCATCCGCACGGCATCGCCGTCGCCAAGCTGCCATTGATCGACATCGTCCAGATCGGCGAGGCGCCGCCGCGGCCTTTGGTGAAAGGCGAGCGCCCCTTGAGCGGCGTGCGCGCCCTCGACCTCACGCGCGTGCTGGCGGGACCGACCAGCGGCCGCGTGCTGGCCGAGAACGGCGCCGACGTGCTGCATATCGCGGCCCCTCACCTGCCCTATCAGACCGAGATCCTGATGGATACCGGCCACGGCAAGCGCTGCGCCTGGGTCGACCTCACGCAGGCCGCCGGCATCAAGACCATGACAGACCTGCTGCGCGAGGCCGATATCTTCACCCAGGGCTATCGCCCCGGCACCGTCGCGGCGCGCGGCTTCTCGCCCGAGCACGTGGCGGCGCTCCGGCCCGGCATCGTCTGCGTCAGCATCTGCGCCTACGGCCATGCAGGCCCGTGGGCCGACCGGCGCGGCTTCGATTCGATCGTCCAGAACGTCACCGGCCTCTCGGCCACGCAGGGCTCGCTCGCCAAGCCGCGCAACCTGCCGGTCCAGGCGCTCGACTATATCGCGGGCTATCTCGGCGCGCTCGGCGCCATGGTCGGGCTGGCCCGCCACGCCGAGCAGGGCGGCTCGTGGCTGGTGCGCGTGTCGCTGGTGCAGGTCGCGCACTGGCTGGCGAGCCTCGGCACCGTCGAGCCCGGCAACGGCGTGGCCGAGCTGCCCGAGCCCGAGCTCGCGCGCTTCCTGATGGAAAGCGACGGCCTATTCGGCCATCTGCGGCATCTGAAGCCGGTGGTGCAACTGAGCGACACGCCGCCGTTCTTCGCCAAGCCACCTGAGCCGCTCGGCACGTCACCGGCGCGCTGGGCGAGCTGATGTGACGATCCGCGAACGCGGGCCGGCAGATGACGACGCGATCCGCAGCCTCAATGACGCAGCGTTCGGCGGGACTTACGAATCCCGACTGATCGTTGATCTGCGTGACGCAGGCCTCGCTTCCATCGAGCTCGTGTCGCTCGATGGCACCGAGGTGGTCGGCCATATTCTCCTGAGTGCGCTCGATGTCACCGTTGCCGGCAAGCCGGTGCGTTCGCTCGCCCTGGCACCGATGTCAGTGCAGCCCGGCCGGCAGCGGCAGGGCGTCGGCAGCGCCCTGGTTCGCGAGGCGCTGCGGCGAGCACAGCAGCAAGGCTGGCAGGCCGTAATTGTGCTCGGCCACCCCGACTACTATCCGCGCTTCGGCTTTTCGGCCGCACTCGCGCGTCCTCTCACGTCACCTTTCTCCGGTGATGCGTTCATGGCGTTGGAGTTGACCCCGGATGCACTGAAAGGCGGCGAGGGTCGCGTCGTCTATCCCCCGGCTTTCGGCATCTAGCGCGACGGCCAGTTCCACACCGGCCGTTCCTCGCCGGGCACAACCGTCTCGCCCAATTGCTTTTCCAGCACGATCCGACTCGCGCCAGCCTCCTGCAACGCCGAGACCAGCGCCGCTGCGTGCGAGACGACGATGATCTGGCATTCCTTGGACGCCCTGGCGATCAGCCGCGCCAAGGCCGGCAACAGGTCGGGATGCAGACTGGTCTCGGGCTCGTTCAGGATCATAAGCGTCGGCGGTCGCGGCGACAGGAGGGCGGCGACCAGCAGCAGATAGCGCAAGGTGCCGTCCGAAAGCTCGGAGGCATTGAGCGGCCTCAGCAAGCCATGCTGGCGCATCTCGACCTCGAAGTAGCCGCCGGCATCCTCGACACCGATCGAGCCACCAGGAAAGGCATCGGCAACCGCCGCCACGAGCTCTTCCTCGGCGCCGACCTCCTGGATCGTGGCGATGGCCGCCGCCAGGTCAGCACCATCGGAGGCCAGCACCGGCGTCCGCGTGCCGATCTGGCGACGCCGTGCCGGCGCCTCGCTGTCGGTGCGGAAGTGGTCGTAGAAGCGCCAACCTCGCATGTTCTCGCGCAGCAACAGCAGTTCGACAGCATCGCGTGGATCGCTGCAGTGCGTGAGCATGCTGTCGTAGGACGCGAGCCTGTCGTAGGCCAACCGCCACTCGCCTTCCTGATTGCGCAGGCTGACCGCTGGCCCTTTCCGCTGGGCAAAGGTGTTGGCGCGGCTCAGGACGAGCCCCGTCCAGAGACTTTCGGTCTTGATGACGGGATCCTTGTAGAAGTGCCTGGAGTCGGGCAGCGGCAGGCCGAGATCGATGGCGAAGCCGTAGTCGTCGGAAGAGAAACCGAGCTTCAGGCTGACGGAGTTCTTGCGCACCGTTCCTTGCACGGGCTGCGTCCCCGCCTTCATCGCCCGCGAGAACTGCTCGGGGCCCGCCCACAGCACCGACTGCAGGCCGCCTTCGAGTGCCAGCGACTGGATGATCCGGCCCTGCGCCACGTCGGCCAGCAGGCGGAGCGCGCGATAGAGGCTCGACTTGCCGCTGCCGTTGGCGCCGGTGACGACCGTGAGCTGTCCGACCTCCAGCCTGACGTCGCGCAGCGAGCGATAGCCGGAAATGCAGAGGCGCGAGATGATGCTCATGGGCGGGTGATGGGAGCGTAGCCCATCACCTCGCGGCCGGCGACCAACTGACGGTGGAGGCTACGCCGCCTGCAGCGTCAGTGCCGGCGCGTGCAGCGCATCGAGGAAGCGCTGGCAGTAAACGCTGGCGGTGGTGCGGAACACCTTGGCCTTGAGCGCAACGTGGCGCTCGAGGCGCTCGGCCAGCGGCATGTTCAGCGCCGCGTGCATGGCATCGGCGATGGCGTCGGGATCGAAGGGATTGACGATCAGCGCCTCGGTGAGCTCGTGCGCGGCGCCGGCGAACCGCGAGAGCACCAGCACGCCCGGATCGTCGTCGGGTTGGGCGGCCACGAATTCCTTGGCCACCAGGTTCATGCCGTCGCGCAATGGCGTCACCACGCCGATGCGGCTGATGCGGTAGAGGCCGGCCAGGGTCGAGCGCGGCGCCGGCCGCGTCGAGTAGCGCAACGGCGTCCAGTCGAACTCGGAGAAACGGCCGTTGATGCGGCCGGTCAGCCGGTCGAGCTCGGCGCGCAGCTTGCGGTACTCGTCGACCTCCTCGCGCGAGCGCGGGCAGATCTGCAGGAAGTGGATGCGGCGGCGGTGCTCGGGATGGCGCTCGAGCAGGCGGCCGTAAGCCTCGAAGCGGTGGGGCAGGCCCTTGGAATAGTCCATTCGGTCGACGCCGACAGCGAGCAAGCGGCCCGACAGGCTGCCCGAGACGCGATGGACCAGCTTGTCGTTGGCGGAGCGCTCGGCCTCCTCGGCGAAGGCCTGGGCATCGATGCCGATCGGATCGGCGAAGACACGCATGCGCCGGCCGTTCAGGCGCACCCATTCGCCGTCGACCATGGCGCCCAGCAGGCGCTGCGCGCAGTCGCGGAAGTCGCGGGCATGCTCCTCGGTCTGGAAGCCGACGACGTCGTAGGCGCAGAGATCGGCCACCATCTCGCGCGCGACCGGGATCGCCTCGAGCATCGAGGGCGGCACGAACGGCACATGAAGGAAGAAGCCCAGCGGGCCGGTGAACCCCTGCTGGCGCAGCATGCGGCCGAGCGGCAGCAGATGGTAGTCGTGCGCCCACACCGAGTCTTCGGGCTGCAGCACCTGGCCGAGCGCCGTGGCGAACGTCTGGTTGACCGCCAGGTAGCCGAGATAATCCTCGCGGCGGTAATGCATCAGCCCCAGTCGGAAATGCAGCAATGGCCACAGCGCGCCGTTGGCGAAGCCGACATAGAAGGCGCGGTGCGCCTCGGCCGTCAGGTCGACCGTGGCGTAGGTGACGCCGCGCGCCTCGACCAGGGCGGGCTGCAGCGACGGCTCGGCCGCGAGCCGTCCGCTCCAGCCGAACCACATCGAGCCCGGGATGAGCAGATCGCGCAGCGCCACGGTAAGGCCGCCCGCGGCAGGCACTCGGGATTTGGGAATCGGGACTCGGTTGGAGACGATCACGATGCGTGCCATAGCCCCTCCTCCCAGCTTCGCGACAGACGCATGGCCGACAGGATCAGCCCGACCTGCGAGTATGTTTGTGGAAAGTTGCCCCACAGCTCGCCGGTCTTCGGATCGATATCCTCGGATAGTAGCCCGACATGGTTGCGGCGCGCGAGCAGGTTATTGAAAAGTTCGAGCGCCTCCGAACGGCGGCCGACGCTGGCCAGCGCGTCTATGTACCAGAAGGTGCAGAGCAGGAAGGCGTTGGACGGCTTGCCGAAATCGTCGGCCTCGCTGTAGCGCATCATGAAACCGTTCTTCATCAAGCGCTTGGCGGCGGCATCGAGCGTGGCGTGGAAGCGCGGATCATCGGAGGCCAGCAGGCCGATCTCGGGCAGCACCAGGCACGAGGCATCGAGCATGTCGCGGTCGAGCACGCCCGAGATCCAGCCCTCCTGGGTGGTGCCGCGCTGCAGGACCTCCTGGCGCAGGACGCCGGCACGGGCGAGCCACTCGCGCGCTTCGGAATCGACGCCGACCCGCTTGGCGATCATGCCCAGCCGATGCTGCGCTGCCCAGCACATCGCAGCGGAAAACGTGTGCACTTCCTCGCGCTCCCGGTACTCCCAAAGGCCAGCATCGGGGGTCAACGCCGTGCGTTGCGCCTCGTTCCCGACCACGCAGAGCTGGCGATAGAGTTCGAGATCGCCCTGGCGCGGCAGGCGCTCGTCCCAGAACATCTGCGCCGACGTCAGCACCATCGAGCCGTAAGTGTCGTTCTGGCGCTGTGTGACAGCAGCGTTACCGACGCGCACCGGCCCGAACCCGCGATAGCCCGGCAAGGTGTCGATCAGCCGTTCGGTGGTGTCGGTACCTGGCGCGATCGGGAACAGCGGCGCTATGGCAGCGACATCGTCGCGCGAGCTGCCGGTCTCGACGACATCGACGATGAAGCGCACGTAGCTTTCCATGGTGCGGGTCGCCGACAGACGGTTGAGCGCCGTCACGGTGAAGAAGGCGTCGCGCAGCCAGGTGAAACGATAGTCCCAGGTGCGCGGCGTGTTGGGCGCCTCGGGCACCGAAGTGGTGAGCGCCGCCAGCACCGCGCCCGTATCCTCGTAGCTGCACATCTTCAGGGTGATCGCCGCGCGGATCACCGCCTGCTGCCAGTCGAACGGGATGTTGAGATCGCGCACCCAGGTCTGCCAGTAGGACTCGGTCTCGGCGAGGAAGGTCTTGGTCAGCGTGTCGGGATTGTCGGTGATGCTCTCGTCGGCGCCGACGATCAGGTTGAGCGGCCGGTCGAGCGAGAACTCGGTCTCGTGCAGGATGTAGTTGATCGAGGCGTCGGTCGTGAGTCGCAGCACGCCGGTGTCGCCGAAGAAGCGCGCATGATTGCTGCCCGAGGTGAGCTTGGCCTTGTGCGCGCCGTAGTCGAAGGTCGGCCGCAGCCGGATGGTGACGCGCGGCCGGCCGGCCACCGGCTCGAGCCGGCGCACCAGCATGGGCGGGCGGAACATGCGGCCGAAGCGGCGGAAGCGCGGCGCGAAGTCGACGATGCGCACCGTGCCGCCGCTGCCGTCGATCACGGTCTCCAGGATGGCCGTGTTGTGCAGGTAGCGCTGGCGGCCGATATCCTTGGCGCCAGCGACCACGACATCCATGAAGCCGCCTTGGGGATCGTCGCCACCCAGCAGGGCGTTGAACACCGGATCGCCGTCGAGCCGGCCGATGCCGTGCCAGACATGGCGGCCCTTGCGGTCGATCAGGCTGGCAATGGCGCAGTTGCCGATGACGCCGAGATCGAGGCTGCTCATGGCGCGGCCCCGGCCGACACGGCGGGCGGCGCGTTGCGGCTGCTCAAAAGTTCGAGGCCGCGCTTCAACCAGGCGCGCACTGCCGCCGGCTGGCCGTCGAATACTTCGGCCACGCGCAGGCCCTGGCCGCCGAACTGCCGCGCCGCTTCCATCCCGGCTTCGTCGGTGAAGTCGTCGCCGACGAAAATCGGCCGGCGGCCCTGGAAGGGCTGACGCTGCATCAACTGCTCGACGGCATGGCCTTTGGAGGCCGCGCGCGGCCCGATCTCGACAGCCTCGCGCGCCGGTAGCAGGCGGAACCAGGGATGGTCCTGCGGCACCAAGGCCCGCACCAGCCGCCACACATCGTTGCCGCGCTCCGGCACCAGGCGATAGTGGATGGCCACACCGTGCGGCTTGTGCTCGACCAGCACGCCAGGCCAGCGGTCGGCCGCGGCGACCAGCGCCTCGCGCCACGCCTCCGGCACGGCGAGACCCTTGGGCATCTCCTCGACCTTGCCGTCCTGCCAGCGCAGCGACGCGCCATGCTCGCCAGCCGCAGTGGCGACGAAGGGATTGAGCAGGTCATCGACAACGCCGATCGACCGGCCGGTAACGATGGCGACCGCGCCACCGAGCTCAGCGCGCAGGCCGTCCAGCAGTTGGGGCAGGCCGGGAGGAACGACGACCGATTCCGGCGTCTCTGCGATCTCCAGCAGTGTGCCGTCGAGATCGAGGAACAGCGCGTTCGTCCGGTCGAGATCCGGCGGTGTCATCCGGCTAAAACCCCCTCTGCGCTCGTGACATGGCATTAGGCGCGAAGAGGCTCTCGACCACAACACGCCGCGTGCGAGGCCGCCCTTAGGGGGCACGACCGCGCTTTGCGCGCCTGAGTTAACGCTCATCGCGCGCTGGAGTTCCCCAGCAGGGAGCGTGGTTATGGCGATTGTGAGGCGAAGGCCCCTTAACCAAGCGGCCCGAATGCCTGCCAGAAGGTCTTGCCCGATTCATAGGCAGCGGCGGCGGGCGAAATCCCCGCATCGCGCAGGCTGCGTGCGTCCATTGCAGCCAGGTTACGCCGCGCCGCGGTGCGGTCGCGCCAGACTTTCAGCGTCATCGCCAGCCGAGCACGCAGCGGCGGCCGTGGCGACACCGGAGTCACCAATGCGACGGGGTGAGCGGCAAAGCGCTGGCGGGACTGGTAGCACATCTGAACCCTCCTTGGGTCTTGATGAGTCGAAGGTGAGCTTGCAGCGGCGGTCTCTCAATTACACGCGAGGTAATAGCGCGGTGCGCAGCGCGTCGAGGCCGTCGGTCAGCGCCGCGGGACCCGGCTGCAGGATGAGCGGCGACTTGATCTCGACGATGCGGCCGTTGGCGATCGCGGGGAGCGTGGCCCACCCCGGCCGTTCGGCGATCTGGCACGGCACGACCTTGCGGCCGCACCACGACGCCAGGATCACATCGGGCCGCGCCGCGATCACTTGTTCGGACGACACGATGCGGTCGCGCGCGGCAGCGGCACCGCGCAGATGCGCGAACACGTCCTCGCCGCCGGCGATCTCGATCAGCTCCGACACCCAGCCGATGCCGGAGATCATCGGATCGTTCCATTCCTCGAAGTAGACGCGTGGCCGTGGCGCGGCTTTGCTGGCGCGCGCCATCTCCATCACCCTCGCCTCGAGCGAACGCGCCAGGGCTTCGGCCTTCTCATTGGCACCGATCAGTGCGCCGACGGTGCGGATCATGGCGAAGATGCCTGCGACGTCGCGCTGGTTGAACAGATGGACGGCGACGCCGGCTTTCGCCAGCTCGCTCACGATATCGGCCTGCAGATCGGAGAAGGCCAGCACCAGGTCGGGTTCCAGTGCCAGGATCTTGTCGAGCCGCGCCGAGGTGAAGGCGCTGACCCGCGGCTTCGACCGCACCTCGGGCGGACGCACGGCGTAGCCCGAGACGCCGACGATGCGGTCCTGCTCGCCCAGCAGATAGACCGTCTCGACGGTCTCCTCGGTTAGGCAGATCAGGCGTTGGGGCGGGAAACGGCGCATGGCGCAGTCTAGCAAATGGCTGGTGTGAGAAATTGTCAGGCTGGGATCGGCACGGCCACGCTACTCTGCAGTCCTGCAAACGGAGACTGCCATGTTGCCCTGCCAGCGCGCCCTGTTCGACATCCCACGCGACGTCTGTTTCTTGAACGCCGCCTCGTGGAGCCCGCTGCCATTGGCGGTGCAGGAGGCCGGCCGCGCCGCCGTCGGGCACAAGGGCCAGCCATGGAAACTGCCGGCCGACTTCCAGCCGAAGCAGTACGAGCGCGCGCGCAAGGCGGCCGCTGCGCTGATCGGCGCCGACTCCGCCGACGTCTCGCTGATCCCTTCGGTCGGCTACGGCGTCGCCACTGCGGGCAAGGTGCTGACCATCCCGCGCGGCAGCCGCGTGCTGGTGCTGCAGGACGACCATACCTCGCCGGTGCTGGAATGGATGAGCCGCGCCGAGGCCGGTGGCTTCAAGGTCGAGATGGTGAAGCAGCCGGCCGACGGCGACTGGACGTCGGCGGTGATGGCCGCGATCGACCGGTCGGGCGCCGAGCCGCTCGCCCTGGTCTCGATCTCCTCGGTCCACTGGTCCGACGGCGGCGCGCTCGACATGGCGCGCATCGCCACCGCAGCCAAGGCCAAGGGCTCGGCGCTGCTGGTCGATGCCACGCACGATGTCGGCATCCGCCGCATCGACGTGAAGACGCTCGACCCCGACTTCCTGATCTTCCCGACCTACAAGTGGGTGCTCGGGCCCTACGGCCGCGCCTTCATGTATGTCGCCAAGCGCCGGCAGAACGGCGTGCCGCTGGAACAGATATCGGCATCGCGCAAGGCAGTGTCGGCCGAGGATACGGTCTATTTCCGTGACATCGCCTACGTCGAGGGTGCGCGACGCTACGACATGGGCGAGCGCGACCATTTCATCTCCCTGGAGATGGCGGCGGTCGGCATGGAAATGATGGCCGGCTGGGGCAACGAGCCCATCGTGGCGCGACTTTCCATGCTCACCGACAAGCTGGCCGACGGCCTCGCCAACACCGGCGTGCAGGTGCTGGACAAGAAGCTGCGCGCCCCGCACGTGCTCAGCCTCTACTTCCCCAAGGGCATGGCAACCGACCTGCCCAAGCGGCTCGCTGCCGAGAATGTTTACGCCGCGCCGCGGCTGGGACGACTGCGCATCAGCCCGCACGTCTACAACGACGAGCAGGATGTCGAGCGCTTCGTCGAGGTCTTCCGCAAAGTGGCGATGTAGCTCTCGTCAGAGGTGCCGCGTCTCCACCGGCGCCGTGTCCCACGCATTGTTACGGCCGTCCTGATACTGGATCGAGCCGGCCGCTGCTTCCTCCGGCGCCGCGCCATCCAGGCAGGCGACGTTGACGGCGTAGAAGGTGCCGCCCAACGCGTCCATGTGGCCGCGACCGAACGGCTTGATGCCGCACTGCCGACAGAAGAGATGGTGAATGTTCCTGCTGCCGAACTGGTAGTCGGAAAGATCGCTCTCGCCCTGGAGGATCCGGAAATCCTCCTTGCGCGCAATCGCCTTCCAGAACCGGCCTTTGGCGCACACCGAACAATTGCAACGGCTGGTGCCTTCCTCCGGATCGAGCCGGCATTCGAAACGCACCGCGCCGCAATGGCAGCCGCCCTGATAGAGCTTTTTCATCGTCGATCGCCTCATAGTTAATACTTAACTTATTGGTTAAGTGTTGAACCACCACCATCGCCCTGTCAAGGTGGCTGCGGGGGAGCAGAGAGGGGTTTGGTCTTGCGTAGCACTCGTAGAAGTCTGTTGGTCGGCGCGTTTGCGTTGCCTGTTCTCGCGGCGACGCGTCCGACCGCAGCACAGAATTTTCCCAGCCGTCCGATCAAGATCATCGTGCCCTTTCCACCCGGCGGCGGCGTCGACCTGACGGCGCGGCTCCTGATGGAGCCGCTGTCGAAGGAGCTCGGCCAGACAGTGATCGTCGAGAACAAGGGCGGCGCCGGCGGCATCATCGGCGTCGAGGCGATGTCGCATGCGCCAGCCGACGGCTACACCCTGGCGCTGACCGGTGTCGGCACGCTCACCGCCGGGCCTCATCTGCGCAAGATGCCCTACGATCCGATGGCGCTGTCGCACATCACGCGGCTGGTGCGCATGCCCTTCATCGTGGCGGTGCGCAACGACCTGCCGGCCAAGACACTGCCCGAGTTCATGGAACTCGCCAAGAAGACGGAGATCCGCTGGGCCTCGGGCGGCATCGGCACCAGCCAGCATCTCGCGGGCGAGCTCTTCACCCAGATGTCGGGCCTGAAGATGGTGCACGTACCCTATCGCGGCACCGGACCGGCCCTGAACGACCTCTCTGCCGGCATCGTCGACGCCTATTTCGGTGATCCCGCCACCCTCGGCTTGATCAAGAGCGGCAAGGCGCGCGCCATGGCAGTGACGTCGCTCACGCGCTGGCCAGTACTGCCTGACGCACCGGCGCTCGCCGAAGCAGTGCCGGGCTATCAGGCCGAGAACTGGTACGCGATCGCAGCCCCACCCAAGACGCCCGGGCCGGTGATGGCCGTGCTCACAAACGCCATCCTGAAGGTGATGGCCGATCCCGTGGTGAAGGCGAAGTACGAAGAGGCCGGCCTGCATCCCGCGACGATGCCGCGCGCGGAGTACGTGGCCTTCCTCGAGCGCGACTCGAAGACCTGGGGCGACGTCGTCGCCAAGGGAAACATCAAGATCGACGAAAGCTGAATATGACTGCCCGACTTGCCGTCGATATCGGCGGAACGTTCACCGACGTCGTCCTCGAGCGAGGCGACAAGGCCCATGCCATAAAAGTCCTGACCACGCCCGACGCGCCCGAGCGGGGCGTGATCGAGGGCGTGCGCACCATCCTGGCCGAGGCCAAGTGCCCGCCGTCCGAGGTCAGCCTGGTCGTGCACGGCACGACGCTGGCCACCAACGCCCTGATCGAGCGCAAGGGCGCGCGCACCGCGCTTCTAACCACGGCGGGCTTCCGCGATTCGCTGGAGATCGCCTGGGAGCACCGCTTCGAGCAGTACGACATCTACATGGAGCGGCCCGATCCGCTGGTGTCGCGCGACCTGCGCTTCGGCGTGCCCGAGCGCGTCGCCGCCGACGGCGCCGTGCTTCTCGCGCTCGACGAGCAGGCGGTGCGCCAGGTCGCGGCCGAGCTGCGCGCCCAGAAGATCGAGGCGGTGGCGGTGTGCTTCCTGCACAGCTTCACCAACGAGGCGCACGAGCGGCGCGCCGGCGCCATTTTGGCCGAGGAGCTGCCCGGCGTGGCGATCTCGCTCAGCTGCGAGGTCTGCCCCGAGATCCGCGAGTACGAGCGCACCTCGACCACCATCGCCAACGCCTATGTCCTGCCGCGCATGGCGGGCTATCTCGGCGAGCTCGAGGCCAATCTGCGCAAGGAAGGCATCGCGGGCCCGCTGCTGCTGATGATGTCGTCGGGCGGCATCACCACCGTCGAGACGGCGCAGCGCTTCCCGGTGCGACTGGTCGAATCCGGACCGGCCGGCGGCGCGATCCTCGCCCTCACCGTCGCGGCGGAGAACGGCATCGACAAGGCCGTGGCCTTCGACATGGGCGGCACCACGGCCAAGCTCACCCTGCTCGACGATCTCGAACTGCAGCGCTCGCGCCAGTTCGAGGTGGCGCGTGCCTACCGCTTCGTGCAGGGCAGCGGGCTCCCCGTCCGCATCCCCGTGATCGAGCTGGTCGAGATCGGCGCCGGTGGCGGCTCGATTGCCCGCATCGATGCACTGGGCCGCATCCAGGTCGGACCCGATTCGGCGGGCAGCGTGCCCGGCCCGGCGAGCTACGGCCGCGGCGGCAGCGAACCTACGGTCACCGATGCCGACACCGCCTTGGGGCGCCTCGATCCCAAACGCTTCGCCGGTGGCGCCATCCCGCTCCATCGCGACAAGGCCGAAGCGGCGCTGCAGTCGCTGGCGGGTCCGCTCAACACCAACGCCCAGGGTGCGGCGGCCGGCATCGCCGAGATCGTCGACGAGACCATGGCGAGTGCCGCCCGCGTGCACGCCGTCGAGAACGGCAAGGATACGGCCGAGCGCACGCTGATCGCCTTCGGCGGCGCGGCGCCGCTGCATGCCGCGCGCCTCGCCCGCAAGCTCGGCATGAAGAAGGTCGTGGTGCCGGTCGGCGCCGGCGTCGGCTCGGCCTTCGGCTTCCTGCGCGCGCCCATCGCCTACGAGGTCGTGCGCACGCGCCATCTCAGGCTCGACCTGTTCGACGCCAAGACCGTGAACGGCCTGTTCACCGCCATGCGCGAGGAGGCGGAGGCCGTGATCCGGCTGGCAGCGCCCAAGGAAAAGCTGGTCGAGACCCGCCAGGCCTTCATGCGCTATCGCGGCCAGGGCCACGAGATCGCGGTGCCGCTGCCCAACCAGGCGCTCGACGTCGACGCGGCCCGCGAATTGCGGCGGCGCTTCGAAGAGACCTATGAGACGGTGTTCGGCCGCATCATTCCCAAGCTCGAGGTTGAGGCGCTGACCTGGACGCTGTCGCTCGCCACCGACCGGCCGCTACCCAGGCCCGCGGCCGAGGCCAAGGCAGCTGGCGCGCCCAAGGCGAACGGCAGCCGCGAAGTGCTCGACCCGGCGTCGGGCCGGCATGAGCAGGCCGCCATACACGAGCGCGTGTCGCTCAGCCCCGGCATGTCGCTCGACGGGCCGGCATTGATCGTCGAGGATGGCACCACGACCGTGGTGCCGCAGGGATTCCAAGCCCGCATCAACGCGCTGGACCAGATCGTGTTGGAGGATCGCGCATGAGCACGCCTTCGGATATGCGCCTGCAGGTGATGTGGAACCGCCTGCTGAGCGTCGTCGAGGAGCAGGCCCGCGCCCTGGTGCGCACCGCCTTCTCGACCAGCGCGCGCGAGGCAGGCGACATCTCGGCCGGCGTGTTCGACCTCGACGGCCAAATGCTGGCGCAGGCCGTCACCGGCACGCCGGGCCACGTCAACTCGATGGCGCGCAGCGTCATTCACTTCATCCGCGAGTTCCCGGTCGAGACGATGAAGCCGGGCGATGCCTACGTGACCAACGATCCGTGGAAGGGCACCGGCCATCTTTACGACATCGTCGTCACCTCGCCTGCCTTCCACAACGGCAAGCTGGTGGCGCTGTTCTCCTGCACCACGCACGTCGTCGACATCGGTGGGCTCGGCCAGTCGCCCGACGGAAGGCAGGTCTATCACGAAGGCCTGTTCCTGCCGCTGCTGCCCCTGATGCGCGAAGGCAAGATGGACGAGAGCGTGATGCGCATCGTGCGCGCCAACGTGCGCGAGCCCATCCAGGTCGAGGGCGACCTGCATGCGCTGATCGGCTGCAACGGCATCGGCGAGAAGCGGCTCTCCGACATGATGACCGAGCACGGCATCGACACTCTCGACGAGCTCGGCCGGCACATCATCGACAAGAGCCGCGCCGGCATGGTGGCGGCGATCGGCAAGCTGCCGCGCGGCACCTGGAAGGGCCACATGCGCATCGACGGCTACGACGCGCCGATCGACCTGCATGCCGCCGTCACCATCAATGCCGACCATATCGCGGTCGACTACGCCGGCACCTCGGGCTCGTCGATCTACGGCATCAATTCGCCGATGTGCTACACTGAGGCCTACACCGCTTTCGGCATCAAGTGCATCGTGGCGCCGACCATTCCCAACAATGCCGGCACGCTCGATTCGATCCTGGTGACGGCGCCCGACAACACCATCGTCAACGCGCTGTTCCCGGCGGCGGTCAACGCCCGCAGCACCATCGGCCACATGCTGCCCGACGTCTGCTACGACGCCCTGCACCAGGTGATCCCGGGCAAGGTGCCGGCCGAGGGCACCAGCAATCTGTGGAACCTGAAGCTCGGTGCCGGCCACGGCATGACCGGCACGATCGGCAACAGCCGGCCCTTCATGGTGACGACCTTCCACTCCGGCGGCGCCGGCGCGCGGCCGAACCTCGATGGCCTTTCGGCCACGCCCTTCCCGTCGGGCGTGCGCAACGTGCCGGTCGAGATCACCGAGACGATCGCGCCCGTCGTCATCTGGAAGAAGGAATATCGCCCCGACTCCGGCGGCGCTGGCGAGCATCGTGGCGGATTGGGCCAGGTGATGGAGGTCGAGCATCGCGAAGGCGCGCCCTTCGGCATCTTCGCCACCTTCGAGCGTGTAAAGCATCCGGCGCGCGGCCGTGACGACGGCAAGACCGGCGGCAACGGACGGCTGTCGCTGGCCTCCGGCACCGAGCTCAAGGCCAAGGGCTTCCAGACCATTCCCGCGGGCGATCGCCTGGTGGTCGAGATGCCGGGCGGCGGCGGCTTTGGCGATCCGAAGAAGCGCGACCGCAAGAAGGTCGAGCGCGACGTGCGGCTGGGCCTGGTCAGCAAGGAGCAGGCGAGAACCGCGTACGGGCTCGAGGGCGACGACTAGGGTCAAAACCCATAAAGTCTTGAGCCATCGCGTCTGCTTCTGACCCGCTTTCGGACATCACCGACGTCGAGCGATACGTCCGAGAAGGGCCAACATGCGACATGGCGGCGACAGACAAAGTTCAAAGAATTGCTTCACCCTCCGATTGTGCCGCTGCTGCTTTATGTTTTCGAGGCGAACTCGTTCTTCCAATAATTTGATTTATGCACCAACAGCAGGACGGGCCGTCGCTTTGCGGCGCCGTGTCGATGCCCCTGCAAGGCAAAACGACGAAGATGGCCGGGTCGTCGCTTACGCCGGCAAAAGTCCAGCCGAACGATAGCTGTCGATCATCGCGTCGAAGAGCGAGATATCCGAGCGACCTCTCGCGAAGAGCTGCGCGCCTGCAACGGCGCAATAGATTGCTCGAGCCCGCGCCTGGCTTTCCTTAGATTTGACGACTCCAGCAGCAGACAGGAGCTTGCTAAGCCACGCCACATTAACGTCGGCAAAGGCCTGAACCTCCTTCTTCACCGTGTCCGGGAGGTCGTCATATTCCGCAGCCATGAAGCTGCAAAGGCACATGCGGTTGTCGCTCGAAAGCGACTTACGAAAAATCTCGGGGTAGCGACGCAGAGCTCTGAGCGGATCAGGCGATTGGTCCGATATAGCTTCAAGGTCCACGACAATATCTTCCCAGTAGCGCTTCGCTACCGCTGCCCCGAGATCGGCCTTGGTCGGGAAGTGATGATAGATGCTTGGTGCCTTGATGCCGACTTCGGCGGCGATGTCTCGGAAGTTCAGGCCAGTGTAGCCATGCGCCATCGCGGTCCGTTTTGCTGCTGCAAGAATAACTTCCTTCGAACCTGCGCTCACTGGGCCTTTCCTTTTTGTTAAAACCCAACCAAGTGGAAGGTAGGGCTTGACGGCATCAGTTGAAAAGCCCAAACCAAAGCTACCAACCACTTGGTAGATACCGGACGGCAGCGCCGGCCGACCTTCCTGGCCGCCTACGCGGATCGTAGCAGCGGCGTGCCAGAACTGGATAACCGGCCCTAACCCAATCGCCTCAACAACCCGTCTCTAAACCCACCTAAACAAAGGAGAATATTATGCCGTTTGCACGTATCGATCTGCTCAAGGGCAAATCTTCAGACTATCGCGCCAAAGTCGCCGACATCGTGTACGAAGGGATTGTCGGCGTCCTCAAGGCTCCGGATGGCGACCGCTTCATCGTTGTCAATGAGCACGCGCCAGAGAATCTCATCTACGATCGGCACTTCCTTGACATGGATCGGTCGCCTGACTTCATTCTGATCCAGGTGACCAGCACCGTCGGTAACACCAAAGAACTGAAGTTTGCTTTCTACCGGCAGATCGCCGACGAACTCACCAGCAAGCTCGGCGTACGCCCTGACGACATCATGATCAACATGGTCTTCGTCAACAAAGAGGACTGGTCGTTTGGCAAAGGCCAGCCCTGGTAATTGCCTGCTCCGAGCTTCTCCCCGGCCGGGGGGTCAGCAATTGGCTCCCCGGACACAGTGGGATCGCTCGGACTCAACCAATCTGCCCGTTCCTAATATTTTGATTTCTGCACCCAGGCCAAAGCAAGCGCGAGGTCCGTTCTGGGTCAGAAGCTGAAGTGACAGTAGATCCGCGTTATGACCGCCTTACCCTTGGAAGCGGACACCCTCTCACCTTACTGTCGCTGCATGATTTCTCGAAGGAACGTTCTCTTGGGCCTTGCTGCTGCAGCTACGACCGGATGCGGCGCCCGTCAGACGCCCCGTCAGGCCTCCGTGGCGCCGGATCAGTATCTGCAAACTCCAGCACCCCAATATCCGCCGGCTGAATATCCACCGCCTGAGTATCCGATCGCGCCAGCACCGACGAGCCGCGCAACCCAGGGACTGGACGCGGTGATCGACCTTAGCGCACACACCGCTGTCTCCGATTTCCGGCTGGTACGCGCGAGCAACATCCTCGCCGTCATCCACAAGGCGAGCGAAGGCGACTTCTATGCCGACTCCGCGTGTGCCGCGCGACGGCCGCAGGCCGAGGCTGCGGGACTACTGTGGGGCACCTATCATTTCGGCAAGGGCGATTCGCCCGGCGCGCAGCAGGCAGCTTTCTTCCTGGACTCTTCCCGACCCATCCAAGGGACTCTCCTCGCCCTGGACCTCGAGGCCAATGAAGGCGATCCCTCGAACTCCATGACGCTCGACCAGGCCGAGGCGTTCGTGCAGGCGGTGGCCAGCGCTACGGGCCGGTTGCCGCTCGTCTACGTGCATCCGACCTGGGCCAACGGCCGGATCACGCCCGACTCGATCCTCGCGCGCTGCGGCCTTTGGGTCGTCGACTACCATGCCTCGCCTGAGATCCCGCTGGCCTGGGCAAGGAGCGGTTGGCGGCTCTGGCAATATGCCAGCGACAACTATGCGGGCCGCCGCGCTCACGGCCACACCAGAATCGTCCAAGGCGTCGACCGCTGCGATCGCAACTTGTTCAATGGTGACGTGGCTGCGCTTCACCGGTTCTGGAACGCCGCCGCTTGATCGGACATGTTGGTTCTCAGGGGCGGCGCTTCGAGCTGTCGGAAACGCCGCCGCGACAAGGTCAAATGTCCGCTTCGGGTCATTGGCGTCGCCCTCAGCGATAGATGGCTCCCATCGACTTCCGCTATGCCCAGTTTGCGACCGAAGCCAGGCGAGACAAGGCGGGGCAGACTTTATGGGTTTTGACCCTAGACGGGCTGGCTTCAGCGTTTGACGATGCGCCGTCCCGTCGGCCGCACCGTGGCACAGGTGGGAGTGCCGTCCTTATCAGTGCCAATGACTGTTGTTTCGATGACGCCGCCGCTCTTGGCGGCACGATCCAGCAGGTCGTTCCCAATGTCGTGGATGTCGATCTTCATCCGGCGCGACCACGGCGAGGAAGGGTCGCCGGCATACTGGCCGACACGAATGTAGACAAATCGCCGTAACGGACCTTCGCGCCGCACCTGGTCGCCGAAGAATTTGGGGCCCGGCCCTACGCGGACTTGAAGATCGAATACGAGCGGCTCGCCCTCACGCGAACATTTCGGATCGAGCGGCGATTCATCCTTTGCCTGAAGGCTGTGGAGCACGCCGATGACCGGCTGCTCGATAGTGATTCGCAAATTGATCACGTTCTGATCTGTCCGTGCCATGCGCGTTTATAGCTCAATGGGGCAGATCGGAGTGAGAGGACTGCCTCTCCCTGACCTCATATCCCTCCCCCGTCATACCAGGGCTATCGCATATGACTGCAAAACCCCGTCATCCCGACCGGAGCCGAGCGTAGCGAGGCGGAGCGGAGGGACCTGTTTTTTC
>NZ_BKAJ01000082.1 GCF_007992495.1 Reyranella soli
GCCGCAGGAAAGGTCCCTCGCTGCGCTCGGGATGACAGCGTGCCTCTATCAGGTATCTGCGATACCAAGTACTAACCAAAGCACTCCGGATACGCCGGTCGACCGATCGAGTAAGGCATCCAACCCTGCCCCGGAGGGGGAAGTGCCAAGACCATTGAGGAGCTGCCATGCGATTCGGCATCGTCGCCATTCCCACCGTCCATGAAGCCGGCGGACTTTTCGAGCGCGCCATCGGCTTCGCCGCGCGCGTCGAAGCGCTGGGCTTTGCCGGGCTATGGACCACCGATGCCTTTGCACGTGGCAGCGCCACGCTTGATCCTCTGCTCTTCCTCAGCGCGCTCTGCCAGGCAACCGAGCGCATCGAGCTGGGCACCTGCGTGATGCAGGTCCCGCTACGCCATCCGGTCGAGCTGGCGCATCGCGCGCAGACCGTCAACCTGTTGTCGCGCGGTCGCTTCCGCTTCGGCGTCGGCAGTGGGTCGACCAAGCACGATTTCGACGCCGTGCAGATCGACTATGAGCGCCGCTTCACGTTGCTGCCGGACCATCTCGCGGTGATGCGCAAAGTGTGGGCGGGCGAACCGGTCTACGGCCCCGCCCTTTCCGTTTGGCCGGGCACGGAGGGCGGCCCGCCGGTCTATCTCGGCGCCTGGCGAAGCCCTCGCTGGATCAACCTCGCGGCCAAGCACTGCCATGGCTGGATCGCGTCAGGGATATACGCGTCCCTGGACGACCTGCCGATCGGCCTGGACATGTTCCGCAAGGCCGGCGGCAAGCGCGCCATCCTCGCCAACATCTTCACCGACCTGCGTCCCGATCCGCCCGCGCATCCGCTGATCGCACACGCCAAGACGACACTGGTCTGCAGCAAGTCCGAGGCCCGCGATCGTCTGCGCCGCATTGCCGACCTCGGCTTCGACGACGCGCTGATGGTCGTGCCGTTCGGCGCGCCGGAAATGCTGGATGAAATCCGCGACCTGCTGCCCTGAGTGGTCCGCCGCGGTCCGAGACCTCGCCAAGGCACCAAATCGCTCCTATGCACGAGCGCCGCGTGCCGCGGGTTGAAACAGCTCGATCAGGTTTCCGGATGGGTCCTGCAGCAGGATCTGCGATCCGCCTGGGCCCTTCACCACATCGTTCCGGAACGCGACTCCGGCGGCGCGCAGTCGATCGACTTCGGCGGCCAAGTCATCGAACACCAACTGAATGCGGTTCCACCCGCCGGCGCTCGGTTGCTGGCCATCGGGCATCGGTCGTCCGGCCGAGCTGGTTTTGCCGCTCAACAGCAAGCGCAACGGTCCCCGCTTTACGTCGGCAAAAGCAGGGGCGGCGCTCGATAGGCACTCGAAGCCAAGGTACGTCGTGTACCATGCGACAGCCTCATCAACGTCATGGACCATGTAACGGACATTGACCACTGCATCCGCCATCTCGACCTCCTGTGCATCCGGCCACGGCTGCAACTATTGCTTTACGGGCCGAAAGTCCTGATCGGGGAAGGGCGATGCCTTCGGCACCTGTATGACCACAACGCCTCGGCCTGTGGCCTGGTGGCAGGCGTTGCATGTTTCCGTAAGGCGCCCGTAGGCGGCGGCGAACCTTGCCGCATCCGCGCTCTTGATCGCCTCTGACACAGCCTCCATCGGCTCTTTTGTTGTAGCGACAATCAGGTCGGCGATGCTCACTGTCCTGTACGTCGGCCAGACGCGAGCCGCCCGCTCGAAAGCCTCTTCGAGCTCATGGAGCTCGTAGGCCGCATAGGCCCAGTTCTTCTCCTGACCGGCCAGGCCCAACTTGGTGTGACGCGGCTGCACGGTCATGGTCATCAGGTCGCCAAGGCCGGGCCGATAGGATTGCGGCGCGGCGTTCGCTGGCGCCGGCGTCTGGGCGTTGGCCGCACTGAGTATCGAGAGAACGACTACGCTGGTCGAGAGCACGAAAGACAGGAGCTTGATCGACATGACTGTCTCCTTTGACCGACTGACGAACCCTTCAAAAGGCCGCGACGAACGCTCCACCGAATGCGCACAGGACGACAACCAGCCAAGGTGGCGTCTTCCACATCGCAAGCAACAGGAACGCTGCAACGCCGAGGGCGAAGTCACCGGGTTTCGTGATACCTGCCGTCCACACCGGGTCGTAGAGGGCCGCAAGCAGGAGGCCGACGACAGCGGCATTGATGCCGCGCAATGCTGACTGGGTGGATGCCCTGTTGCGCAGCTCCTCCCAGAAGGGCAGAGCGCCAATGACCAGGAGGAACGATGGAAGGAAAACTGCCACCAGGCAGAGCGCGGCGCCCGCGGCGCCGTTCGGTGGCGCCTTCATGACGGCGCCCAAGTAGGCGGCGAAGGTGAACAGCGGGCCCGGTACAGCCTGGGCTGCGCCATAGCCCGCCAGGAACGCATCCTCGCCGACCCAGCCTGTCGGAACGACTGCTTCTTTCAGGAGCGGCAACACGACGTGGCCGCCGCCAAATACCAGCGAGCCGGTGCGATAGAAAGCATCGACGAGCTTGAGGCCCTGCGAAGCACTCCCGGATGCAAACAGCGGCAGGCCCGCCAGCAGTATGAAGAAGATCGCGAGCAGGGTGGCGCCTGTGCGGCGGCCGACCTTCAAGGGAAGAGAGACGTGGTCGGTCGGCGCCGCGACGCGCAAGAAGACGGCACCCACGATGCCGCCCAGCGCGATCACACCGACCTGCGACCATGCGGATGGCAGGGCGAGAACAAGGCCGGCAGCGCTCACGGCGATCGTCGCGCGCTCGCGGTCCGGCGTGAGGGACCGCATCATGCCCCAGAGCGCCTGGGCAACCACCGCGACCGCAGCAACTTTCAAGCCGTGCAGCCAGCCCGTGCCACCGGCGCCGCCTAGCGCATCCACGCCATAGGCGAAGACGACGAGGATGACGGCGGAGGGTAGGGTGAAGCCCGTCCACGCCGCCAGCGCTCCGGCGTATCCGGCGCGCGACAGGCCGATGGCGATGCCGACCTGGCTCGATGCTGGGCCCGGCAGGAACTGGCAAAGCGCGACCAGGTCGGCATAGGCCCGATCGTCGAGCCATCGCCGTTTGGCAACGAACTCCTCGCGAAAGTACCCGAGATGCGCGATCGGGCCGCCGAACGAGGTCAGGCCGAGCCGCAGGAAGACGGCCAGCACCTCCGGCCACGACCCGGACGAGGCGTCACCTTGCGGTGCGCTATCCCCGGGTCGGTTCATTGTCGCTCCACCAGTTCGTTGAAGAGTTCTTCGACCTTTCCCCGCGCTGCAATGAGCGCGCTGCGGCCCTTCGCGGTCGCGCGGTAGTGGCGGCGGGCTCGACGCCCAGGGCCTTCGGTGCGCGATTTGAGGTAGCCTTTGCGCTCGAGCACATGAAGCATTGGATAGAGTGTGCCGGGGCCGATCCTGTAACCGTGCCGACGCAGTTCCTCGAGCATCCAGTTGCCAAAGAATTTGCCTTCCACCGCATGATGGAGGATGTGCAGGCGAATCAGGCCGCCGAAGAACTCTTGGTGTCTTGCGGTTTTCACACGAACCGATCGAAGGTGCTTATCGAAATTCGATAATACTCATCGAGAAAACGGGGGCAACCCTTCGGCCGTTTTCGCACGGTGTGCATTTGCGATCTGAATCGTGCTGTCGTGAAGAAGTCAGCGTCAAAGGCGCCTGGCGCAGGAGGGCCTCAGCGGGAACCGCGACCTCCTATGCAGCGCGGGCCGTCACGCCATCGCCACCTCGACGCCGACATCGTTATAGCAGGCGCCCTTGCCGAGGTCGGCGCGCCGGTCGGTAGGCACCAGCGCGCTGATGGTCTGGCCGGTCGGGCTCGTGGCGACCCAGGCACCCTTCTCCGACGCGACGACGCCCGGTGGCACGGCATCGGTGACGACCAGCGGCAGGATCACCTCGCCAAGCTCATTGTAGACCCGTGCGTGCGCGCAGCCCTCGAGCTTGCGGGCCGCGGCGTCCTCAGGATGCATCAGCAGCGGTGGCGTCTCGCCGGCCGCACCGCCGACACCCAACAGTGTCGAGGAAATGCGCGCGTCCGACGCCGGCGAGATCAGCATCAGCTTGTACCGCTCGTCGCGCGGCCGGAACGCAGGCACGCGGGCGTCCGGTCCCCACCGTTCGGCGAGCACGTCCGAGACGAGCTCGACCTTGCCCGAGGGCGTCGCCGGCCGGTGTGTCGCGAACAACGCGAGCGGACCGCCATCCGCGCTCATCCTGAGCGCCGTTCGTATCGGCAGGTCGCTCGGCTGGATGCCGTTGAAGGCAGGGTGCGAGGCGTCGAGCGCGTCGTTCATCAGGTCGCGATCGGAGGCCTGCAGGGCGGGATCGTTGAAGCCGAATCGCGCGGCGAGGCGGCGGAAGATCTCCGTGTTGGGCAAGGTCTCGGCGACCGGTGCAATGACGGGTTCGGCGCGCTGCAGCCAGTGGTGGCCATAGGCGGCGTAGAGGTCACCCTGCTCGAAATGAGTCGCCGCCGGCAGGATCACATCGCACAGCGCCATGCTTTCCGTCATGGCGATCTCGATCCCCACCATGAAGACGTCCTCGCGCATGAGGCCGCGGCGGATGCGATTCTGGTCGGGATGCACGACCAGCGGGTTGTGATTGTAGATGAAGAGGGCGCGCAGCGGCGGGTCGATGTCGTCCTCGGCGAGATGCCGGCCCATGTCCACGATGTCGAGCGTGCGCGTCGGGCCGGGCAGCAGGTCGGGCCGCGTGAGCTTCGCCGGCGTCTTGGGGAAGGCGTTGCCGGCGCCGAGCACGATGCCGTTGCGGGCGTCGAGCTTGCCCATGAGCGCGGGCAGCGCAATGGCTGCGCGGATGCCGCTGCCGCCGTTGCGCCCGCGCTCCTGGCCGTTGCCGAGCGCCATGACCATGGGGTCGCTCTCGCTCATCCAGGCGGCCAGGGTGCGGATGTCGTTGGCGTCGAGACCGCAGACCTCGGCCGCCCGTTCGACCGTCCAGGCGCGCGCCGCGCCCATGAACTCGTCATAACCGTGCACGTTGGCGGCGATGAAGGCACGGTCATGGGCGCCTAGCCTCTCGAGTTCGTTGGCCAGCGCGAAGCTCAGCACGACATCCGTGCCCGGCAGCAGGGCGAGATGCAGATCGGCCTGCTCGGCGATCTTGGTCCGCAGCGGGTCGACCACGACCAGGCGACCGCCCTTGCGCAGCGCCTGCCGCACGTTACGCACCAGATGCAGGTTGGCGACCGTGGCGTTGTTGCCCCAGACGATGTTGAGCTTGGCGTCCGTCGCCGCCTCGGGCCCGATGCCGGCCACGGCGCCATAGGTGCCGGCCCACGCCTCGCTGCGGACGGCCCCGCAGAGGGAGCGTCGATAGAGCTGGCTGGCGCCCAGCCGATGGAAGAAGCGCAGGGACATGCTGTCCACGGCGATCAGGCCGTGCGGGCCGGAATAGTTGAGCGGCGCCACCGCCTCGCGGCCATGACGCGCGATGACGGCGGAGACCCGCTCATGAACGAGATCGAGCGCTTCGTCCCAGGTGATGCGCTCGAAGGCGCCGGAGCCCTTCGGCCCGACGCGCCGCAGGGGATGCGTGAGACGGCGCGGGCCGTGAACGAAGTCGGCCGTATGGTGCGCCACCTTGTTGCAGATCGCGCCGGCCGTCAGCGGCAGCGCCTTCGAGCCGCGCACCTTGGTGATACGTCCCGCCTCGACCGTCACTTCCAGGCTGCAGGTATCGGGGCAATCCAGCGTGCAGACGCTGGCATGTTCGTGGCTCGCCATTGGACCCTCCGCGCCGTCACGCTTGGTGACGAGCGTCCCACATCGGGTATCATGCAAGTGGACATACGCCTATGGCCAGTTATGACGATTAAGATAGAGCCACTTCGCAATGCAAAGAGCGCCAGTGCCGCTATCGCCGCCCTGAGCGTCGATCGGCTGCTTGAGCAGTCGTTGCAGCATCAGCTCGTCCGGCAGATCCGGCAGTTCATATTGTCCGGCCGGCTCCACCAGGGAGCGCGCATGCCGTCGACCCGCGGCCTGGCGCAGGAACTCGGCGTCTCGCGGATCACCGTCGCCTTGGCCTACGACCAGCTCGCGAGCGAGGGCTACATGGAAGCGCGGCGCGGATCGGGCATGTACGTCTGCTCGACGCTGCCCGACGACGTCCTGAAGGTGACAAAGGAGGACCGCAGCCGAAAACGACTGCGTCCGTTTCTCGCGAGCGACGAGGGGGTCGAGCCCAGATTTGAGCCTCGGGCGCATCGTCCTTTCCAGGTGGGCGCACTCGACCCCGAGCTGTTCCCGCACGCGACCTGGTCGCGCCTGCTCGCCCGGGCGTGGCGTAACCCTGTGCCGGCCTTGACCGGCGCTCCCGACAGCTTCGGATGGCGGCCGCTCAGGAACGCCATCGCGCGCCACCTCGCCGAATGGCGCGACATCGACTGCGACAGCGCGCAGATCGTCGTCACCAGCGGCACCGCCGATGCGCTCGACATCATCGGCCGTTGCGTCTTTGCCCGCGGCGACACCGTCCTGGTCGAGGACCCGGGTTACGCGCCCATGCGTTTCGGCCTGGAAAAGAACGGCATCGGCGTTCTGCCCGTTCGCGTCGACGACGAGGGCTTCGACCTCGATGCGGTCGGACCTCGCCTCAAGGCGAAGGGCGCCGTGCTCACGCCATCGCGCCAGTTTCCTCTCGGCGCCACCCTGACGCTCACCCGTCGCCTGAAGCTGCTCGACTGGGTGGCCAGGACAGGCGGCTATCTCATCGAGGACGACTTCGACAGCGAGTACCGCTATCGCGGCGCGCCGCTGCCGGCCCTCATGAGCCTCGACCGTCATGAGCGCGTGATCTATCTCGGCAGCTTCTCGAAGATCCTGTCACCGACGCTCAGGATCGGCTTCATGGTCCTGCCCGCACTGTTCCTGGACGAGGTGCGGGCCTACCTGCGCCTGCGCGGCGTTGCGGCATCATTGGTCGCGCAGCCGGCGCTCGCCGAATTCATGCTGTCAGGCGATCTCGCCGTCCATATCCGTCGGACGCGGCGTCTCTACGCGCAACGGCAGGAAGCGCTGGTCTCGTCGGCCAGCGTGCTGGACGGCCTGCTCGAGATCGTGCCGAGCACGGCCGGCATGCATCTGGTCGCCGACCTTGTGCCTCGGCTGCGCAAGCAGATGACGGACAGGGCTGCCACGCGCCTTGCCGCGGAAGCCGGCGTGGTCGTCAGGCCCTTGGCGGATTTCTTCGCCGGACAACCGGACCGTTCGGCCCTGCTGCTGGGGTTTGCGGGCTTCGGCGAGGATGAGTTGAGGCGTTCCGTGCGCGTGCTGGCCGAAACGCTGCGGCGCGGGTCGTAACTGTCACCCCGAGCGAAGCGAGGGGCCATTGAAGCCGCAGGAAAGGTCCCTCGCTACGCTCGGGATGACAGCGGGCCCTATCAGGCTTTCGTTGTCGACTTGGCCTCTGCGGCCAGCCAATCGACGAACGATCGCACGCGTTGATCGCTTCCCAACGCCGCTGGCCATCGTACGACATGGGCCTTGCTCGACGGCATGTCCCATTTGGCCGGCAACACGCGCACCAACCGGCCGTCCGTCAGGGCATCGTGCACCAGCAGCGAGCGCGCCATCACCACGCCGGCGCCTTCCAGGGCCGCGGCGATCGCAGTCCCCAAGGCCGCGAAGCGGAGGCCCGTGGGCGGACGACGCTCGATGCCCAGTCGTTCGAACCATACCGGCCACGACCATTCGGCGCCCTGGCCTCGACCGCCGGGCGGACCCTTGTGCACCAGGGGCAGCTCGGCCAGCGCCCTGGGATCGCGCAGCATGCGACCACCCGGCAAGAGTTGCGGACAGCACACCGGGAACACTTGCTCGTGGAACAGCAGCTGCTGGGTCGAGGTCGATCGCGCGGCCTCGATCGGCTGCCACAGGATCTGGACGTCGGCATCCGCCGCGCGGGCCTGCAGCTCGTTCTCGACAATGCCGAGCTCGACCTCGAGCTTTCGATGGGCGCGCGTGAAGCGCGGCAGCCGGCGCACCAGCCAATAGTCGGCCAGGGCCGAACCGACGGCGACGCGCAACCCCGCCGGCGTCACCAGGGCGCGACAGCGGCCGCGCAGATCGGCGAGGCCGTCGAGCAGCTCACCCAGGCCGCTCGCCAGCTCGGCTCCGGCCGGCGTGGCGCGGAGCCCGTCGCTCGAGCGGCTGAGCAGCGGGGTTCCGACGAAGGCCTCCAATCGGCGCAGGCGATGACTGACCGCGCTTTGGGTCATGCCGAGCTCGGCCGCCGCCCGCGTCATCGAGCGATGACGCAAGGCGGTGTCGAAGGCGACGAGAGCGTCGAACGGCGGCAAGGTGCGCATTTTCGCCAGTATGAACGATATTCATGAAGAAGTGAAAGGTTGGCGCTGGGGCCCGGCCGCCCCTTGGCCCATTCACAGGGCCATGTCGGACTTCCGCCGCACGCCCGTTCTCGCTCTGGCCCTCGCGGGCTTCCTGACCCAGTTCGACGTCACGGCCGTCGTCGTCATCCTGCCGTCGATCGGCAAGGAACTCGGCTTCGGCATCTCGGGCTACGCCTGGGTGATGGATGCCTACAGCCTTGCTTTCACTGCCGCGCTGCTTGCCTCCGGCGCCTTGGCCGACCGCTTCGGCCGCCGCCTGGCGCTGCTGGCCGGCAACGTAGTGTTCGCTGCGGCTTCGCTGCTTTGCGCGGTATCGTGGGACGGGCCCTCGCTGTGGCTTGCTCGAGGTCTCCAAGGCATTGGCGCGGCATTCGTCATCACCGGCTCGTTCGCCCTCATTGCCGGCATCTGTCCGGAGCCCGGGGCTCGCGCGCGCGCCTTCGGGCTGGCCGGCATTGTCTCGGGTGTCGCCATGGCGATAGGCCCCACGCTCGGCGGCGTTCTCGCCACCTG
This sequence comes from Reyranella soli, assembly GCF_007992495.1. Taxonomy (GTDB): domain Bacteria; phylum Pseudomonadota; class Alphaproteobacteria; order Reyranellales; family Reyranellaceae; genus Reyranella; species Reyranella soli. Next base: position 8,897 of record NZ_BKAJ01000082.1, read on the forward strand.
GCCGGGTTGGCGCTGGATCTTTCTTGCGAACCTGCCGGTCTGTGCCGCCACGATCTGGATCGTGCCGAAGCTTGTCGGCGAATCGCGAGACGACGCGGGCCGGCCCATCGATCCCCTCGGGATCGCCTTGCTGACCCTCGCCCTCGGCCTCGTCATAGAGAGCCTGCTGAGTGCGCACCAGTCGCCGACGCGGCTGCTGGCGGGCAGCGGCGCCGGCGGCGTGTTCCTGGCGCTGTTCGTCTGGCAGCAGCAACATCGCGCCGTGCCCGTGCTCGATCCCGCTCTCCTCCGTCAGAAGGCGATGATCGCCGTCTCCCTGCTCCTGATCACGGTCTCGGTGGCTTACTGGGCGGTGCTGGTCTACCTGCCGCTCTTCCTGCAGGCCCGTTTCGGCTTCACCATCGAGTGGACGGGCCTGGTCATGCTCGCCGCCACGTTTCCCATGGTCGTGCTGCCGCCTTATGCGGGCGCACTCGCACCGCGCTGGGGCTGGCGACGACTATTCGCAACAGGCCTCGTCGTCATCGCTCTTGGCGACGCCGTGCTGGCCGCCACTTTTCTCGACGCGCTCGCGATCGATCCGCTCTGGCCCGTTCTCTCGGGTATGGCCGTCATCGCGATCGGCGCCGCGCTGGTACAGGCCCAGCTCTCCGGCGCGGTGGTGGCGCTCGCTCCGCCAGCGCAGGCCGGCATGGCGTCGGCCCTGACCATCGTCATGCGTCAGGGCGGATTTGCCGTGGGCATCGCCGGACTCGGCGCAACAGTGAGCAGCGGATACGCCGTCTTGTTCCTCGCGGCCATGGCCGCGGCCGTTGTCGGCGCCGCGTCGACAGCTTTGCTCGGCCCTCGAAGCGGGCGCTGAGTCAAAAGCTGCTTTTCGCCCCTTTGTGTCCTTCCCTCCTGAAGAGGCGAAAGTCGGGATTCCGCACGTCCAGACGATCCAGGGCGTCGGCCACCGTAGGGACGACCACAGGCGGCACCGATCCAATCCGCGATTGGACAGCGCCGAAGAGCCGATACAAGCCGACAATCTCCGGATGGCGTGCCACGACGACTCGTTGGTAGCCTGGACACAACTGCCGACGCCGCCCGCGTTCCCTGATCGCCCTGTCGGGCATGGCGATCCCACTGACTGAGGTGAAATCGAACAGAAAATGGGCCGGGCCTTCAGCGGCGACCAACGCAGCGCTGGCTTCGTCAATAGCCTGAATGTCGTCGCTGTTGAATGTGTTCCAGAAGCGAAGCAACGCCACCCGGTGCTGCCGATCAAATTCAATCGTGAACATGCCGCACGTCCATCGTCGAAATTCGCAACATGAGCGTCGTGGCACGGCTCGTCCTGCGCATGACATGATGTTGCGAATAGCGATCAGGACCGCATCACCTGTTTGGGGGACAGGGGATCGATTTTCCTGTTTCGGATGCGGGCTCAGCGGTCGGCAGGCAGCCTCGGCAGGCCGGCCAGCAGCGCGGCGACTTCGGCCTGCCGCGTCGTGCCGGTCTTGGCCAGTACGGCCTTGACCTGCGTACGGACTGTCTCGCGGGTGACGCCCGAACTATCGGAGATCTGTTCGACAGTCTGGCCGCGCGTGAGGCTGCGCGCCACACGCGCCTCCGCGGGTGACAGATCGAACAGAGCGCGAATCACCTGGGCGTCAGGCGCCTCAGGCGCGGTAACCGGCGTGACGACCAGCACAGCGAGGCCGCCGCCGAAGAGCTCACGCGACTGTCCCGAGGTCGGCACGACATGAATAACCGCAGCGTCCGATGCGCTGACGCGCGATGCGAAGGATTGCACAGCCACCTTCGACGGCTCGAAAAGACCGGATAGCGCATCCTGCAGGAGACTCTGGGCATGCCTATCGACGAGTCCGAGACGGTCGCGCGCCAGCCAGCGAACATGCGTCATCGCCTCGATAAGGCGGTTGGCCGCCAGCACCTTGCCGTTTCGGTCAAGAACGGCGGCGGGCAATCCCACGAGTGCAAGCGCCTCGGTTGCCGCATTCAGACGCTGCAGGCGCCAGCGCGCCGCCAGCAGGCCCGCCCGCGCGATGTGCGGCCGGAAGGAATCGAGCGTGGCGAGCTCGCGCTCGCTCAGGCCCGGCTGGCCCTCAGGGCGCTGGACGTGAACCACCAGAAAGTCGGCCGACGGCACCTGGATCGCCGTCGCCGCGGCGTGATTGAGGCCATGGTGCCGAGACAAGTCACGGCGAAACGGATCGGCTTCCCATTCTTCGTGGCTGAGCACATCCATCTGGCGCAGGAACCCGCCGTGATCGGCCGCCAGGAGGCGCGGCGTGATCTGGGACGTGAGGGGTATGTCGCTATTCATGTAGGCGGCGACGACCGGCTGGAACGGCTTCGACGCCGTCCAGCCGATCCAGGCGTCGCTGCGCCGTGTGAGCATGACAGCGTGCGCTGTGCCGACAATGCCACCGATTTGCTCGAGGACTTTCGGCCACTGCTCAGGCAGCACTGCGGCTTCATAGATGTCTTGGATCAGTGTTTCGCGATCAACCATGCCATTCGCCAACGTCTCGAGTGCTGGCCGGCGATCGATTACCGGGCTGCGTGCACATGGTTACGGCTCTCCCCCAAGGACCGTTGGTACCCAAACGCGCAGAACTCAATAAAAACCCTTGTATCTGGTTGCACGGCGGCTGGCCAACGCATGGCCTTGGATTTGCGCCCGTCGCAGTCATTTGGCGAGCGCTGGCTTCACCCTCATGGCTTTCAACTGCAATAGAGCCGCGAAAGCCGCCATGCTCAGCCCGCCCAGAATCGCGAAAGTCACTTGCGCCCCGATACTGCCCATCAATGCCGCCAGGGCCGGTGCGGCCAGTGCGTTGATCAGGTTCATGGGCAAGGCGATGGTCGCCATCGCCGCCGCATAGTCGGCTTTCTCGAAGAAGACGAGCGGCAACGTGGCTCGTGCTACGGCGAAGGCGCCGCTCCCCAGGCCGAACAGCGCGAGATAACCAGCTACGGAGACAATTCCTGCACCGCCGATCCAGATCGCGACCAGCCCCAACGGGATCATCGCGCCCGCGACAATCGCGGTGGAGAGCCCATCCCATCTCCGCCCGCCCAGAAGATCGATCACACGCCCACCGACCTTGAACGCCCCAAGGAGCGAGGCAACCGCGACCGCGCCGGCAAGGTCCATTCCCATGGATTGCAAAAGTTGAATGCCCACCGCATCGATGCCGAAGGTGACGAAGCTGTTCAAGGCGATAGCGGCGACCAGCAGGACGAAGACAGACCCCTTGCGCCCGCGTCCCGCATGAGTGGCCCTTTGTGTCGCGACTTCAGTCGCGGGCAGGCCAAACCAGACCAGCGGACAGATCGCCAAAGCCATGATCCCGGCATAGACGAGGACAGCCCCATGCCAACCGACCAGGTGATGGAGAAAGGCGGTTATGGGCCAGAAAACACTGCCGGCGAGGCCCGTCACCAGCATCAGTGTTCCAATCAGGCTTCGCGCCCGATCCTCTGCATATTCTGCGATATAGACGTAGGCCGCGGTCGTCAGGAACATCGCGCCAGCCAGGCCGGTCAGCGCCCAGGCAACCCAGAAGACCGGCAGAGTCGGAGAAAGCGCGACGAGGCACAGCCCGAGCCCGATCGTGCCTGCTCCCGCAGTCATCACCTGGTGCGTTCCGAACCGGCGGAAGGCGCGGCCGGCCCAAGGTGCCGCGAGCCCCATCCCGACAAACATCACTGACGTGCCGACAAAGACCAACGGCAGAGCGCTTCCGAATTCTGCCGCTACCGACGGCGCAATCACCGGCAAGACGCCGACCGCGCCCCAGCCGGTGATCTGGGTCAGTGCGAGAACAAGCAGGACAGGGAAATGACGTCGCATCGTCCACTGGTAGGTCCGAAGTGCGACACTCTCATGTCCTTGTTCCCATCAGGCGATGACCTTCTGCCTACTGAGCTCGAACCCCTCATATCCCTTGGCCGCGACGGCATCGCAATGCCGCTTGTAGCGGTCGAAGCCGCCAACATAGGGCATGAACACGCGCGGCTTGCCCGGTATGTTGGCGCCCATGTACCAGCTGTTGGCCAGCGGATAGAGCGTGCTGTCGGCCACCTTGTTGACGTGATGGACCCAGTCCATCTCGGCCTGCGGGGAAGGCTCGATGCGGCTAAAACCTTCCTTGCGCATGTGGCCGATGCAGTCGGCGATCCAGTCGACGTGCTGCTCGATCGAGGCGATCATCTGCGTCTTCACGCCCGGGCTGCCGGGGCCGGTGACCACGAACATGTTGGGGAAGCCCGACATCATCAGGCCGAGATAGGTGAGGGGACCGCCCTCCCAATGATCGCGCAGGATGGCGCCGTCGCTCGTGCGCACGTCGATCTCGCGTAGCGCGCCGGTCATGGCGTCGAAGCCCGTGGCGAACACGATGGCATCGAGCTCGAAGGTCTGGCCGCCCTCGGTCCTGAGGCCGGCCTCGGTGATCTGCGCGATCGGATCGGAACGCACGTCGACCAGGCCGACGTTGGGCCGGTTATAGGTCTCGTAGTAGTTCGTATCGAGGCAGAGCCGCTTGGTGCCGATCGGATGGTCCTTGGGGGCCAGAAGCTCGCCGGTGCGCTTGTCCTTCACCATTGAACGGATCTTGTTGCGCACGAACTCCGAGGCGGTGTCGTTCGACTGCTTGTTCACCAGGAGGTCGGTGTAGGCATAGAGGTAGCTGATGCTGCCGCCTTCCTGCCACTTTGCCTCGTAGGATTGGTTGCGCTCGTCGTCGGAAACGTCGAGCGCCGACTTGGTCGGCTTGGCATGGCCTGCGATGGCGAACGGCGTGTCGGCCGCCGCGGCGCGGCGCGCGGGATACTCCGCCTTGTGGCTGCGCTCACGCTCGGGCTCCATCGGCCCGTTGCGCGCCGGCAGGCTGAAGTTGGCGGTGCGCTGGAACACCGTCAGATGCTTCGCCTGCTGGGCGATGATCGGGATCATCTGCACGCCCGACGAGCCCGTGCCGATCACGCCGACGCGCAGGCCGGTGAAGTCGACACCTTCATGCGGCCACAGGCCGGAGTGGTACCACTTGCCCTTGAAGCTCTGCAGGCCCTTGAAGTCGGGCACGCGCGGCGTCGAGAGGTTGCCCGCGGCCATGACGCAGTAGCGCGCGCGGATCTCCTCGCCGCCGTCGGTCTTCAGGATCCATTCGCCCGCCTTGCTGTCGAAGTGGGCGGAGACGATGCGCGTATTGAGCTGCACGTCGCGGCGCAGGTCGAAACGGTCGGCGACGTGGTTGATGTATTTCAGGATCTCGGGCTGCGTGCCGTAACGCTCCGGCCACTTCCACTCCTGCTGCAGCTCGTTGGAGAAGCTGTAAGAGTATTCCAGGCTTTCCACGTCGCAGCGTGCGCCGGGATAGCGGTTCCAGAACCACGTCCCGCCGACGCCGGAGCCGGCTTCGTAGGCCCGGACCTTCAGGCCCATGCCGCGCAGGCGATGGATCGAATAGAGGCCGGCCAGGCCGCCGCCGACGATGGCGACATCCAATTGCCGAGGAGCGGGGCCATGCGAAGCGTCAGGCATCTTTCTAGCGTTCCCGTATTGTTTTTGCTGTGCGAGAGGAAATCGGCGTCTTTCCAACGGTCTCCTGCCTCGGCCGGCTTGGCAAGCCTCGCCGCCGGACACATTGCAGGGGCCGGCATGCGCTGGATGCGGTGCAGCAAGCCGGTCGAACCGATGGTCGGACGAATGTTTCAGGCTTATGCTTTTTGGATGACAAGCTGTCGGCCGGGAGCCCGGTAACCTTCTCGTGGATCAGTCGGTTTCATCACCTGTCGCCAGGACGGTTTCGACACCGGCTTCTCCGGCCCCCGCCGCCTCTCCGCCGCGCATCGCCATCCCATCGCGCCCGTCCATCTGGAGGTTTAGCCGCGGCCGGCTGCCGATCGGCCCGCGGACGCTCGCCATCGTCGCCGTGGTGCTGGCCGCGCTCACCTACGGCGGCCGCGAGCTCTATCTCAGGTTCACCCACATCTACGAGTACGATGCGCGCGTCACCGCCGACATCGTCACCATCTCCAGCCGCGCCGACGGCTGGGTCGTCGACATGCCGGTGCGCGAGGGCATGCGGGTCGAGGCGGGCCAGGTCGTGGCCAAGATCGACGACCGCGCCGCCAAGCTGCGCAGCGATGCGCTGAAGGCCCAGATCGAAGGCGTGCGGGCCGAGCGCACGCGGCTCCGGGCCGAGCGGCGTCTCGTCCTGAACCAGGCCGATGCGCTCGCCAAGACGCGCACCTCGACCGTACAGGCGCGCGACCGGGCAGTGGCGGCGACGAAATCCGACCTGGACTTCGCCAAGAACGAGCTCGAGCGGCAATGGTCACTGTTCGAGCGCCGGGTCTCCAACGAACGCGCGCTGCAGGTCGCCCAGTCCGCCGTCGAGAAGCTCGACAGCCAGCTCCAGCAGGCACGCGCCGAGCTCGACCAGGCGCTGAACAGTCTTGAGGAAGCCAAGGTCGAGCAGGAGAAGCTTGTCGTGATCGATGCGCAGATCGCCGCGCTCGATCACCAGGTCGCCAATCTTGCGGCGCAAATGCACCAGCAGAATGTCGACGTCGAGGATCGGACCATCAGAAGCCCGATCCCGGCCGTGATCGACCGCACCTTCACCTTGCAGGGCGAGTATGTGCAGTCGGGCCAGCGCATCCTGCTGCTGCACAATCCCGAAGAAGTCTGGGTCGAGGCCAACATCAAGGAGACCCAGGTCGGCCGCCTGAAACTCGGTCAGATGGTGGTCGTGTCGGTCGACGCCTATCCCAACGACCGTTTCGTCGGCAAGGTCACGCGCATCGGCAGCGCCACCACGGCGCGCTTCGCCCTGCTGCCCACCCCCAACCCGTCCGGCAACTTCACCAAGATCACCCAGCGCGTGCCGGTGAAGATCGACATGGTCGAGATGCCCAAGCCGCTGACGCCGGGCATGATGGTCGAAGTCGAAATTGACGTGCGTTAATTCATTTCAGTCATACGCGGACCGCGGGCGTCCCGCCCGCCTCATGACTTATGAGCGGGCGAGACGCCCGCGGTCCGCGTATGACTGAAAACGTCGTCCAGACCGCCCAGGTCCTTCGCGAGCGCTACGGGCCCTCCTATCGCTGGCTGGTCACCATTTCCGGCATGGTCGGCGTGGTCTCCATGGTGCTGGCCATGACCACGGTGAACGTGGCCGTGCCCGACGTCATGGGCGCCTTCGGCATCGGCCAGGACCAGGCGCAATGGATGTCGTCGGCCTACATGGCGACCATGACCGCGGGCATGCTCATCAACGCCTGGCTGACCGGCATCTTCGGCGAGCGGCGCATCTTCGTCGGCGCGCTGCTCTTTTTCTCCTTGGGCGCCCTCCTGGGCGGCACGGCGCCGACCGAGCACTGGCTGATCTTCGCCCGCGTCCTGCAGGGCTTCAGCGCCGGCGTCTCCCAGCCGCTGGTGATGGCCACCATCTTCACCGTCTTCCCACCCGACCGCCGCGGCATGGCGATGGGCGTGTTCGGCCTGGGCGTCGTGTTCGCGCCCGCCATCGGCCCGACCCTGGGCGGGCTGATGATCGAGTACTTCTCCTGGCGCTACGTCTTCTTCATCTCGTTGCCGTTCTGCGTCATCGCCGCCGGCATGGGCCTGTTGTTCATGCCGACGCGGCGCATCCCGCGCGAGATCCCGCCGTTCGACTGGCTGGGCTTCGCCCTGCTCTGCATCAGCCTGTTCGGCCTGATGACCGGCATCGCCGACGGCCAGCGCGAGGGCTGGAGCTCCGACATCATCGTGCTGCGCCTCGCGGTGGGGGCGCTGGCCGGCATCGGCTTCATCCTGTGGGAGCTGCACACGCCGCGCGCGCTGCTCGATGTGCGCATCTTCACCAACATCGAGTTCTCCGCCGCCGCCATGATCGCCTTCATCTTCGGCGCCGGCATGATGGGCTCGACCTACGTCATCCCGGTGTTCGTGCAGACCATCATCGGCTTCACGCCGCTGCTCGCCGGGCTGATGATGATGCCGGCCGGCATCATGCTCGCCTTCATCTTCCCGCTGGCCGGCCGCATGTCGGACGCCATGCCGGCCTCGGTCATGATCATCATCGGCCTGCTGCTGTTCGCGGCAGGCTTCGCCTGGATGACGGTGGCCGACGTCGACACGACCTTCTGGACCCTGGTGGCGATGATCATGGTCTCGCGGCTGGGCCTGGGCCTGATCAACCCCAGCCTCAACGCCTCCTCGCTGAAGGCCCTGCCGGCCGACAAGGTGCGCCAGGGCTCTGGTGTCGCGAACTTCATGCGCCAGCTCGGCGGCGCCTTCGGCATCAACCTGATGGTGGCCTTCTTCGAGGTGCGCACGCGCTTCCATGCCGATGCGCTCACCGCCACCCAGGGCTACGACAACAACACGACCGAGCGCATGCTCCACCAGCTCTACCAGCTCTACCAGCGCTCCGGCCTGCCGTTCCAGCAGCAGAAGGCCGGCGCGCTGGAGTATCTCGGCACCATCCTGAACATCAACGCCCAGATGATGGCCTTCTCCGACACCTTCATCGTCGTCGGTGTCGTGGCCTTGCTGGCGCTGTTCCCTGCCGCCATGCTGTCGCGCTCGCAGCGCCGCTCGCGCCGCCTCGCCTTCAGCTGAGAATGCCTTTCGCCATCGATTGTGCGCCGCCGTTCCTGAAAGTGCGTTTTGCCGAGCCGCAACGCACGCTGGGTTGGTCGTTGCTTCATCCCGGCTTTGCGGTCGTTTCCGACATCGTCTGGGTCGAGGTCCGCAACAGCGACCTCGGGCCCTCGACCGATCCGAAAGCCTTTCTGCGAGCCCGGCTGAGGGAGGCCGACCTGCCGGATGCACTCGGCTTCATGACGTCTCGCGACATCCGCCGGCATCTTTCTTGTCGGCGACGCGTCGACGCTGTCGAGGCGGCCTGCCTGACCACGGTCGGGCTATCGAACGGTGAGCGGGTAGGCTCGCGCAAGATGTGCGCATCACATGTCGGCACGATCAACACGCTGGTGCATGTCTCCGTGCCGCTGACCGACGGCGCCATGGTCGAAGCGATCTCCATAGTCGCCGAAGCGAGAACGGCCGCCATCGTCGACTCTCGGCGCGTGGAGCAAGGAGCGGCCATCACCGGCACCGGGACGGACTGCATCGTCGTGGCCTCGGCGTGCGGCGACGCACCCCTCGACTGCGCCGGTCTTCATACCGCGGTCGGCGAGGCGATCGGCGGCGCCGTCTACGACGCCACGCGGACCGGCGCCGAACAATGGGACCGGGACATTCGGCACCTCGGTCTTTCCCCGACACCTGCTTTCACCTGAGGTCACCATGGAACGGAACATCGTGGGCGTGTGGCGTCTGGCATCGACACGGGCGACCAATCCCGACGGCGAGCAGGTGGGCGTGCCGTTCGGGCCGCGCGGCATGGGCCTGGTCACCTTCACCTCGGACGGGCGAATGATGTCCGTCCTGGTCGACGGACGCGCCAGCCTGCCCGAGGGCACGCCGCGGCAATATTCATCCTACTGCGGCAACTACACGTTCGACGGCAGCACGCTCACCACTGTCGTCGACGCCAACTGCGATCCCGTGCGCTTCACCGCGCCGCAGGTGCGCAAGGTGCGCTTCGAGGGCGGGCGCATGATCCTGACGCCACCGACGTCGGAGATCGATGGCGTGAAGGTGACGCGCGAGCTTACGTGGGAGCGCATCACCGAGACGTCACTCTAGGTCTTCAGCCGATTCGATTTCCGCTGCGGCGACCATCGGCCGCGTCCCTTTCTTTATTGCGCCTGCGATCATGCTGGTGTTCCTCGTCCTCGGGCTCGGCACAGGAGAGGCGGCGCGTCATCCATGAAACTTTTCTTCGACGATGCCGAGTTCGACGCGCAATTGCAGCGCACGACCGCCAAGGTTGCCTGCCGCGCCGCCGATCTCGGTCAGGTCCTGAGCGTGGCGCACCGCATCACGCCGGGTGACTATGCCAGCTGGTACGCCCAATGGTTTGCCGAGGGCCGCAAGGAGGCCGAGCTGGGTCGTCGCGAAAGCGCGTACGGCCACCATCACAACGCCGGCGAGGCCTGGCTGCGCGCCAGCGAGTATTTCCGCTGCGCCTATTTCTTTTCCCGGCGCTATCCGCAGGGCGCCGCCCTGGTGGCGGCCTGGCGCCGCTGCCGCGAGGCCTTCCGCGCGGCAATCCCCGCTCTGCCGTTCGCGATCGAGCCGGTGCAGATTCCCTGGCGGCACGATATCCCCCTTGAAGGCTACGTGCTGCACGCAGGCCCTTCGGCTGCGCTCAGGGCAGGCGGCACGACCGCTCCGACCGTGCTGATGCCCTGCGGTTACGATTCGCCGGTCGAGGAATTCTACACACTTGGCGGCCACGAGGCGGCGCTGCGTGGCTTCAACGTCGTCGCCTTCTCCGGGCCGGGCCAGGCCGAGATGCTCCACGAACGCGGCATCCCGTTCCGTCCCGACTTCGAGGCGGTGGTCGGCCCGGTGATCGACTTCGTCGAGCGCGCGGCGCAGAACGATGGCCGCCTCGACGCCACGCGCATCGCGATCGTCGGCCGCAGCTTCGGCGGCTATCTGGCACCGCGCGCGGCGGCGCACGAGCCACGCATTGGCGCCCTCGCCGCCGATCCAGCGCAGACCGACATGGGCGCCGTTCTCGCCCAGCGCCTCCCGCCTGACTGGCTCGAGCTCCTGGAGCGCGGTGATCCTGCGCTGAACGAGAAGATCTGGGCAGCCTTCCCCGGCATCCGCGGCCAGGAATTCTGGCTCGCGCGCCTGCGCGCCCACGGCCTCAACACGCCGCTCGAATACTGCCAGGAGATGCGGCGCTGGACCGTCGATGTCGAGGCCATCCGCTGCCCGGCCTTCGTCTCCTACGGCGAGGGCGACTTCGCTCAGGCGACGACCGAGGCCTTCTTCCAGCGCCTGCCCAACGCCAACAAGCGGCTGGTCGTCTACCGCGATGCGACCGGTAGCGGCGGACACTGCGAGGGCATGGGGCCTGCGCCGTATTTCTCTGATCTGTACGGATGGCTGGGGGATCTGTGGCGGTCGTGAGCGCGCCTACTTCACGGCGATACCACGCAGCACGAGCCTGAGCCCGCTCAGGAATTCGGCGTCGGGCGAAATCTTGCGCGCGCTCCGGGCGGTGTCGGCAAGAAGCGGGAAATCGTCCGGAGGCAGCGCCGCGATCGCCGCCGTGCCTTCTCCGCCGAGTGGGCCGAGGTGCTGGAGCTGCACGGCGCCGAAGACATAAGCGACAATCGTCCGGAACGCGATGGCCCGGCGCTCGCCCGCGAAGCCCGCTTCGGCCAGAACACTAAGCAGCGCTTCGCCCCAGCGCAGCGAATGGATCGAGGCATGGCGGCGCGCGAGAAGCAGCGGCGTCACCGCCGGATGCGTCGTCGCGACGGCATGCGCACGCACCGCGAGCTCGGTCGCCTTGTCGACCCAGTTCTTGCGACGGCCGACATCGAGATCGGGACCACCCTGGGCGGGATCGAGCACGAGATCGACCACCAGCGCTTCGAGCTGCTCGCGGCCCTGCACATAGCGGTAGAGCGACATGGTGCCCATGCCGAGCTCGTCTGCGACCGCCCGCATCGACAGGCCGTCCGGGCCTTCGCGCCCGATCACTGCGAGAGCGGCTTTGGCCAGAAGGGTGGGGGTGAGGGAACGCGGCCTAGGCATGGCGGATAGTGTGCATGATTGACAGCGTACGTCATACGCTCTAAATAGAAAATAAGAGTACATTGTACTCTTAATCTTGGAGGGCCGGAATGCCTGAAGACCACCTCATCTCTCCTGGCACGATCCTTCGGCCGCGCGTCCTGCGGGACGTGTCCGGCCGCTCCGTCTCTATCCCGCCGGCCGCAGGACAGGGAGAGGATGCTCTGGTGCATCTGCAGTTCCGCCGCTTCGCCGGATGTCCGGTGTGCAATCTGCACCTGCGCTCCTTCGCCCGCCGTCATCGCGAACTCGACACGGCCGGGGTGCGCGAGGTCGTCCTGTTCCATTCGCCCGCCGACGAGCTGCGGCCGCACACGGCGGACCTGCCCTTCGCCGTCGTCGCCGACCCCGACAAGCGGCTCTATGCCGAGTTCGGCGTCGAGTCGTCGCCGCGCGCGCTGCTCGACCCGCGCGCCTGGGTACCCATCCTGCGCGCGATCGCCTTTGCTACGACCGGGATCCTGACGGGCACGGTCCGTCCGCCCGCCGCGAAACCGCAGGGCGGGCGCCTCGGGCTGCCGGCCGACTTCCTGATTGCGCCGGATGGGCGGGTGGTTGCCTGCAAGTACGGCGCGCACGTCGACGATCACTGGTCGATGGACGACGTTCTCGCGCAGGCGCGGGCTTGGCGGGGAGAACGGTCCCGAGAACTGGTCGGCGTCTGACTGACGGCAGTGCTGGACGTCCGGACCGCGGACAAGGCCTAGTCTGGCTGGCCTCGACACTGCCGACACGTGGTACCTCCTGGAGCGCCAAAAGTCGCTAAAACGAAATTGCGGCGCCGTGACTGTGGTGCTTGCCAGATCACCGCACTGAAGTTATAATACCCCACGCTTCAGGCGATCGGCCACTGGCACGATTCGCCGGAGCGCTCGCTCTTTGCATCGTTTGTCCGATGTCATGCCGCGCGGGCGATGTCGTTCGCCATAGGAGGCAATGTGTGCCCTTCTCCTGAAGCAACGTGACCCCCAACTGCTTGGGGTTCGGGTTCCGAAGAGCTACCAGGCTCTCTGTCGGAAACCTCGAAACTCCGCAAATGTTCACGGAAATGTAACAATGACTGCAGTGCATGCATCGGCGGCCATGCCGCGGACCTAGACGAACCGGCTCGTCTTGTTGCCCCAGTTTGGCCAGCAGCCTTCCCCGAGTCTGAAAACCGGTAGCGGAAATAGCGGAAATGTCCGAATTCCTACGGGTAGGGGCTTACGCTTCCTGGAGGCACAAATCACGTCTAAGCGGGAGGCGATGCCGGCGGCGGCTTCTGCCGGGAAAATATCCGCTTCAGCCAGACGCCAACGGCGGCGACCGGGACGAGAACAAAAATCCCGAACTTCTTTGCAAAGACGACAAGTGCGGCGAGCACGCCGAGCTTGGTCGCGACTTTTGCTCCCAGAACGGCCGCGACCAGGCTGGCGATGCCATATTCGGCAACTTTGTCGCCTGGCTGGAAGTCGGTGTAGAGGCCGCCGGCGGGGAAACTGAAACTCGACAGGGCGACGTCGAGCAGACCTTTGCCTGCATCGTCTTTCTTGCCGATCCACGTCAGTTGCTCGAAGCCGTCGCGCCCGAGCGCGAGGGCGACACTGTTGACCAACGGCCCATGCCGTTCATCCATCGCGTCGATGGACCATCGCACGGTATTCGTTGCCCGATCGAGATGCGGGCGCTGCAGCCAGCCGACAACGCGAAGTGTCGGGATGCCGGCCGCTCGCCGCTTGGCATTTCCGGTGTCCGTGTCTTCGGCGACCGACTTGAGCATCGCGTCGGCATCGATGTCGTGCCAGTCATCGAGCCGCACGTAGCCGTCGCCAAGCTTCTGATAGAAGACGACGCCTTTGGTTGCAGGATCGTAGAGCGCCGCTTCCGTTCCGTGAGGTGCGGTATCGCCATTGAGAATCTCCCAAAGCGATACGGCATCGGCTCCTTGAAGTTGACGGATCTCGTCGGGTGCCTGCAGCGTGCCTCGCGAGACGGGCAGCGTGAGTTTCTGGCCATCCTTCCATGTCAGCGCTTTGATGGCCGCCGAGCGTTCCTCGTCATTTTGAGGTACTTTGGCGTTTGCTGCGAAACCGAATGCCAACAGGCTGAGGCATGCAATCAGCAAACTTCTCATGGAGCCTCCTCGAGCGACGCTGCAAGTCCGCGGCCGTCGCTGCGAGCCCTCCAGCAGCCACGCTACGGCAAAAGAACTCATGTCCGTTCCACCGTTCGACGGTCATAGTGCGGGCAGTGGATGTCAAGGCGACGGGAGTAGTGGATGCTTGATGCTGCGTTGAAGACCAAGATCATGAACGAGGTCGATCGTCAGTTCGACGACCAGACCAAAGTGCTGGCCGACCTGGTGAAGATCCCGTCGACCCGTTTCCGCGAAGCGCCGGCGCAGGACATGATGGCCCGCCTGTTCAAGGAGGACAGCCTCTCGGTCGACCGCTGGCAGATCAAGATCGACGACCTGAAGCACTTGCCGGGCTACTCGCCGCACAGCCAGGACTATGACGATGCCTGGAACGTCGTCGGCGCCTGGCGGCCCAACAGCCCGAAGGGCCGCTCGCTGATCCTGAACGGCCATATCGACGTCGTGCCCGAGGGACCGCACGACATGTGGAGCCGCCCGCCCTTCGAGCCCGCCGTCAAGGACGGCTGGATGTACGGCCGCGGCGCCGGCGACATGAAGGCCGGCATCATCCTCAACCTCTTCGCGCTGCGCGCGTTGCGTGCGCTGGGCTATCAGCCCGCAGCCGACGTCTACCAGCAGTCGGTGGTCGAGGAGGAGTGTACCGGCAACGGCGCGCTCGCCTGTCTGCAGCGCGGCTATCGCGCCGATGCCGCCCTGATCCCCGAGCCGTCGTCCGGTGTGCTGACCGTGGCGCAGGTCGGCGTCATGTGGTTCCAGGTCAAGGTCACCGGCCATCCGGTGCACGTCTACAAGGCCGATGCCGGCTCGAATGCCATCGAATCGGCCTACCGCCTGATCCAACAGCTGCGCGAGCTGGAGAAGAAGTGGAACGAGAAAAAGGCGCACGACAAGCATTTCTGCGACCACCATCACCCGGTGAACTTCAATGTCGGCAAGATCGCCGGCGGCGACTGGGCGAGCTCGGTGCCGTCATGGTGCACCTTCGACATGCGCGTCGGCGTGCTGCCGTCGCAGACGCTGAAGGAGTGCCGCCAGGAAATTGAGCACGTTATCCGCACCGCAGCGGCCAACGATCCGTTCCTGGGCAACAACCCGCCGACCGTGACCTGGGAGGGCTTCCAGGCCGAGCCGTTCGTGCTCAAGAACCACGAGCAGGTGCGGGTCGTGCTGGCCGAAGCGCATAGGACGGTGTGGGGCCAGGAGCTCTTGGACAAGACCTCGACCGGCACGGCCGACAACCGCTTCTTCGGCCTCTATGCCGGCATTCCCGCCCTGGTCTATGGGCCGCAGTCCGACGACATCCACGGCTTCGACGAGCGCGTGAACCTGGAATCGATCCGCAAGATCACCCAGGCGACGGCGCTGTTCGTCGCCGAATGGTGCGGACTGCAGCAGGCGTAGGTCTGTCCGGAGGGCCCCGGCCATGAAAACGGTCTATCGCGGCGTCTTTCCTGTGGCGCCCACGGTGTTCGACGGGAACGGCGACCTCGATCTCGAGGGCCAGAAGCGCTGCACGGACTTCATGATCGATGCCGGCTCGCAAGGCATCTGCATCCTGGCCAACTGGTCCGAGCAGTTCGTGCTGACCGACGACGAGCGCGAGCGGGTGATGGACTGCGTGCTGGCCCACGTCGCCGGCCGCGTGCCGGTGATCGTCACGACGACGCATTTCGGCTCGCAGGTCTGTGCCGCGCGCAGCCGCCGGGCCGAGGCGGCGGGTGCCGCCATGGTGATGGTGATGCCGCCCTATCACGGCGCCACCATCCGGGCCTCCGAGCAGGGCATCTACGACTTCTTCCGCCGCGTCTCCGATGCCATCAACATCCCGATCATGATCCAGGACGCGCCGGTCGCGGGGACGCCGCTCTCGGTGCCTCTGTTGGCTCGCATGGCGCGGGAGATCGCCAACGTCTCCTACTTCAAGGTCGAGGTGGCGCAGGTCGCGAACAAGCTGCGCGCTCTGATCGCCGAAGGCGGCGACGCGATCGTCGGTCCATGGAACGGAGAAGAGGGCATCACCCTGATGGCGGATCTCGATGCGGGCTGCACCGGGGCGATGACCGGAGCGGGCTATCCCGACGGCATCCGACAGATCATGGATCCGTTCGCCGCGGGCGATCGCGAAGCGGCGGTGGCGGCCTACCAGCGCTGGCTGCCGCTGATCAACTACGAGAATCGGCAATGCGGGCTGATCGCCGCCAAGGTGCTCATGCAGGAAGGTGGCGTCATCCGCTCTGAGATGACGCGCCATCCGGTGCTTCCCCTGCATCCGGCAACCCGCGCCGGATTGATCGAGGTCGCGCGCCGCACCGATCCGCTGGTGCTGCGCTGGGCGGACTAGATCCAGACGTCGTTCTTGGCCGTGCGCTCGCCGCCTTCGTGACCGGTATTCAAAGTGCCGCGCGGTTCGATCAGCAGCATCTTGACCTCCTGCCGGGCGAACGGCTTGTGCTCGGTGCCCTTGGGGACGACGAACATCTCGCCCGGACCCAGCACGACGGACCGATCCCTGAGATCGATGCGCAGTTCGCCGTCGAGAACGATGAAAGCCTCGTCGGTCTCCGGATGGTCATGCCAGACGAAGTCACCGGTGATGCGCACGATCTTGAACTGATAGTCGTTCAGCTCGGCGACGACTTTTGGCTGCCATTGCTCCGAGAAAAGCGCGAACTTCTCGGCAAAATTGATCACCTCGCGGCGCTTCGCGATATCGGATGGCATGCGGCTGCTCCCTGTGATGGGCCGGATCGCATGATGCCGACGGCCAGGAGGCGTCGTCTTGAATGATTGTGCACCTACCGCAGCCTTCGAACCGAGGCGAAGAGCCCGAGCGCAACGCCGCCCAGCACGACGATCACGCCGACCAGTCGAAGGCCTCCGATCGGCTCGCCGACCAGCCAGCCGGCGAAGCCCAGTGCGACGCACGGCACCAGCAGCGAGATCGGTCCGACCTTGGCTGCGGGATAGGTGCGCAGCAGCGTGCCCCAGATCAGGTAACCCAGCCACATCACCGGGATGACTGTGTAGAGCAGGGCTAGCCAGCCCTTCCAGGTCGGCGCCAGGATCGGCGCCAGAAGTTGGTTGGGGCCTTCGAGGATCAGCGCGGCCAGCGCGAGCGGCAGCGGCGGCAGCACGCAGGCCCAGGCCGTCACCGCGAACATCGACACGCCGCGCGCCGAGCGGAAGAAGAGATTGCCGACCGCCCAGGTGAGTGCCGACATCAGCGCCAGGCCGATGGCGATGATGTTCGCCGTGCCGTCGACGGTGCGCGAGATCAGCACGACGCCGACGGTCGCGATCGCGAGGCCGAGCCACTGGCCGCGCGTGGCGTGCTCGCGCAGGAAGAGCGCGGCCAGCACGACGGTCAGTGGGCCCTGCAGCTGGACCAGCACGGAGGTCAGGCCGGGCGGCAGTCCCGCCTGCATGGCGAAGAACAAGAAGACGAACTGGCCGCCGAACATGAAGCCGCCGATGCCGGCCAGCGTGCGCCAGGGGATTGCCGGCCTGGCGACGAAGGCGACCGGCAACGCGCACAGGAGAAAGCGCCAGGTGGCGAACGTGAAGGGGGCGTACTCGTCGAGGCCGAACCGTATGACCGTGAAGTTCAGCCCCCACATCGCCACGATCAGCAGCGCAGCGAGCGTGTGAAGGGGCGTCAAGCCGTCACAGCCAGACCCACGGCCGGGCGTTCTTGTCGGTCGCTTGCCAGGCCTCGACCTTGTCCTTGTGCGTCATGGTCTGGGCGATGTCGTCCAGGCCATTCAGCAGGGCGTGCTGGCGGCGCGCGTCGATCTTGAAGGGGATGACGCGGCCGGTTGGCGACACGACCTGGCAGTTCTCGAGATCGACCGTAACGCGCGCATTGCCTGGCGAGGCGCGCATCTCGTCGGCGAGCTGCTCGACCTCTTCGATGGGCAGCGCCACCGGCAGAAGGCCGTTCTGGAAGCAGTTGCTGTAAAAGATGTCGCCGTAGGAGGGCGCGATCACCACCTTCACGCCCATGCCAGCCAGCGCCCACACCGCGCCTTCACGCGACGAGCCGCAGCCGAAATTCTCCTTCGACAGGATGATGGGCGCGCCGCGATAGGGCTCCTGATTGAACACACAGTCGGGGTTTTCGCTGCCGTCCGGCTTGAAGCGGATCTGCTCGAAGCAGTAGGGACCGAGCCCCTGGCGTCCGGTGTTGTTGACCAGCCGCTCGATGCGGATGACGAGGTCGGTGTCGACGTTCTGGCGCATCAGCGGGGCGGCAACGCCGGTGACCTTGGTGAATTTTTCCATTCAATTTTCCTCTCATGCTCTTCCGGACAGCGCGCAGGATGCGCGCGGTCCGGAAGGTATTTAGAGCTTCCTAACATCAGCAATCGCACCCTTGATCGCCGCGGCCGCGGCCATGGCCGGGCTGGCGAGGTGGGTGCGGGCGCCGGGGCCCTGGCGGCCGACGAAGTTGCGGTTCGAGGTCGACACGCTGCGCTGCCCCGGCGGCACGCGCTCGCCGTTCGAGGCGATGCACATCGAGCAGCCGGGCTCGCGCCATTCGAAGCCGGCCTCCTTGAAGATACGGTCAAGTCCCTCAGCCTCGGCCTCGCGCTTCACGCGCTCCGAGCCCGGCACGATCCAGGCGTTCACATGTGCCGCCTTCTGCCGGCCCTTGGCGATGGCGGCAGCAGCGCGCAGGTCGGAGAGGCGACTGTTGGTGCACGAGCCGATGAACACCCAGTCGACCTTGGTGCCTTCGATCGGCTTGCCGGGTTCCAGCCCCTGGTACTGCAGCGCCGCCGTCCAGGCGGCGCGCTTGTCCTCCGGCCCCTTGTCGGGATCGGGGATCGCCCGGTCGACGGCGATCACATGCTCGGGGCTGGTGCCCCAGGTGATCTGCGGCGCCACTTTCGCCATGTCGATCGTGTGCTCGCGGTCGAAGTCGGCGTCTGGATCGGTCGGCAGCGTGCGCCAGTGCGCGACCGCGCGGTCCCACATCGCCCCCTTGGGCGCGTAGTCGCGGCCAGCAAGGTATTCGTAGGTCGTGTCGTCGGGCGCCACCATGCCGGTGCGCGCCCCCATCTCGATCGTGAGATTGCAGAGGGTGAGGCGTCCTTCGGCAGACAGGCCACGGATCGCCGGGCCGGCATACTCGACCGCGTAGCCGGTGCCGGCGGCGGTGCCGAGGTCGCCGATCAGGTGCAGGATCATGTCTTTGGCGGTGACGCCCTCGGGCACCTTGCCCTCGAACTGGACGCGGAAGCGCTTGGGCTTGCGCTGCACCATGGTCTGGGTCGCGAGCACGTGCTCCAGCTCCGACGAGCCGATGCCGAAGGCCAGCGAGCCCATGCCGCCATGGGTCGAGGTATGGCTGTCGCCGCAGACCAGCGTCGTGCCCGGCAGGGTCAGGCCCTGCTCGGGACCCATGACATGGACGATGCCGTTGCCGTCCTGGCCGATATCGAACAGCCGGATGCCGAACTTTGCGGCGTTGGCGCGCAGGCCGCGCAACAGCGGCGCACCGGGCGGGAAGGTCTCCTCGGTGCGGCCCGGCTGGGTCGAGATCGCATGATCGGGCGTGGCGTAGATCAGCCGCGGCTGCGGCGGCACATAGCCCTTCTCCATCACCTCATGCAGCGCGCGTGCACCGGACAGGTCGTGCAGCAGCAGCCGATCGATATGCAGCAGCATGAAGCCGTTGCCGAGATCGGTAATGACGTGGCTGTCCCAGATCTTGTCGAATAGGGTCTTGCCCATGAGGTTCCTCCGGTGGCGGATAACAGCATCCGCCATCGCCGGAAGGAAGACGGTTTACGCAAGGCTGACCGTCAGGCGGGAGTCCCCCGCCGGCGGACCAGGAGGTTGCCGACCGTGATCTGCACGGCCTCTCCCGCCTGATTCAGCGTCGTTGATCGCACCTTGATCAGCCCTTGATCGGCGCGTGACTTCGACGGCCGCACTTCCAGTATCTCGCTCTGCACGCGGAGCTCGTCGCCGGGCCGAACCGGCTTCGGCCAGCGAAGCTCGTCGAATCCCAGGCCCACGACTCCGCCGGCGGGTTTGAGTTCGCCATCGACCAGCAGCCTCATGGTGATCGCCGCCGTATGCCAGCCGCTTGCGGCCAAGGCGCCGAAGATCGTGTTCCTGGCCCCCTGGTCGCTGAGGTGAAAGGGCTGAGGATCGAACTCGGTGGCGAACGAGGTCATGCGATCGGCCTCGACCCGTGCTGTGCCCGAGCCGAATGTCTGGCCGATCGCGTAGTCCTCGAGGTAGTTCGTCACCGAAACACCCTCACGATGCCAACGCCTTTCCGGTCTGCTCGCGCACGAGGTAGTCGGCATACCAATCGGCCCAGGCGTCGTCGCGCCGTCCCAGCTGCTTCTCGTACTGACCGTGTGCCGCTTCGGCGCGGCGCAGCGCGCGGGCCAGATCGGCCGCGGAGGTGAAGGTCGTGTCGGTACCGTCCACGCGTCCTGGCAGGCGTGCGGTGACTTCCTGCAGGAGCCACTCGTTGCCGTCGGGATCGCGGAACGTGGCATAGGAGAAGTAGCTGCGTCGCTCGGGGTCGGGGCCCGGCTGCGGCGGCTCGCCGACTCCGCGATGGAACACGTCGCTCACCGCGACGCCGCGCGCGGCAAGCACGTCGTGCGTCGCCACGATGTCGGACACCACGAGGAAGAGCCCGCGCGCCGAACCCGGTGTGGCGTCCGTGAGCCCCGTACCGAAATGCACCGAGCAGTCCGAGCCCGGCGGCGTGAACTGCACGACATGGAAGGCGTCGCTGATGTCGAAGTCGGCGTCGAGCCGCCAGCCCAGGCTGTCGTAGAAGCGCTTGGCGCGGTCGACATCGGAAACGGGGATGACGATGACTTCGAGCTTCATGTCGGGCATCGCGTTCTGCTGGGTCATGACATTTCCTCCTTGGTTCTGGCACCGATCGGTGCTGGCAGAGAACTACCGCCGCGCAGGAGAAAGCGCCCGTTAAGCCTTGTGAAACGCCGTTAAGAGTTGCCGGAACGTCAGTTTAGCAGCGCCTTTGCAGCCTTCAGGTCGGCAGTAGCAAAGCCCTCAGTGAAACGGCCGTAGGTATCGGCCAGCAGCTCTCGCGCAGCATCGCGCTGGCTGCGCGTCCCGGCAAGCCGCATCAGGCTCATCGCGACCCGGAGCTGCCAGAACAGGGCCGACTGCTGCTCGGCCAGCACCAGCGCGCGCCGGAACAACGACCGGGCCTGACGCTCATCGCCCTGGCCTGCGCAGATCTCGCCCTTGATGCGCAGCAGCTCGGGAAGGATGAGCAGACCGCCCAGGGTCTCCGTCGCGTCGATCACCCCATCGATCACCCGCACCGCCTGCTCCACCTGGCCGGTCGAGACCAGGGCCGTCGCCAGCGTGGCGCTGAAGCCTGGCGTGTACAGCCAGTAGCGATCGGCCTCGAGGCTGGCGATCGAGCGGCGCAACAGGGTGGTCCCTTCCTCTACGTCGCCGCCGTGGACCAGGGCTTCGCCTCGCATGCCCTGGCCGACATTGCGATAGGGCTCCAGGAAATGCGCCGTGGCATGCGCAATCAGGCGCTCCGCCTGTTGCTCGACCAAGGCCCAGTCACCCGCCCAGCCATGGACCGAAGCGCCCCAGATCAATCCGATGCAGGAGGTGACGGGATCGTCGTCGGCCAGCGGCGTCCGCGCGATCTGCCCCGCCATCTCGAGCGCCTGGTCGAGATGACCCTGCAGCCACAGAATGCGGGTCAGAGGAATGCGTGGCGGCCTGTAGAAGGCGAAGTGTCCGGGGTCCGTCGGCCGCACGCCCGCTGCCTCTGCCAGGCATGTGTCGAGGTGGAAGCGCGCCCTGGCCTGATCACCGCCCAAGTGATGCGAAACGCCGAGCAGGATATGCGCGGCGGCCCGGCCGACCGGGTCGCCGATCTCGCCGGCCACCTTTTCCATGCGCTCGGCCGCCGCGAGGGTGCGCGCGACCTCGCCGATGCGACGATAGTAAAGATGCAGCCGGTTCAGCAGCCGGACCTGGTTGAAGCGATCACCCAGTGCGGTCGCGATCTCCAGGCCACGCTCCAGCGCCGCTCCCGCCTCCTCACTGTTGCGGCTGGTCAGCATCAGCGAGTGGCCGAGGCCCGCCTGCAGCTCCATCTCGAAGCGCGTGCCGCGCTCGGTCTCCTCGAGCACGCCGAGCGCGCGCTCACTCCAGCGCCGGCATTCGTCGAGCAGCGAGACTTCGATGAACAGCGGCGCCGCCGCTGCAGCGAGCTGCACGCCGAGCGCGCGCTCGCCGGTCCCGGCGAAGCACCAGTCGAGGGCGGCGCGCACATTTCCCAGCAGTGACGCGCGTTCGAGGCGCCGGTTGCCGTCGCTGGGCGTCAAGGCCTGCGTCCTCTCTGCGCGGGTCTGCTCGAGGAAGGTGCGGAAGTAGTCGGCGTGGCGGCGCGCTGCAGTTCGTTCTTCTCCGCTCTCGGCCAGCTTGGACCGGGCGTAGGCGCGCATGGTGTCGAGCAACCGGTAGCGCGGCGTTCCGCTGGCGTCGGCCTGGACCAGCGACTTGGCGACCAACTGCTCGAGCGCCTCCACCACAGCAGCCGGATCGAACGAGGCGTCGGACGCCACCGCCTCGGCCGCCCGCAGGGTGAAGCCGCCGAGCAGGATCGAGAGGCGTCGCAGGACCGCGCGCTCGGTCTCGGGAATGAGGTTGTAGCTCCAGTCGAGCGTGGCGCTCAGCGTCTGGTGCCGCGGCAACGCGGTGCGCCGCCCCTGCCACGAGAGCCGCAGCCGGCTGTCGAGCAGCGTCGCGAGCCCCTGCAGGCCGTGCGTGCCGACACGGCCGGCGGCCAGCTCGATCGCCAGCGCGTTGCCGTCGAGCTTGCGGCAGATCTCGGCGACGATCGCGGCGTCGGCGTCGCTGAGCTCGACGGGGTGGCCGCTGGCGGCCGCGCGTTCGACGAAGAGATTCGCCGCGGCAAAGGCCATGACCTCGGAGGCGCCGAGCTTGTCGCGATCCGGAGTCTCCAGGGCGGGCAAGGGGAAGACGTGCTCGCCCTCGACGCGCAACGCTTCCCGGCTGGTCGCCAGCAGGCCGACCTCGGGGCAGTCACGAAAGACCGGCTCAGCCAGGCGGGCGGCCTGGTCGATGACGTGCTCGCAATTGTCCAGCACCAGCAGCAACCGGCGACGGCGCAGGAAATTCAGCACGGTCGGCATCGCATCGCCGGACTGGACGGCAACGCCAAGCGCCGACGCCACCGCGCTCGGCAGCAGGCTGGCATCGCTGATCGCCCCGAGATCGACAAAGGTCACGGCATTGGCGAAGGCCGCCAGCCCGGCATGAGCCACCGCAATAGCGACGGTCGTCTTGCCGATGCCGCCCGGCCCATGCAGCGTGACGAAGCGCTGTGTGGCGAGCAGGGCCGAGACATCGGCCACCGTTGCCTCGCGCCCGACCATGTGGCCAAGCGGTCGCGGCAAGCCTGGCGGCGGGTCGGGTGAGGTGGCGGATACCGATGAAATAGCGGGCTTGGCGGCAGCGGGCGGTGCTGCCGTGACGGCGGGCGTCTCGACGACGGCGGTGACCGGCGCAACCAGGCAGTAGCCGCGGCCGGAGACGTTGGTCACGTAGCGCGCGCCGTCGCGGCCATCGCCCAGCGCCTTGCGCAGCATGGCGACATGGACCCGGAGGCTGCTTTCATCGACCGTGATCTTCGGCCAGACGCGGGCCATCAGGTCCTGCTTGCTGACGACCTCGCCCGCGTGCTCGACCAGCGCGATCAGGAGGTCCAGCGCCCGGCTGCCGACGGCGACCGGAACGCCATTCTTCTCCAGAAGCCGTTTGTCGGCATGTAGGCGGAAAGGGCCGAAAGCGACGCTCCCGCGCGAGCCGGCAGCACCACGATCCATGACGCGCCCCTGGCGAAGCGGACTGGTCGCTTCGCCATGCCCTGCATACAGGGTGCCCTAACGCCCGCCAAGGCGGCCAATCTCCAGGATGGATTTGCAATTCTTCGCGAAACTAAACTCGTCGGCTGGCCGGCTAGAATCCATAAGCCAGGCATGGGTAAGACGATCCTTGTCACCGGTGCTGGCTCCGGACTGGGCGAAGGCGCCGCTTTGGGGCTGGCGCGCGCGGGCCATCGCGTCATTGCGACAGTTCAGATTGCGCCGCAGGTCACGGCGCTCCGGCGCAAGGTCGAGGAGCTTGGCCTGACCACGATCGAGGTCGAGAAGCTCGACCTGCTCGACCCCTACGATGTCGCCCAGGCCTTGAAGTGCGATATCGACGTGCTGTTCAACAACGCCGGCATCGGCGAGGCGGGTCCGGTGAGCGAGATGCCCATCGACCTGGTGCGGCGCAACTTCGAGACCAACCTGTTCGCGCCGCTCGTGCTCACCCAGGGCTTCATCGCGAGGTGGGTGGCCGAGAAACGGCCCGGCAAGATCGTGTTCTGTTCGTCGATCGGCGGCCTGTTCACACCGGCGGGTTTCGGTGTCTACGCCGCGACCAAGCATGCGCTGGAAGCGATGGCCGAAGCCATGCAGCAGGAGCTGGCGCCGTTCGGCATCAAGGTGCAGGTCGTGAACCCCGGCCCGTATTCGACCGGTTTCACCGAGACGATGGCGGACACGCCCTTCCGCTGGCTCGACGACGGCAGGAACTTCACCAAGCGGGCGGCGATGCGCGACCTCATCGACAGCATGCTCTGGAACGACGAAGTCCGCCTCGATCCGGCCGAGATGATCGCCCGGCTGGTCGAGATCATCCCTGCCGATGACGGCAAGTTTCGCAACGTCGTGCCGGACTTCGTCGAGGAGGTTGTTAGGGAGTCACAGGCCGAGGCGTGGCACCGCAAGATTTAAGTTACTGGTGACGGGCCACGATCAGCGCCACCTATACCATCGTTCAATAGGCGCAGGGCCGATGCAGCTCTTACAACTCTTAACAGACGATAACGAGCATTCGCGCGCGGTGCGGCGTAACTGTTCGGTGGTTGGACAACGAACGCCTCAACTGGGGAGAGCGATGACGAAGAGACTTCCCGCCTTGCTCGCGCTGACAGCAGGGGTCGCCGCCGCCGTGCTGGGTGCCCACACGCTCGTCGCGGCCGACAAGTACACCGTGGCCGTGCCCGATGGTCTCGCTCTGTCGGAGTTCAGGGGCTACGAGACCTGGGCCACCGTGGGCGCCAGCCAGACCGAGCACGATCTCAAGGTCATGGTCGCCAATCCGACGATGATCGCGGCATACCAGGCCGGCATTCCGCTCAACGGCCAGCCGTTTCCCGAGGGTTCGACGATCGCCAAGATCCAGTGGAAGCCGGTGAAGAGCACCGAGGCTCCCTTCGACGTGCGCATCTCGTCCACACTGAACGAGGTGCTGTTCATCACCAAGGACAGCAAGCGCTTCGCGAGCAGCGGCGGCTGGGGCTACGCCCGTTTCACATACGACTCCGCCACCGACACCTACAAGCCCGAGGGTCGCGGCACCGACTGCGGGTTCGCCTGCCACACGATCGTGAAGGCAAAGGACTACATCTTCACCGCCTACGGAAAGAGGTGAGCCATGGCCTACTCAGTAAAGATCAACGGAAAGACGTACAACGTCGATGTCGACGGGGACACGCCGCTGTTGTGGGTGCTGCGCGACGTGCTGGGCATGATCGGCACGAAGTTCGGCTGCGGCATCGCCCAATGCGGCGCCTGCACCGTGCATGTCGATGGCGCGGCGACCCGCTCCTGCGTCACGCCGGTCGAGAGCCTGAACGGCTCGGCGATCACCACCATCGAGGCGATCGGCGCGACAGCAGCCGGCGCCAAGGTGCAGAAGGCTTGGCTCGACCGCGAGGTCGTGCAGTGCGGCTATTGCCAGTCCGGCCAGATCATGGCCGCAGCGGCGCTGCTGGCTGCCAATCCCAAGCCCACCGACAGCGACATCGACGACGCGATGTCCGGCAACATTTGCCGCTGCGGCACCTACGGCCGCATCCGCGAGGCCATCAAGCAGGCCGCACAGCCCGCAACGCAGAGTAAGGGAGGCTGACATGACCGACTTGTCGCGGCGCCATCTCCTGCGCGCCGGTGCGGCGGCCGGCGGCGGCCTGTTGCTGAGCTTCAGTCTGCCTTTCGGATCGCAGGCCGCCACGGCTTTCGCGCCCAACGCCTACGTGCGCGTCGGCGAGGACGGCTCGATCGTGCTCACCATGCCCTATGTCGAGATGGGCCAGGGCACGTACACCGCCATTCCCATGCTGATCGCCGAGGAGCTCGAGGTCGGGCTCGGCCAGGTGCAGCTGGAGCATGCGCCGCCCGACGAGAAGACATATGGCAATCCCTTGCTGGCGGGCGTGCAGGCGACCGGTGGTTCAACGGCGATCATGGCGTCGTGGCAGCCGTTGCGGCAGGCCGGCGCCGTGGCGCGCACGCTGCTCGTGGCGGCGGCGGCCAAGCGCTGGAACGTCGAGCCGGCATCGTGTCGCGCGGAGAAGGGCGAGGTCGTGCATCCGCCGACCGGGCGTCGCCTCAAGTACGGCGCCGTCGCGGCGGACGCCGCGCGCATGCCCGTCCCCAAGGACGTGCCGCTCAAGGATCCGAAGGACTTCAAGCTGATCGGCACGCCCGCCAAGCGGCTCGACGCACCGGCCAAGGTCAACGGTACGGCGGTCTACGGCATCGATGTGCGTCCGCACGGCGTGAAGATTGCCACGCTGACGCAGTCGCCGGTCTTCGGCGGCAAGCTCAAGAGTGTCGACGACACGGCAGCCAAGGCCGTCAAGGGCGTGCGCCAGATCGTGCGGCTCGACGATTGCGTGGCTGTCGTGGCCGACCACATGGGCGCGGCCAAGAAGGGATTGGCGGCACTGAAGATCGAATGGGACGAGGGCCCGCACGCCAGGCTCACGACGGCAGATGTGGCGCGCGACCTCGAGCAGGCGACATTGAACGCCGGCCCGGTCGCCGAGAACATCGGTGACGCGGCCAAGGCGCTGGAAAGCGCGGCGACGAAGGTCGACGCGACATATCAGGTGCCGTTCCTGGCGCACGCCACGATGGAGCCGATGAACTGCACCGTGCATGTCGCCAAGGACCGCTGCGAGGTCTGGGTCGGCACGCAGGTCGCGGCGCGTGCCCAGGCGGCCGCCGCCAAGGTCACCGGCCTGCCGCTGGAAAAGGTCGTGCTGCACAATCACTTGATTGGCGGCGGCTTCGGTCGCCGGCTGGAGGTCGATGGCGTCACCCGCGCCGTGCAGATCGCGCAAAAGGTCGACGGTCCGGTCAAGGTCGTGTGGACGCGCGAGGAAGACATCCAGCACGACATGTACCGGCCCTACTGGTTCGACCGCCTGTCGGCCGGGCTGGACGAGACCGGCAAGCCGGTCGCCTGGAACCATCGCTTCGCCGGTTCCTCGGTGGTGGCGCGCTGGCTGCCGCCGGGCTTCAACAACGGTCTCGATCCCGACAGCATCGAGGGCGCCGCCAAGTTCATCTACGGCCTGCCCAACAAGCACGTCGAATACCTGCGGGTCGAGCCGCCCGGCGTTCCGACCGCCTTCTGGCGCAGCGTCGGCCCGTCGCACACCATCTTCGTGGTCGAAAGCTTCATGGACGAGCTGGCGGCCGCGGCGAAGCAGGATCCCGTCGCCTACCGGCTGGCGCTGCTCGACAAGACGCCGCGCACCAAAGCGGTGCTGACGCTGGCGGCGGAAAAGGCCGGCTGGGGCCAGGCGCTGCCGGCTGGCATCGGTCGCGGCGTATCGGTGCAGAACGTCTTCGGCAGCCATCTCGCGCAGGTCGCCGAGGTCGAGGTGGCGAAAGACGGGACGGTCCGCGTGCGCCGCGTGGTGGCGGCGATCGACTGCGGCATCGTGATCAACCCCGATACGGTGCGGGCGCAGATCGAGAGCGCGACGATCTTCGGCATCAGCGCCGCGCTCTACGGTGAGATCACGGTGAAGGACGGCCGCGTCGAGCAGTCGAACTTCGACACCTATCGCGTCCTCAGGCTGGACGAAGCGCCCAAGATCGAGGTGCATATCGTGCAGAGCGGCGATGCGCCGGGCGGCATGGGCGAGCCGGGCACGTCGGCGATCGTGCCGGCCATTGCCAACGCGATATTCGCCGCGACCGGCAAGCGGCTGCGCAAGATGCCGATCGATTCAGAGCTGCTGAAGCGACCAGCATGACGGCGCCCAGGCCATGGCCGAGAAAATCTCGCTTCCGCGCGCCGCTGCGTCGGATGAGGCTCGCAGTGGCGGGGAACCAGGCGCGCGCCATCGGCGCTGCGGAACGTGAGGCCGTGTGATGGCGACTTCCCACGCTGTTCCGAAATCGCGATGGATCGCCATCGCCGGTGTGATCGTCCTGGTCATCGCGGCTGGTGCGGGCTGGTTCCTGTTCAGCCATCAGAGCAAGGCGCCGCCGGCTGCTGCGGCGCAAACGCCGGCTCCGGCGGTCGGCGTGCGGCCGGCCGTCATGAAAGGCGTCAGCCAGTCCTTCGAGTTCGTCGGCCGCATCAAGGCCATCGAAAAGGTCGAACTGCGCGCCCGCGTGGAAGGATTTCTCGAGAAGGTCCTATTCCGCGAGGGCGACGCCCATGAGGGCAAGGACGTCAAGGCGGGCGAGCTGCTCTTTCAGATCGAGAAAGTACAGTTCCAGGCGGCGCTCGACCAGGCCAAGGCCAATCTTGCCGTTGCCGAGGCGACGTTGACCAACGCCAAGCTCGAGTACGAGCGCAGCCTCGAACTGTCCAAGCGCAACTTCAGCCCGCAGAGCGATGTCGATCAAAAGAAGGCGGCGATGGACAGCGCCGCCGGCCGGGTGATGCAGGCCAAGGCCGCGCTGACTCAGGCCCAGGTCAATCTCGACTACACCGACATCCGCGCGCCGATCGACGGGCGCATCGGGCGAACCGCCTACACGGTCGGCAATCTCGTCAATCCGGCGAGCGGCGTGCTCGCGACCATCGTCAGCCAGGATCCGGTCTATGTGCTGTTTCCGGTGAGCGTGCGCGACCTCGAGGCGATCCGCGAGGCGCGCCGCAAGGAGGATGGCGGCATGGCCAAGATCGACATCCGCGTGCGACTGCCCAGTGGCCAGGAATACACTCAGCGCGGCGTGTGGAATCTCACCGACCCGCAGGTCGACCCGCAGACCGACACGCTGATCATGCGGGCGACAATGCCCAATCCCGACCGCACCCTGACTGACGGCCAGTTCGTGACGGCGATCATCCGTGAGCGCCAGGAAGAACCAAGGCTGGTGGTGCCGCAGGCGGCATTGCAGGTCGACCAGTCGGGCTACTATGTTCTGGTCGTCACCGACCAGAACAAGGTCGAGCAGCGGCGCGTGCAGACCGGTCCCCAACGCGGCACCGATGTCGTCGTCACTTCTGGCGTGAAGGAAGGCGAGAAGGTGATCGTCGACGGCATCCAGAAGGTGCGGCCGGGCCAGGTCGTGCAGGCGACGGTGCTGCAGGCAGCGTCGGATGGTTGATCCTCGTCATAACGGAGGACAGCCATGATCTCCGGCATCTTCATCGACCGCCCGCGTCTGGCCTTCGTCATCTCGATCGTCATCACGCTGGCCGGCCTGATCGCGATCTTCCAGATCCCGGTGGCGCAGTTCCCCGAGATCGTGCCGCCGCAGGTCTCGCTCACCGCCGCCTATCCCGGCGCCGATGCCGAGGTGGTCGAGACCACCGTGGCGCAGCCCATCGAGCAGCAGATCGTCGGTGTCGACAACGCGCTCTACTACCAGTCGGCTAGCGCCGCCGACGGCAGCTACTCGCTGACCGTCACCTTCGCGCTCGGCACCGACCCCGACATCAACACGGTGAACGTCCAGAACCGCGCTCAGCTTGCCGTGCCGCTCCTGCCCCAGGAGGTGCAGCGCCAGGGCCTGGTCATCCGCAAGAAGTCGGCGGCGCTGCTGCAGGTCATCACCATCTATTCGCCCAAGAACACCTACGACGCGCTCTATCTCAACAACTACGCCACCATCAACGTCGTCGACCAGTTGGCGAAGGTGCGCGGCGTCGGCCAGGCGAGCCTGTTCGGCGCCCTCGACTATTCGCTGAGACTATGGCTCGACACCGACCGGCTGACCGCCTTCGGCCTCACCCCGACCGACGTGGTGACCGCGGTCCAGAGCCAGAACATCCAGGCGGCGCTCGGCCGCATCGGCGCCGCACCGGCGCCGCAGGCCCAGCAGTACCAGCTCACCATCAAGACCCAGGGGCGTCTGACGCGGACCGACCAGTTCGACAACATCGTGATCCGCGCCAATCCCGACGGTTCGGTGGTGCGCGTCAAGGACGTCGCGCGGGCCGATCTCGGCGCCAAGAGCCAGGAGCGCTACAGCCGCTTCGACGGCGCGCCCTCGGCGACGATCGGCATCTTCCAGTCGCCCGGCGCCAACGCGGTCGAGGTGGCGGCCAACGTCCGCAAGGTGCTGGACGAGCTGAAGCAGCGCTTCCCCGACGATCTCGAATACCGGGTGTTCTGGGATTCGACGGTGTTCGTGACCTCGACCATCGACGAGGTCGTCCATACGCTGGTCATCGCCTTCGTACTGGTGGCGATCGTCGTCTTCCTGTTCCTGGGCAAACTGCGAACCACCCTCATCCCGCTGGTCGCCGTGCCGGTGTCGATCATCGGCACCTTCGCGGTCCTGTTGCTGATCGGCTATTCGGCCAACACGGTTTCGCTGCTCGCCCTGGTGCTGGCCATCGGCATCGTCGTCGACGACGCCATCGTGGTCATCGAGAACGTCGAGCGCGTGATCGAGGAGAATCCCGACCTCACCATTGCCGAGGCGACCAAGAAGGCAATGGGTGAGATCACCGCCCCCATCATCGCCATCACCCTGGTGCTGTTGTCGGTGTTCGTGCCGGTGGCCTTCATCCCCGGCATCAGCGGCCAGCTGTTCCGCCAGTTCGCCGTTGCCGTGTCGATCTCCATGCTGATCTCGGCGCTCAATGCGCTCACCCTGAGCCCGGCGCTGTGCGCAGTGCTGCTGAAGCGCGGCGACCACCAGCGGCGCGGCCCCCTTCAAAGGGTGATGCAGCGGGTCCTGGGCGCCATTGACTGGGTGCGCGACGGCTACGTCGCCATCGTGCGCCGCCTGGTGCGGCTCGCGGTCTTCGGCATCGTGGCAGCCGCGGTGTGCGGCGCCGCCGCCTATGGCGTGCTCAGGATCACACCGCAGGGCTTCCTGCCGACGGAGGACCAGGGTGCGTTCTTCGTTGCCATGCGCCTGCCCGAGGGCGCCTCGCTCAACCGCACCGCCGACCTGGTGAAGCAGGTCGAGGACATCATGCGGCCGATCCCCGGCGTGCAGGGCGTCGTGTCGGTCGTCGGCCTGAACTTCATCGACTACGTCGTGTCGTCCAACAGCGCCTTCTTCGTGGTGCGCCTGAAACCTTACGAGGAGCGCACCGACCGCAGCCAGTCGGCCGATGCCATCATAGCCAGCCTCAGGCCCAAGCTCGCCGCCATCCAGGGCGCCATTGCCTTCCCCTTCAACCTGCCGCCGATCCTGGGCCTGGGCAGCACCGGCGGCTTCCAGTACGTGCTGCAGGCCCTGCAGGGCCAGTCGCCGACCGACCTCGCCGCCGTCACGCGCGCCATGATCGTGGCGGCCAACCAGCAGCCCGAGCTCGCCGGCGTCTTCACCACCTTCGCCGCCGACACCCCGCAGGTCTATCTCGACATCGACCGCGACAAGGCGCAGGTGCTGGGCGTCAAGGTGAGCGACGTGTTCGTCGCCCTGCAGGCGAGCCTGGGCGGCTACTACGTCAACGACTTCAACCTGTTCGGCCGCACCTGGCAGGTGAATATCGAATCGGAGGATCGCTTCCGCGACACCATCGACGACATCTACCGCGTCTATGTGCGCAACGCCGCGGGCGCCATGGTGCCGGTGCGCTCGCTGGCCACGGCCAAGCTAGTGCTCGGCCCGCAGGTGGTCATCCGCTACAACGGCTTCCGCGCCGCCGTCATCAACGGTGCACCCAAGCCCGGCTTCAGCTCGGGCCAGGCGCTGGCGGCGATGGAGCGCTTGTCAGCGACGACGTTGCCGCCGGGCTACGGCTTCGAATGGACGGCGGTTGCGCTGCAGGAGAAGCTGGCGGCCGGCCAGACCGGCATCGTGCTGGGGCTCGCCGTGCTGTTCGCCTATCTCTTCCTGGTGGCGCTGTACGAGAGCTGGAACATCCCGTTGCCCGTGCTGCTGTCGGTCACGGTCGGCGTCTTGGGCGCCATCGCCTTCGTGTGGTGGCTGGGCCTCGCCTTCGACGTCTATGCCCAGATCGGCCTGGTCGTGCTGGTCGCGCTCGCCGCCAAGAACGGCATCCTGATCGTCGAGTTCGCCGTCGAGCAGCGACGGCATGGCCGCGAGCTCTTGGACTCGGCGGTCGAGGGCGCGCGGCTGCGCTTCCGGCCGGTGATCATGACCAGCTTCGCCTTCATCCTCGGCCTGCTGCCGCTCGTGATCGCCGAAGGCGCCGGCGCCGCCAGCCGCCGCGCCGTCGGCACGCCCGTGTTCGGTGGCATGCTCGCGGCCGCCATATTCGGCATCTTCATCATCCCGATGCTGTACGTGGTCTTCCAGCGCATGCGGGAGTGGACGGCTCAGGAGAAAGCGAAACGCGACTCCAACGCCGCTGCATCGCCAGCCGGCACAACCTCGGCGGAGTAATACCAAGGAGAGGGTCCGGGCTGCGGTCCCCACAGCCAGTCGGTGCCGGAAGGCAACAGGACGATGGTCGGAAGGCCAAGCCGCGCGGCGAGGTGAACAGGCCAAACGTCGTCGCCGACGACCATGCGGCACGCCGCGGCGAGCTCGGGTCGGCGTTCGACATCGACACCGGCGGGCGGTGAACTGTCCGTGAACCAGCCGACACGTGTCGACGCTTGCGCTGTCGTTCGCAATGCACCGGGCGAGGGCAGGGCATCGAGCGTCCAACCCAGGAGATGCGGCAGGCTGCGCAAGGGTGCCGCGGCGGCAAATCCTTCGAGAGCGGTACCACGTTGGAGCGTCGGCATGTCGAGCCATTCGGCGAGACGCGGCGCACACTGCACCGTTGCATCGACGCCGCGCGCCAGCATCAGCGTGTCACGCAGCGCCGCGTCGCTCTCGATGTCGGCCTGTTCCGGATAGATCAGCAGGCGGCCGGTCAGAGGCTCGCCCTGCCAGCGCGGCAGGTCGGGCGTGTAGCGTTCGCCCGGTAGCTCCAGGCGCGCTTCGTAGTCCGAGAGTCCGCGCAGCCAGTCGCCCTGACGCAACAGCAAGTCGCCGCGGCGCAGGCGCAGATGCGGGTCGTTGGGTCGGCTGGTCAGCGCCGTCTCGAGATCGGCCAGGGCGCCGATCCAGTCGCCACGCGCGGCCAGCAGATTGGCGCGCGCCGACAGGGACGGCATCAGGCGATGGTCGATCGACAAGGCCTCGTTGTAGGCCTGCTCGGCCTCGTCGAGGCGACCCAGCGCCTCGAATGCGCGACCTTTGTTATGGGCAATGGCGGCATCGCCGGGTTTCAGGCGCTGGGCGCGATCGAGGGCTGCGAGCGCCGCAGTGTGCTCGCCCAGCACCGACAGGCAGCCAGCCAGGTTGACATGGGCCGCGACCTCCTTGGGCAGGAACTTGGCGGCGCGCTCCAGCGACTCGCGCGCCTCGGCGAAGCGGCCGAGCTTCAAGCGGGCCTGGCCGAGCAGGTGCAGCGCCTGCCCGGAGTTGGGCCGCGCGTCGACCACTTGCGCCAGCAACGGCTCGGCGCCGGCGAAGTCGCCGGCGGCCGCGCGCTGTACGGCGTCGCGCGCCAATGTTTGGATCTGGAGATCGGAAAGAGGCATCCGCCGAGCCTCTAGCACAGATGGTCAGGCGCGCCAGAACGGCTTTTGTGCCTCGAATTGCATCTGGCCGGGACTGAGACCGAGATCGTGCAGGGTGCAGTAGTCGATGCTGCCGATGTCGCGGCGGCTACGCGCGCGACGGCGCCATTCCGTGAAAATTCTTCGGATCGAATTCCGGACCATGCCGCACCAAAGCAGCACGGCCGGTGTGGTTTCTATCCGGCCCGTGACGGGCAATTCGCGAAAAAGAAAAAGCCGGCGGTCGACAGGGAGGCTGAGGATCGACCGCCGGCCAGTGTCCGGAGAGGGTAAGGCCCGCGCAGGGTAACAATACGGGCCGGCTCCGGATTCGGGTGCGTTAGCTACGCCAGAAGGGCTTGTTGACCTCGAAGTTCACGTCGCTGGCGCTCAGACCCAGGTCGCGCAGGGTGCGGGCATCGAGGGTCGAAAGCTCCTTGCGCTCCTTGGCGCGCTGGCGCCAGGTGGCGAAGATCTGGCCGAAAACGGCGAAGGTGCCGGCCAGCGGCGCCTTGGAACTGTAATGAAGCGAGAGGTCAGCCATGGGATTACTCCCCGAATAAAGTGAATACCTTGATGATCGGGGATTTGGTCCTGGAGGGGCCGCTTTACAAACAACCGTTTGTCCTGTTTTGATAAGAATACCTCATGTGATGGGACAGCGATGAAGCGAACCCTGCCGCCGCTCAATGGATTGCGTGCTTTCGAAGCCGCCGCTCGCCATATGAGCTTTACCGACGCCGCCGACGAGCTTTCAGTCACTCAGGCCGCGATCAGCCACCAGGTGCGTGGGCTCGAACAACGACTCGGATTAAAATTGTTCGTGCGCCGCAATCGCTCGCTGCTGCTGTCGGAAGCGGGCCAGGCCTATCTGCCGGCGGTGCGCGCCGCGTTCGATCAGCTGAACGAAGCGACCGAGAAGCTGCTGCAGAAGGATCGAGGCGGGCATCTCACGGTGACGACGACGTCGTCGTTCGCAGTGAAATGGCTGGTGCCGCGGCTGGGCGGCTTCCAGCGCGCCAATCCCGAGATCGATGTGCGTGTCAGCACCGGCACCGGCCTGGTCGATTTCAGCCGCGAGGATGTCGACATCGGCATCCGCTACGGCCGCGGCCATTGGCCGTCGCTCACCGCCGAACGCTTGATGAGCGAGGACATCATGCCGGTGTGTGCGCCGTCGCTGGTCAAGGGACCGAACGGCTTGAAGAAGCCGGCCGATCTCAAGCGCTTCACGCTGCTGCATATCGGGCCGTTTCCCGATGACTGGCAGATCTGGCTGACGGCCGCCGGCGTGAAGGGCGTCGATTCCACGCGCGGCACCTCGTTCGACTTTTCTCTCGCGGCCTACCAGGCGGCGATGGATGGGCTCGGCGTGGCGCTCGGCCGCCATGCCCTCGTGGCGCCCGATCTCAAGGCCGGCCGCCTGGTCGTGCCCTTCGACTTCAAGATGTCGTCCGACGCCGCCTACTACCTGGTCTATCCGCCCGAGGCGATCCGCCGGCGAAAGATCAAGGCGTTCCGCGACTGGATCGTCTCGCTCTCCGAGGTGCAGCAGGAACAGCCGCAGCAACCGCGCGCGGCTTAGCAGCTCCTCCGTCATCCCGAGCGGAGCCGTGCAAAGGGCGGCGCAGTCGAGGGACCTGTTCATCTGGCCGCCGCTGAAGAGGAGGTCCCTCCACTGCGCCTCGCTGCGCTCGGCTTCGGTCGGGATGACGCGATGATAGGCCACAACCTTGAACTATTATTTGCATTTACAAATAAATACCGATCGATCATCCTTCAGCCAAGGATGGAGGAAACAACATGCAATTCGGCTACTTCACGCTGAGCGACAACCGCTATCCCAACAATCCGCGGCAGGCCGAGGACTTCATCAAGGACATCTACGCCGAGGCCCTGTACGCCGAGAAGATCGGCCTGAACTCGGCCTGGATCGGCGAGCACCATTTCAACCTTCTCGGCGTCAACGCCTCGCCGCTGGCGATCCTGGCACAGCTCGCCGGCGCGACGACTCGTCTCCGGCTGGCGCCCGCTGTGACGCTCCTGCCGGTGCATCATC
The DNA here is from genome assembly GCF_007992495.1 of Reyranella soli. Taxonomy (GTDB): domain Bacteria; phylum Pseudomonadota; class Alphaproteobacteria; order Reyranellales; family Reyranellaceae; genus Reyranella; species Reyranella soli. The sequence continues at coordinate 44,682 of NZ_BKAJ01000082.1, forward strand.
CGCTGCATGTCGCCGAGGAATGGGCGACGCTCGATTTGCTGTCGGGTGGCCGCGTCGACTTCGCCGCCGGTCGCGGCTACGACCGCAAGGAATACGAGCCGTTCCAGGCCTCGTTCGAGGATTCGGCCGAGCTGTTCGCCGAGGGCCTCGAGATCGTGTGGCGCGCCTGGACCGAGCCCGGCAAGTGGTCGCACAAGGGCAAGTTCTACGAGTTCAAGGACGTCGAGATCCGGCCGCGTCCGGCGCAGAAGCCGTTGCGCCCCTACGTCGCCTGCTTCTCGCGCCCGTCGATGGAGCTTGCCGCCAGGCACGACTGGAATGTGATCTACGCGCCGTTCGCCGCCGCCATGGTCTACGGCTCGCTCGGCGACGCGGTGCGCGTTTACAAGGAGACCTGCGAGAGCGCCCACAAGCGGCTGATGCGGCGCGCCATGTGCTCGTACTTCGTGCACATCGCCTCGACGCCGGCCGAGGAGCAGTACGGCAAGGAAGCGCTGGTGCGCTACTTCCAGGACGCGCTGATCGCGGCCTTCCCCTCGTCGTCGGGCGAGAAGGTGCCGCCGACCTACAAATATTTCGTCGACATCGTGAACATCCTGCGCGATATGCGGCCGGAGAAGCTGACCGACAAGTCGATCCTGTGCGGAACCCCGCAGCACATCGTCGACACGCTGAAGCAGGTCGAGAAGGCCGGCATCGCCGAGGTCATCCTCTATTTCAACTACGGCCAGAAGCCGCATGCCGAGGTCAAGGCGCAGATGGACCGCTTCATGCGCGAGGTGGCGCCGCACTTCGACACGCGGGATGTCATGATCGCCGCCGCGTGATAGGCATGCGGGCGCCATGGGCCCGCTCGATTCCTATCTCCCGTATCTCCTGAACCGCGCCGGTGCGCGCATCGCCACGGCGTTCAACGACGAGGTGCGACCGCTCGGCGCCACCCTGCAGATCTGGCGCGTGCTGGCCGCCCTGCGCGAGCAGGACGGCCGGCGCATGGGCGATCTCTCCAACACCACCTCGATCGAGGTCTCCACGCTGACCCGCCTGGTCGACAGCATGGAGCAGAAGGGTCTGGTCGCCCGCCGTCGCGACGCCAACGATGCGCGCGCCATCCTGCTCCACGTCGCGCCCGCCGGCCGGCGCCTCACCCAGCGCATCCTGCCGATCGCCGAGCGCTACGAGGAGGTGGCGCTGGCGGGCTTCACGGCCGGCGAGGCGGAAGTCCTGAAGGCAGCCCTGCGTCGCCTGTATGCGAACATGGATGGCCTCGAATCATGATCTTCCGGACTGCCGGCCGGAGGCCGGCAGTCCGGAAGAGTTGAATCGGAGCGCCAATTGGTTGAAGGTTCCTGCGAACGATTCGCAAGGAACAGACTCATGGCCCGCCTGACTTCGACCGACGACCTGCGCCGCATCATCGCCGAGCCACGTCCGGCGACGAAGACCAAGATCCTCGATGCCCTCGACGAGCAGTCGATCGATTTCCTCAAGCGCTGTCCCTTCGCCCTGGTCGGCACGACCGCCGCCGACGGCACCATCGAAGTCTCGCCCAAGGGCGACGAGCCAGGCTTCATCCGGGTCGAGGATCCCAAGACCCTGCTGATCCCCGAGCGTGTCGGCAACAACCTGGCCTTCGGCCTCAGCAACATCCTGGCGACGGGCAAGATCGGCCTGATCGCCTTGGTGCCGGCGACGGGCGAGACGCTGCGCGTGTCGGGCACCGCCGAGATCTTCGATGATGCCGACTTGGTTGGCTCGCTGAGTTCGCTGGGCAAGCCCGCCCTGCTGGCGACGCGCGTGCATATCAAGCACTGCTATTTTCACTGCGCCCGCTCGGTCGTGCGCGCCAAGCTGTGGGATCCCAAGTCGTGGCCGGCGGCAAGCCGAATCTCGTTCGGCAAGATCATCGCCCCGCGCATCGGCGCCGATGCCAGCGTCGCCGCCCAGATCGACGCCGGTGTCGAAGGCGCCTACACTACGAGGCTCTGGACCAACAGCTGACGGATAAATGGCCGACCCGCCGTTTCGCGCTGAAGTTATTGGCAGCCTGCTGCGGCCGCGCATCCTCAAGGATACCGCGACCGCGATCGCCAACGGCAAGGCCGCGGCGGCCGACTACCAGTCGGTGCTGGAACGCGAGATCGGCCGCGTCGTCGCCCAGCAGGAGGAACTTGGCCTCAGGGTCGCCACCGACGGTGAGTTCGGCCGCACCTCCTGGTTCGGCTTCTTCTTCGAAGGCCTCGACGGCTTTCGCCTGCAACCGTCGCTGTTCCGCTTCCGCGACACCGAAGGCGGCAGCTTCGAATGGCCGACCTGCGTCGCCACGGCGCCGATCCGCCGCCGCGCGCCGATCACGCTCGCCGAATACCGGCGGGTGAAGAGGTTCACCAGGTCTGCGCTGCCCAAGGCGACCCTGCCGACACCCAGCGCCTTCCATTTTTTCCGCTTCACCCAGCCGTTCGATCCCGCGGTCTACGACCAGCAGCGTTACTTCGACGACCTTGTGGCGGTCTACCGCACGGAGCTCGCCGAGCTCGCCCAAGCGGGTTGCACCTACGTGCAGATGGACGAGGTACCGGTGGCGATGCTGTGCGATCCCCTGGTGCGCGAGCAGGCCAAGGCCGAGGGCGGCGATTCCGACAAGCTGCTCGATCTCTACGTCGACGTGATGCGTCGCATCCTGAGCGAGCGCCCGGCCGGCGTGACCGTCGGCATGCATCTCTGTCGCGGCAACTTCCGCAGCCGCTGGATGGCGTCGGGCGGCTACGAGCCGGTGGCGGCGCGGCTGTTCAACGACTTCCCGGTCGACGTCTATTTCCTGGAGTACGACAGCCAGCGCGCCGGCGATTTCTCGCCGCTGCGCCACGTCCCGAAGGATCGTCATGTCGTGCTGGGGCTGGTCTCGTCCAAGACGCCGGTCCTGGAAAGCCGCGACGACCTCAGGCGGCGCATCGACGAGGCGGCGACGTTCGTCGACCTCGAGCGCCTGTCGCTCTCCTCGCAATGCGGTTTCGCCAGCGTCGCCGGTGGCAACTCGATCGACGAGGACACGCAATGGGCCAAGCTCGGCCTGATCGTCGATACCGCCCGCGCGGTCTGGGGCACGGCCTAGAATGGAGCGCTGGCGGTGAAGCGCCAGGCGGCCTTGTTCCTGCTGGCGGTGATGCTGTCGGTCAGTCTCGGCGCCATCATTGTGACGTCGCTTGCCATGTACCGCCTGACCTCGCAGCGCTACGCCGACGAGATCCGCAAGATCGAGGCGGGCCTCAGCGATCGTTTTGCCGTCTTCGAGACCATGCTGAGCGATGAGCATGAGCGCATCACGTCGCACATGGATAAGGTGATGCCGTCGATCGCGCAGGAGCTGGAGGCGAGCGGTCGGCCACCGAGCGCGCTGTCGAGCGAGGAGATGACGGCGCTGGCGAAGCGCTACGGCGTTCAGCACATCTATTTCATCAATCGCGATCACGTCGTCTTCCAGACCAACTATCCGCCCGACATGAACCTCGCCTTCCCCAAGGGGCCGTTCACCGAGTTCCTCGATTCGGTGTTCGGGGGCAACCGGGTGATGAGCGACGGCATCGACCTCAGCCAGCTCACGGGGACACTCAGGACCTACAGCTACCTGGGACCAAAGGACAAAGACTACATCATCGAGATCTCGACCGACGTCCGCAGCAGCCTCGATGCGACGGGCTATGGCTGGATGGCGAAGTACTTTTTCGACGAGTTGCTGACCGATCCGGTGCGCTCCAATCCCTCGATCAAGGAGCTCGACATCTATCTGATCAACCAGTCCGGCACCTGGTCGCTGATCCATCCCGGCCAAAAGCTCGATCCGGCGCTGGCCGAACGCATCGTCAAGGACCGCCGCGAGGAGATCAGCAGCGGCGATGGCCGCTATCTCACCGTCTACAGCGCCGAAGAAACCTCGTCGGCAACCAAGCCCGGCCATGCGGTGACCGCCAAGCACGTGATTCGGAAGATCACCTACGACGTCGGGCTGGCACGCGAGGCGGTTATACAAGTCCTGCTGAGCTCGTTGCTCGTTTTGGCGATCCTGATGCCGATCGTGTTCTGGATCGCTTCCCGGCAGCTGCAGAAGCAGCTGCTCGAGCCGCTGTTCAACCTGCGCGGCGAGGCCGGCGCGATCGCCGAGGGCGATCTCAACCAGGCGATCGCCAACACCGACCGGCGCGACGAGATCGGCCAGCTGGCACTCAGCTTCGCGTCAATGCGCGATGCGGTGCGCAAGACCATCACCGACCTCAAGAAGACCAACATCTCGATCGAGCGCTTCGTGCCGCAGGCCTTCCTGGCGATCGTCGGCAAGCCGTCGATTGTCGAGGTCGAGCTGGGCGACAACAAGCGCAAGGACATGACGATCCTGTTCTCCGACATCCGGAACTTCACGACGCTGTCGGAAGCCATGACGCCGGACGAGAACTTCGCCTTCATCAACGCCTATCTCGAGCACACGGGCCCGGTGATCCGCGCCCACAACGGCTTCATCGACAAGTACATCGGCGATGCCATCATGGCGCTGTTCGAATCGGCCGACGATGCGGTGCGCGCCGGGATCGCCCTGCTCGAGACGCTCGATACCTTCAATGCCGAGCGCCGCGCCGCGGGCCGGCGTCCGATCGCCATCGGCGTCGGAATCAACACCGGCACCCTGATGATGGGCACGATCGGCGAGAAGCACCGCATGGACGGCACCGTCATCTCCGACGCCGTCAACCTCGCCTCGCGCGTCGAGAGCCTGACCAAGACCTATGGCGTCAAGATGCTGGTCTCGCAGTACACCGTGGAGAGCTTGGCCGATCCCAAGGCCTACGACATCCGCCCGATCGACGTCGTCGTGGTCAAGGGCAAGACCCATCCGGTCATGATCAGCGAGGTGTTCCAGCACGACCCGGCCGAGCAGCGCGCCGCCAAGGCCGGCACGCGCGACCTGCTGCAGTCGGGCGCCGAGGCCCTGGCACGCCATGACCTGGTCTGCGCCCGCCGGTTCTTCGAGGAATCGCTGGAAAAGCTGCCCGGCGACATGGCGGCCAGCAATCTGCTGAAGAAGTGCGCCTGATTTTTCCCGTCATCCCGAGCGGAGCCGCCTGAAGGGCGGCGTAGTCGAGGGACCTGTTCTTGCCGATGCGACAACAGAATAGGTCCCTCCACTGCGCCTCGCTGCGCTCGGCTCCGGTCGGGATGACGGAAGCTAGGCCGACGATTTCTCGTAGATCGCGTCGACGTGGACGTCGGCGCAGTCGATGACGGGGAAGCCGCAATCGTGGCCGGCGAAGGCCAGGAACAGGTCGGTGCCGCCCAGCAGCACGGCCTCGGCGCCACGATCGGCCAGGCGACGGCCGGCCGCGAAGAAGGTCTGGCGCTGCTGGTCGACGACGCGGCCGATGCTCGCCATGTCGACGTAGCACTGCTGGACGCGCTCGAACTCGTCACCTTCGGGGGCGATGACCTCGGCCTTGGTGATCTTGCCGTAGAGCTTGCTTGCCATGACCACGCGCGTGCCGATGATGCCGACGCGCTTCAGCCCCCGCTGGTTGATGGCGGCGTCGACCGGATCGAGGCCGTTGATCAATGGCAGGGGCGAGATCGCCTCCAGCTCCTTGATGCAGAAGTGCCCACCCATCGAGGTGACGGCCGCGGCCTGGGCGCCGGCGCCCTTCAGATGGCCGATCAGCCGGGCAAAGATCTCCGCCTGTCGGTCGGGCCGCTGATCGCCCATGTTGCGGCTCATGTCGCGCACGTTGGCGTAGGCGATGGTGAGGTCGAGCGGGATGTTCGAGGCGTGGTGCCGCTCGATCAGGCCGCGGTGGTAGAAGTCCGTGGCAGCCGGGCCGATGCCGCCGATCAATCCGATATGCATCGCCAACTCCCTCGACGCGCCTCAGGCCGCCAACCGGGCCTCGCGAAACGATACCAGGCGACGCTGTGTCTCGTCCCACAGCACCAGGCGCACGCAGCGGAAGCTCTCGAGCAGGGTCAGCCGGCCGACCTGGCGCAGTTCCGGATGATCGCGCAGCACGCGCGGCAGGCGGTAGTAGGGAATGCGGCTGTTGAGGTGATGCACGTGGTGTACGCCGATGTTGCCGGTGAACCAGTGCAGGAACGCCGGCAGGTCGTAATGCGAGCTGCCGTGCAGGGCCGCGTCGTGCAGGTTCCACTCCCGGTCGTTCGCCCAGCTCGTCCGCTCGAACTGATGCTGGACATAGAACATCCAGACCCCGACTGAAGCGGCGAGCAGCAGGCTCGGCAGGTGCACCAGCAGGAACGCCTTGAGGCCGATGAGCCAGATCAGCAGGCCGACGATCGAGGCGATCGCGAGATTGGTGGTCATGCTGCTGGCCCACGGCCGCCAGCCGCGCATCAAGCCGACCGGCACGCGGTACTGCAGGATGAAGAGATAGGCCGGGCCGAGGCCGAACATCACCAGAGGATGCCGGTACAGGCGATAGCGCAGCCGGCCCCAGAACGAGCAGGCGCGGTACTCCTCGACGGTGAGCGTCTCGACATCGCCAAGGCCGCGGCGATCGAGATTGCCGGTGCTCGCATGGTGCGTGGCATGGGCCTGGCGCCACACGCCGTACGGCGTGAAGGTCAGCACGCCGGCGACCCGGCCGAACCAGTCGTTGGCTAGGCGATGGCGGAAAAAGGCGCCGTGGCTGCAATCGTGCTGGATGGCGAACAGCCGCACGAGGAAGCCGGCGGCGGCGATGGCGAGCGGCAAGGCCAGCCAATAGCCGATGTCGAGCGTTGCCCAGGCGAGCACCCAAAGTGCGGCCAACGGCACGACCGTGATGATGATCTCGACGATGCTGCGGCCGGTGCTCGGCTGCCGGTAGCGTGCGAGGATTTGCGTCCAGGCGCGCGCATCCCTCGGTGTCGCGGCGCTGGCTGCGGGATCCTGTCTGCTTTTCAAGGGGCGCGCTTTCCTGTGCAAAATGGCACAGGCCTCGAGCCGCGCCGATTGTCCAGGCCTAGACGCGAACAGTGGCAAAAGCAACGAGACGACTCAGCGCGCCGCGCGGCGCTGGATGATCAGGTTGGCGGCGACCGTCAGTAGCAGGGTCACTGTCATCAGAATGAAGGCGATGGCGCCGCCGAACGGCCAGTTGGTCTGCTGAGTGAACTGATTGTAGATCAGGGGCGCCATCATCTTGAACAGCGGCCCGCCCAGCAGGAAGGGCGTGGCGTAGGCGTTCATCGCCAGGATAAAGGTCAGGATGGTGCCGGCCAGGATGCCGGGCAACGCCAACGGCCAGAGCACGCGCCAGAACATGGTGGCGGGCGGGGCGCCCAGGCTGAAGGCCGCCTCCTCGACCGAGCGGTCGATGCCCTCGATCACGCTCTGCAGGCTGAGCACCATGAACGGCAGGTTGACGGCGATGATGCCGATGATCACCGCCTTCTCGGTGAACATGATCTCGAACGGCTTGTCGATCAGGCCAAGGCCCATGAGGCTCGCATTGACGAAGCCCTTGTTGCCGAACACGACCATCCAGCCGGCCGCGCGCACTGAATTGCCGACGAACAGCGGCAGGACGATCGAGATGATCAGCAGGTTCTTGAAGCGGCTCTGCGTGCGCGCCACGACGTAGGCCAACGGAAAGCCCAGCACCAGGCAGACCGCGGTCACCAGCACGGCGATACGCACCGTCGTCCAGAGGATCGTCGTGTAGTAGGGGTCGGTGAAGAACTTGATGTAGTTGGCGATCGTGACCGCCTCGACCATCATCTTCCGGGCTGGAACGAACTCGTTCAGGCTGTAGCGGAACAGGATGACGAGCGGCGCCAGCAGCGCGATCGCGACGAACACCGTCGCCGGCGTCAGCAACGCGGCGGCGGTGAGGCCCTCGCCCCGTCGCTTCTCGACGACGGGGCCATGTGCGATCGCGGTGTCGGTCATGCGGTGTGGCCGTCAGCCCTTGAAGGACTTGTTCCACCAGTCCTGGAACGCGACGTCGTTCTTGGACATGTAGGCGTAGTCGAGATCGACCAGCCGCTTCTGCTCCTCGGGCGTGAAGCCGATGCGCTTCTGCACGTCGTCGGGCACCTTGGCGTTGGTGACCGTCGGGTTGTAGCCCATGTCGACGGCGAAGAGCTCCTGCGCCGAGGGTGCCATCATGGCGTCGAGCCAGGCATAGGCGCCTTCCTTGTTGGGCGCGTTCTTCGGCATCACGAAGCCCGAGACGTACATCGGCACGCCTTCCTTGGGCGCTACTGTCTCGACCTTGATGCCGGCGTTCTGCCACTGCACGGCGCGCGCCTTCCACATGATGCCGCAGGTGATCTCGCCGGTCTTGAGCGCCTGGGCGAAGGCCTCGTTGGAGGGATAGATGCGCGCGCCGGCCTTGCGGCAGGCCATCAAGCGTTCCTTGCCAGGCTCGAAGTTGCTCACCGAGCCGCCCGAGGCGAGCGCCGCGGCCACCATGTTGTACTGGCGCTGGATGTCGATGATGCCGAGCTTGTTGCCGTGCTTTGGATCGAGCGTGTCGGCGAAGCCGGATGGCGCTTCCATCACGTCGGGATTGTAGAGCACGACCTTGCCCGAATAGATGTGGCCGATGCCGTAGGGATACTTCATCGCCGGGATCAGGTTCTTGGCATTGGGCATCTTCGAGTAGTCGAGCTGCTCGGCCAGCCCCTGCTCGTTCATGTCGTACATGTCGTTGGCCGACAGGCCCTGGACATCCGACGTGCCGCGGCGCAGCGTCCGCTCGGCCATCATCTTGGCCTTGCGCGGGTCGGCGTTCTCCTCGGCGTTCACGCATTCCCACTTGGCGGGCGCCAGCAGCGGCGTGTTGATGTTCTTGGTGAGCAGGCGCGAATAGTCGCCGCCCCAGGTGCCGATGACGATGCGCTTGTTGTCCTGCGCGCCGGCCGGCAGGGCCGCGCCCGCCGCCAAAGCGGCCGCGCCGCCAAGCGCGGTGCGGCGGTTGATCATGAATCTCTTCGACATTGTTGCCTCCTGTTGTTGGCTCCGTTCCCCCCGGAACTACTCCTTGAAAACCTGACTGGCCGACGCCGGCCAGCCGACATGGATGGGCTGGCCGACCTCCGGCACGAAGGCGCCGTCGCGATTGGCGATCTGGGCGACCATCCGGTCGCTCGGCGACAGGCGCACATGGATGTCGATCAGCGCGCCGAGATAGGAGACGAATTCCACCGTGCCGGGCAGGCTGTTGTCGAGTCCGGTGTTGGGGCCCCCTACGCTGCTCGGGCCGACGGCCACCCGCTCGGGCCGGACCGACAGCACGGCGCGGCCAGCGCCGTCGCCCGCACAGGCAACCGCAAGCCCGCCGTCCGTGCGGAAGCGGCCCGGCGCCTCGAGCGTGCCCTCGAGAAAGGTGCTGCGGCCGACGAAGCCCGCGACGAAGCGGTCGGCTGGCCGCTCGTAGAGGTCGCGCTGGCTGCCGACCTGACGCACCAAGCCCTCGCTCATGACCACCAGCCGGTCGGCCATGGTCAGCGCCTCTTCCTGGTCGTGGGTCACCATCACGGTGGTGAGACCCATCTTGCGCTGCAGTTCGCGGATCTCGACCCGGACCTCCTGGCGCAGCTTGGCGTCGAGGTTGGACAGCGGCTCGTCGAGCAGCAGCACGTCGGGATGGATGGCAAGCGCACGGGCCAGCGCCACGCGCTGCTGCTGGCCACCCGAGAGCTGACGCGGCAGGCGGCCGCCGTAGCCGCTGAGCCGTACCAGCGCCAGGGTCTCCTCGACGCGTTTCGCGATGTCGGCTTTCGGCAGCTTGCGCATCTGCAGGCCAAACGCCACGTTCTCGTTCACGGTGAGGTGCGGGAACAGCGCGTAGTTCTGGAACACCATGCCGGCATTGCGCTTCCAGGGCGGCAGTACCGTCACGTCGGTGCCGCCGATCGTCACGTGGCCGGCGGTCGGCTCGATGAAGCCCGCGACCATGCGCAGGGTGGTGGTCTTGCCGCAGCCCGAGGGGCCCAGCAGGACCAGAAACTCGCCGTCCTTGATGCTGAGCGAGACGTCGCGCACGGCGTGGAAATCGCCGTAGCGCTTGGCGAGGCCAATGATGTCGAGCTGGGCCATCAGACCACGCGCGCCAGCTTGACGTATCGATCGGTGATCAGCATTGCGATACCGATCAGCAAGATCTGCACCACCGAGACCGCCGCGATCGTCGGGTCGATTTTCCATTCCAGGTACTGGAGGACGACGATGGGCAGGGTGGTGCGGCCCGGACCGACCAGGAACAGGCTCATCTCGAGATTGCCGAAGGAGGTCACGAAGCCGAACAGGGCGCCGGCGACGATGCCCGGCCGGATGGCGGGCAGCGTGATGCGCCAGAAGGTGACGAAGGCGTTGGCGCCGAGATTCTGGGCGGCTTCCTCGATGCTGCGGTCGACGCCGACAAGGCTCGCGGTGACCAGCCGCACCACCCAGGGGATGATGATTACGGTATGGCCCGCCACCAAGGCGTAGAAGGTGCCGAGCACGTCGACATCGAGGCCTTTCTCGGCCTCGACCTGGAAGACGTACATCGCGGTGCCCAGCACGACGCCGGGCACGATCAGCGGCATCAGCAGAAGCTGCGACAACGGCACGCGGAAAGCGAAGCGGTGGCGCACCACCGCCAGCGCCGCCGGCACGCCCAGCGACAGGCCGAAGAAGGTCGCCAGCACGCCGACCTGGAAGCTCATGCGGAAGCCTTCGACGAACTTCGGCTGGTCGAGGATGGCCGCGAACCAGCGCATGCTGTAACCCTCGGGCGGGAAGGAGGGAATCTCCTGCCGGAAGAAGGCGAGCCAGGTGACGAAGACGAGCGGCGTCAGGATGTAGCCCAGCGTGATCGCCGCCGCGCCGTTCAGGGCCCAGCGCCGCGCGCGGCGTCGGATGACGGCGATCATGGCTGGGGGCGCGCCACTCCAGTGGCGCGTCTTTGTTTCAACCGACGAAGATCGCGCCGCTGGAGTGGCGCGCCCCCAGCCAAGAGCGTCTCGACGCTCACAGCGCGTTCTTGTGGAAGCGGCCGCCCTTCATGATGGCGGAGAGATGCGGGCCGCCATCCTTGAACAGGCCGAGATTCTTCAGCGGATCGCCGTCGACCACCAGCAGGTCGGCGAAGGCGCCGGGCTCGACCACGCCGAGCTTGCCTTCCTGGCGCACGACCTCGGCGCCGATCAGGGTGGCCGAGCGGATGACCTCGATCGCCGGCATGACGCGGCCGCGGATCTGGAACTCGACGGTCTGCTCGTCCTCGAGCGCGCCCAGAAGGTCGGAGCCGTAGGCCATGCGCACGCCGGCCTTGCGGCAGAGCTCCAGCTCCTTGAAGCCGTACTTCAGGACCTCGTCGTTCTTGTCGAGCATCTCCTTGGGCATGCCGAGCTCGGCGGCGCGCCGCTTCATGGCATCGTAGGCGATCAGGTTGGGCACCATGTAGACACCCTTCTGCGCCATCAGCTTGGCCGTCGGTGCGTCGACCAAGTTGCCGTGCTCGATGGTGCGCACGCCGCACTTCACGGCGCGGGTGATCGCTTCGGGCGTGTAGGCGTGGGTCAGCACGTAGCGGCCGAAGGCGTGCGCCTCCTCGACTGCGGCGGTGATCTCCTCCTCGGTGAACTGCAGCGATTCCAGCGGGTCGTAGGGCGAGGCGACGCCGCCCGACACCATCAGCTTCACCTGGTCCGCGCCCTGGCGCATCTGTTCGCGCGTCGCCTTGCGCACCTCGTCGGGGCCGTCGGCGATGCAGCGGATGAACACCATGCCGTTGCAGCACAGGCACGGCGGGCCGATGTCGGTGCGCCGATTGCGGTCGTTGTGGCCGCCGGTCGGGCCGATCGAGCGGCAGGAGATGAACATGCGCGGGCCTGGGATCAGGCCGGAATCGACCGCAGTCTTGGTGCCCCAGTCGGCGCCGCCGGCGTCGCGCACGGTGGTGAAGCCGCGATCGAGCATGCGCTTCAGGCGACCGGTCGAGCGCGCCATCATCAGGGTCAGCGGCACCGCCTCCATGCGGTTGATGTAGACCTCGCTGTGGTGCGTGTGCACGTGGCAGTCGATCAGGCCCGGCATCAAGGTGCGCTTGCCGCAATCGATCACGCTGGCATCCGACGCCTTGATCGGCTTGGCCGACACTTCCTTGATGACGTCGCCTTCGACCAGCACTTCGTAGCCGGCGCGCGCTTCCTTCCAGCGGGGGTCGAGCAGGCGCAGGTTCTTGAACAGGAACGACATTACCGATCTCCGAAGACTGTCATCCCGAGGGCGTAGCCCGAGGGACCTTTACTGATCACCAAAGGTCCCTCGCTGCGCTCGGGATGACAGTGGTGGCGCGTCGACAGCATGCCTCATTTCAACTCATTCTTATGAAACTTGCCGGCCTTCATGATCACCGGCAGATGGGCGCCCTGGTCGAGGAACAGCTCCAGCTTCTTCAGGGGATTGCCGTCAACCACGATCAGGTCGGCGAAAGCGCCGGGCTCGACGATGCCGAGCTTGCCTTCCTGGCGCAGGATCTCGGCGCCGATGGTGGTGGCCTGGCGGATGATCTCGATCGGCTTCAGCACCTCGGCGCGGAACATGAATTCGCGGCTCTGCTCGACCTGGAGCTGGCCCAGAAGGTCGCTGCCGTAGCCGACCTTGACGCCGGCCTCCTTGCAGATCTCGAGCGAGCGCAGCGCGCCCTCGAGTACGACGTCGTTCTTTTCCAGCATGTCGGCCGTCATGCCGAACTGGGCGGCGCGCTCCTTCATGATGAAGTAGGTCACCAGGTTGGCCACCATGTAGCCGCCGGAGGACTTCAGCAGCTTGGCCGCCTTGGCATTGATCAGGTTGCCGTGCTCGATGGTGCGCACGCCGTTGTTGACCGCCCGGGTGATGGCCTCGGGCGAGTAGGCATGGGCCAGCACGTAACGGCCGAAGGCTTTCGCCTCGTCGGTCGCCGCAGCGATCTCGGCCTCGGAGAATTGCAGTGAATCCAGGGGGTCGTAGGGCGAGGCGACACCGCCCGAGCACATGATCTTCACCTGGTCCGCGCCCTGACGCATCTGCTCGCGCACCGCCTTGCGCACCTGGTCCGGGCCGTCGGCGATGGCGAGGCTGTAGACCATGGCGTTGCAGCAGCCGCACGAGGCCGCGGCGTAGTCGGTGCGGCGGCGCGAATCACTGTGGCCGCCGGTCGGGCCGATGGCGCGGCCGGAGATGAACAGCCGCGGGCCCGGGATCAGGCCGGACTCGACGGCGGTCTTGATGCCCCAGTCGGCGCCGCCGGTGTCGCGCACCGTGGTGAAGCCGCGGTCGATCATGCCCTTCATCAGGTCGGCCGACTTCGCCGTTAGCAGGGTGAGCGGCATGGCTTCCAGAAGGCGGAAATTCACCTCGACCAGGAAGACGTGGACGTGGCAGTCGATCAGGCCGGGCATCAGGGTGCGCTTGCCGCAATCGACCACCTGCGCCTTGCCGGCCTTGATGGGCTTGGATGACACCTCTTTGATCGTGTCGCCCTCGACCAGCACCTCGTAGCCGCCGCGCGGCTCATTCCAGCGCGGGTCGAGCAGGTTCAAGTTCTTGAATAGTATCTGCGGCATCAACGCTCCCCCAACTTGGGCTGCGCACCCTACGATGGCGGCCAGTTTGGCGCTACAGTTTGCGCGGTTGGAGGGGGTTTTCGTGCGGCGCGTCGTCGTCATCGGCACCACCGGATCGGGCAAGAGCACGCTGGCCGAGCGGCTGGCGGCGCAGACTGGCCTGCGCGTGATCGAGCTCGATGCGTTGTTCTGGGGCAGGGACTGGCAGCCGGTGCCGCTCGAGCTGTTCCGTCACAGGGTGGAGCGCGAAACCAGGGGCGACGGCTGGATCGTGGTCGGCAACTACGGCCAGGTGCGCGACCTCGTCTGGCCGAATGCCGATACCGTGATCTGGCTCGATCTGCCGCTGCCCCTGGTGATGTGGCGCCTGGTGCGCCGGACGGTGCAGCGGGCGGCGGCCAAGACCGAGCTCTGGGGCACCGGCAACCGCGAAAGCTTCCGCAATGCCTTCCTGAGTCGTCAGTCGATCCTTTTGTGGGCGCTCAAGACCCATCGCCGCAATCGCGAGCGCTACGCCAACGAATGCATGCCGCTTGCCAAGGAAAAGCGAGTGGTGCGCCTGCAGAACAAGCGCGAGGTCGATCGCTTCGTTACAATGCACTGAACATGTCGGTCCATACCTTCTCCTGCCTCGACGGCCACACCTGCGGCAATCCCGTGCGCCTGGTGTCGGGCGGCGCGCCCCTGCTCAAGGGCACCACCATGAGCGAGCGGCGGCTCGATTTCCTCGCCAACCATGACTGGATCCGCAAGGCGCTGATGTTCGAGCCGCGCGGGCACGACGTGATGTCAGGCTCGATGCTCTATCCGCCGACCCGCGCCGACTGCGACGTCGGCATCCTTTTCATCGAGGTGAGCGGCTGCCTGCCAATGTGCGGCCACGGCACCATCGGTACCGTGACCATGGCTGTCGAAAACGGCCTGGTGGCGCCAGCAAGCCCCGGCACCCTCAACATCGACGCTCCGGCCGGCCGTGTCGTCGCGCGCTACGAGCAGAAAGGCCGGTTCGTCGAGAGCGTGCGCATCACCAACGTCGCCTCCTACCTCGCCGCGAGCGAGATCGCGGTCGACGTCCCCGGCATGGGCGAGCTGGTGTTCGACATCTCCTACGGCGGCAACTTCTATGCGATTCTCGAGCCGCAGAAGAACTTTGCGGGTCTTGAGTCGATGTCGGCGGGGGACGTGCTGCGCCTGTCGCCGATCGTGCGCCGGCTGCTCAACGACAAGATCCATCCGGTGCATCCGGAGAACCCGACCATCAAGGGCGTGAGCCACGTCATGTGGACCGGCAAGCCGCGCGATCCGCGTGCCCATGCCCGTAACGCCGTGTTCTACGGTGACAAGGCGATCGACCGTTCCCCCTGCGGTACCGGCACCTCGGCGCGCATGGCCCAGCTCGCCGCCCGCGGCGAGCTCAAGGAAGGTGACGACTTCGTGCATGAGAGCATCATCGGCTCATTGTTCGACGGCCGGGTGGAAGGCGCCGCGCGCGTCGGCAACCACGACGCCATCGTGCCCTCGATCGCGGGCTGGGCGCGCCAGCACGGCATCAACACCATCTTCGTCGACGACCGCGATCCCTTCGCGCATGGATTTCAGGTGACGTAGTCCGCTGGGCGCGCGCGACTCCAGTCGCGCGTCGTTGTCGATCCCAGGATGAACGCGCCACTGGAGTGGCGCGCCCCCAGCTAATCCGCCGCCTTCGCCAGAATCGTCGGTGCTTGCACGCCGCCGCGCGCGAAGATAGCGTCGATCTCGTTGGCGCTGTAGCCCAGCTCCTTCAGGATATCCGCACCGTTCTCGCCGGTGTGCGGAGCGTGCTGCTGGGCCTCGTGCTGCGAGGCCGGCGGCAGGCCCGGGATGTTGGCGACCGGCATGCGGCCGAAGCCGTCCTGCTCGATCCAGTCGATCGCGCCCGATTCCTTGACGTGCGGATGGTCGAGGTAGTCGGTGTAGTTGTTGACGCGCTCGCAGAACACTTCCTTGGGCTGCAGCAGCGCGATCCATTCCTCGGTGGTCTTGGACGGCATGGTCTCCTGCAGCGCCTTGATGATGCGCGGCGCATTCCTGATGCGCGCCTCGTGGCCCTGCAGCTCGGGATCGTTGGCGATGTCGTTGCGGCCGATCAGCTCGAACAATGCCTTGAAATGGTGTGGCCGCATGGCGCTCACCATGATGTAGCCGTTGGCCGTCTTGTAGCTGCCGGCCGGCATGTAGAGCGGCGGCGGCGTGCCGTTGGAGAACACCCATTCCATCAGCTTGGCGCCCTGGTAGGCGGCCGCCGCCTTCATCAGGCTGGAATCGATGTAGCTGCCTTCGCCGAAGCGCAACTGGCGCATCAGTGCCGGCGCCAGCGCCTGGAAGGTGTAGAGGCCGGTCGTGACGTCGACCGCGATCATGCCCTGCCGCCACGGCGTGCCGTCGGGCAGACGGTTCATCACCATCATGCCGCTGAAGGCCTGGATCAGCCCGTCGACGGTCGGCCGCTTGCTGTAAGGCCCCGTCTGGCCGAAGCCCGACACCGAGCAGTAGACGACCTTGGGATTGACCTTCTTGGCATCCTCGTAACCGAAGCCGAGGCGCGAGATGACGCCTGGCCTGAAGCTCTCGATGACGACGTTGGCCTTGGCCATCACCTTGTTCACCACGGCCTTGCCGTCGGCCGACTTGAGGTCGAGCGCGATCGAGCGCTTGCCGCGGTTGAAGGCGACGGAGTGGGCGCAGTGATCGCCCTTGATCTCGCCCAGCGCGCGGCCCCAGTCGCCCTCGGGCGGCTCGATCTTGATGACGTCCGCGCCGTGCAAGGCCAGCAGCATCGTGGCATGCGGTCCGGCCACGCCCTGCGTGAAGTCGAGCACGGTGATGCCGTCGTACGCGCCTTTGATCATGAACCCGCTCCTCCCACCCCACTCCTCCTGAGCGCCTGAACGTACGTTTACCGGCCGTAGGGGAGCAAGGTCCGACCTGCAGGGAAGCCATGCGCATGAAGAAAAGTTACGTCAACGCGCAGACTTCTTCGTTTGAGCGCGGTGTCGCCGCGGCCCAGTTATGTGCAGCTGCACCTAATTGGAGTTCCGGGCCATGGCCGCTCTTCCCCTGCCGATCGCCGCTCTTGCCGCCGCCAGCCACGTCGCGCCGTCGCTGGTGGCGCCGTTCTTCCGCCGCATGATGTTGACGCCGCGCCGCCACGTGCGGCCGCCGCCGGTCCTGTCGCTGCCGAGCGCCGACCAGCGCATCGACCTCGGCGATGGCCTTGTCGCCTGGCGCTGGGGCCAGGGCCCGGTCGTGCTGCTGGTGCACGGCTTCGAGGGCAATCGCGCGCAGTTCGCCGCCTTCGTCGAGGCGCTGGTCGAGCGCGGCTTCGCGGCGGTCGCGCTCGACGTGCCGGCGCACGGCGAATCGGCTGGTGACGACCTGACGGCCGTGAAGTTCATCGCCGCCATCGAACGCACGCTGGCGCGGCTGTCGCCGGTTCATGCCGTGATCGGCCATTCGTTGGGCGCGGCGATGAGCCTCTACTCCGTCGCCCACACCGGCGGCGCCAATCGCGTGGCGCTGATCTCTGCGCCGTCATCGCTGAAGCGCGAGCTCAATCGCTTCGCCTCGGCCGTCGGCCTCTCCGAGCGCGGCCGCAAGGCGTTCATCGCCTCCGTCGAAAACCATGTCGGCCGGCCGGCTGCCGACTTCGACGTCACGCGCATCGCCGGCAAGGTCGACCTGCCGCTGCTCCTGGTGCACGATCAGAACGACCGGCAGGTCCCGATCCTCGAATCGGCCAGGACCGCTCACGTGCTGCCCGGCGCCGAGCTCATGGTGACGCGCGGCCTGGGACACAATCGCCTGCTGGCCGATCCCATCGTCGTGCGCGCGGTCGTCGACTTCGTCTCTCAGGAGACGCCCACTCAAGAGATGATGGGTAACGCCCGCACGATGTAGCTGTGCTCGAGCTTGCGGCCCAGCACCGGATCGTCGATCTCCATGTCGAAGCGCGACGAGGACCGGATGCCGCCGATCGCCGGCAGGGTGCCGCAGAACATCGCCACGCCCGCCGGTAGCCGCTTGTTGCCGTTGTTCCAGCCGGCGATCAGGTCGCGCGGCAGGCGCATCTTGGCCAAAAGCCCTTCCTGGTAGGGGACCTTCTTGCCGCCTTCCTCGATGAAGCTGCGCAGGATCAATTCGTCCCAATGCGGCTCGACATCCTCGAAGCGCCAGGCCGAGCGGCCGATCACCTTGGCGCAGACCTGCTTGGACTGCACGACGCCGTAGGTCTCGAGCTTGCGGTCGGTATGGTCGGCGCCGATCGTGACCCACAGCCGATCGGCCGTGCCGATCAGCACCGGCTCGGCCTCGCCCGACGTGTCGTCGCCCACGACCTGGATGGAATCGGCCTGGGTCAGCAGGCTCGCGGCGACGCGGTAGTACAGCGGCACCTTGGAGGGCGGCTGCACGCCGATCGCCTTCAGCTCCTCGATGTGATGTTCCAGGGCCGCGACATCGCGGCCGGTCCAGCCGGCGATTACCAGGTCATCGATGTCGTAAGCTCGGCCGTCGAGCTCGACGCGCGCCATCAGAGGACGGCGAGCTGCGAATTCAACAGGTCGGTCACCAGCATGTAGCCCGGCGCGTGGGTGATGCAGAACTCGGGCTTCACCGTCGCCACAACCGACTGCGGGGTGACGCCGCAGGCCCAGAATACCGGCAGCTCGTCGTCTCGCACCGGTACGGCGTCGCCGTAGTCGGGCTTGGCGATGTCCTTGATGCCGATCATCTCGGGCTTGCCGAGATGCACGGGTGCGCCGTGCACCGAGGGGAAGCGCGTCGTCACCTGCACGGCGCGGATCGCGTCGGCCGGCTTGAACGGCCGCATCGATACCACCATCGGCCCATGGAACGGGCCGGCCGGCGTGCACTCGATGTTGGTCCGGTACATCGGCACGTTCACGTCGCAGCTCTGGTGGCGGATCTCGAGGCCGTTGTCGATCAGCGTCTCCTCGAAGGAGAAGGAGCAGCCCAGCACGAACGACACCAGATCGTCGCGCCACACCTTCTTGAGGTCATCGACCTCCTCGATCAACTCGCCCTTCTTCCACACGCGATAGCGCGGGATGTCGGTGCGGATGTCGAGGTCCTCGCCCAGCATCGGCAGGCGCCAGTCGCCCGGCTCGGACTGGCCCAGCAAGGGGCAGGGTTTCGGATTGAGCATGCAGAAGCGCGTGAAGTCGGCCGCGAATTCCTTCGGCAGGATCGCGAGATTGCCCTGCACATAGCCCGGCGCCATGCCCGCGGTCGGCTTGCGGAAGCCGCCGGCGCGGATGCGGCGGCGCGCGTCGCGGCCGGTCTCGCCCTTGATGCTGGTAATCGTGTCCATTGGCTGCTCCTACACGTGCTGGCCGCCGTTGATCTGGATCTCGGCGCCGCTGACATAGCTCGCGCCCTTCTCGCACAGGAAGTGGATCACATCAGCCACTTCGTCAGGCGTGCCCAGACGGCGCATCGGGATCTGCTCCTCGACGATCTTCTCGGTGCCGGGCGACAGGATCGACGTGTCGATCTCGCCGGGCGCGATCGCATTGACGCGAATGCCGCGTGGGCCGAAGTCATGCGCCATCTCGCGCGTCAGCGCCGCCAGCGCCGCCTTCGACGTGGCATAGGCGGAGCCGGCAAAGGGATGCACGCGGCTGCCGGCGATCGACGTGACGTTGACCACGCAGCCGCGCGCTTCCGACAGCTCTTTCATGAGGCCGCGCGCCAGCGCCACCGGTGCGAAGAAGTTGACGTTGAACACCTGGCGCCACAGGTCGAATGGGGTGTCGATGGCGCCGAACCGGCCGCCCGTCTCGTCCTTGGGCGAGATGGCGGCATTGTTCACCAGCGCATCGAGCCGCCCGCCACCCAACCGGTCGCGGATCTCCTCGATGCCACGGCCGACATCGTCGGGATCGGCAAGGTCGATCTGCACATGGTTCTTCTCGCCGCCCGGCCACGGGCAGAGCACGCTGAACGGCTGGCGCGATACGGTGATCACCCGCCAGCCGCCGGCGCTGAATTTCTTTACCGTGGCATGGCCGATGCCGCGGCTTGCGCCGGTCAGCACCAGGGTACGCGCGTTGTCGAGACGTGGCGTCGCATTCATCATAAGCGATCCTACTCTGCCTGTGCGGCTATGGCGCGACAGATATTGGAAGCGGCACCCCGGACAATAAGAGGTGGATGCTGACGGTTTGGACCGCGATCTATTGTGTGTTGCAGTGAAACTGTCACTTCGTGTCCTAAGTTGTTGTGTTTGATACATTTTTATTGAATGCCATCGCCCCGTGTTTTATGGTTCGCACGGCTTGGCCTAATATTCGGGGCCGCTGGCCGTGGTTTTGAAGAAGCAATTTGTGGAGGTCCGCGATGTCGGACGACCGCCGGGTAAAGGACCCGACACCTGTTCTGCGCACCCGACCTGCAACCATGCTGACGGCCATCGGCCTGTGCGTGTTCGTCATGATCTTGCAATTGCTGCCGCAATTCAGTGATAGCGGTCTCAACCGCATAAATGGCAGCGCCACCACCACCACGACGGCCGGCATCCAGTAACGCGCTGGGCGCTTGTGCGCCCGCCCGGGAACGCGCATCTAGAACGAGGTGCGCGTGTCATATCCCGTTGATTGATGTCCTCCGATAACGTCCAAGCCCTGACGCCCGGCACACGGCTCGGCGACTATCGGCTCGATGCCGTGATCGGTCATGGCGGCTTCGGCATCACCTATCGCGCCTTCGACACCCAGCTCGCCAAGTTCGTCGCCATCAAGGAGTACCTGCCGATCGAGTTCGCCGTGCGCGGCGGCGACGGCAACGTGGTGCCGCGCGGCACGCGCTTCGCCGACGATTTCGCCTGGGGCCGCGAGCGTTTCCTCGACGAGGCGAGGGCGCTCGCCCGCTTTCGCCATCCGCACATCGTGCCGGTGCTGCGCTATTTCGAGGCCAACGGCACGGCCTACACCGTCATGGAGTTCGAGGACGGCAAGAGCGTGGGCGAGCTGCTGCGCCAGCCGGCGGGTCGCCTGCCACCCGACGACGTGCGGCGTCTGGCCGACGGGCTGGTCGGCGGGCTGAGTGCCGTGCATGCCCAGGGCTTCCTGCATCGCGACATCAAGCCGTCCAACATCATGATCCGCCGCGACGGCGTTCCCGTGCTGATCGATTTCGGTGCGGCGCGCCAGGCGATGGGCGAGCGCTCGCGCACGCTGACCGGCGTGCTGACACCGCAATACGCACCGATCGAGCAGTACGCCTTGGACAGCAAGCAGGGCCCGTGGAGCGACATCTACTCGGCCGCCGCCGTGCTCCACCACGCCATTACGGGACAACCGCCGCCCGACGCCGCCGCGCGCGTCGGCACCGATCCCTATCGCCCGTTGGCGACGACACATGCCGATCGTTTTGACCCGGTTTTCCTCGGTGCCATCGATCGCGCGCTGGCCTTCGCGCCGGCTGACCGGCCGCAGTCCGTCGAGGAATGGGCGGCCTTGTTCGGCCTGTCGATCGCACGCGTCGCCGATGCGCCGACACAACGGCTGGGCTCGGCAGGCGCCGCACCGCGACTCGGAGGCGCCAGGCGCGAGGTCGATCCATCGGAGGAATCGGTACCGGCGCAGCCGCGCCGCCGGCGCATGACGCTTTGGATCGTCATCCTGCTGGTCTTCCTGGCTGGAGCGGCCTTGGAATGGCGTTACAGATCCGAGTTGCATGCCCTGCTCTCGGGGACGCCGACGCCGGTGCAGGTTGCGCAGCCAGCACCGTCACCAACGCCTGCGCCTGCCCCCACGGCCGCGCCTGCACCTACACCCGCGCCTGCGGCGACGCCGCAGCCGAAGCCGCCGCAGGCCACACCAACGCCGCCGGTGGTGCGACCTGCTCCGACGCCCGCGCTGGCGCCGGACGCGTCCAAGCAAGCCTTGATCGATCAGGCCACGCGTGCGGCAGTGTCGGCGCAGGCGGTGCAAGAACGGGCCGACGAAGCGGCACGAGCGGCACGCGCCATGGGTGGCGAAGCGCGCATCGTCGCGGCGCGCGCGGGGCGGCCGGATCTGCAGAACGCCGAGCGACTGACCAGCGATGGCGTAAGCTATGTCGGCCAGGTGAGCGACGGCAAGCGCCAGGGCCTCGGCGTCGCCGAGCTCGGCAATGGCGAACGCCAAGCCGGCGACTTCCAGGATGGTCGCCTGAACGGCCTCGGCACCGTGCGCTTCGAGGATGACACGCGCTATGCCGGTCAGTGGCACGACGGGCAGCCGACCGGCCTTGGCACGCGAGAGAAGCCGGGCGCCGAGCGCGCCGAAGGCAACTTCATCTCGGGCCGGCTCGAAGGTCTCGGCGTGCGCCGCACGCTCGGCGAGCCTGCCACGGTGCAGTCGGGAGAGTTCCGCGCCAACCTGCTGGAAGGACCCGGTGTCGAGACCGTGGGCGACCAGCGTTACGCCGGTGGCTTCCGCGGCGGCAAGCGCAGCGGCTACGGGCAGGTCACAAGTGCCGACGGCAAGGTCCAATCGGGCCGCTGGGAAGACGGAAAGGCAATAGAAACAACGCCTTGACCGGATGGCACGGTTGTTGCGCCCAAGCGCTGCAGAGCCGCATCCGTGACCAAGCCCCTATCCGTCCTGCTGATCGACGACAATCCGACCCGCGCCGAAATCGTGGAGGCGGGTCTTGCCGCTGCGGGCTATCGCCTGCTGGCTCGGCTCGAAGGCACGCAGGATCTGATCGGTCGTGTGCGCGAGCTCGAGCCCGATGTCGTCGTCGTCAGCATCGACAGCCCCAGCCGCGACACGATCGAGGACATGCGGCGCACGACCGATCTCATGCCGCGGCCGATCGCGCTGTTTGTCGACCGCTCCGATCCCGCGACCATTGCCGCCGCGATGGAAGCGGGCGTATCGGCCTATGTCGTGAAGGGCCTGGCGCGGGATCGCGTGCGCCCCGTGGTCGACGTCGCCGTCGCCCACTTCAATCGCTACCACGCCATGCGCGAGGAGCTCGATCGCGCGCGCCTGTCCCTGGTCGAGCGCAAGACTGTCGAGCGCGCCAAGGGTCTCCTGATGGAGCAGAAGGGCCTCAGCGAGGACGCCGCCTACAAGCTCCTGCGCAAGCTGGCCATGGACCAGAACAAGCGGATCGGCGAAGTCGCCCGGGAAATGGTGACCTACGCCAAGGTGCTTAAATCTTAGGCGTGCCTGTGGATCGATCATGCTGCACATGCGAGCATCAAGTTTGTGCCTGTCCAGCAGCCGCCAATTTTACAGACGAATCCCCATAAGTCGTTGTATTTCAAATACTTAACGACTTGGCATGTTTGCTGCTCCTTATATCGGCGTGAGCCCAATGGCGGGCTCCTTATGAGTTAAGGCGGGCCAAAGACGGTCCGTCGCTTGGACAACGGCGTCCTGAACGGTCGGCATTCTGCCGGCCGGGCGGGACGCCGTTTTCGTTTGTGGAGTGCGTACGGGATGGCCGATCTGGAGCGACCAAAGATCAAAGTCGGGTTCATCCCGATCATCGACTGCGCGCCGATCGTGCTGGCCGAGGAGCTCGGCGCCTACGAGCGCCAGGGACTCGAGGTCGAGATCCGCCGCGAGGTCTCGTGGGCCAACGTCCGCGACAAGCTGGCGTTGAGCAAGCTCGATGCCTCGCACATCCTTGCCCCCCTGCCGCTGGCGCTGACCCTCGGCATCGACAGTGTCAGCGTGCCGGTGATCAACGCCATGACCCTGCAGGTCAACGGCAACGCGCTCACCCTCTCCACCAGCCTGTGGCGCGAGATGGAGGAGGCCGCGCCCGAACTGGTGAAGGCCGGGCGGCCGCTCGATGCCCGCGCCATTGCCGCGGTCGTGGCCAGGCGCGCCGCGACCGGCGCCAAGCCGCTGGTGCTGGCCTCGGTGTTTCCCTACTCGCCGCAGAACTACATGACGCGGCTGTGGCTGTCGTCGGCCGGCGTCGATCCCGATCGCGACGTGCGCATGGCCGTGGTGCCGCCGCCTCACACTGTCGCCTATCTCTCGGGCGGCGCGATCGATGGCTACTGCGTCGGCGAGCCGTGGAACCAGCAATCCGAGGCGCTGGGTATCGGCCGCATCGCCATCACCGGTCCCGACATCTGGCGCGGCATGCCGGAGAAGGTGCTGGGCTGCACCGAATCGTGGGCCGCCAACAACCCGAACACGCTGCGCGCCCTGATCAAAGCACTGATCGAAGCCTGCCTGTGGCTCGACGAGCCCGCCAACCGGCCCGAGGCCGCGCGCATCCTGTCGAGCCCGCGCTATCTCAACACGCCGGCCGAGATCATGGCGCGCACGCTCGACCTGCCGGGCTTCCACGTCTTTCAGCGCGATGCCGCCAACTTCCCGTGGCGCAGCCATGCCGACTGGTTCCTGGCGCAGATGGTGCGCTGGAAGCAGGCACCGGCCGACACCGACATCAAGGCGGTCGCCGACCGCGTCTATCGCACCGACATCTATCGCGCCGCGGCGCGCGAGATGGGCGTCGATTGTCCCGAGGCCGACCGCCTGCCGCCGGGTGGCCACGGTGAACCGCTTCCAACGGCACAACAGACTTCCGAGGCTTCTTCTTTCAGGAGACGAGTATGAGCAGCACCAAGTTTGGACGACGCAGCATCCTGAAGGGTGCCACCGCCACTGCCGCCTTGATGGGCGCGGTGCGAACGGCCTTCCCGTCGGGCGCCTTCGCGCAAGCCGCGGGGCCTGAGACCAACAAGGTCACGTTGGGCTTCATCGCGCTCACCGATTCCTCGCCGCTGATCATCGCCAAGGAAAAGAAGATCTTCGATAAGTACGGCATCACCGATGCCAACGTCGCCAAGCAGGCCTCATGGGGCACCACGCGCGACAACATCGTGCTGGGCTCGGGCGCCGGCGGCATCGACGGCGCGCACATCCTGACACCCAAGCCGTACCAGATCTCGCTTGGCACGACGACGCCGGAGAACAAGCCGGTGCCGATGTATATCCTGTGCCGGCTCAACTACGACTGCCAGGCGATCTCGGTCGCCAAGGAGTTCAAGGGCCTCGGCATCACCGTCGACGCCAAGGCCTTCAAGGAGCCGCTCGCCAAGAAGAAGGCGTCCGGCAAGGAGATCAAGGCCGCCATGACCTTCCCCGGCGGCACCCACGACATGTGGATCCGCTACTGGCTGGCCGCGGGCGGCATCGATCCCGACAAGGACATCTCCACGATCGTCGTGCCGCCGCCGCAGATGGTGGCCAACATGAAGGTCGGCAACATGGACGCCTTCTGCGTGGGCGAGCCGTGGGGCGACCAGCTGGTGCATCAGGACATCGGCTACACCGCCTGCATGACCGGTGAGATCTGGAAGGATCATCCCGAGAAGTCGCTCGGCATGCGCGCCGACTGGGTCGACAAGAACCCCAAGGCGGCGATGGCCGTGCTGATGGCCGTCATGGAGGCCCAGCAGTGGTGCGACAAGATGGAGAACAAGGACGAGCTCGCCCAGATCATTGGCAAGCGCCAGTGGTTCAACGTGCCGCCAACCGACATCGTCGACCGCATCAAGGGCGACATCGATTACGGCGACGGCCGCAAGGTGAAGGGCTCCAACCAGCTCATGACCTTCTGGGCGCGCGGTGCGTCCTATCCGTTCCAGAGCCATGAGCTGTGGTTCCTCACCGAGAACCAGCGCTGGGGCAAGCTGCCCATGGACCTCGACACCAAGGCCATCATCGGCAAGGTCAACCGCGAGGATCTGTGGCGCGAGGCGGCCAAGAACATCAGCGCTGCCGCGGCCGACATTCCCAAGAGCACGTCGCGCGGCAAGGAGACCTTCTTCGACGGCAAGGTCTTCGATCCTGAGGATCCCAAGGCCTATCTCGCCTCCCTCCAGATCAAGAAGGTGGCGTGATGGCGGCTGCAAGCAAGGCAACGGCGATCGCCGACACGGCCGACATGCCGGTGCCGGATGTACCGGTACGTTCGGCCGAGATCGTCACCTTCCAGCCGCCGATGCGGCCGGTGCTGGAGCGGGTCACCGAGATGGCGCGACACACTGTGAGCGTGGTGCTGCCGCCGTTGATCGTGCTCGCGATCACGCTGTTCGTCTGGCAGCTCCTGTGTTCCGAGCCGGGCGCGCGGCTGCCGCCGCCAACCAAAGTGGTGGCCGACGCCTGGGACTTCATCGTCGACCCGTTCTACGACAATGGCGGCGTCGACAAGGGCGCCTTCTGGCAGATCTCCAAGAGCCTGGGGCGCGTCGCCATCGGCTTCAGCTTCGCGGCTGTCGTCGGCATCGCGTTGGGCGTGCTGATCGGCCAGAGCACCTGGGCAATGCGCGGGCTGGATCCGATCTTCCAGGTCCTGCGCACAGTGCCGCCGCTTGCCTGGCTGCCGCTGTCGCTGGCGGGCTTCCGCGATTCGCATCCCTCGGCCCTGTTCGTGATCTTCATCACCTCGATCTGGCCGATCATCATCAACACCTCGGTGGGCGTCAGGAACATCCCGCAGGACTATCGCAACGTCGCCGCGGTGATCCGGCTGTCGTGGTGGGAGGTCTTCTACAAGATCACGCTGCCCGCGACCGTGCCCTATATCTTCACCGGTCTGCGCATCGGCGTCGGTCTCTCATGGCTTGCCATCGTCGCGGCCGAGATGCTGATCGGCGGCGTCGGCATCGGCTTCTTCATCTGGGACGCCTGGAACAGCTCGCGCATCAGCGACATCATCGTGGCCCTGGTCTACATCGGCATCGTCGGCTTCCTGCTCGACAAGCTGATCGCCACCGTCGGCCATTTCGTCTCTCACGGCGTCGCGACGCAATAGGAGGCGGATCATGGATAACAGCTACCTCAAGTTCGAGCAGATCGGCATGAGCTTCCGCCGCGGCCAGATGGCGACGGAGGTGCTGCGCGACGTCAACCTCACCATCGGCCAGGGCGAGTTCGTCTCCCTGATCGGCCATTCCGGTTGCGGCAAGTCGACCCTGCTCAACATCCTGGGCGGCCTTCTGACCTCGACCACAGGCGAGGTCTTCCTCGAAGGCAAGGTGGTCGACGAGCCGGGACCTGACCGCGCCATCGTCTTCCAGAACCATTCGCTGCTGCCCTGGCTCACCGTCTACGGCAACGTCGCCATTGCCGTCGACAAGGTGTTCGGCTCGTCCAAGACCAAGGCCGAGCGCCACGACTGGGTGATGCACAATCTCGAGCTCGTGCAGATGGCGCAGGCCAAGGACAAGCGCCCGCACGAGGTCTCTGGTGGCATGAAGCAGCGCGTCGGCATCGCCCGTGCGCTCGCCATGCAGCCCAAGGTGCTGCTGATGGACGAGCCGTTCGGCGCGCTGGACGCGCTGACCCGCGCCCATCTGCAGGACAGCGTCATGGAGATCCATGCCCGGCTCGGCAACACGGTGATGATGATCACCCACGATGTCGACGAGGCCGTGCTGCTGTCGGACCGCGTGGTCATGATGACCAACGGACCCTCGGCCACCATCGGCGAGATCCTGAAGGTTCCCCTGGCCCGGCCGCGCCGCCGGCTGGAGCTCGCCACCGACGCCGAGTACGCCCGCTGCCGCGCCGCTGTGCTGGAATTCCTCTACGCCCGGCATCGCGTGCCGGCCCGCGCGGCCTGAGGGCGCGATGACCGAGTTCGACGACCAGCAGAAGCAGTGGCTGCAGGGTTTCGTCAGCGGCCTGGAGGCCCGCAAGGCCGCCGACAAGCTGACGAACCGCAGTGCTGCGTCCGCCGCGCCGTCGAACCTCGATGCCCTGCAGACCGCCGCGCAGGACCGCACGCTCGCGGCAGGCGGCAAGCTGGTCGCCGAGGAGACCGCCAAGCGCCAGCGTCATCCGCTGGATCGCATGGATGAAGTCACGGGTCGCGCCAAGGCCGGCCAGTTCCCCAAGGGCATGGACGTCTTCCTGACCAAGTATCAGGGGTTGTTCTACGTGGCGCCGGCGCAGGACTCCTTCATGTGCCGGCTGCGCATCCCCAACGGCATTTTGAGCGCCTGGCAGTTCTGCGGCCTGGCTGATGCCGCCGATGCCCATGGTGGCGGCTACGCCGACGTGACGACGCGGGCCAATCTGCAGATTCGCGAGATCGGTGCGGCGCAGGCCGTCGACCTGCTGAACGCGGTACAGGCACTGGGCCTCACAGCGCGCGGCTCGGGTGCCGACAACATCCGCAACGTCACCGGCAGCTCCACCGCGGGCATCGATCCGCAGGAGCTGATCGATACGCGGCCGCTGTGCAGCGCGATGCACCACTACATCCTCAATCACCGCGAGATGTATGCCCTGCCGCGCAAGTTCAACATCGCCTTCGACGGCGGTGGGCGCGTGCCGACGCTGGAGGACACCAACGACATCGGCTTCGTCGCTTGCCAGGTCACTGACGGCATCGAGCCCGGCATCTACTTCCATCTTCAGCTTGGCGGGATCACCGGCCATCTCGATTTCGCCTTCGAGACCGGCATCCTGCTGAAGCCCGAGGAATGCGTGACCGTGGCCGCCGCCGTCGTGCGCGCCTTCGTGGCCCACGGCGATCGCACCAACCGGCAGAAGGCGCGCCTGAAATACGTGCTCGACCGCATGGGTCGCGACGCCTTCGTGGCCGAGGTCGAAAAGGAATGCGGCCAGAAGCTGCGCCGCGTCGCCGGCGCGGTGATCGCGCCGCGGCCGATGGCCGACAAGCACGGCCATATGGGCGTGCATCGCCAGAAGCAGGCGGGCCGCAACTATCTCGGCCTGGTCCTGCCGGTCGGCCGGCTCACTTCCGAGCAGATGCGCGGACTGGCCGAGATCTCCGAACGCTTCGGCAGCGGCACGATCCGGCTGACGGTCTGGCAGAACCTCCTGATTTCCGACGTCGCCGATCGTGATGTCGGCATCTGCATCGCTGCGATCAACGCGCTGGGCCTGGGTGTCGAGGCGAGCGCCATCCGCCGCGGCCTGGTCGCCTGCACCGGCAATGCCGGCTGCAAGTTCGCCGCCTCGAACACCAAGGGACATGCACTGCGGCTGGCCGACTGGCTCGAGGCACGGGTGATGGTCGACCTGCCGATCAATATCCATCTCACCGGCTGCCACCATTCCTGCGCCCAGCACTATGTCGGCGACATTGGCCTTTTGGCCGCCAAGGTTGATCGCGGTGAGGACAGCGTCGAGGGTTATCACGTCTATATCGGCGGTGGCGCCGCCTCGACTGGCGAGCAGGCAATGGCGCGCGAATATGCCAAGTCGGTGGCCTTCGACGACCTACCGCCGCTGATCGAGCGCTTGCTCGGCGCATGGCTCGCTCATCGCGCGGCGCCGACCGAATCCTTCTTCGAGTTCGCGCGTCGCCATGAGGTCGCCGAGCTGCGCGACCTCGCGGCGCGCGCACCGGCGGAACTCATGGCATGAATGCCATCACATCTGTTCCATCTATCATCCCCGAGACCGCGCCGTTCTCGACCGAGCAGCGCGCCTGGCTGAACGGCTTCTTCGCCGCCTATCTCGGCGTCACCGCCGAGGCGATGGGGCAGAGCGATGCCGCCGCGGCCGAGGCCGACGAGGACTTCCCCTGGCACGATGCGGCGCTGGCGATGCCGGAGCGGCTGGAGCTCGCCAAGGAGCGCAAGCCCGAGCGTCAGCTGATGGCTGCCATGGCCCAGCTCGACTGCGGCCAGTGCGGCTATCTCTGCCAGACCTACGCCGAGGCCGTGTGGTCGGGCGCCGAGGCCGACATGGGTCGCTGCGTGCCTGGCGGCAAGGAGACCCAGCGCAAGCTGAAGGAGCTTCTGGCCGCCTTGGAACCGCAGCGTACCGGCGCGGCCACCGCACCGGTGGCGAAGACCGCGGCGCCTGTCGGCTCGCGCGACCGGCCGGCGCTCGCCACCCTGGTCGATGCCCATCCGCTCAACCGGCCGGGTTCGGGCAAGGATGTGCGTCACGTCGTGTTCGACCTGTCGACCACCGACCTCACCTACGAGGCGGGCGACAGCCTGGGCGTGTTCGCGCGCAAGAACCCGCAGCTCGTGCAGGCCGTGCTCGATCGCGTCGGCGCGACCGGCGAGGAGATGGTGGCGTTCGATGGTGATGCGCTGCCCTTGCGCCAAGTGCTTTTGAGCAAGGTCGACATCGCCCGCCCCAGCGACGAGTGCATGGAGTTCCTGGCCACCCGCGCCTTCGACGGCGAGGAAGCGCTGAAGCTGCAGGCGCTGGCCCGCGGCGAAGGCCCGCCAGAGCTGGCCGAGGCCGACCTGCTCGACTTGCTGATGGCCTTCCCTTCGGTGACGCCTTCGCTGCCGGGCCTGCTGAAGTCGCTCGACCGCCTGCAGCCGCGCCTCTACTCGATCGCCTCGTCGTCCAAGGCGCATCCACGCGAGGTCCATCTCACGGTCTCGGCGGTGCGTTGGGACAGCGATGGCCGCACCCGCACGGGCATCGGCTCGTGCTATCTCGCCGACTTCGCCAAGCCGGGCGATGTCATCCCGATCTTCGTGCAGAAGAGCCACGGTTTCAGCCCGCCGGCCGACGACAGCGCGGCGGCGATCATGGTCGGACCGGGCACCGGCATCGCGCCGTTCCGCGCCTTTCTCGAGGAGCGCGAGGCGCGTGGCGCGAAGGGCCGCAACTGGCTGTTCTTCGGCGACCAGAAGCGCACCAACGACTTCCTCTACGAGGACCAGATCATGGATTGGCAGCGCCGCGGCGTGCTGCATCGCCTCGACCTCGCTTTCTCGCGTGATCAGGCGGACAAGATCTACGTCCAGCATCGCATGCAAGAGGCCGCCGCTGAGCTCTGGCAATGGCTGGAGGAAGGCGCGCACTTCTATGTCTGCGGCGATGCCAAGCGCATGGCCAAGGACGTCGAGGACACGCTGCTCAAGATCGCCGTCGAGCAGGGCGGCAAGAGCGACGTGGAAGCCAAGGCGTGGCTCGACGGCCTCGGCAAAGCCGGCCGGTACCAGCGCGATGTTTACTGAACGGGAGCGCGGGCCTCTGGCCCG
>NZ_BKAJ01000083.1 GCF_007992495.1 Reyranella soli
CGCAACTAATCCCCAGAAGACTACATCTACCGACTACACGGCGGACTGTCTGTCCTGTCACGTGCCGGCGCGAACGTCAGACTGGATCTACACTCACGGCTATCCGCCCCTGAACCGATAAGCGGGGTGTGGCGTCGATGATGTGTCACTGGTCAAGCCGCTGCCCTGCACCGAACAGTTCGGGAAGCGAGGTCACGTCGACCACTGGCAAGGCGCTGTTGCGCCTTCGCTTTCGGAAGCTACCCATGGCCCCTGGCATGAGATGTCGAACGGGCTTTCCAACGCTGCGACATTTCCACCAAAGAGACAAATGATCGAGGAGACAATTATCATGAAGGCGATCGTGGTAACGGACCAGGCTGCGGGAATGGCCGGGATGAAGCTGGTGGAGCAGCCCGAGCCGCAGGCAGCGATAAACGACGTCGTCGTTCAGGTTCATGCGTCGGGATTCACCTGGGATGAGCTGACGTGGCCCTCGACCTGGACCGATCGCCTCGGCCGTAACCGGACGCCGGTTATTCCCGGGCAGGAGGTGGCCGGAGTGGTTACCGCCCTCGGCTATGGCACGACGGGACTGTCGGTGGGACAGCGGGTGTTCGGCCTCTCAGACTCGTATCGCGGCGGCACCCTGGCGGAGTATGTGGCCGTCGAGGCACGCAACCTCGCGCCGCTGCCGGGCGACGTCGACTTCACGGTGGGCGCGAGCGTGGCGATGCCGGGCCTGACTGCGTGGCAGGGACTGTTCGAGCACGGCCACCTTCAGGCGGGGCAGAGCGTCCTCGTGCACGGCGCGGCCGGCGCAGTCGGGTCGATTGTAACCCAGCTCGCACGTGAGGCCGGCGCCTACGTCATCGGCACCGGACGCGCTGCCGACCGTCAGAAGGCGCTCGACTTCGGCGCGCAGGAGTTCGTCGACCTCGAGAACGACGTCCTCGAGGACGTCGGCGAAGTCGATCTGGTGTTCGACGTCATCGGCGGCGACATCGCGAAGCGGTCCGCGAGCCTGATCCGACCCGGAGGAACGCTGGTGACCATCGCCGGGCCGACCGAGGCGCGGCCCGCCGACGGCCTGGCGATCGACTTTGTTCTCGTGTCCGATCGTGCCCAACTGAGTGAGATCGTCCAGCGGGTGCGGGACGAGCGACTGCGGACGAACATCGGCAACGTCGCGACCCTCGACGAGGCCGTCGCCGCCTTCAACCGGACGAAGCGGATCAAGGGGAAGACGATCATCCGCGTTCGTCCGTGAGCGACACGCGCCCATCGATGCACGCGGCCGGCCGGCGCTGTCCAGATCGGCCGGCTGCGTCCTATCAGACCCACCGGGGGCAAGCTGGGAGATTACCCGTGGCCCCTGGCACGAGATTTCGAACGGGCGTTCCAACGCTGCAACATTTCCAGCAAAGAGACAAATGACCGAGGAGAAAATTCTCATGAAGGCGATCGTTGTGACGGACCAGGCTGCGGGAATGGCCGGGATGAAGCTTGTGGAGCGGCCCGAGCCGCAGGCAGCGATAAACGACGTCGTCGTCCAGATTCATGCGTCAGGATTCGTCCCCACTGAGCTGACGTGGCCCTCGACCTGGACCGACCGCCGCGACCGTGACCGAACACCGTCGATCCCCGGCCACGAACTGGCCGGAGTGGTCACCGCTCTCGGCTACGGCACGACGGGGCTGTCAGTGGGACAGCGGGTGTTCGGCCTCGCGGACTGGTATCGCGACGGCACCCTGGCCGAGTATGTGGCGATCGAGGCACGCAACCTCGCGCCACTGCCGGGCAACGTCGACTTCACGGTGGGCGCCAGTCTGCCGATCTCGGGCCTTACCGCGTGGCAGGGACTGTTCGAGCACGGCCGTCTTCGGGCGGGGCAGAGCGTCCTCGTGCACGGCGCGGCCGGCGCAGTCGGGACGATGGTGACGCAGCTCGCGCGTGAGTTCGGCGCCTACGTCATCGGCACCGGACGCGCCGCCGACCGTCAGAAGGCGCTCGACTTCGGCGCGCAGGAGTTCGTCGACCTCGACAACGACACCCTCGAAGACGTCGGCGAAGTCGATCTGGTCTTCGACGTCATCGGCGGTGGCATCCAGAAGCGGTCCGCGGGCCTGATTCGACCCGGGGGAACGCTGGTGTCCATCGTCGGGCCAGCCGAGGCGCGCCTCGCCGACGGCCTCGCGGTCGACTTCGTTGTCGAGTCCGATCGTGCCCAACTGGGTGAGATCGTCCAGCGGGTGCGGGACGAGCGACTGCGGACGAACATCGGCAACATTGCGACCCTCGACGACGCCGTGGCCGCCCTCAACCGGACCGAGCGACGCAAGGGGAAGACGATCATCCGCGTTCGTCCGTGAGCGACGCCCGCCCATCGATGCACGCGGCCGGCCGGCGTCCAGATCGGCCGGCTGCGTCCTATCAGACCCACCGGGGGCAAGCTGGGAGATTACCCGTGGCGCCTGGCATGAGATGTCGAACGGGCTCCATCCCTGCAGCATTTCCAGCAAAGAGAGCGAAAACGCTCTTGTACTTCAACCTATCCCTTCACGCATAGGAATCACCACAACCAACGGAATCACCATGACCAACCAGATGAGCCTCTACGAGGCCATGTGCCGAATCACCTTCAAGTTCAACCAGAGCCCGATCCAAGCCCTTGTCCTGGAGCACGCCAAACATCGAGAGGCAGCATGAGCAACTGGCTGTACCTAATCGGATCGTTTTGCTTCGTAGCCGGGACGCTCCTCAACATGGTGCAACGATGACCTTCAGCCTGGACTTCAACCACGGCGCCCTGAAGGACGCCAACGACCCGCGCGCTCGGGACATCAGCGAGCGGATCAACCCCCACATCGACGCGGCGCTATTCCGCGCCCGCGATGAGGTTTGAACCCACTTCCATCCGCTGCAGCAGGCCGACGCTGTCCAGGTCGGCGGGCTGCTTTCTATCAGCCCCCAGCCACAAGAGGCGGCCATGGCTTTCACCCTAAAGATCAACGGCACACCCCATGAGGTCGATGTTGATGGCGACACCCCGCTGTTGTGGGTGCTGCGCGACGTGCTCGGTATGACCGGAACCAAGTTCGGCTGCGGCCAGGCGCTATGCGGGGCTTGCACCGTGCATGTTGACGGCGCGATGACGCGGTCCTGCATCACTACCGTCGACAGCGTCGGCGAGAGCGAGATCACAACTATCGAGGCGATCGCCCAGACGCCGCAGGGCGCAGCCTTGCAGAAAGCGTGGCTGGAGCTGGAGGTGGTGCAGTGCGGCTACTGCCAGTCCGGCCAGATCATGTCGGCGGCGGCGCTGCTAAAGTACACGCCCAAGCCGACGGATGACGATATCGACGCCGCCATGTCGGGCAATGTCTGCCGATGCGGCACCTATCAGCGCATCCGCGCGGCGATCAAGCACGCTGCAGGAGTTTGAAATCATGGATGAGCTTGTTCTGAAAGAGCAGATTGTCGATGAAGCAGCGATGTCGCGGCGCGCCTTTCTTCGAGGCACAGGTTTGCTGCTTGGTTTTGCGCTGACCGGTGCAAGCACGGAGTCCGTCTTCGCGGCGCCTGCTTCGCGGGTGGTCGAAAACGAGGTCACAGGTACTTTCGCGCCGAACGGATTTATACGGATCAATCCAACCGGCGCCGTCATCCTGGTCATTCCGATGATCGAGATGGGACAGGGGGTTTACACGTCGCTCTCGATGCTTCTCGCTGAAGAACTGGAAGTGAACCTTGACCAGATTCAGGTTCAGCATGCGCCAGCAAATCATGCGCTTTACGTCAATTCGATCATAGGCATTCAAAATACAGGTGGTTCCGCCTCTGTCCGCGCCTTCTGGACACCGCTGCGTCAGGCAGGGGCAGTGGGTCGTCATCTGCTGATTGCGGCAGCCGCAAAGCGCTGGAATGTCGATCCAGCGACTTGCCGCGCCAAGGACGGCGTCGTGTTCGATGCGTCAGGCTCGAAGCATCTGACCTACGGTGCACTTGCCAAGGCCGCAGCGAAATTGCCTATGCCGCCCACGGCGAACGTCAAATTGAAGGATCGGAAGGATTTTAACCTGATCGGCACGCGTGCCAAGCGCGTGGATTCAGCAATAAAGGTCGATGGGCGCGCGCTCTACGGCATCGATACGCGATTGCCGGATATGAAGGTCGCAGCAGTTGCTATTTCGCCCGTGCTCGGTGGCAAGGCGAAAACGGTGGACGAGAAGGCGGCGCTGGCAGTGAAGGGCGTCCGGCAGGTGGTGAATATCGATGAAGCTGTTGCAGTTGTAGCCGATCACATGGGTGCGGCGAATAAGGGGCTCCAGGCCGCCGCCATCACGTGGGACCACGGGCCGAACGTCAAGGTCAGCAACGCCGATATCGTCAAGCAATTGGAAGAGGAATCCAAAAAGCCGGGCGCTGTTGCCCGTAACGTGGGTGATGTGGGGAAGGCACTTGCGGAGGCAACGCAACGGGTTGAGGCCATCTATCAGGTGCCTTTCCTGGCCCATGCGGCGATGGAGCCGATGAACTGTACCGTTCATCTGCAGAAGGATCGTTGCGACATTTGGGTCGGGACACAGGCGCCTACGATCACACAGTCTCAGGTGGCCGAACTCACCGGCCTGCCAAAGGATGCAATCAAGATTCACAATCATCTGATTGGCGGTGGTTTCGGCCGAAGGCTGGAAGCCGATGGCACGGTGCTGGCCGTCAAGATCGCCAAGCACGTCGATGGTCCGGTGAAGGTGATCTGGAGCCGCGAGGAAGACATCCAGCACGATATGTATCGGCCGTACTATCTCGATCGGCTGTCGGCTGGACTTGATGCGGCCGGCAAGCCGGTTGCTTGGACGCATCGGATCGCCGGCTCCTCAGTCATGGCTCGCTATTATCCCCCTTACGTCAAGGACGGATTGGACCCCGATGCCGTAGAAGCGGCGGCCGAGCCGCCCTATGCGCTGCCCAATATCCACGTCGACTTTGTCCGGGTCGAGCCCCCTGGCGTCCGGACGTCCTGGTGGCGCGGTGTCGGACCGACTCACAATGTTTTTGTGGTCGAAAGCTTCCTAGATGAGCTCGCGCATGCCGCGAAGCAGGACCCCGTCGCTTATCGCAAGGGATTGCTTGGCCATAATCCGCGAGTGCTTGCTGTTCTTTCGCTTGCTGCGGAAAAAGCTGGGTGGGGATCACCACTTCCCGCGCGGCATGGCCGCGGGATTTCGGTACAATTCGCATACGGAAGTTACACGTCGCAGGTCGCCGAAGTCGAAGTGGCGTCCGATGGCTCTGTCAAAGTCAAGCGGATCGTCTGTGCGATTGATTGCGGCATGTACGTCAATCCCGATACGATCGAAGCGCAGGTTCAAGGTGGAACGCTTTTCGGGCTGACTGCTGCGCTCCATGGCTCGATCACCTTCAAGGATGGACGCGTCGAGCAGAGCAACTTCGACAGTTATCTGCCGATGCGTATCGACGAGGTGCCGGCGGTGGAAACGCACTTGATTGAGAGCATCGAAGCGCCAGGCGGTATCGGTGAAGCTTCAACGTCCATCGTCAGTGCCGCGGTGGCCAATGCGATCTTTGCCGCAACCGGCAGGCGCCTGCGCAGCCTGCCGTTCGATACTGACTCGCTGAAGTAAGGATCGTCGCAGCAATGCCCCCAATACCCGCGGTGGAGAATTCTGTCCGGCGCGAGGGCTACGCCGAATATCTCGATCAGGTTGAGGAGGTTTAACATGCATCAGCGCGCAGTATTCACTGTGGGATGCTTTTGGGGGATGCAGGACATGATCCGCAAGCTTCCCGGCGTTGTCTCAACTCGCGCCGGCCATGCTGGAGAGAACCCTGCATCGTACAAATCACCATGTCCGGACTTCCCACCTGGTCTCAGCGCAAGCGACGAACCTTTTGACTATGTCGATACGCCAAAACTGCGAGAACCCTATCTCGGCTGGTGCGGCGTAAGCGGATTTGAACTTATTGCCGTCGGAGCGGCGGCATGAGACGGACTGGCGCCTGCTTTTGTTGTCCGGCGATAGTGGCACTGATCTTCGCCGCCGCGCCCGCGAAGGCCGGCGACAACTCCATTGATGTCGCTGTGATCGTCTATGACGGGGTGCTGACCAGCGATATCATTGCTCCGCTTGAAGTCTTCGGGAACGCCGCCAGGAAACCCTGGCTGCACAAAATCAATGTCGAGGCCGTTGCCGCGGACGGGGATCTCGATATCCTTACCGAGGAAGGCATCAAGCTGAAGGCCGACAGGCTTCTCGCTGCAGCGCCCCGCTATGACGCGGTCATCGTGCCCAGCCGCTACGGCATGGACGCCGTTCTCGGCAACCGGGCGCTCATCGACTTTATACGGGATCAGGCAAAAACGGCTCACTGGATGGCGAGCAATTGTTCGGGCGCGTTGGTATTGGCCCAAGCGGGCGTTCTCAACGGAAAACGGGCAACGACCTGGGCAGGTGGCGAAGCATCGTTTCAAAAGAAGTACCCGAACGTGCTTGTGCAACACGACATCAACATCGTCATTGATGACGGCGTCCTGACGTCCAATGGCAGCGTCGTCTCATACGAAGCCGCGATCGCCTTGCTTGCGAAGCTGACGAGCGGCGAATTCGCCGCGGAAGTTGCCAATGATCTTCAGTTCAAACGTGTCGCCAATGCTGTCCTGCCGCCGCGGCTGCACTGGAAACTTGCCTTCGGCATCGCTGCGGCTGCCTTCCTGTCCGGTACGTTCGTTGCGGGTCTCACATTGTTGATACGTACCAGGAGGACAAAACGGTGATCAGCCGTCATCGTGCCCGCTCTCATGGAACTTGCCCAGGGCCGCCAGCATCCCGGCTTCCCCGTCGCTCGGCCTGTCTGGCGCTTGCCATGGGTGCGCTTGTCGTTAGCCCAGTCGGTCCGGCGCTCGCGCAGTCCGCACCGCCTCCACCTTCCGTGACCGTGAGCGCGCCGCTGCAAAAGGAAATCGTCGAGTGGCAGCAATTCACCGGGCAGTTCGCCGCGGTCGACTATGTCGAGGTCAGGGCACGTGTGAGCGGTTACCTGACGGAAATCCACTTCCAAGACGGGCAGATCGTCAACAAGGGCGACCTCCTGTTCGTGATCGATCCCAGGCCCTATGAGGCCGCGCTCGCCTCGATGCGCGCCCAGCTCAGCC
This sequence comes from Reyranella soli, assembly GCF_007992495.1. Classification (GTDB taxonomy): domain Bacteria; phylum Pseudomonadota; class Alphaproteobacteria; order Reyranellales; family Reyranellaceae; genus Reyranella; species Reyranella soli. Next base: position 7,157 of record NZ_BKAJ01000083.1, read on the forward strand.
GGGCCGAGGCGCAGGTCGACCTGGCGAACATCCAGCTCAAGCGCTCGGCCGAGCTGCGCCGGCGCGATTACGAGCCGGCCAGCAGCTACGACCAGCGGGTCTCCGATCTGAAGGTCGCCACCGCCGCGGTTGAAAACGCCAAGGCCGCCATCCGTTCGGCTGAGCTCAACGTAGAGTTCACGCGCATCACGGCGCCGATCACCGGGCGCATTAGTCGCCATCAGGTCAGCATCGGCAACCTGATCAGCGGCGGCGAGAGCGGGTCGGCCGGCCTGCTGACCACGATCGTCTCGCTCGACCCGATCTACTTCTATTTCGACATGAGCGAAGCGGACTACCTCGCCTTTGAGCGCGCCACGGCCAGGGGCAGGATGCGGTCGACGCGCGACAGTTCGGTCGGCGTCTCCCTCCATCTCAGCGACGAGAAGGGCTGGCCGCACGACGGGCACCTGAGCTTCGTCGAGAACCAGGTCGATCGCGCCGCGGGCACGATCCGCGCCCGCGCCGTCTTCCCCAACCCCGATCTTTTGCTGACGGCGGGGCAGTTCGGCCGCATTCGCGTCCCGGGCTCCGAACCCTACCGGGCCATCCTGATACCCGACGCCGCCATCGTCACCGACCAGTCGCGGAAGATCGTGCTCACCGTCAATGACGACAACGTCGTCGTGTCCAAGATCATACGGCCGGGACCGAGTCAGGAGGGGCTGCGCATCGTCCGCTCCGGCCTGTCGCCGACCGACAAGATCATCATCAACGGCTTGGCGCGGGCGCGGCCGAACGCGAAGGTCGCGCCGCATCCCGGCACCATCGAAGTTGAGCCCGAGACCGACTGAGCCTGGCGGCGCACCATGAAGCTGACGCACTTCTTCATCGACCGGCCGATCTTCGCGATGGTCGTGTCGATCTTCATCACCCTGGTCGGCGGCATCTCGTACTTCTCGCTGCCCGTCGCGCAGTATCCCGAGATCGCACCACCGACCATCGCGATCAGTGCGAGCTATCCCGGCGCCTCGGCACAGGTGGTGAGCGAAACTGTCGCCACGCCACTCGAACAGGAGATCAACGGCGTCGAGAACATGCTCTACATGTCTTCGCAGGCGACCAGTGACGGCAAGCTGTCGCTCACCGTGACCTTCGCGCTCGGCACCAACCTCGACGTCGCCCAGGTGCTGGTGCAGAACCGCGTCGCCGTGGCCGAGCCGAGGCTGCCCGAAGAGGTGCGGCGCCTCGGGATCACGGTGCGCAAGAATTCGCCGGACCTGATGATGGTGGTTCATCTCAGTTCGCCGGACGGGTCCCGCGACCAACTCTATATCTCGAACTATGTGACCCTGCAGGTCAAGGACGTGCTGGCGCGCCTCGACGGCGTCGGCGACGTGCAGATGTTTGGTGCGCGCGACTATTCGATGCGTATCTGGCTCGATCCGGAGAAAGTCGCGGCGCGTAACCTCACCGCCGGCGAGGTCGTGGCCGCGCTCAGGGCCCAGAACGTACAGGTCGCATCCGGCGTGCTCAATCAGCCGCCGGTGCCTCAGAGCCACGCCTTTTCGGTCAATGTCGAAACCCTGGGCAGGCTGGCCGACGTCCGGCAATTCTCCGACATCGTCGTCCGAAACGACCCGGACGGCCGCGTGACCCGCATCCGTGATATCGGCCGGGTCGAGCTGGGCGCGCGGGACTACAACTCTAACGCCTACCTCGATGAGCGGGAAGCGGTGCCGATGCTGATCTTCCAGCGGCCCGGCTCGAATGCGCTCGCCACCGCAGGCCGCATCAAGGCGGCGATGGAGGAGCTTTCGGCGTCGTTCCCGGCCGGGCTGAAATATGACATCGTCTACAATCCGACGGAGTTCATCGCCGAGTCGGTGCACGAGGTCTACAAGACGATGTTCGAGGCCGTCATTCTCGTCGTCGTCGTAGTGATCGTCTTCCTGCAGACTTGGCGCGCCTCGCTGATCCCGATCGTGGCGATCCCGGTGTCGCTGATCGGCACGATGGCCGTGATGGCGGCGGCCGGCTTCTCGCTGAACAATCTCTCGCTGTTCGGCCTGGTGCTGGCCATCGGCATCGTGGTCGACGATGCGATCGTCGTGGTTGAGAACGTTGAGCGCAACATTCGTGCCGGCATGTCGCCGCGCGAGGCCTCGCATGCGACGATGGACGAGGTGGGCGGCGCGCTGATCGCCATCGCCCTGGTGCTCTCGGCGGTATTCATTCCCGCAGCCTTCATTGCCGGCATCTCCGGCCAGTTCTTCCGGCAGTTCGCCGTGACCATCGCGTCGGCGACGGTATTCTCCTGCATCGTCTCGCTTACCCTGAGCCCCGCGCTCTGCGCCCTGTTGTTCAAGCCGCACAGCGAGCATGCCGGCGCCCAGTCCTTTGTCACGCGCACGGTCGGCACCTTCTTCCGCGGCTTCAACATCGGCTTCGACAAGCTGTCCGCCGGCTACGGCCGATGGACCGCCGCATTCGTGCGCCGTAGCGCCATCTTCCTCGCCGCCTATGCCGGGCTGATCGCGCTCGCCGGCTGGCAGTTCACGCGGGCACCCACCGGCTTCATTCCGGCTCAGGACCAGGGCTACCTCATCACGGTGATCCAGCTCCCGCCCGGTGCCTCGCTACAGCGAACCGATGCGCTGGTGCGCAAGGCGGCCAAGGTCATCTTCGAAACCAAGGGTGTCGCGCATGCCGTGCCCTTTGCCGGCTTCGACGGCGCCACCTTCACGTCGGCGCCGAACGCCGGCGCCATCTTCGCCGCCCTGGCGCCGTTCCCCGACCGCGTCGCTAAGGGGCTTTCCGCCGACCACATTCTAGCCGATCTGCGCAAGCGCCTCGGCGCGCTCGAGGAGGCCTTGATCATCGTCATTCCGCCTCCCCCGGTGCGCGGCATCGGCACCGCGGGCGGCTTCAAGATGATGGTGCAGGACAAGCGCGGGCGCGGTCTGCAGGCGCTCGAGGCGGCCACCCAGGAGCTGGTTACCGCCGCCAACCAGACGCCCGGCCTGGTCGGTGTGTTCTCGCTGTTCAATACGCGCACGCCCAAGCTCTACGCCGACATCGACCGCGTGAAGGCCGAGATGCTGGGCGTTCCCGCCGACAACGTGTTCGACGCGCTCGAGGTGTATCTTGGCTCGGTCTACGTCAATGACTTCAACTATCTCGGGCGCACCTACCAGGTCACCGCCCAGGCCGAAGGCCAGTTCCGGCAGACCATCAACGACATCACCAACTGGAAGACGCGCAGCGCCGCCGGCCGCATGGTGCCGATCGGCGCGGTGACGACGTTCCAGGACATCACGGGTCCCTATCGAGTGCCGCGCTACAATCTCTATCCGGCGGCGGAGCTGCAGGGCAATACCCTGCCCGGCTATTCGACTGGCTATGCCCTTGCCGCCATGGAGAAGCTCGCCGCCGAGCACCTGCCGGACGGTTTTGGCTTCCAATGGACCGAGCTTGCCTACCAGGAGAAGCTGGTAGGCAACACCGGTCTCTTGGTCTTCGCCGCTTCCGTGGTGTTCGTCTTTCTGGTGCTGGCCGCGCAGTACGAGAGCTGGTCTCTGCCGCTTGCCGTCATCCTGATCGTGCCGATGTGCCTGCTAGCGGGCGTGAGCGGCCTGTTGTTGCGCGGCATGGAAGTGAACATCCTGGCGCAGGTCGGCTTCGTTGTGCTGATCGGGCTTGCCGCCAAGAACGCGATCCTGATCGTCGAGTTCGCGCGCCAGGCCGAGGCCGAGGGTACGAGCCGCATCGAGGCCGCGGTCCAGGCCGCCCGCACGCGCCTGCGGCCGATCCTGATGACCTCGTTCGCCTTCATCCTGGGCGTCGTGCCGCTCGCCATCGCGGTCGGCGCCGGATCGGAGATGCGCCAGTCGCTCGGCACCACGGTGTTCTTCGGCATGCTGGGCGTGACTGGCTTCGGCCTGATCTTCACCCCAGTGTTTTACGTCACCGTGCGCAACCTCGTCGACTGGCCGCAGCGCCGCCGAGTGCCGAAGCGCCCGACCTCGACCGCGTGAGACCTCAAGCGCAGCCCCGAGCAGCAGGACTGCCACCGCGCGACAATAGAGCGCCATTGCGATGCGGTGCGCAGATGCGTCCCTTTCAAGCCGCGTGGACTGCAGGTCACCAACAAGGGACGATTGGCGTAGGCCCTGGTGATAGCATCAGTCACCAAGCCGATGCTGTCTTCCCGGAAGCGGTATTGTGATCAGAATAGACCTTCCAAAGTCGACTTCAATTCTCGAACGGGGCGTCATGCCGTTGAAGGGCGGAACGAAGCTAGACGTTCGAATCTGGTTTCCAGTGGATACCGATGTTCGCCCAGTCCCGGCGGTCGTGGAATACCTCCCTTATCGCAAGAGACCCCGAATGCACGAGCGAGATGCACGCACATATCCCTATCTTGCTGGTAGTGGGTACGTCCGTGTTCCAGTTGATATCCGAGGACGTAGTGACTCTGAGAGGACTGCTGGAAGACAAATACGCGAAGCAGGAGCATGACGACGCGCTCGAGGTGATCGCCAGGGTCGTTGATCAACCTTGGTGCACAGGTCGCGCGGGCATGACGGGATTCTCGTGGGCGGCTTCATTGGGCTGCACGTTGCGGCACAGCGACCTCCGGTCCTTAAGGCGATTGTGACGTTGTGCTCTATCGACGACCGATGATTTCCCTCGCCCGCATTGCAAGGTCGTTCTTCAAAAGCATGGTCCAATTTCAGGACCAGACACCGAAGGCGCTGCGCCAGCTACAGGTGCTGATTGAACGATACAAGAGGCGCGAAAGCGAAAGACACTGATGTCCCACGAAACCTACGACATTGTCATTGTTGGCGCGGGCACAGCCGGCTGCGTTGTTGCGAGTTACATCGCCGAACACACCGATGCGTCGATCGCGCTGATCGAAGCGGGCGAGATGGATCGCGATCCGTTCATCCACATTCCTGCCGGCTTCGCCAAAATGCTGGTGCACGACCGGCATGTCTGGAGATACGAGACGGTTCCCCAGCACGGCACCAAGCGAGCTTATCGCTCCGACAAGGTGCTCGGCGGCGGCTCCTCGATCAATGCGATGACCTACGTCCGTGGTCAGAGGCGCGACTACGCTGCCTGGCAGGACGCGGTCGGCGACACCGGCAAATGGTCGTATGAAGACCTCCTGCCCGTCTTCATGGCGCAAGAAGACAACGACACCTTCCACGACGAATATCACGGCATCAATGGTGGCCTGGCGGTCCAGTTGCCTAAGGGCATCAACAAGCTGAACCAATACTGCCTGAAGGCCTTCCAGGAATATGGCGTCCCCTTCAATCCCGACTATAACGGCAAGAGCCAGATCGGCGTCTCGCCCGTGCAGTCCACGGTTGGAAATCAGCGCCGGTGCAGTGCGGCCGATGCTTATCTGCGTCCGCACCTGGCGTCGGGCCGCGTAACCCTTCTCACGGGGAAGGCCGTCGTTCGCATTCTTATCAAAAACAAACGGGCTGTCGGCGTTGAACTGAGCGACAAGGGCCTCGAGTCAATCATGGCCGGCGAGGTCGTGCTGTCGGCCGGGTCCGTCCATAGTCCGACGATTCTCATGCACTCGGGCATTGGGCCGGCTGAGCAGATGCGCCAGCACGGCATCGCAGTGATCGTCGATTCTCCGGAGGTGGGCGAAAATCTCCAGGACCACCCGATGGTACCGGTCCGTGCCTATGTAAAGGGCAATCTCGGCTATCAGGCGGCCGCGCATGGCCTCGGCACTGTCAAGGCGGGCCTGCGCTATCTCGTTACCAAAGATGGCCCGCCGTCGGGCAACGGCATTGAAACGGTTTCCCACTGGAATCCGTCCGACTTCACCGCCGAGCCCACGATCCAATGCTATCACACTCCTATCATCTCGAACCAGGAACACAGCCCGACGGGCGACCGCTCCGGCATCACCTTCGAGCTCGTAGTGCTTCAGCCCAAGAGCCTCGGTTGGGTGCGGTTGGCTGACAGCAACCCGACGTCGATGCCCCTCATCAACCCGAACTTCATCGGCGAGGAGGAAGATTTGAGGGCCGTGGTGGAATCGGTGCGCGCGATCCGCGAGGTTATGGCCCAGGAGTCGCTGGCGCCGGTGATCGAGGAAGAGATCGATCCTGGCCCGCACATCCAGTCGGACGCGGAGATTGCCGAGTATGCGAAGCGCGCCGTGACGACGATGTGGCACCCGGTCGGCACGTGCCGGATGGGCCAGGATGCACGAGCGGTGGTTGACGCACGGCTCAGGGTTCGCGGGGTCGACAGCCTCCGAGTGATCGACGCCTCGATCATGCCGAACATCACTAGCGGCAATACCAACGCCCCGACCCAGGCCCTCGCGCGCCACGCCACGGCGATGCTGGTCGAGGATCTGAAGCGGACTTAAGGAGCCCTGGCGTAAGTCGACGACGGCGCCGGCAGCGGTCTCCCGCCCGTGTCCGCCGGCGGGGCGGAGGGCGTTCCCGCCGACAACGTGTTGGACGCGCTCGAGGTCGATCTCGCCTCGGCCTACGTCAATGACTTCAACCAATTCGGCCGCACTTACCAGGTCACGGCCAGGCCGGAGGCCAATTCCGGCAGACCCTGTACGACCCCGCTGGAAGACGCCGCAACGCCGCCGGCGCATATTGCCGATCGGCGTGGTGACGACGTTCCAGGACATCACGACCTCGTTTGCTTTCATCTGGGCGTGGTACCGCTCGGCATCGCGGTCGTCGCGGGCTTAGAGATGCGCCAGTCGCTCGGCACCACGTTGTTCTTTGGCTTGCCGGGCGTGCCCGGCTTCGGCCTGATCTTCACCCCCAACGTTCTACGCCACCATGCGCGACCTCACCGACTGGCCGCAGCGCCGCCGGCGCGTTCCGCGCGCGGCCCAATTTTCCCCTCTGAGTGGATTCCGCTCGGGGGAGGTGCCCACAAGGCGGGCCGAAGGGTTATTCGAAAGGACCATTCGCGCTTCTGACCCCTTCGTCGCCGCAAGACGGCGACACCCCCTTGGGCGGGTTCCGCCAAGGGGAGAAGACGCACACTCACCACGTATCGATGGTCGGCCGTTTCTTGTGGGCTGGCGCGAACTTTGGGCCGCCAACGTTGCGCCTGCTTTCAGTGCCAGATTCCGTAAGTCGATACTTGATGTCGAGGGAGCGCATCCGCTTTCAAGGCGGTCCCACCCACGGATCTTCGATGGCTGCGACGGCCTCTAGATCGTTCAGGTACTCGGTCGCGGCCGGCGAACCGTTTTGGTTCCCGACTGGGCTCAACGTTGTGGCGATGTCGGCGCCCCTCCCGAGTGTCTTGCCGACAGGGCACTGATCAGCCATGAGCAGAATTCGTCCACGCTGTTCATCGTCGAGTGGACCGGAGAGAAAAAGCACTCGGTCATACCGGTCACGCCCTTCCAGCGACCCCTGATCCCAGGATCCTCTTTTGTAGGCCACAGCGACCTGAACCCGCTCGAGCGGAAACTTCTTGCGATCTGCATACACGCGAATGGTCATCGCGGTGCAAGCGGCCAGCGAAGCGCTTAGTAGTTCGTACGGAGTGGGACCCGATGTCCCGTTTTCAGTTCTCCGTGAACCACCGATCAAGAACGCAGAACCAGGGACCTGCCCCAACAACTGCATGCGTTCAATCCCTGTTTCCGACACCAGCATGTAGTCGCCGGCGATAGCAGCAGCTGACAAATTTGAGGACATGGGCATGCTCCCGAACAGCCTGATAAGTGGCTCGGGTGCGATTTAGCAAGCGTTGTCTCTCAATGCGAGTCACGCTGGTGTCTGGTGGATGCAGGGACACCTAAAGTGGACTTCCGGCCTCGTTGGCGCGGACATATACGGCACCGACCGTCGCCAAACATTAGAACAGCGCGCCAGCAACCATCGCAGTGTCAGATCCTGATGCCAGGAAGGCCGCAGCCAGCAAGTATGATGCTCATGAGCGCAGTCCTCAGCGACCCGCCGAACCGAGAGATCGTATTGTTGTTCAGGTCGGACTCGGCCCCGACCTTGCGGCCCTCCGCTATAGTCAACACGAGCGTTGAGATTGGCACGGCAACGCGGACATGCCGCGGAGAATTCCAGCATCGATGCGTTCGCGCAGCCGCCATCTGTTAGCCGTCGCCTCGATGTCTCCGTGTTAGTGCTGGCGAACCGGCCGGGCGGCGTTAGCGATGAACGTCACTATTCCGAGCCCGAAGTGCGTAAACGCGCTTGCATGGCTATGAAATGGTCGTTCTGGACCGAGCGCGCTTCCTCCTCGGCGTTCCCAATGTCACCAAACGAGGTTGCGATGGTGCAACCGCCAGTCAGCGCAACATGGACTGGGCAACCCTCTGCTATGGCAAGCAACTGGCTCCGTTGATCTTCAGTGAGATCACCGTCGAGGGCGAGAATGCGTTCAAAGCATACCTGATTGGCGCCATTCTTTCCGAGGTACTTAACAGCCACTCGGACTCGCGAAAGTCTCCAGGTCCGCTGATTAGCGAAAAACCGGACAGTCATCGATGTGCAGGCACCCAGGGCACCACAAAGCAGATCGTACGGATCTGGACCGCCACCCCGACCTCCAACCGCTGGCGCCTGGTCTGAGAGGAAGGATACCCCTCCGCTTCTGATCTCGACTTGAAACGGCCCGTTCTGCGTTTCGCAAAGTACCACTGTTTTGTGCATCTCGGATGGATCTGACACGGCATGCCTCGTTGTCGGCGGGAGCAGGCCCCTATCGAAGTCAAATGCACGGTCGCCCGCAAGTGAAGCTGTGTGCCGGTGGAATTTTGGACACGGATTGAAGATCTTCAGAGAGGGCAGGGGAGCGTATGTCGTCGCCGGATGACGAGGCTGTCGCCGCCGTCAACTCGACCGAGCGGGAAAATGTTCCTGCGTCCGCGAGGACGCACAAGCCAATAGTCCTTCGGTGATCTCTCGTGCGCTGCGGTTTTCTAATCACAGCGCTTTTCAGCCATTGCGGATCTAGTGCCTTTGGACCGGGGCTCGGAACGCGAGCCCAGGTCCACAGGCGCTACGGATCAACCGAACTGGAAGGGTTCGGCTGGCAATGATCCGCCAATCACACCGTTTAGCGTGGTCCAGTGCATCATCTCATCGGCCGAAATCTGAGCAAAAAGTTGGGATAGTCCGGAATCCCGGATGCTCGATATCTGGCTGATATAGCCGCTGGCGGCGCCCCGTTCGAGCGTTGTCGCCAGAGAAAGAACGTCGGCCTGCGACTTGAGCGCGCCGAGTTTCAGCTGAGAGACATAGTCGTCATCGCTCTTCGGCGCGACCGGCGTCGCGCCGATGTTGCCGATGAGCTTTGCCAACGCGTCGCGATGACCTTCGTGATGGCTTTTGAAGAGCAGGGCGACTTTCAGGGTGTCAGGGACAAGAAGGCCGCTGCCGCCCGCAATCCGATACGCCGCGATCCCAGCATGCTCACCGGCGAGCGCACTCTGGATGACTTCAACATCCTGCGAAATGTCGTGTGCTTTTCCCGTGATAGCCAAAACAACCTCCTTTTCTGGCAGGGCAGGTGCGGCCTTCCGCACCTGCATAGTTTCGATGGCTCGGCGTTCAGTTGCTGTGCTTGTTCACCCTCGAGTGGTTTGGGTTACTGCTTCACCAGTCCATCGCCAGTGGAACGTAGCGGTGCCGCACCAACTGCGAATCCGAATTGTGCATCCAGTCGTCCGGGGGGATGGCTATTGAGCGGAAGCGCATAGCTATTTGGGCGCAGTGGCATAGCGCCGATGGGCGGCGCGACCTACATCATGGTCGATGCTTGCGTGTCGCTGAGGTGATGGCCCCACTCTGAAGGGAATGCACGTGATGGTGGATGGATCAGAGCCAGCCTTCGAAGTCGGTCTTTTCCACACAAAGGTTGACCCGGCAGCCAACGACGACCGCTTCTATCAGGCGCTTGTGCCCTTCGACTCTTTTGATGACGTCGTGCGGCGAGATCGATACCGCCCTCTGCCTAGTGACTGGATCATCGCCGTTACGGACGTCAGCCACTCAACCGAGGCTATTGAACAAGGACGGTACCGCGAGGTGAATACGGCCGGCGCAGCGGTTCTTGCTGCCGTCAGCAATGCACTACCCGACCTCGAGTTTCCGTTCATGTTCGGGGGCGATGGCGCGAGCTTCGCCGCACCTGGCGCCTACTCGTCCATTATCAAGGACACGTTGGCAAAGACCGCCGCTTGGGCTGAAGACGCATTGGGTCTTACGTTGCGGGCTGCGGTCATTCCTATTGCGGACATTCGTGCTCAGCACTTGGACGTCCTGGTAGCCCGTTTCGCACCCTCTTCGAATGTCACCTACGCGATGTTTGCCGGCGGAGGACTTGCCTGGGCCGAGCGCAAACTCAAGCAAGGCAGCTACACCGTCCCACGCGCGCCCATGGGAGTAACAGCGGATCTCACAGGTCTTTCGTGCCAGTTTGCGCCGATCAGTACCAAGCACGGCGTCATCTTGTCTCTTATCGTCGTTCCGCGCGATGATCCGACTTCGTTCGTAGAACTCATACAGGAGGTCCTGCGGATGCTCCGTTCAGATGATCCCGGCCTACGTCCATTGCCTGCCGAAGGCCCGCTGCCCGCATGGACCGGCGACCATCTTGATCATGCAATAAGGACGGGCAGCCGAAAGATGCCCTTTGCGTTTCGGGCAGCTAATTGCCTGCGCGCCATCGTGGCGCGAGTGCGCACCTTGCTGGGCTTTCCTATTGGAGGCTCTGATGAAGCTCGGTTCTGGCGAGAACTTGTGGAGAATACAGACTTCCGAAAGTTCGATGACGGCCTGCGCATGACAGTGGACTGCTCATCTGAACTCGCCGACGTCATAGACGCACGCTTGGAAGAGGCTCAGCGACAAGGCGCGTGCTTTTTCGGAACGCATCGACAGCTGGCCGCAAATCTTACGTGTTTTGTGCCATCACCCACGCAAGCCAACCACGTGCACTTCATTGATGGTGCTTCCGGGGGCTACGCCTTCGCTGCGGCCAACTTGAAGCGAAATATTGCAAGCAGCTGCGTTACACGAGGAGCTCGTGCTTTGGCTGCACATGTCAGACCGATCAGACGCTCCGTCTAGGAGTGCTTCGGGTAGGCTCGCTGAGTCCGTGCGGATGAGTGGCGTCGTCATAGGCTTCGCAGCGCGTGGTGTCGCGTCTCCTACTACCTACTATGAAAGAGTAAGAGGGAAGGCATGAGGATGAGAGCTTGAGCGAGGGCAAGTTCCTGAAGACCCTGGCCGGGACGCGCTTTCGTACGCCGCCGATCTGGCTGATGCGCCAGGCCGGGCGCTACCTGCCGGAGTATCGCGCCGTCCGGGCGACGACGCGCTCGTTCCTCGATTTCTGCTACACGCCGGACAAGGCAGTCGAGGTCACCCTGCAGCCGGTGCGCCGCTTCGGGCTCGATGCCGCCATCATCTTCTCCGATATCCTGGTGGTGCCCGACGCGCTTGGCCAGAAGGTGTGGTTCGAGGAAGGTGAAGGTCCCAAGCTCGAGGCGCTGACCGACCCCGCCGACTTCGGCAAGCTCACCCGGGCGCGGCTGCCTGAGAAGCTGGCGCCGGTCTATGAGGCGATCCGCCGGACTCGTGCCGAGCTGCCGCGCGAGACGGCGCTGCTGGGGTTCGCCGGCGCGCCCTTCACCCTCGCCTGCTACATGATCGAGGGTAGCGGCAGCCGCGACTTCGCCAAGGTGAAGGGCTGGGCCTATCGCCATCCCGATTCCTTCGGCCTGCTGATCGATCTTCTGGTCGATGCGGTGGTCGATCACCTCGTCAACCAGATCGAGGCCGGCGCTGATGCGGTGCAGCTCTTCGATTCCTGGGCCGGGGTGTTGCCGGAAGAGCAGCTCTTCAGCTGGTCGCTCGAGCCGATGGTCCGCATCGCCCATGCCGTGCACGCGCGCCATCCCAAGACGCCGATCATTGCCTTTCCACGCGCTGTGGGTCCGGCGACCCTGATGTATCGCCGCAGCGATGCCTTTGCCGCCCTGTCGATCGATACCGGCATCGGCGCCCATTGGGCGGCGCGCGAGCTGCAGCCGCATATCTGCCTGCAGGGCAATCTCGATCCATTGATGCTGGTCGCCGGTGGTGCGGCGCTGGAGCGCGAGGCCACCCGCATCCTCGACAAGCTCGGGCACGGTCCTTTCGTGTTCAATCTAGGCCACGGCGTCGTGCCGCAAACGCCGCCCGAGCATGTCGCGCAACTGGTCGAGGTCGTGCGCAACTGGAAGCCATCTGCGTCGTGAAGATCGCGATCATCCTGTTCAATCTCGGCGGGCCCGATTCGCTGGAAGCCGTTCAGCCCTTTCTGCGCAACCTTTTCGGCGATCCGGCGATCCTGCGCGTCCCCGGTTTCATCCGCGGACCATTGGCGAGCTTTTTAGCTCGCCGGCGTGCGCCGACAGCGCGGGCGATCTACGACAAGATCGGCGGTTCCTCGCCTATTCTCGGTCAGACCGAGGCGCAGGCGCGCGCGCTCGAAGAGGCGCTGGGTACCGAGCACGAATGGCGCGGCTATGTCTGCATGCGCTACTGGCATCCCATGACCGAGGCCGTCGTGCGCTCGGTCGAGCGCTTCAAGCCCGACCGCATCGTGCTGCTGCCGCTCTATCCGCAATACTCGACCGCGACGACCGAATCGTCCTTCAAGGCCTGGAACGACATCGCAAAGTTCAAGGTGCCGGCCAAGATCGTGAAGGACTATCCGACCGAACCGGGATTCATCGCCGCGTCCGTGGCCCTGCTGAAGGAAGGCCTCGCCCAGGTCGGCAGCGTCCCTCACCGCGTGCTGTTCTCGGCGCATGGCCTGCCCGAGCGGGTGATCAAGGCGGGCGATCCCTATCAAAGCCAGGTCGAGCAGACGGCCGAGGCCATCGCTGATGCTGTCGGCGATCTCGACTGGTCGGTCTGCTATCAAAGCCGCGTCGGTCCGTTGAAGTGGATCGGCCCCTCGACCGACGCCGAGATCGCGCGTGCCGGCGCCGACAAGAAGGCGGTCGTGCTCTATCCGCTATCCTTCGTGTCGGAGCATTCCGAGACCCTGGTCGAGCTCGACATCGAATACCGCCATCTCGCCGACAAGGTTGGCGTTCCGAGCTACATCCGCGTGCCCACGGTCGGCACGCATCCAATGTTCATCGCGGGTCTCGCGAGGCTGGTGCGCGATGCTCTATGAAATCCTGAAGGCCATGCGCGTCCAAGCCGGCCAACGAGGACGTTGGCCGGCGTGGACGCCACTGCCTTCACGATCGCCCGAACCCGGGCTATGTCCGAGGGTAGGGGGCACACAGGCCATCGGATCGACGCGACGAGACGCTTGACGGCTTCCTCGAAGTCCGACCGGCCTTGGATGAACTTGTCCGTCCCATCTCGGCCCGTAATCGGCGCCGAGAATGTTTCAAGGACGTGGAAACCCACCTGCTTCAGCAGGAGCGCCCAACTAGCATCCCAGGCGTTCGATACGCTCGCGGAGCTCAGGTTGGGTCCTGAGGCCTGGGTCTCCCTACTGGCCGGTAGGCCTTGAGCAGCCACATCATAGCGACCATTGGGCACGCTTTCGGGAATCCCGGAGCGCCGCCGTGACATATCCTCTCCTTGAGAGCTTTGAGGTCATCGGCCCTTCGGGTGCTGCGCTTGCCGGTGGATCTTGAGGTCTATCCCCAACAGGAGACCGCTGGCGAGTCCGCGGCAGCTCCTATTCATACTGGTGTGGATGCGCGGTCCTAAATGCTGCACGACTTAGAAGCTAACTTTTTTCCTCTCCGTCGGGGCATCTCTTTGCCGGGCGGACATAATCCATGCTGGTGTGCTCTTTGTCGGATACTCGCACTTCGGCACGTCGAATTTTCATTACTGCTCAGCCGAGTGGGCCTGAAGATTGGGCCGCATTGGAATGCGACACCGGAACGATCGCAGACGTGCTGCCCGAAGAAGACGCGCTCTCTGCACTTACCGCCTGCCGTTTTGCGATGAGCGCCGCCGTGTCGATTGTCCGATTGAGGTCTACGACTTTCCTGAATCGCCCGGCAGATCGACGAGACTGTTTTTGGGGCAGAACACATAAAACTCAAAAGTGACTGCAATGACCAGTGTTAGAAACCAGGGCCGTCTTCAGATCGCCGAAAAGGGCGCTGGCTCCCTCTATTTCCTAGCCCTGCTTAGATGGGCTCTGGTTGTTATTTTTCTTTGGTTTGGCGCAATGAAGTTCACTGCGTACGAAGCAGCTGGCATCGCCCCGTTTATCGAACACAGTCCGATTGTAAGCTGGTTGCACGCCCTATTCGGAACTCAAGGGGCAAGTTACGTTATAGGCATTATTGAGCTGTCGACCGCAGCGGCTCTCATTCTCGGGGCCTTTCGGCCCACTTTTTCCGTACTAGGAGCGGCGATGTCTGCCGCGACCTATCTTATCACGCTGACGTTCTTCCTGAGCACGCTTGGTGTAGCAGAAGCGGCGGCGGGCGGATTTCCGGCGATCTCGGCAGCACCGGGGCAGTTCCTTCTCAAGGACCTTGTTTTGTTGGCTGCATCGCTGTGTCTCCTCTTTGCGTCCATACGGGGCCCGTGGCTCAACGTTCGGAAGTCATGAGATGGAAATCCCTGGTTTACCGATCGCATCTGCGACGGCGAGCATCTCGCCACGAAGCGACCGCCGGCTGCCGTCCGACAACAGCGCAAAAATACGCCGCCCCTGGTCTCATCGCCTCCGCAGAACTCCGCGATGGACAAATGGCTCGGATATCCAGGCCAGCCTACACAACAGGAGATAAGATTATGACGAACACGACCACAGCGACCGGCAAAGAGGCCGCCTATTTCGGTGTGCCGTGGGAAGATGCTTACGGCTACGCACAGGCGATCAAGATCGGTGACACTATCTATGTTTCCGGCCAGCTCAGCCACGACGACAAGGGGACAATGATCGCACCCGCAGCGCTCGATGAATCCGGCAAGCCGGCCGACTTCTCGACGATGGAAGAGCAGATGCGGGTGACCTATGCCAACGCTCGAAAGCTCCTGGCGCGTTTCGGGGCGTCCCTCGACCACGTGGTGGAAGAGACGCTCTATGTCCTCGATGTCGATGAGGCGTTTGCGGTCGCGGGAAAGGTGCGCAAAGAAGCCTACGCCACGGCGCGGCCGCAATGCTCCAGCAATCTGATCGGCGTCTCGAGACTCGCCTTTCCTGAGCAGCTCATCGAAATCGCCTTCAAGGCAGTGCTGCCTCCAGCATAGGCGGACGCGGATAGATCTCCGCTAGGGAGTGTCGGTGGCGGGTGAGGCGCTCTGTGAGACTGGCCGCAAACCCCTCCAGCGTATCGGCCTTGCCGACATGGGCGTCGTTGGCATCTGGAGGTGTGTCCATCCCTAACCCGTCAAAACAGCGGCCCTGTCGGTAGCCGCCAATGGATGCCCCGCAGAACCGGAGAACCACCATGGCCCTGACCAGCAGACCATGTGCGACGAGCAGCGCAGATCCGGCGCCCCCCGAATATTTCAAGGTCTTCGACAAGGCAGTTGTCTTCCCTGGTTCGCGCCCTGGGACTGGGCCTTCCTGCGCACCACGCTCGCACATATCGACCTCGAGGACGCGAAGCGCCAGCTCATCCTGTTGTGCCAGAGCTGGTACATGCATCCGAACCGCTAGGCGGTCGGGCAGCTCGAACTTCTCCCCGGTTTCGTAGGCAGCATCGGATGTCGCCCGTCCATTCACGCTCGGGAACGAACTTGAAGGGATAGGCGGACCCCCCGGTGCTGAGATCGGCTATCTGATCCTCAGAAGCGGATTTGATGCATGGCGCGACCAGCCTTCCTCACCGGCCAGGACGTCCAGGCTGAGGGTCGCAAGGTCATCTGCGACCGGATCCACGTCGAGGTCGCCGGATTGGTAGAACATCTTCGCGTATGTGCCGCAGTCGCCGCATATCTCGACCCTGGCCGCGCCACTATCACCTTTGATTGCTCCCAGTGCCAGGGAGCGCGACTGGCTGCACGTAATGCAAACGGCCCGCACATGGTTCCAGGCCGTCGCGCAGAGCGAGCAATGCAAGTAGCGCGCGCCGCGAACCTCTCCGGACTCGTTGACGACGCCGCACACAGGCGTGCTGCCGCAACTCGGGCAGAGACCACGCCGAGGAAGCAGACGCAACGACGAAACAGGCAAGGACTCCGCCAGGCGCGTGAAATAGACCTGCAGCGCCGCCGCTGTGAAGACAGATGCCCCGACATCGGCAGCATCCACGGATCCACGCAGGACGGAATCGGCCAGGGCTTCCTGTCCATCGGCCCCGCTGTCCCGCAGGCTCTCTATCACCAATCGCGCCAACGCCGGCGCCGGGCCGATGTCGATACCATCAAGCAGCAGGGCGAGGCCTTCGCGCCATATCGGAGCTCGCCGATGGACGCTCGCCGCGATCGGCGGCGTCACCTCGATCACGTCTTCCGCTTCAGGACGACTTGGGCTGCCGAGGGGGCCCATCACGCCTGCGACGGCGTGCTGCGCTCTTGCGAGGCTCGCCATGAAGTCCAGCCACTCCGCCATCGGATGACCGGCCGCGAGGGCCGCCAGCCGGGTGGCGGTGCGGCTAAACCTCGTGGCCGGATCGGGAAGGATCACCGCCTGCGGTGCCTTGACCCCACCATGCGGATTGCCGGTCCACTTGCCGTTGAACAACATTTGTCCTTGTCTCATTGTCGCTGTCTCCCGGTACTGACGCGCGGGCGCGGTCCTTCGGAGCCGCTGGCTGCGAGGCGCCGCAGCCATGCGCGGTGATGCCGCCAGGCCCAGCCCGGCGTCACATATCCCTGAGTCATTGCCCGGACCGAGCCCCTGACCCAGAGCGCCGCGTAGACATGGACGATCCAGACGACGATTGCCGTCACGGCCAGCAGAGAATGGATCAGGGCGGCAAGGCGCTGCTGTTCGATCGTCGTATAGGGGGAGAAGTAGGCATCCCAGATCACGATGCCGGTCAAGAACAGGGCCGGGACCAGCAGGGCCATTGCCCAGAACACGAACTTCTGGCCGGCATTGAAACGATCGACCTCGGGAATCGCACGCTCGTCGTTGCCCAGCACGCTGCCGATGGCACGCATCCAGGCGGCATCCTGCCGGCTCCAGTGATTGTCTCGCCAGAACTGCACGATCATGCCGGCATAGCTGACCAGCAGGACGATCCCGATCCAAGGATGGATCGCCCGGGTCCACTGCCCACCGCCGAACAATTCGGAGAGCCAGAACAGCATAGGGTGGAACATGGCCAGCCCCGACAACACCAGCAGCACGAAACAGCCGCCAGTGATCCAGTGGTTGATGCGGGCGGCGGTGGTGTTGCGGCGGAGCGTTCCCTTCGGGTGGGTCATTTGGGCTCTCCCGAGTCGCGCATCAGGCGTTGAGCTTCTGCGTCATCCTCCGGCTGGACCTCGTTCCGGCCCACGACGACCCAGTGGAAAAAGCCCGCGAGCGCCGCGGCGGCGATGCCGGCTAGCGCCAGCGGCTTGAAAAGCCCCTTCCACGCCCCGACCAACGGGCTGATCCGCGGCGCGTCCGGCAATCCGGCATAGAGGGATGGCCGGTCAGCGTGGTGGAGCACGTACATGACATGCGTGCCGCCCACGCCAGGCGGGTCGTAGAGGCCGGCATTCTGGAAGCCGCGCGAATTGAGATCCGCGATGCGCTCGCCTGCCCACCGCGTCATGTCCGTCTTCGTGCCGAACATGATCGCACCCGTGGGGCAGGCCTTTACACAGGCCGGTTCGAGGCCCGCCGTGACCCGGTCGGAGCACAAGGTGCACTTGTACGATTTGCGATCGACCGGGTTGATCCGCGGGATGTCGAACGGGCAACCCTTGATGCAGTAGCCGCAGCCGATGCAATTCGCGCTGATGAAGTCGACGATGCCGTTGGCGTACTGCACGATGGCACCCGGCGCGGGACAGGCCTTCAGGCACCCCGGGTCCTCGCAGTGCATGCAGCCGTCCTTGCGGATCAGCCATTCGAGGTTGCCCTGCTCGTTCTCCCATTCGGTGAAGCGCATCAGGGTCCAGGTGCTCGGGTCGAGGTCCATCGGATTGTCGTAAGACCCCTGGAAGCGCCCAACCTCTGACCGCAAGTCGTTCCATTCCATGCAGGCGCTCTGGCACGCCTTGCAGCCGATGCACCGACTCACGTCGATCAGCTTCGCCACCTCCTGCTCGTGATTGCGGATCGACGGCGGCGTCAGGGTCGATGCCGAGCGGCGGATATAGTCCTGAGACTGGAGATCAGGCATTGGCCGCGTTTTCCGGTTCTGGCGGTCTGGTCTTCTCGATATTGACCAGGAACGCTTTGAACTCCGGCGTCTGGGAATTGGCGTCACCGACCGACGGCGTCAGAGTGTTCGCGCCATAGCCTTTGCGGGCCTGACCGGTGAAGCCCCAGTGGATCGGCACGCCAATTACGTGCGTCGAGCCGCCGTTCACCGTCAGGGGCCGGATACGCTTGGTCACATAGGCCTTGCATACGACCACGCCGCGCTTGGAGGTCAGACGCACCCAGCCGCCCTGCTCGATGCCCTTTTCCTTCGCCAGGGTTTCGCCGATCTCGACGAATTCCTCCGGCTGCAGGATCGAGTTCATGCGTCCGTGTTTGGTCCAGACGTGAAAATGCTCGGTCAAACGATAGGTGGTCGCGACGTACGGGAAGTCCGACGCAGTGCCGAAGGCCGCCCGGTCATCAGCGAACACACGCGCCACCGGATTCGACTCGACCTTGGGATGCAGGACGTTCGGCACCGGCGATTCGAAGGGCTCATAGTGCTCGGGGAACGGTCCCTCGACCATCTGGTCGAGGGCGAACAGGCGCCCCAGTCCCTCGGTGTTCATGATGAACGGACCGACCCCGTCGGACGGCTTCGTGGTCGGCCCATAGTCGGGCACATCGATGCCGACCCAATGGCTGCCGTTCCACCGAATGAGCGGCTTGGCGGGGTTCCACGGATTGCCGGCCGGGTCGGCGCTGGCGCGGTTGTACATGATTCGCCGGTTGGCCGGCCACGCCCATCCCCAATTCGGCGCGATACCCTGCTCACGCGGGTCGGACGCATCGCGCCGCGCCATCTGGTTGCCCTTCTCAGTATAGCAACCAGTGAATATCCAGCAGCCGGACGAGGTCGTACCGTCGTCACGCAGCTGGCCAAAGTTGTCGAGTAGCTGTCCGGCGCGCAGCACAACGGCGCCGCTTGCGTCATTGAGGTCCGTGAATGTGTAGCCGTTCATGTCCTTTGCCAGCTCTTCCGGGTCCGGGCTGATCGGATCCGTATAGTTCCAGCTGAGGTTCAGGATCGGATCTGGGAAAGCGCCGCCTTCCTTGCGATACATCTCGCGCATGCGATGGAAGATCCCCGTCATGATCCAGATGTCGGATCGAGCCTCGCCTGGACCATCCGTCGCCTTCCAGTGCCATTGCATCCAGCGCGCCGAGTTGATCAGCGACCCGTTCTCCTCGGCGAAGCAGGTCGTGGGGAGCTGGAACACCTCGGTCTGGATTTTCGCCGGATCGGACGGGTTCTGCGGGCCGAAGTCCTGCCAGAATCGTGAGGTCTCTGTGTCCAGCGGATCCATCACGACGAGGAACTTCAGATTGCCTAGCGCGCGGCGGATCTTTCCCCTGTCGGGGAACGACTGAAGTGGGTTGAAGCCCTGGCAGATGTAGCCGTTGATCTCGCCTTTCGCCATCATCTCGAAGGCGCGCAGGATGTCGTAGCCGTCATTGTCGAGCTTCGGCAGCCAGTCATAGGCCCAGTCGTTATCGGCCCGTGCGGCGTCTCCGTAGATCGCCTTCTGGAAGCTGACGAAGAAACTCCGGTAGTTCTGCCAGTAGCTGGTCTGCCCCGGACGCAGCGGTTTGTATTGCCGGGTCTGCATGTACTGCTCGAAATTCGTCTCTGCGTCGTTCGGCAACGTCATATAGCCCGGCATCAGATTCGACATGAGCCCGACATCAGTCAGGCCCTGGATGTTGGAATGGCCGCGCAAGGCGTTCATCCCGCCGCCGGCGACGCCGATATTGCCGAGCAGGAGCTGGACGATCGCCATTGTGCGGATGTTCTGTGAACCGACCGAATGCTGAGCCCATCCCAGTGCGAACAGGTTGGTCAGTGCCTTGTCGGGTGCCGCGGTGCTGGCGATCAGCTCGCAGACCTCGAGGTACTTGTCCTGGGGCGTGCCGCAGATGCGCGACACCATTTCAGGCGTGTAACGATCGACATGCTGGCGCAGGAGATTGATCACGCAGCGCGGGTGCTGCCAGGTGTCGTCGACCTTGGCGTAGCCCTGGTCATCGACTTCGTAGTGCCAGCTCGACTTGTCGTAGCTGCCGCCCTGCTCATCGTAGCCGGTGAACAGGCCCTCCTCGAAGCCGAAGTCTTCCCGCACGATCAGGCCGGCATTGGTATAGGCCCGCACGTATTCTCGTTGGATCGCTCCCTTCTCCAACAGAAGGCGGATCACGCCGCTCAAGAAGGCGATATCGGTGCCGGGGCGGATCGGCGCATATACATCGGCGACCGAGGCGGTGCGAGTGAAACGCGGATCGACCACGATCACCTTGGCCCGGTTCTCGATCTTCGCCTCGATCACCCATTTGAAGCCGCATGGATGGGCTTCGGCGGCATTGCCTCCCATGCACAGCACGACATTGGCGTTCTTGATGTCCTGCCAGGTGTTGGTCATTGCGCCTCGACCGAATGTTGGGCCCAAACTGGACACCGTCGGTCCGTGTCAAACCCTCGCCTGGTTGTCGAAGATCAGCATTCCCATGGACCGGACGGTCTTCCACGTCAGGTACGCGGTCTCGGTCGACGAAGCCGAAGCCGCCAGCATGCCGGTGGTGAGCCAGCGGTTGACCGTGGCGCCGTTGGCATTCCTAGCGATGAAGTTTGCGTCGCGATCATGCTTCATCAGCCTGGCGATGCGGTCGAGCGCGAAATCCCAGGAGACCGGCTTGAATTCGTTACTGCCGGGCGCCCGGTATTTCGGCTGCTCGAGGCGGGTCGGCGCATGGACGACGTCAAGCAGCGCCGACCCCTTAGGGCAAAGCGTGCCGCGATTCACCGGATGGTCCGGATCGCCCTCGATGTGGATGATGTTCGACTTCGCGTTCTTGGCGCGATCGCCGGCGCTGTAGACCAGGATGCCGCAAGCTACCGCGCAATAGCTACAGGTGTTGCGGGTCTCGGTCGTGGCCGCAAGCTTGAAGGGACGGACCGCAGCCGCTAGGGCCTCACCCGACGGCCCGAACCCGAGGGCGCCGAGTGTCGAGGCGGCAAGACCGGCGCCCGTGAGCTTGATGAAGCCGCGACGTCTCAGCTCCATTGCTACTACCTCTCCAACTGGGGAAGGTTGAAGCCACCCTGGCGCAATAGTCGCTCCAGCACCGGGATACCCTCCGCGGATCTACCTCTTTGGCAGTCGTACAAAGCCAGCTCGGCGTAGGACTTCTCTGCCAAGCCAAAGAACACCGGGTCCTCGTCGTACCTCCACCAAAGGTCGTAGAGATGGCTGCAGCGCGCCATGAGCGCAGACGACGAGGGCTGCTGCGCTGACGCGAATGCCGCCGCGGCCGAGACCGACATGGCGCAAGCCGCCAAACAGATTGCCACGCGAATCCGTGTGACCATTGGCTTCCTCTTCGCAGACGGTCGGTACGCCGCGTCAGGCGCGCTTCGACGACAATGCTGTGACGATGTCTAAGGCTGCCGACCTTGCGCAAAAGCGATGGTTGGAAGATGGAGCACTCGCGGGAGCTGGTCGATTGTACCTTGGTGCTAGCGAGGTAAACCAAGGCATCGGTGCTTAAGGGTGCTTCATTGGCTGCTGGGTCATGCAAAACGCGCTCGAGAAGGCCGACGGACTTCGTTTGGCCGCAACGCGCTGCTCTCTATACCGCGCTTGGGTAACTACGACCCCTTGGTATCAATGGCACGATGGACCAACAGGCCCATCTTCTGTTTGACACTTCGTGCATTTCATTTTCAGCGCATAGCTTCATCTACGCGCGCGATCTTCTGATCGAAAGGAGGAGATCGAAGTCGAGTCAGGGCAATAACGCTCGGCAGAGCTTCTGCTGTCCAGAGCTTCCAATCTGGATCAGTCGTCCTGGCGAAAAAGCAACCCCCAGCGCCGCGCGAACGCATTCAACTCGGCTGAATCAAGGGTCCCTTTGCGATCCATTTGTTGCAGTCTTTCTCGGCCTTTTGCGAAATCGGGGTTGCGGCTTAGGTACTGGAAAGCAAATCCAGGGTCATCGAATGTCTGGAGCTTCTCGTACGCCTCCAAGGACCGCCAATACGCGCGGCTCATGCGTCTGCTTCTTCGGTTGCTCGCATTCACACCCCTCTTCGGTTGGAACGCAGGATGCAAAACCGCGCACTACTTCGTTAGCGACTCCCCGCACTAAAAAGATACTGGTGCATGCAAGCAAAGAACCAAACTACAACCCGATTTGGACAAGTCCCTTGAAAGAGAATACTCTGAGATGAAATGCCCGACAACGCGGCGCCACCTCGTGGATGAGGATCCGAGAGGTGCTGGCGCTCAATGTGAGGAATTCGCGGCGGGCTAGCCCCCGCACTCGGAAAGCGTTTCTCGGGCTACTGGCAATTGTAACACCCCGAGGCTCTCCGGTAGCGATAGCGCTTAATAGACGTATCGCTGGCTAACGGACTTCTTGCAGCTTTTCACGCCAAGTTGAAGCTACATCGTCCAAGTGCGTGCTGGATCGGATCGGCGTGACGACAGACCGGTGATGTTCGGCCGCGTCTCTCTGGTGGCGATCAAGAGAGGAAGAGGTGGCTCCGCTACGCATGACGGATTCTCAGGCTTAGGGAGAGTCTCTTGGCCGTCCGTCGCGGAGTATCCCCAATGGCAAAGGCCGTTCAGAAGATCACGCTCAGCGCCTCACGCGACATCCCCTTCAACAAGCTGGCATTCAGTCAGTCCAATGTCCGGCGAATTAAGGCCGGTGTCTCGATCGAGGACCTGGCCGAAGACATTGCCCGGCGCGGGCTCTTGCAGAGCCTCAACGTCCGGCCGGTTCTCGACGCCGATGGCTCGGAGACGGGCACGTTCGAGATCCCGGCTGGCGGTCGCCGATATCAGGCGCTCCACCGCCTCGTGAAGCAGAAGCGGCTCTCAAAGACGGCGCCGATCCCTTGCATCGTCCGTAGTGCATCCGCCGAGGTTTCGGCCGAGGACGATTCGCTTGCCGAGAATGTGCAGCGTGTCGCCCTCCATCCGCTGGACCAGTTTCGCGCCTTCAAGGCCCTGTGTGACCAGGGTGCCGGCGAGGATGAGATCGCTGCCCGCTTCTTCGTCCCGCCGGCCGTGGTCAAGCAACGGCTGCGTCTGGCCTCGGTCTCCCAAAGGCTGCTCGGGATATATGCTGAGGACGGTATGACCCTGGAGCAGCTCATGGCCTTCACCGTCACCATTGACCATGCACGGCAGGAGCAGGTCTGGGAGGCCCTGCAGAAGTCCTACAACAAGGAGCCCTACCTGATCCGGCGTCAGCTCACCGAGAGCGCCGTACGGGCCTCCGACCGCCGGGCGAAGTTCGTAGGGGCGGGGGCCTATGAAGGTGCCGGCGGCGTGGTCCTGCGTGACCTGTTCGAGGATGACGAAGGCGGCTGGCTTCAGGACGTGGCTCTGCTCGATCGGCTTGCGACCGAGAAGCTAGCGATCGAGGCTGAGAAGATTGCCACCGAAGGCTGGAAGTGGATCCAGGTGGCGATCCACTTTCGCTACGGGCATGCTCATCACCTTCGACGGCTCAACGGCGTGCAAATCGAGCTCACGGCAGCCGAGCAAGCGACCCGCGATGCCTTGACTGCGGAGCTGGTGACGCTTGAGAGCGAATACCGTGATGCAGATGAGTTGCCGGACGAAGTCGATTCGCGCCTCGGCGAGATTGAGATGACGCTTGCTGCGTTCGAGAACCGTCCGGTCCGCTATGACCCATCCGAGACTGCGCGCGCCGGCGCGTTCGTCAGCATCGATTCCGAGGGACATCTTGCTGTCGAGCGAGGCTATGTCCGGCCAGAGGACGAGGCAGCCGCCAACGAAGACTCGGCAGAGGAGGGGACATGCGGTTCCGACGGGACGGTATTTGGAGCTCCCGCCGCCCAGCGCACCGTCATCACCGTTGGTGGAGAGAAGGCGGATGACGACGGTGATGATGAAACCATCAAGCCGTTGCCGGAACGCCTCGTAGGCGAGCTGACCGCGCACCGCACCCTGGCACTGCGGGACGCGGTGGCGAACAATCCGCACGTCGCCATGACGGCGCTGCTGCACAAACTTTGCCTCGACACCTTCCAGCACAGCGCGGCGGGCGCGTGCCTTGAGGTTTCGGTGCGCCATGTGTTCTTTCCCGTTCAGGCGTCCGACTTGAAGGATAGCCTCTCTGCCAAGACGGTCGCGGAGCGCCAGAAGGCCTGGGAGGCGGAGCTGCCCAAGGACGGTGACGCACTCTGGGACTGGCTTTCCGATCTCGACGACGATCGGCGGGCGGCCTTGCTCGCGCATTGCGTCTCGTTCGGCGTCAATGCTCTCTACGAGAAGAGCGATCGCTATGGTGGTCCGGGCGTTTCGGTGCATGGCGTCCAGCAGCGCCTTGCCCAGGCGGACCGGCTCGCTCGCGCGGTCGGCCTCGACATGGTAGCGGCGGGCTGGCGGCCGACGGTCGACAACTACCTCAGCCGGGTCACCAAGCCCCGCATTCTCGAAGCGGTCCGCGAGGCCAAGGGGGACCATGCTGCCCAGCTCCTGGACCACCTCAAGAAAGGCGAGATGGCACAGGAGGCTGAGCGGCTGCTCGACGGTACCGGCTGGCTGCCGGAGCCGCTGCGTCTCGCGGACGGCGTGCCCACGTCCGATCCGGCGGCGGGGGAGGTTGAGACCCTCCCGGCATTCCTTACCGACGGCGAGGATGCTCAATCTCAGCAGGCCGCCGAATAGAACGACCTGGCGAGCCGCTACTGCGAATCTGCTGTTCCTCACGCTTCACCCGAAGGCCCGACCAGTGTGTCGGGCCTTCATTTTTGAGGGCACGGGTTTGCTGCTGCTCACGCGCAATGCGTCATGCAGCCAGCTGCCGCCTGTGGGCATCAAGTATCCGGGGGTCGGATGGCGACGTCGGAAAGAGAGGAAGAGGACGGCCGCGACGGGTTTGAGCCGATGGGGCCCTCGAGAGCGCCCTGCGGTTCGACCCGTTCCCGCTCTCTGAGGTCCTCTCCATGACGATCGTTTCCGCTCCGGCGGCTGCCGAGGCACCGCTGCTTGCCCTCGCTTGCCCCAAAGCCCACGTGCCACGTGGCCTTGCCGACGCCGCGCGTCTTCTTCTGCCTTATCTCGAGCGCGGCCAGCGCGTCGACGCGGTCGCACTACGCAATGCCATGGAACGCGCTTTTGACGGCTCCGATGCGGCCGGCGCCTGGGATTGGAAGGGAGCGTACGATGCCTGCGAGGCCGCGACCGTCCTGTTCCTCCGCAGGTTCGGTCCAGCCATACGCGCCAAAGCCGCGTCGCCCGCGAGCGTCCTGCAGATGCTGGGCAAGGTGGCTGCTCTTCTGCCTACGCATACACGCCGATCCCAGGAGAGCCAGGCACTGCAGCAGTTCTCCACGCCAATCGAGCTTGCCTTCGCAGCCGCCACGGCGGCCGCGGCCGGATCGGCCGACGTCGTGCTTGAGCCCTCGGCAGGGACCGGGTTGCTCGCGATCTTCGCGGAGCTCGCGGGAAGCGGGCTCGCATTAAACGAACTCGCCGAGGCACGCGCCGGACTGCTGAACCAGCTCTTTCCTGATGTCTCGATCACCCGGCATGACGCCGCTCACATCCATGACCATCTCGATGGGGCGCTGCGGCCAAGCGTGGTCCTGATGAACCCGCCGTTCTCAGTCGCGGCACATGTCGATGGCACCGTTGCGGACGCGGCCCTTCGCCATATCGCGTCGGCGCTAGCCCGCCTTGCTGATGGTGGGCGGCTGGTCGCGATCACTGGCGCCAGTGTCTCCCCCGACCATCCGTCCTGGCGTGACGCCTTCGTCCGCCTCCAGGAACGCGGGCGGGTCGTCTTCTCAGCGGCGATTGAGGGGCGCGTCTATGCCCGACACGGCACGACGGTCGAAACCCGCCTGACGGTCATCGATCGGCTGCCAGCACCGGATCCGGAGTCATTTCCAGCGTCCCCGGGCATGGCGCCCGATGCGGCCACGCTGCTCGCCTGGGTCCTGCAGCACGTGCCGGAGCGCTTGCCTGTCCACGGAGCTTGTCTCGTTCGCGAGGCTGCGGGCGTCATCCCTGTCCGTACCAGGCCCGCATCTGCACCACGCCCCGCGTCGAGCGCGGCGACAGCGTTCGCACCCGCCGGTACCGAGCTGGCCTATGAGACCGTCGACTGGATGCCGGCCGAGGACGGCCGCCTCACCGAGGCGCTGTATGAGCCGTATCGCCTGCAGTCGGTTCGCATCGAAGGCGCGCGCCCCCATCCGACGCGCCTCGTGCAGTCGGCAGCGATGGCTTCGGTCGCATCGCCCAAGCCCACCTACCGGCCACGCCTGCCAGCTCAGGTCGTCACTGATGGCATGCTGTCCGATGCCCAGCTCGAAAGCGTCATCTATTCCGGCGAGGCCCATAGCGGCCATCTGGCCGGATCGTGGCTGGTCGATGAGACCTTCGATGTCGTCTCGGCGGCACCCGATGGCGCAGAGAACGCCGTGCAGTTCCGGCGCGGCTGGATGCTGGGCGACGGCACCGGCGCCGGCAAGGGCCGCCAGGTGGCGGGCATCCTGCTCGACAACTGGCTGCAGGGTCGCCGCCGCGCCGTGTGGATCTCGAAGTCCGACAAGCTGATCGAGGACGCTCAGCGCGACTGGTCGGCCCTGGGGATGGAGCGCTTGCTGATCACGCCGCTTGCCCGCTTCCGCCAAGGCAACCCGATCCGTCTGGAGCAGGGCATCCTTTTTGCCACCTACGCCACGCTACGGACCGACGCGCGCGAGGAAAGGGTTTCGCGGGTCCAGCAGATCGTTGATTGGCTCGGATCGGATTTCGACGGAGTGATCGTGTTCGACGAAAGCCATGCCATGGCGAACGCCGCCGGTAGCAAGGGCGAGCGCGGCGAGCAGGTGCCGTCCCAGCAGGGCCGAGCGGGATTGCGCCTGCAGCACGCGCTGCCGAATGCGCGTGTCGTCTACGTTTCGGCGACGGGTGCCACCACCGTGCATAATCTCGCCTATGCCCAGCGGCTCGGCCTCTGGGGCGGCGAGGATTTTCCCTTCGCCACCCGCGCCGAGTTCGTGGCTGCGATCGAGGCTGGCGGCGTCGCTGCCATGGAGGTGCTGGCCCGCGATCTCAAGGCGCTCGGCCTCTACACCGCCCGCTCCCTGTCCTACGAGGGCGTGGAGTACGAGCTGGTCGAGCACGCGCTCACCCCTGAGCAAATCCGCATCTACGACGCCTATGCCGGCGGTTTTCAGGTCATCCACAACAATCTCGACGCCGCCCTGCAGGCCGCCAATGTCACTGGTGAGCGCGGCACGCTCAACGCGCAGGCGAAGTCCGCGGCTCGCTCGGCCTTCGAGTCCGCCAAGCAGCGCTTCTTCTCGCACCTTATCACCTCGATGAAGACGCCGACGCTGATCGCGGCGATCGAGCGTGACCTCGAGGCAGGCCACGCCGCCGTCATCCAGATCGTCTCCACCGGCGAGGCTCTGATGGAGCGAAGGCTTGCCGACATCCCGACCGAGGACTGGGGCGATGTCCAGGTCGACATCACGCCGCGCGAGTATGTGCTCGACTATCTGGCGCACAGCTTCCCGACACAGCTCTTCGAGCCGTTCACTGATGGCGACGGCAATCTTTCCTCGAGGCCGGTCTACCGCGACGGCCAGCCCGTGCAGTGCCGGGATGCCGTCGAGCGGCGCGACCGCCTGATCGAACGGCTGGCCGCTCTTGCCCCCGTACAGGGCGCACTCGACCAGATCGTGCAGCGCTTCGGCACCGACATGGTCGCCGAGGTTACGGGCCGTTCACGGCGGATCGTGCGAAAGGGGGACCGGCTCTGTGTCGAGAACCGCCCCGGCTCCGCCAATCTTGCCGAGGCCCAGGCCTTCATGGATGACGACAAGCGCATCCTGGTGTTCAGCGATGCAGGCGGGACGGGGCGCTCGTATCACGCCGACCTTGGCGCCCGGAACCAACGCCCGCGGGTTCACTATCTGCTGGAGGCGGGTTGGAAGGCGGATACGGCGATCCAAGGCTTGGGGCGCAGCAACCGGACCAATCAGGCTCAGCCGCCCTTGTTCCGGCCGATCGCCACCGACGTGAAGGCCGAGAAGCGCTTCCTGTCGACCATCGCCCGCCGGCTCGACACGCTGGGCGCCATCACCAAGGGCCAGCGTCAGACCGGTGGTCAGGGCCTGTTCCGAGCCGACGATAACCTCGAATCGCCCTATGGCCGGGCCGCGCTGCGCCAGCTCTACCTCCTGTTGTTTGCCGGCAAGGTCGAGGGTTGCTCGCTGGAGGCTTTTCAAGCTGCCACCGGGCTGCACCTGACTGAGCAGGACGGCAGCTTGCGCGAGGAGCTGCCGCCGATCACGACGTTCCTCAATCGGCTGCTGGCGCTGACTATCGATTTGCAAAACACGCTGTTCGGCGTGTTCGAGGAGCTGCTCCAGGCCAAGATCGAGGGCGCGCGTGCCTCAGGTACCTACGACGTCGGCGTCGAGACGCTGACTGCCGAGAGCTTGGTGGTGACCGATCGGTGTGCGGTCTACGTCCATCCCCAGACCGGCGCGGAGACCCAGGTCTTCACCATCCGCCGGCGCGAGCGCAATCGGCCGTTCAGCCTCGCTGAGGCATTAGATCGTGCGGATGACCCGCGGGCCGCCTTGCTGGTGAACGCTCAGTCCGGCCGCGCCGTCGTTCAGGTCCCGGCGCCCAGCGTCATGCTGGACGATGGCGAGGTCGAACGTCGTGTCCGCCTGCTGCGCCCGATGGAGCGGACAGCCGTGTCCGTCGCCGCACTGGCGCATACGCACTGGGAACGGGCCGACCGTGATGTCTTCGCCGACGCGTGGAGGCGGGAACTTGCTGAGATTCCCACTTTCACGGACAGCGATCTTCATATCGTCACCGGTCTCCTGTTGCCGATCTGGAAGCGGCTGCCGGACGAGTCCATGCGGGTCTACCGCTTGCAGACCGATGCGGGCGAACGTGTCATCGGCCGCCGGGTCTCGCCGGCTTGGGTCGCCCAGGCGGTCAGCGCCGAGGGCGTCAGCATCACGCCGGCCGATGCCTGGTCCGCCCTTCTCGACGGCCGCACGATCCTCGAGCTGCAGGATGGGCTGAGCCTCCGCCGTGCCAAGGTCATGGGCTTGTTCCGGGTCGAGCTCTACGGCTTCACCGAGGGCATGGTCGATCGCCTCAAGGCGATGGGCCTGATCTCCGAGATCATCACCTGGAAACTCCGCCTGTTCGTTCCGACCGGCTCCGGCGGTCCGTCGATCCTCGCTGAATTGATGGAGCGCTACCCGGTCATCCGGGTCGCCGACCGGGCGGCGTGAGGAGGCCGCCATGCCGTCGCACGCCGCGGACCTGGCTCGGCGTCTCGCGCGTAACGCCGAGGCGGTGTGCCGTCACTATCTTTCCAACGGTCATCGGGAGGGCCGCTACTGGTTGGTCGGCGATGTTGCCAACACGCGAGGTCGGAGCTTGTTTGTCCGACTGTACGGCCCAGACCATGGCAAAGGTGCCGCCGGCAAGTGGACCGACGCTGCTACCGGAGAGCACGGCGACCTTTTAGACCTCATTGCGCTCAGCCGCGGTCTCGACCGGCTGCGCGACACCCTCGATGAGGCACGTTCGTTCCTTGCCATGCCTCCTGGCCCAGCTCCACGGCAGGACCGCCTTGCGGCGCCGCGCGGTTCGCCCGAGTCGGCGCGCCGTCTCTATGCCATGTCCAGGCCGATCGCCGGCACTCTCGCGGAAACCTACCTGAGC
The DNA here is from genome assembly GCF_007992495.1 of Reyranella soli. Taxonomy (GTDB): domain Bacteria; phylum Pseudomonadota; class Alphaproteobacteria; order Reyranellales; family Reyranellaceae; genus Reyranella; species Reyranella soli. Next base: position 37,213 of record NZ_BKAJ01000083.1, read on the forward strand.
AGTCGTGGCATCGTCACCATGGCTGCAGGCGACCCGTTGCGCTTCCATCCGCGCTGCTACTATCGCCCTGACGGGGACAGTCCGACCGAGACCTGGCCGGCTCTGGTTGCCGCGGTCACCGATCTCCGCGGCAGGATCACCGGGGCGCATCGCACCTGGCTCGACCGGTCCGGACAGGACAAGGCGCCGATTGCTTCGCCGCGACGGGCCATGGGCCATCTCCTGGGACATGGCGTCCGCTTTGGTGTGGCCGACGACGTCATGGCCGCGGGCGAGGGCATCGAGACCATGATGTCGCTGCGTACGATCCTGCCGGGCCTGCCCATGGTCGCTGCTCTCTCTGCCAACCACTTGGCGGCCCTGCTCTTCCCACCGACATTGCGCCGGCTGTACGTCGCACGCGATCGCGACCCAGCCGGCGATGCCGCGATGGCCAGTCTGCACCATCGCGCCACGGCTGCCGGGATCGAGACGCTTGGCCTGTCGCCCAGCTTCGACGATTTCAACGAGGATCTCCGCCGGCTGGGTATCGAAGACTTCCGGGCGTCTGTACGCCAGCAACTCGTCCTGCAGGACGTCATGCGCTTCATGACTCGGACATGGCCGTGACGGGATGATGACGGCCACGGCCAATCGCTTCGTCGTCGGTCGCCTTGATGTCCTTATCGGAATAGGCCGCGCCCCGGCCTTCTAGAGGGCGATCGGACGGCAGGCAGCCCGGTCCCGCAACGGCGGGCCTGCGGCTTTCTTCCCCTGCCGGCTACGCCGGCATTCCTCGCGAGACAAGAAAGCCTCGGCCCGCCGTCCTCCGCTGCGCTTCGGCCGCGCGCGGTGCAGGACCAGGCTGCCCACCGTCTGAGGGATCGCCACGAAGGCCGCGGTGGGCGCGGCCGATCCGAGAAAGGACATCACCATGGCGACCAACGACGATCCCGACTTCGAGCCCGTGCACGACGCATCCCCGACCGATCAGGTCCTCACCGAGCTGCAGCTTTATGGTCATCGTCCCTTCCAGGACGAAGATCCGCGGCCGTTGCCGGAAGGCGAAATCATCGTCGGCGCCGTCGTGGACATCTTCGACGCACTTGTCTCAGCGCTCACTGACACCCGCCTCGAACCCGATCTCGAGGACCTGCTGTGGTCGACCGTCAACCTTTTCCACCGCAGCATCGAGCGCATCGAACGCGAACTCGACGACAACGAGCGCGCCCAGCATCGCAGCCAGCGGGAGCAGAACGGCTCGGAGGTCCGCTCGGTCGAGCTCGAGCGCCTCGTCGCCCAGGGCGTGACGCTGATCGAACGCCGCAATGCCATGGAACTCTTCCGCGAACAGGCCGTCGATCGCTTTGAGGCCTGCACCGGCTCGGCTTGGCGGCCGCGCTCCGGGTCGATGGTCAATCACCGGGCGCTGACGGCGGCCATGATCGACAGCCGCGAGTTCCTGGCTGCTCGGCGCCGCGCCGAGACCGAATTGCTCATCCCCGCCGGCCCGAAGATCGCCTTCACCGGCGGTGGCGAATTCAACGACCATCAGCTGATCTGGAGCACGCTCGACAAGATCCACGCCAAACATCCCGACATGGTCCTATTGCACGGCGGATCGCCGACGGGCGCCGAGCGTATCGCGGCCCGCTGGGCCGATACCCGCAAGGTGACGCACATTCCGTTCAAGCCCGACTGGACGCGCCACGCCAAGGCTGCACCCTTCAAGCGCAACGACCAGATCCTGGAGGTTCTGCCGATCGGTGTCGTCGTCTGCCCAGGCTCGGGCATCCAGGAAAACCTCGCCGACAAGGCCCGGAAGCTCGGCATACCCGTCTGGCGCCTCGGCAAGGGCGGCGCGTGAGCGCCGCTTCCTTTGCGCGGTCGGTATCGCGGTCGCGCGAAGTACGCGCACGAGGCTTCTGTCCACTGCGCCAAGCGCGGTTCCGGTCCGGCGGAGGACGGCGGACCGTCGAGCAAGAGGAGGGCCGGAAGCGGGTGAGTCGTGGGCTTCCGAGAGAGCGGGCCCGCGGCTTGCCCGTCCTGCTCTCCGGAAACTTATCCATGTCTGCATCATCTTTGGCTCTTGCAGCCGCGTCGTCCGCCCAAGGTCTGATCGGGGACAGTCTTGTTCTCCTCCCGACGGAAGAGACGTCAGAGCAGGACTTGCTTACCGGCCTGCTAACCTCATCGCCTGGCTCGGCCTCCGCGTCCGCCCTTCTGCGGACGTTTCCCAGCATCGGCCATGTCATTACGGCCGAAGCCTCGCAGCTTCGCACCTTCGGACTGACAGGGCGCGACATTGCCCTGTTCCGGCTTGTCCGCGAGATCGCGTGTCGCATGGCCAAGGCAGAGGTGCGCAACCGCCCCGCGCTCAGCAATTGGCAGGCGCTGCTCACCTACCTGCAGACGGCAATGGCCTACGAGCAGATCGAGCAGTTCCGAATTCTGTTTCTCGATCGCAAGAACAATCTCATCGCTGACGAGGTGCAGCAGCGCGGCACCGTCAATCACACGCCCGTCTACCCGCGCGAGGTCGTAAAGCGCGCACTGATCCTCAACGCCTCCGCGCTTATCGTTATTCACAATCATCCCTCCGGCGATCCCAAGCCGTCCCGCGAGGACATCCAGACGACGCGCGATTTGAAAGCAGCGGCCAGTGCCCTTGAGATTGAACTGCACGACCATGTCGTGATCGGACACGGGACCCATGCGTCCTTCCGGTCGCTTGGACTGCTTTGAAGCCGGCTCTTACAGCATGGCCGGTCTGAACTGTGATCTCCGGCTGATGACTTTGCCGGCGGTCATGAACACGCCGTCACCGGTGTAATGCAGCGTTTGCGGATGTTTGGGCGAAGCCGCGACATGCGCCTTCACCACCTCGAAGATAAAGAAGTTGTACTTCGAGATCAGGCTGCCGTCCGCCAACCGGCATTCGAAGCTGGCGTGGCATTCTGCGATCAGGGGCGCTTTGACATGCTGCGCTGTCTCGGGCGTCAGCTTGAACTTCTCGAACTTGTCGATCTCCACCCCCGACGTGTTGCCGACGCCCACCACTTGGTCGGTGAGAGCCGTGGTCGGGAGGTTGATCACGCATTCCTTGCTGCGCCGGATCAGGCCGAAACTGTGATTGCCGCCGGCGATGATGCATCCGACCAGGGACGGCGTGAACTCCATCACCGTGTGCCAGCCCATGGTCATGATGTTGCGCTCATCGCCATGCGCCGATGTGACTAGCACGATCGGGCCAGGTTCCAGATAGCGCCGGATCTCGGAGACCGGCAGGTCGGTCTTGCGACGGGGCCTCGCCATCTTTTCTCCTTGGACTGGATTGCGGTTGCTCGAGATTGAGGTCCAGCGTCTCTCGTTTGCAACCCAAAGTATCTCTTCGGCCACTTTCAATCCTGATACGATCCGGCGGCGCCACGGAGGTGGTGGAAGGCGCGACCGTTCGACCCTGGCCACGGAGATCCGCCATGCTTGCTGTCAGTATCGTTCTCAGCATCGCCGGCCTCGGCTTCTTCTGCTGGCTGCTGTTCACGATGGCCGTCTATGCGCTTCCCACCTTCGCCGGACTCACCGCGGGATTGGCGGCGTTTCACAGCGGGGCCGGTGTCGTCGGTGCGCTCGTTGTCGGATTGCTGGTGGGAGGCGCGATCTTGGCGCTTGGACAGTTCGCTTTCGCTGTCACGCGCACGCCGCTGATCCGCATCGCTATCGGTCTGCTCTATGGCGTCCCGGCCGCGATTGCCGGCTATCAGGTGTCGTTTGCCTTGGCCGGCGTCGGCATGCCCATCAGCGTATGGCAGACGGCATTTGCCGTGGTCGGCGCCGTTGTCTCTGGCTGCACGGCCTTCTCGCGTCTAGCACAGTTGGCCCCGCCGCCGGACGTGCAGGGCGCCGGGATTGCTTACTCGCCTGCTGGCGGGCGGCTGCACGACCAGGGTCGCTGACGCTTCTAAGTCCCCATCATCGAACAGGTTGGCGAAGATCGCGGCGGAATCGGCGGTCTCGACGCGACAGGCAAACGCAGCTTTCTATGACCACTTCGAGGGGCCATCCCATGGCGCGGCCGACGGGGTGCAGGCGAGATGCGCCGTCTAAGACCGGTTGGCGTGAGATGATGCCGTCCTTTTTCTACGCCCTGGCCGCCGTCTCCTTGCCCGGTACGCCGGACCTCTTGCGCAGGACACTTCAAGTTGGCCACGACTTCTCACGAGGATGCTGTTCGGCGTGCGACCCACGGCCTCTCCTTGGCTGATCTGGCCAGAGGACGGCTGCGCCTCGATCGCCTGAGCCGCAACGGCGGCGGTTCGACTTTCTTCCCCTGGGCTTCGCCCATTCCTCGCGAGGCAAGAAAGTCGTCCCGCCGCCATCCTCCGCTCTGCTCCGGCCCGTGAACGGGTGCGGCGTCGATCGCCTCCGGCCTGCAGATCGCCATCGAGGCCGCGATGGTCGCGGGGCTCGAAACAGCACAGGAGACGTCACATGGCCAACATCGGTTCCTTCAAGAAGTCCGGCAACGAGTACCAGGGTGAGATCGTCACGCTCAGCGTCCAGGCGAGGGGCGTACGCATCGTCCCCGAGGCCAACCGGAGCAGCGACAACGCTCCTAGCCACCGGGTGTTCGTCGGCCGTGCAGAGATCGGGGCCGCCTGGTCGAAGCGTTCCAACGAAGGCCGCGACTACCTCTCGCTCAAGCTCGACGATCCGAGCTTCAACGTCCCGATCTTCGCCAACCTGTTCGATGACGAGGATGGCGAGGGCTTCACCCTGATCTGGTCGCGCAGCCGCAAGAAGAACGGCGAGTAGGCCGGCGCCCCCAGAGCCCCGCCCGGTCCGCCGGGCGGGGCTTCTCTTTGCTGGTCCAGCGCGAGACGGTCGTGAAGCCAGAGAGCCAGCGCGGAACATTGGCCACACCTGAAAGGCTTAATGGTCAGCCATGTTCCGCGACCGCGGTAAGAATGGTGAAGGCTCCGATCGTTTCGCCGCCGATCGCGCGCTCCTCACGCACGGGCCAATGCTGAACTGACAAACACGGGAGAGTATTCGGCCCCGACATTGGCCGCAAAAAAAGCGGCGAACTCGGTGGCGCGCTGGCGAGCATCGCACCACACCGGCAGGATTCGGTCGGACATCATTGACAGTACCTCGACGGGCTTGACCGCGACGGGCTGGCGACCTTCACTTGCAGTGACGATGAATCGTAGGAGGTCTGTCCATGCTGCGTCGTTCGCTCCTCGCTCTGTCGGCCCTTCTGCTGGCGGGGCCCGCGCTCGCGCAGCAGCCCAAGACGATCAAGGTCGTGATGCATTCGGATCTCAAGATCATCGATCCGGTGTGGACCACCGCCTACATCGTGCGCAACCACGGGTACCTGATCTACGACCAGCTGTTCGCGCTCGACGCCAAGCTCGAGCCGCAGCCGCAGATGGTCGAGAGCTGGACGGTGAGCGACGACAAGCTCACCTGGACCTTCAAGCTGCGCGACGGGCTCAAGTGGCACGATGGAACGCCGGTCACCACGGCAGACGTCCTGCCCTCGATCAAGCGCTTCACCGACAAGGACGTCCAGGGCGGCCTGCTCGCTCGGGTGACGCAGTCGATGAATGCGGTCGACGACCGCACGTTCAGCATCGTGCTTAAGGAACCCTTCGGCCTGGTGCTGAAGACGCTCGCCAAGACCGCCTCGGTACCGCTGTTCGTCATGCCCAAGCGGGTCGCCGAGGTGCCGATCAGCCAGCAGATCGCCGACACCACCGGCTCGGGCCCGTTCATCTTCAAGCGGGACGAATGGAAGCCAGGCGAGAAGGTCGTCTACGTGCGCAATCCCGACTACAAGCCGCGCAGCGAGCCGCCGTCGAGCCTGGCCGGCGGCAAGGTCGCCAAGCTTGACCGCGTCGAGTGGATCTCCATCCCCGACGGCCAGACCGCGATCAACGCGCTGACCTCGGGCGAGGTCGACATGATCGAGACGGTGGCGCACGACCTCCTGCCGGTGCTGGAGAAGGACAAGAACATCCAGATCCGCGTCCCCGACCATCTCGGCAGCACCTATGTGCTGCGCTTCAACTGGAAGCTGCCGCCGTTCGACGACCTCAAGGTCCGCCGCGCCGCCGAGTACTCGCTGAACCAGCCCGACTTCCTGAAGGCCAATATCGGTGATTCGCGCTACTTCAAGGAATGCCGGGCGATGTTCGGCTGCGGCGCGACGTTCGAGACGACCGCCGGCTCCGAAGGCATCCTGCGATCGAACTTCGAGGAGTCCAAGAAGCTCCTCAAGGAGGCAGGCTACGACGGCAAGCCGATCGTCATCCTGCAGACCACCGACCTCGCAACGCACGTCAACCTGGCACCGGTCGCCAAGAGCCTGCTGGAGAAGGGCGGCTTCAATGTCGACGTGCAGTCGATGGACTGGCAGACCCAGGTCACGCGCCGCGCCAAGAAGGACCCGGTCGACAAGGGCGGCTGGAACATCTCGATGACCGCGGCGGCGACGGTCCTGCTCTCCGACCCGATCGTCAACCACTACACCGAGGCGACCGGCGACCGCGCGCAGTTCGGCTGGCCGCTCGACGCGGAGATCGAGAAGCTGCGCATGGAGTTTGCCCGCAGCAGCGATCCCAAGCAGCAGTTCGAGCTCGCCGAGAAGGTGCAGAAGCGGGTGCTCGACCTCGGCATCACCGTGCCGCTCGGCCAGTTCGTGCAGCCCGCGGCAAACCGCAAGTCGGTCACCGGCATCGTCCCCTCGCCGGTAACGGTGTTCTGGAACATGGAAAAGAAGTAGTCAGCAGTCCGGGCAGCTCCAAGCCATTCGAATTGGTGACAGCCGCGGGCTGAGATGGTCGCGGCCTGACACTGTGCCTGGGTGGGCTGCTAGGCTAAATGCGGCAAGGGGCGTGGGTCAGAGGCATCTGGAACTCGGAAGCGCTAGTTCCTGGCGTAGAGTTTTGCCCGTCATTGTGATCAGTCCCGGACCTGGTCCAGCCGCCAGTAGCCCATCAGGTTGGTAGGCTGCGCTCCCGGACGAGCTGCTGGCGCATGGACCTGACGGCGCGCGAATTGAAGGTAGGGGCCCCTGCTCTCGAGGTTGAACTGCACGACCATGTCGTGATCGGGCATGTCGAGCACGTATCGTTCAGGTCTCCGGGGTTGCTCTAGTCGAACATTTAGGCTGCGGATTGCTCATTAGTCACTGAGAGTCTGATGCCCGAAACTAGCTCGACCGCCGTCAAGAACTCGCGGGCAAAGGTCGGTCCGTCGATGTCGAGCATAGCATGCAGGGCCTCATGTGAGCGGGCTGCTGTACCGTTGCGAGCCAGCGAGACATGGAAGCCGAGCTCCATTCCGATGCGGGCCGTGGCCTCGAGGCGGGTATTCGCGAGTAGGCCTATGCAGATGATCTTTTCCTTGCCGTACCGCTTCAGCTGGTGTTCGAGGTCGGTGTTCGGAAAGCCGCTCGATGCCCAATGCTCGGTCACGACGATGTCGCCCGGCCGCACCGGGAAGTCGTTATGGAACGTCCCGCCCCAAGTGTCCTTCGCGAAGGCCGGCCGCTCTGCCGCGCCGAGCTGATAGGCAGACGGGTACTTCCAGTCGACATAGTCTCCCGGCTCCCAGCGATGATGCGGGACGTGATAGACCTTGATTTCCGCCTCACGCGCGGTCGTCACGATCGTGTTGACGAGCAGGTTGACCTCCTCGGCAATGACCTTAACCCACGGCCAGAGCTTTCCGCCAACACTCAGGAAGTCGTTATAGAAGTCGATGCACAACAACGAAGTGATCCTAGAGTCGTAGAGGCTCATCATTGGACTCTCGTTGCTTGAGACCTCGGGGGGGCGGGTCATCCGACTTCCCTGAAATGGTCGTCCATCGCATTGGCGCCAACCGACACCAAGGTGTTGGCGATACCTTGGTCCGATAGCTCCGTCTCCAACCCGGCGTCATCTGATGTGGATGATGACAATGAGGATAGAGCAATGAGGGAATTCAAGTTGCTGATCGACGGCAGGCTCGTATCCGGCGCTGCAAGGGTCGATGTCGTCAACCCCGCGACCGAGGAAGTACTGGCGGCAGCGCCGCGCGCCGACCGGGCGCAGCTCGACGAGGCGGTCGCTGCCGCCAAGGCGGCGTTCCCTGCCTGGTCGGTCAAGCCGATCCGCGAGCGAGGTGCACTGCTGGCCGAATTGGCCAACGCCTTGGAAGCGAGACGAGACGAATTCACGCGATTGCTGACCCTGGAACAGGGCAAGCCGCTTTCCGAAGCCCATTGGGAGATCGACTTCACCATCAGCATCATTCGCCATCACGCCACGCTCGACCTGCCGGACACGGTCTTGAAGGAAGACGCCAGACAAAAGATCGTGCAGCAGCACATCCCGCTCGGCGTGGTCGCGGCGATCGTACCGTGGAACTTTCCGATGCTGCTGCTCGTCATCAAGGTGGCGCCGGCGTTACTGGCCGGCGACACGGTGGTCGCGAAGCCGGCGCCGACGACCCCACTTACGACGCTGCGATTCGGGGAGATCTGTGGTGAGATACTGCCGGCAGGCGTGATCAACATCATAGTCGATCACAATGATCTGGGTGAGGGACTCGCCAGTCACGCCGACGTTGCCGGGGTCGCCTTCACCGGCTCGACCGCGACAGGCAAGAAGGTGATGGCCAGCGCGGCCGGCACGTTGAAGCGGCTGACCCTTGAGCTGGGCGGCAACGACGCCGCGATCGTGCTCGATGACGTCGATCCCATCGAGGTTGCGCCCAAATTGTTCCTCGCCGCGACGATGAACGCTGGCCAGCTCTGCCTTGGCGCCAAGCGCCTCTACGTCCATGATTCGCAGTACGATGGGATTTGCGAGGAACTGGGACGCCTGGCACGCGAGTCGGTGGTGGATGATGGGTTGAAACTGGGGACGCAGATCGGCCCGCTGCAGAACAAGGCGCAGTTTGAGAAGGTCAAAGGCTTCCTCGAGGATGCCAGGCGGAACGGCAAGATTATTGCCGGCGGCGAAGTGCTCGATCGCAAGGGCTACTTCATCCAGCCGACGATCGTCCGAGACATTTCCGATGATGCGCGATTGGTGAAGGAGGAACAGTTCGCCCCGATCGTTCCGGTGCTGCGCTATTCCGACATCGACGATGCAATCTCGCGCGCCAACGACTCGGACTACGGTCTCGGCGGAACGGTATGGGCAAAGGATCTCAAAAGGGCATTCAAGGTAGCAGCCAGGCTCGAGACCGGTACAGTCTGGATCAACTCATTTCTGGACGTGTCGCCTGATGTTTCCTTCGGGGGCGCCAAGCAATCGGGTATCGGCGTCGAATTGGGCCAAGCGGGGCTCGAAGCCTTCACCCAGATCAGGATCATCAACATGGCGAAGTAGGCGTTCGGTCCTGTGAAACGCCAATCCGACCAGATGGAGCATCGGACTCCATCGGTCGGATTTCTCTCCATTTGCCAATCTCACCGGAGGGCTCTCAGACCCCCTTTGCCGCCGGCGGAATCCGAAATCCGATGGCCAGCCGATTGTAGGTGTTCATGAGGCCGATCGCGATCGTCAGGTCGGTGAGCTCCTTCTCGGAGAATACGGCCGCGGCAGCCTGGAACTCGGCATCCGGCACCGTGGTGTCGGCAACGCGAGTGACGGTTTCCGCCCAGGCCAGCGCCGCGCGCTCGCGTGCATCGAACAGGCCGCCGGCTTCGCGCCATGCCGGAACCAGCACGAGCTTTTCGACGGCCAGACCGCCCTTGACCAGGTCGCGCGAGTGCATGTCGATGCAGTAGGCACAACCGTTGATCTGCGAAATGCGCAAATAGGCCAGGTTCACCAGCGAAGCGGGCAGGCCGCACTGCAGGATGTAACCGTAGACGCCGCCGAGCGCCTTCGCACCGGCGGGCGCGACGGTCGTGTAGTCCAAGCGTTGGGTCATTAGGGGCTCCTCAAGGTTTGATCCACTCGCGAATTTCATAGCGCCGCAAGGATCAGTCGCGATATCCGGACAAAGGTCTGGCCGACCATGCCGTTTGGTCGGGGAAGCTTCGTCCACGCGCGCAGTGTTCTCAGCTTCCCGATACCAGCTTCAGCCCGATGACGCCTGTCAGGATGAGCACAATACAGAGCACTCTCATCGGCGCGGCGGAATCGCCCAGGACCACCATGCCCAGGATCGCCGTACCCGCAGCACCGATGCCGGTCCAGACCGCGTAACCGGTGCCCACCGGCAGCGTCCGCAGAGAGAGCGACAAAAGGAAGACGCTCGACAGGCCGGCGGCGACGGTCAGCAACCCGGGCACCAACCGCGTGAAGCCTTCGGACGACTTCATGCTGTAGGCGAAGGCGATCTCGAGGATGCCGGCGATACCGAGCAGCGCCCAGGCCGTGTTCATGACGCCCTCCACGCAATCGAAGGAACCAGCGCGAGTGCGGCCGCCACGGATTGCGCCATCGTTGTCGTCGGCCGTCCAATGAGCGCACTCAACTGCTGCCTCCCATCGAGGAGAGCGCCCTGCGCCGCCTTGACGTCACTCTCGGCGTAGAGCGCTGCGAACTCCTCCGGCAGGCCGTCGGCCTGCAGCGCTGCCTTGTAATCGGCTTCGGACAAATCCTTGTAAACGATCGGCCTGCCAGACTGCCGGGCGATCTCGGCCGCAAGCTCCGTGAGCGTATAGGCGCTGTCGCCGGCGAGCTCGTAGACGCTCCCCGCCTGGTCCGCATCGCTCGCGAGCACGACCGCCGAGGCCGCGGCGAAGTCGGCGCGCGCAGCGGCCGAGACGCGCCCGTCCCCTGCCGCCCCGAGAATGGTGCCGCGCCGCAGCGCAGCGGCGAGTCCGGCCGTGTGATTCTCCGTGTACCAGCCGTTGCGAAGGAACACAAACGGAAGGCCGGACGAGCGGATGAGCGCCTCCGTCTCGCGATGCTCCACTGCCAATGCCATCGGGTTGGCATCGGCATGGAGAATGCTCGTATAGGCTAAAAGCTCGACGCCCACTGCCTTCGCCGCATCGATGACGTGGCGATGCAGTCGGGTGCGCTGCTTGGCTTCGCTCGAGGAGATCAGAAGCACCTTGTCGGCACCCGCGAATGCGGCGGCGACGGAGGCGGCATCCTCATAGTGGGCCGCCCGCAACTCGATGCCTCGATCGGACAGATCTCTCGCCGCGCCTGGATTGCGGACAACGCCGATTACATGGGCCTCAGGCGCCAACCTCAAGACGTCGGCGACGATCATCCGACCTAATTGCCCGGATGCTCCCGTGATGGCGATGCTCTTAGATACTGTCATGGTCGACTCCGGCTAATACAGTGCTTCCGCGCGATTGCCGCCTGCATGCAGGCCTAGGACCTCCACCATCCGCACGAGCTCGGCCAGGGACCTCGCTCCCATCTTCTTCATCGCCTGACCCCGATAGAGTTTCACCGTGCCTTCCCTCAGGCCGAGGTGACCCGCCACCTGCTTGTTCATCAGGCCGGAGGTTACGAGCAGCATTGTTTCCCGCTCACGCCGACTCAATGTCCCCAGATGCGCGCGCAGCTCGGCGGTTGCCTTCTCGGTGCTGCGATGGGCACGATTGCGCTCAATCGCCGCTGCCACTGCATCCAGCATGTCCTGATCCCGGAACGGCTTAGTCAAAAAGTCGACCGCTCCCGCCTTCATGGCTCTTACCGTCATTGGCACGTCGCCGTGCCCAGTCATGAAGACGAGGGGCGTGTTGATCTTTGCCTGGGCAAGCGTGGCCTGGAAGTCGAGCCCGCTCATTCCCGGCAAGCGTATGTCGACGACCATGCAGCTCGCATCCTCAGACCGCCCGTGGTCCAGCAGGTCGACCGGCTCGGCAAACGCCTGCACCTGCAGACCAACCGACTGAAGCAAACCGCACAGGGACTCGCGCACTGAAATGTCATCCTCGATAACGAAGACCGTCTCCATACCACTGACATTCCGAGGGGCTCCAAACGCGCTGGGTTTCGGCACTCCGGCCAATTGTCGATGGACATCTTGGGATCTTGTTGCTGCCTGCGTACCGGTCATGGGCCCTTCCTTCGACGGCAGCTTGGAAGCACACGCTTAGCTGCCCGGCTTTCGACAGTTATGTCTCTGTAGGGATGGGGCAGGACCGAAGACGAAGCTATTGGACCATGGTGTCGTCGACACTTTCGTGTCGGTCACGGCGCAGGAATCAGCATCCTTGGACACAGGATCGTCGAGAGAGCCGCCCCGGGAAGCGGCCTCACGGAACACCGACACCAAGGTATGATCGACGCCAAAGGCAGACTGGCGCATTGTCCGGTCGTAGCGGCCGTCGCGAAAGGACTCGCATGGAGAACGATCTCAGCTCCGTCGTCGATTCGCTTCCGGGACTGGTGTGGACTGCGCAGCCGGATGGGCAAGTCGACTTCCTCAATCGACATTGGTCTGTCTATACCGGACTCAGCATCGACGAGGCCCTGGGGTCGGGCTGGCAGCTTGCCATCCATCCCGGCGACCGGCCCGGCCTGCTCGAGCGTTGGCGATCCATGCTGGCGGCCGGTGAAGCGGCCAGCATGGAAGCGCGCCTGCGGCACCTCGATGGAGAGTATCGCTGGTTCCAATTCCGCGCGAGGCCGCTGGCCGAAGCCTCCGGGCATATTGTCAAGTGGTGTGGAACTGGCACTGACATCGATGACCTCAGACGCTCCGCGATGGGTCAGCCCGGCGGCAACGATGACCATCGTTCAGTCGCCGACATCATTCCGGCCATGATCGCTTTCCTGACGCCGGCCGGGGAATTCGAGAACGCCAACCGCCATGTCCTCGAGTACCTGGGCGCAACGCTCGAACAACTGAAAGGCCGCAGAGCGAGCGACGCGATCCACCCAGACGATCTTCCATCGGTGATAGCAGCCTCGGAGCGAGCGGTCGCCACGGGACGGTCGGAACCATACGATATCGACCACCGCATTCGCCGTGCCGATGGCGTCTATCGTTGGTTCCATGGACGCGTGATGCCCCTCATGGATCTGCAAGGGCGTGTCGTCCGTTGGTACATTGTGAACATCGATATCGAAGACCGGAAGCGAGCCGAAACACTACTTGCCGGCGAGAAGCAGCTGCTCGAGATGGTCGCGCGTCGCCAATCGATGTCGGAGATACTCAAAGCACTCTGTCGACTGGTCGAAAACGCCGTGACCGATTGCTACTGCAGCGTCGTGTTGGTCGACCCAGACTATACACATCTCGAAGCGGGAGCGGCACCAAGCCTCCCGCCCGGTTTGACCAATCCCATGATCGACCGTCCCGTGCACGTCGATACCGGTCCGTGCGCGATGGCGATATTCCTGAACGAACAAGTCATTGCGTCAGACATCGCGTTGGATACGCGTTGGGACGCCTGGCGGCCGATGGCGATGGCACATGGCGTGCGGGCATGCTGGGCGACACCAATTGCGTCCGCCACCGGCCCGGTCCTGGGCGCGTTCGCCGTCTACTACGGAGAGCCGCGAACGCCTACGCCGCAGGAACTGGGCTTGATCGATCAGCTGACCCACATTGCAAGCATCGCTATATCCCGTGCACAAGGCGACGACGCGCTACGGCGAAGCGAAGCGCGCAAAGCGGCGATTTTGGACGCCGCCCTCGACTGCATTATCACGATCGATCACGAAGGGTGCGTCACCGAGTTCAATCCGGCCGCGGAACGGGCATTCGGCTATCGCCGAGACGATATCGTGGGAAAGCAGCTGGCCGATACCATTATTCCTCCGTCACTTCGGGAAAAACATCGTCAGGGATTTGCCCGATACCTGGCCACCGGCGAGACGAAACTTATCGGCAGGCGCGTGGAGATGACGGCGATGCATGTCGAGGGAAGCGAATTCCCGGTCGAGCTTGCGATCTCCCGTATTCTCCTGGAGGGGCCGCCGTCATTCACCTGTTACTTGCGCAACATCACGGAGCGCAAGCAGTCCGAGGAGAGGTTGCGGCGTAGCGAGGCGCTTCTTGCAGAAGCCCAACATCTCAGTTCGACCGGCAGCTTTTTCTGCCCGCGACCGGGCGAATTCACATGGTCCACGGAGCTGTACCGCATCTTTGAGTTCGAACAGCAGATGCCCATAACCTTCGAACTAATCATGTCTCGATACCACCGCGAAGATATCCCATTGCTGAACGACGTAATAGACCAGGTGAATCGCGGGGTCATCGATTTCGATTACGAGCACCGGATAGTAATGCCAGACCAGTCGGTCAAGTATGTACGCGTAGTGGCTCATGGAAACCCGAGCAAGGATGGCCATTTTGAGTATGTCGGCGCAGTCCAGGACGTGACGGAGCGCAGACGCTCGGAGGCGGCACTTGCCAAGGCTCGGTCGGAGCTCGCACACGTGGCCAGGACGACGAGCCTCGGAGTGTTGACGGCAGCGATCGCGCATGAGGTCAACCAGCCACTGTCAGGTATCATTACCAACGCAAGCACCTGTCTCAGGATGCTAGCCGCCGAGCCTCCCAATATCGATGGCGCCCGCGAAACCGCGCGGCGCACTATTCGCGATGGTAATCGTGCGTCTGATGTGATCAGGCGGTTGCACGCGCTCTTCAGCAAGAAAGATACCGCAATCGGCCCGCTCGATCTGAATAGCGCCGCACGAGAAGTAATTGCGTTGTTGATGAGCGACCTTCAGAGAAGCCGCGTGATTCTGCGCGCGGAACTCTTCACCGATCTTCCGCTTGTCGTGGGCGACCGTGTCCAGATTCAGCAAGTCATCCTAAACCTGGTTCGGAACGCTTCGGACGCAATGAGCGATGTCGACGATCGCCCGAGGCAGTTGTCAATCAAAACCGAACGAGACGAAGACGATCACGTGCGGCTGACCGTACAGGACGCGGGAGTGGGCTTCTCGCCCCAGGATGCAGACAGGTTATTCGACGCCTTTTACACCACGAAGGATAGCGGCATGGGAATCGGGTTGTCTGTCAGCCGCTCCATCATCGAGAGGCATCAGGGCCGGCTCTGGGCATTGCCTAACGATGGCCCTGGCGCCACGGTCTCTTTCTCAATTCCCTGCAGGCCCACGAATATGAAGGGCACCCCAGAACTCGGCGCGATGCGAATAGTCAGCGGCGAAGAAAAA
Source organism: Reyranella soli (assembly GCF_007992495.1). Classification (GTDB taxonomy): domain Bacteria; phylum Pseudomonadota; class Alphaproteobacteria; order Reyranellales; family Reyranellaceae; genus Reyranella; species Reyranella soli. Next base: position 52,305 of record NZ_BKAJ01000083.1, read on the forward strand.
GCAATGAGTAACCAGTGATGATTGGTCGCCCCCTTGTGTCGGTAGTTGACGACGATGAATCGGTACGCGAGTCCCTACCGGACTTGCTGAGGGAGTTTGGATTCGCGGTTCAGGCTTTCTCGTCGGCCGCGGAGTTTCTCGCGTCTGATTCCATCGGCCAGACCAAGTGCCTGATTCTCGATATCGCAATGCCGGGCATGTCCGGGCCCGATCTGCAACAGGAGCTCAAGCTGCGCGGGCAGGCCATTCCGATCGTCTTCATCACGGCGCACGGAGACGAGACCGTCCGCCCGCGCGTGCTCGCGGCGGGGGCCGTGGAGTGCCTTCTCAAGCCCTTCAGCGATGCCGCCCTGCGCAAGGCAATCGATGACGCCCTCCAGACCGATGAGGGCGTGGGCCCATAAGCTCGCGAGCGAAGCGATTTTAGCAAGTCGTAAGGGGACCGCGGCTCTTCGATAGATCGCGCCACGGCGCACCTGAGCCCGCAGAGCCAAAAGATGCCATCGAGGAAGCGCCGGTCATCCACCCGCGGCACGTCGCACCGTTAATACCAACGTATCGGCAACACCATGGTGCAATAGATTTGCTCTCGGCGTGGCGTCATCACTGTCAGGCAAAAAGGCGGAGACAACGAAGATGCAAGCAATCCAAATGTCGGCCATTCCAATCACGGTTGCCGTACTATTTCACAGCGGCTTCGGACACACTGCGCGGCAGGCTGAAGCCGTGCGGCGCGGAATCGAACGGGTCGCGGGCGCATCTGTCCTCTATCTGACGTCAGCCGAGGCTCAAGGCCGCTTGGATGATCTCGAACTTGCGGACGCGATCATTTTCGGCGCCCCTACTTACATGGGAAGCGCGTCCGGACCGTTCAAAACGTTCATGGATTCGACGTCAAAAGCCTACGCCAGAGGCGCCTGGAAGGATAAGATCGCGGCAGGCTTCACAAACTCGGCGTCACGGTCCGGAGACAAGCTCGCAACACTGACCCAATTCGCCATTTTCGCGGCTCAACATTGCATGCACTGGGTCAATCTCGGTTTACCGGCGGGCAACAACAGTACGCACGGCTCGGAACAGGACCTTAATCGGCTAGGCTTTTGGCTCGGTGCTGCGTCACAGTCGAATGCCGATCAAGGGCCTGACGTTGCGCCGCCCGAAGCTGATCTTCTGACCGCCGAACACCTCGGCGAGCGCGTATCGATAGTCACACAGCAATTTGTGCGTGGTCGTTTGCCTGCAGCCGAAGGCTTGTGGTCAGGGATGTCCCGCGAGGCACGTCATGACCGAGTTCGGCTGTGACAAGGAGTAACGGTGATGACTTACAGGATCTTCCTCGCCGGCGCGTCCGGAGCCATCGGCAGCCGCCTGACACCACTCCTGCACAGAGCTGGCCACTACGTCTGTGGCAGCACCAGGTCGAAAGCGAAAGCCGACGCGCTGCGCTCGCTGGGGGCGGACCCGGTCGTGGTCGACGTCTTCGATGCGGCAGCGCTGTGCCGCGCCGTCGCATCGGCACGCCCGGACGTCGTGATCCATCAACTCACCGACCTCCCGAAGGATCTTGATCCACGTGAGATGGGAGCAGCGATCATTCGCACCGCCCGCATCCGTGGTGAAGGGACGCGGAACCTCGTCAGGGCCGCCATTGCGGCGGGGGCGCACCGGATGGTGGCGCAAAGCATTGCGTGGGCCTATGCGCCGGGGCCTGAGCCGCACGCGGAGACGGACCCGCTCGATGCCGCGGCCGAAGGAGATGGCCGTATCAACGTGCAGGGACTGCTCGCGCTGGAAGATCTGACTTTGAAATCACCGCCGCTCGAGGGCATCGTCCTTCGCTACGGCCAGCTTTATGGCTTCGGAACCGCTTCGGAGTGGCCGTCAAATCATGCGCCCGTTCACGTCGATGCGGCAGCCTATGCCGCTCTGCTGGCCATCGACCACGGCCACCCGGGCATCTATAACGTCGCGCAGTCCAACGGACACGTTGCGACCGAAAAAGCACGCGTGGAGCTGGGTTGGACTCCCGATTTTCGTCTTCCGGCCTGACGATTTCGCACTGGAAGGGGACGAGTTGACCTGGAGCGGTACCAAGCGCACCGTCGACACTCGCTCGCCGCTGCATGGCGGTGCGCTCCTGGAACAATGCGTGTCGAACAGATCGTCGACTTTCCTGAGCTCGTTCGACGCGCCTGACCAAGGATCGAGGTCAGCAATCATGCCGCAGGCCACACCGATTGTGTTTGTCGTCGACGACGACATCTCGGTTCGCGAATCGCTGGAGCTGATGATCCAGTTTGCAGGCTGGCAGTCGAAGACATTCGCGTCGGCACAGGAATTCCTGTCCGAGCCGCGCCCCCGGGTTCCGAGCTGCCTGATCCTCGATCTCAATCTTCCCGACCTCAACGGCCTCGATCTGCAGAAGCGCGTCGCCAGCGACCGACTGGACATGCCCATCATTTTCATTACGGGCTATGGCGACGTGCCCGTTTCGGTCCAGGCGATGAAGGCGGGCGCCGTCGAGTTCCTGACGAAGCCATTCAGCGACGAGGTAATACTGGAGGCGATCCGACACGCAATCGAGCGCAGCCGCATCGCGTTCGGCCATGAAATCGAGCGGCAGACACTCCACGACCGCTACGCGTCGCTCAGCGCCCGCGAGCGCGAGGTCATGGCTTTGGTCGTCACCGGCCAGCTGAATAAGCAGGTCGGATTCAAACTCGGCATCAGCGAGATCACCGTGAAGGCGCACCGGGGCAAGGTCATGCGAAAAATGAAGGCGGGATCTCTCGCCGACCTCGTCACGATGGCCGCAAAACTCTCGTTACGCGATCAGCCGATGGGAACTGATCATGCCGCCACCTCCCGGTGAGCCTGGGCCTCATCGACTCGTTCACCGGCAGCCACGTCGGCCATCGCGTCGCGCTCGCGGACATGGGCAACAGGCGTGCGATCGACCAAGAGGCTGAGCAGTTCCGGCCGGCTGTAGTGACCGCGCGCGTCCATCAGGCGCTTGCGCTTGTCGATCAAGCTGAAATCGAGATCGGCAACCACCGCCCCTTCGCCAGAACGGATGGGTTCGCCCATCAATTCGCCCTGGGGTGAGACGATCGCCGTGAAGCAGCCGCCGGAGATCGGGCCGATCGGGCAACCCGTGTCCTGCATGAGCCGGGCCTGCTGATCGGCGTCCAGCCAGGCCGTTGCGTTAACCACGAAGCAGGCGGATTCCAGGGCGTGCTGACGGATATTGATCTGGGTCTGGTCGGCGAAGAGCTGCCCGCCAAACGAACCGGGATACATCGCAGCGTGGATCTGCTCGCCATCCGCTATCAGGGCGTAGCGAGCCAGGGGATTGTAGTGTTCCCAGCACGCCAGCTGTCCGACACGGCCCACTGCGCTATCGACGGCACGAAGGCCGGATCCATCGCCCTGCCCCCAGATCATCCGTTCGTGATGTGTCGGGCTAATCTTTCGGCGGCGTTGTATCAGGGTGCCGTCGGCATCGAAGAGCAACTGAGTATTGTAGAGAGTGCCGCCGTCGCGCTCGTTGACGCCAATGGCAACCACCATGCCGGCCTGCTTGGCGGCTTCAGCGATGGCGCGGGTGGCCTGCGACGGCACGGTCACGGACTGTTCGAGCAGCCTGACATGCTCCGCGGCCATCTCGAATGGGCGCGTCACAAAGGAAAAATACGGGTAGTAGGGCACGATCGTCTCGGGAAAAGTGGCGAACTGCACGTCCTCCCGGCCCAGCTCCAGGATCTTCCGGACGACCCTGTCGATCGTGCCTTCACGGCTATAGAGTACCGGGCTGATCTGCACGGCGGCGGCCTTGATGGTCATGGCGGATACCTTTCGTGAGAGAATTTCAGAAGACTGAACGCGAGATTCGTCGTCGGACAGGTCGCGCTGGTCGCGCGCCTACCCTGCTGCATGGATCAAGACATCGTAGATTTGGCGATCGAGCTCTTTCGCGACGGCAGTCACCCTTTCGTCGCCATACTGGCCGAAGAGCGTGGATGGTCGATCGTATTCGATGGTGGCGGTGCCTTCGTCATTCTCATAGAGCATGACCCTGAGTGGCGCATAGAGCCCCGCTGCCAGCCTGTGCCTCGTCATCTGGGTCGAGACCAGCACATTGCCGATCACATACTGCGCCGCCTTGCGCTTCCCGGAGACGATCTGCAGCCAGTCTCCATGCGTCGCGATCGAGAAGACGACGAGATGAGCTGCTCCCTGGGTGGCCCGCAGCTCGCTTCTGACGCGATCGATCTCGCCATCCCGCAGAAGACCGCGAATCCGATTGTCGAATTGTGGAAGTGCCGCCAGCGCCGCCTGTACCTCGTCATAGCGCCTATTTGAGTCGATACGTAAGTGTTCGACCAGAATGGCCTTCCTTTGGATGATCGACCCGATGAGGGCCGCTGAATTGGGATTCGTTTGAGTGGACTGGTGGTCCCCGAGCTTCATTGTCGATGGACGTTGGATTTGCATAACCATTCCAAAGATCCTCCATGCTGAGCCAGCCGGCTTCCTCCGAAGCGCGATTGACATCGCGGAGGGTGATGTTGCGCGGAGTGCAGCCGGCGACAAGACAGACGTCCGGCCAGACACCTCCCCCGTAAGGCGGAGGCGGACACGCCCTACAGAGGTATCCGCACGCAAATGCCGGCAGGCACGATGACTGGCAGTAGAGGCCGTCTTAGTCTTTCGTCTCAATCGACTATGGGCCGGCCATGGACATAACGTGTCAGCGAAATTTCCAATGCCGGATCGAAAGCATGACGATACGTTCAATCAAGGCCATTGCTGTATTTTGCGGATCGAACCACGGCGCATCGGCGGAATTCGCCGATGGTGCGCGCACTCTCGGTCGGGCCCTGGGAAGCCAGGGCATAACGACCGTCTATGGTGGAACGACAAAGGGTCTGATGGGCGTTGTCGCAGACGCCGCTTTGGCGGCCGGCGGCAAGGTGCATGGCGTGATCACTGAAGGCCTGCATCGACGTGGGCAGTCGCATTCAGGCCTGACCAGGCACGAAATTGCCCTGACCTTGCGCAGCCGGAAAGAGCGCATGATCGAGATTGCAGATGCATTCATCGCACTGCCGGGAGGAATCGGGACAATCGAGGAGCTCATGGAGGTGTGGACCATGAACCAACTTTCAGAGATCGATAAACCTGTAGGTCTGTTGAACACCGCCGGCTTCTTCGCGGCGTTTCTAGGATTCATCGACCATATGGTCGCAACGAAATTCCTGCCGGCGGCGCATCGGCACTCGATATCAGTGGAAGAGAACGCGACTACCTTGATCGACAAGCTTCACCGTCATGCCCGCATCGATGTGCCCAAATGGCTTTAGTTCCGAAAGTGGCGTGCATCTGGTGAGCCGGTAGGCGTCGACCGGGCATGTGGAGGAGGGTGGACGCTCCATCATGACGGGCGCTCGCAATTGCCTTCAGCCGTGTCGTGTTATGAATAAGTAGCGGTGACGTCATCTCGCTTCATCCGGCGTACGATGATATGCAATCATGCAGATTGAACTCTGACTGAGCGACATAATGGCCAAGCCGCCACTCGATCCACCCGTAGCTGATACAGCTCCGGTCGAGCCTGTCTTAACCGGCTATGATGAAGAACATCTCATTACGTATTTGCGTCTGCTTGACGCGGACGCTGAAGGGGCTGATTGGCGCGAAGTTGCAAATATTGTTCTGCACATCGATCCTGAGCGCGAACCAGAACGCGCGAGGCGGGCGTGGGAGAGTCATCTCGCCCGCGCCAAATGGATGACGGAGAGCGGTTATCGCCATCTTCTGCGCGGTGGTGCACCGCACTGACAATTGGTTGCTTGCGCGTATCGCAATCGTCTTTGCGCCGGGAGTCGCTAACGCAGCAGTACCTTGTGATGCATCCTGCGCTCGGGCCAAGGGGGGTGTGAGTGCGAGCAATGGAGATGCACACTCATGAGCCGCGCGTACTGGCGGACTCCTGGGGCATACAAGAAGCTCCAGACATTCGATGCTCCCGGTCTTGCTTCTCAATTCGTAAGACGCCACCCCGACTACGTAAAAGATCGGGAGAGGCTCCAAGAAATGGAGCGCCAAGGGACTCTTGATCCAGCTGAGGCGGATGCGTTCGCTCGGCGCTGGGGGTTACTTCTTCCCGACGACGACTGATGCGAAAGCAACCGTCTGGACAGCAGGGGCTTTGCCCAGTGTCATTGCCCTGACCCGACTGCCACCGGAGCTTGGGCATCCAAGATTCAAGCCCAAGCCGATCGTGCTTGATCCTGTATTGGCCGCTGATGGTGACGACTATGTCATCGAGCGGCTTGGTGTCGAGATGCGCGTGCATCTGGACAGCGGGGGCGTGAATCCGACCGCGGTTCTTTTGCCGTTCGATGGACTGTTTGAAGTCAGGGTGGCCGCTGCGTTGCGCCTTTGGCGCACGCTAAACGGTCGTCGTCCGGGCCCCAACCCAGCGGCGCTTTCCGAGGCGCGAAGAAACAGGCTTATTCTCGCCTTGCGCGCACTTGATGGCCGTCTCGACGGTGCGACCCACCGCGAAATTGCTGCGGCATTGTTCGGTGCCGAAGCTGTTCCGGAGCGGGATTGGATCTCCCATGAACTGCGCGATCGCACGGCCCGGCTCGTGCGTCTCGGTGTTGCAATGATGAACGGCGGCTATCGGCGGCTGCTTCTGCATCCCTATCGCGGCCGCTTGTAGGCGGGTGGGTGGGGCGATCTCGCCGGGTTGCGACTTCGCCCTATTTCGAGCCCTCGGTGGTCCGCCATCGTGCTCCTCGACGGCCGCCGCTTCCCGGCGGCTTCCCACAGGATCACGGAGGCTTCCCTTGCCCGCCAACTTTCCCGACCTGCCACCACGCTATCTGCGCACGCCCGAGGCCGCCCGCTTCGTCGGCCTGTCCATTCGAACGCTGGAGAAGCATCGCATCTACGGCACAGGTCCCCGTTATTCGAAGCTCGGCGGACGCGTGGTTTACCGCGTCGAGGACCTACAGGCGTGGGTGGAGTCGGGCGCCAAGGCGTCGACGTCCGACCCTGGTACTGCGACCGTGCTGCCGGCGAAGCGGCAAGCGGTAGGGCTGCCGGCCGGCGTCCATTCGAGCCGGCGCTGACCTATGTCGGCGCCGCGCCGCCTCCGCTCGGAACGCGATCAGCTTGAGCTCTTCCGGGCTCTGCCAGGCGATCTCGCGCCGCGAGATGCGCAGGATCTCATGATCTATCCGTTCTTCAGCCTCGCCAAAACGCACCGCATAACGCCAATCGACTTCAGAATGAACGATGTCGCCATTCGCGTCGAAGCGGTGGCCGAGCACGGCATGGCGACCATCTGGGATGCCGACGTACTGATCTGGGCCGCCAGCCAGATTGTCGGGGCCCGCGATGCTGGACTGCGCACGTCGCGCCTGATGGCTGCAAGACCGCGCGAGATCCTGACCTTCGCCGGCCGCGGCACCAGTGCACGCGACTATCACCGCCTGAAGGCGGCCCTCGATCGGCTTCAATCCACGACGATTGCCACTTCGCTGCGTCAGATCAGCGAACGCCGGATGCATCGCTTCTCCTGGATCAATGAATGGACAGAGCGTGCTGACGCCCATGGAAATGCCGACGGAATCGACCTGATCGTGCCGGACTGGTTCTACCGGGCGGTTTTGGACGATGCGCTCGTGCTGACGATCGACCGCCAATATTTTGCGCTGACGGGTGGCGTGGAGCGGTGGCTTTATCGCGTGGTTCGCAAGCACGCCGGACGGCAGTCGCACGGATGGCGGTTCGAGTTTCGCCATCTCTATGCCAAATCGGCGAGCCTTTCTCCCTTCAAGCGTTTCGCTTTCGAATTGCGTGACATTGTGCGCCGGCAGCCGCTTCCAGGCTACAGGCTGCTGGTCGAGTGTGACGGTCGTGGGAGGGAACTGCTCGCTTTTGCACCGGTCGATTTATCCACGCATGCTTGTGGGCAAGGTGTGGAAGCGAACGTGCTATCGGGAACTGAAGGGCACGTGCCATCAGGAACCGGCGGCACGTGCTATCAGGAACCCAAGCGACCGGATTCATCAAGCACATCAATGACTTCCGGTTCGCCTAACTCAGAGTCTAACTTATATGAATCTAACTCTTCTGAAGTTGGCTGCCGCCGGGATGGGGGAAAACTCCAGGAGCGTGCGCCATGATCGCGACGCGCTTCCATCAGGAGACGTTCACCCATATCGAACTGATCTGGCATGAGAAGCAGATCGAGCACTGGATTCGTTTCGGCCGCGATGTTTCAGAGAGGATCCTCGACCGCCGCCGCCGCATCCTGAGCTTCGCGCCGAACACCGTTGTCGCCTACGTGCGTTGGGCGTCGGGGGACTTCGGGACCGTTGTCTCGCGGATCGGCATCCTGCGCACTGTCCGGCGGGGCGAGGCGTTCTCCACCGTTCCCTATGTTCGCCCTGGTGGTGAAATCCTCCTGCGGGCCGCGGGCTGGCCAAGGGTCGAGCGGGTGCTGCAGGCGATCGACGTCGTCGAGCAGACCGGCATCGACGCTGCGGACGCCTGCCCTGATCACTGGCGGCACGTACACAACCGGCTTGTTGCGGGCGAAGTGCCCCGCTCGTACAGCCGCGAGCAGCACCGAGCCTGGCTCCTGCGCAAGAAGATCGATGCATGACGCGATTCGGATGGGTCATGACGACCGGCTTTGCCACGCTCTTAGTGGGAATATCCGCGCACTGCCGTCCCGTCCCACGGCTGCTTTGGAACGCCAGTGCCAGTGTGCCGATCGGTCTCTACCTGATGAGGCCGGCCGGCACGCTTCATGTGGGCGAGCTTGTCGTGTTGACGCCGCCAGAAGCGCTCGCAGAGTTCTTGTCCGAGCGTGGTTATCTGGGCAGGGGCGTGCCGCTTCTGAAGCATGTTGTTGCCCTTCCAGGGCAGACCCTGTGCCGGGCCGGTCGCACGATCATCGTCGACGGAAGGACGATGGGGCGGGCGCTTGACCTCGATCATGCCGGCCGAAGCCTGCCACGCTGGGTGGGCTGCCGGATCGTCGCGGATGACGAAGTGTTCTTCATGAATTGGCGATCCGACTACTCGTTTGACGGTCGCTATTTCGGTCCTCTGCCAGCTTCGACCATCGTTGGCCGCGCCGATCCCCTATGGATCCAGAAGGACAATTGATCATGCTCCAGCCCTTCAAGGACGGACGAGCAGGGGCGCAATCAACACGATTAGCGTCTTCCTCCTTTCCGGCCGTGGCTCGGGCGCCTGCTCATCGCCAGAGGTTCCTGCCGCGTATCGGTTGGCGACTCTGTACATGCAGCGCTGCCGCCATTTTCCTGGTGGGCTCCTGCAATGCCGCCAAATCCGAACCAATCGCCGGCAAGCGTTCGGAAGGCGTTGCGACGGTAGCTGGCATCTCGGTCCTCGTAGAGGAAGCCGCCCGTCGATTTGCAATCCCGCCGGCATGGATTCGCGCTGTCATGCAGGCTGAAAGCGGTGGTGACGCGCGCGCCCTGTCAGCACAGGGCGCAATGGGCCTGATGCAGATCATGCCTGGGACATGGGCTGAATTGCGACTGCGCTACGGCTTGGGCGCGGATCCGTATGATCCTCACGACAACATCACCGCTGGTGCGGCGTACCTGCGAGAAATGCACGATCGCTACGGCAATGCAGGTTTCCTTGCAGCCTACAACGCTGGCCCCGATCGTTACAAAGAGCATGTCGCCACTGGTCGACCGCTGCCTGCGGAAACCGTCTCCTACATGGCCGTTGTCGCGTCGCTCATCGATGGTGGAGTGGGCATTACCCCGTCTGTTGCTTCCTTTTGGACATCTTCGTCGCTCTTTGTCGTGCGTGGGATTGCCGGTTCGGCGCCGCTACGTCAGTCATCCAGTGCACCGATCCAGCTGCTTCCGGCCCGCGATGCGGCGCAAGTCGACACGACGCTGACACCTCGCTCCGAAGGGATGTTCGCCCGCCCGCCGCTTCGAGGCGGACAGCGATGAACCGCATCAGGCTGCTTCGCGCTCTGGCGGGCTGTGGTGCGCGTTCGAGCATGAGCCAACAGTTGCAGAGAAAACCAACCATCGGACGGCGAGATAAAAGCGCATGCCCGAAACGCCGTAAGCCTCTGACGAGGCTTGCGTTTTGGCGTGCATGCCGGTCGGTCGCGGGCATGAAACCCGGTTTTTCTGAAGGATTTCAAGGCTTCCGTATGCACGCGCCTGAAAAGTCGCTGAACGGGGCCACGTCATGAGCGAGGGCGACAGCGATTTTCGCATTCGGCCCGGCCGCATCAAAACCACTCGCGCACCGAAGGCGAAGAGCTTCCTCAACCAGGTGCTGCGGGCCGCGAAGAAGGCGGGCCATACTGCTGCGCCGGCGTCAGGTAGACGTGCGTCCGGCTATGGCCGCTCGACCTTCGGCCGGGGCCGCGGCAGCTTCAGCCGCAGTCGTCTGTTCAGCGCGACCCGTCGCGTCATCGTGAAGGCGCGCGTGGTACGCCACGAGGGCCGATCCTTCCGTTCGGCGCCGCTCTCAGCGCATCTATCCTATCTCAAGCGTGAGGGCGTCAGCCGGGAGGGAGAAAAGGGCGTCATGTTCGACGCCCGCTCCGATCGTGCCGACGATTTCGCCTTTGCGGACAGGTGCAAGGACGACCGACACCATTTCCGGTTCATCGTCTCGCCCGAGGGTGCCGGCGAGATGACCGACCTGAGGGCGTTCACGCGAGATCTGGCGCAGCAGATGGAAGGCGATCTCGGCACACGGCTGGACTGGGTTGCCGTCGATCACTGGAACACGGACAACCCTCATATCCATCTTCTCGTGCGCGGCGTGGATGACGCCGGCGCCGATCTGGTGATCTCGCGCGATTACATCAGCCGGGGCCTGCGCTCGCGCGCCGAGGATCTGGTTTCGATCGAGCTCGGCCCCAAACCCGAACACGAAATCCGCAACGCTCTCGAAAAGGAAGTCACCGCAGACCGGTGGACCCGCCTCGACCTCGAGATCCGTGTCAATACTGATGACGTCGGTTTCATCGATCTGCGCCCCGAGACACGCGGTCCCGCCGATCCCGAGATCCGCCGCCTGATGATCGGCCGCCTTCAGCATCTCGAGAAGATGGGCCTCGCTACCTCGACCGGTCCTGGGGAGTGGATGGTGGCGCTTGAAGCCGAGCGCAAACTTCGCGACCTCGGTATGCGCGGCGACATCATCAAGACCATGCACCGGGCCTTCACCGAGCGAGGCCAGGATCGCGGCGTTGCCGACTATGTCATCGACGCCGGAGCCGGCTCGCCGATCATCGGGAGGCTGGTCGACACAGGCCTCCATGATGAATTGACCGGCGAAGCCTATGCCGTGATCGACGGCACGGACGGCCGCGCCCATCATGTTCGCTTTCGTGGCATCGAAGCCTTCGCGCATGCGCCGCCAATCGGGGGCGTCGTCGAGGTTCGGCGGTTCGGCGGGCCGGAGGACCAGCGGCCGACGCTCGTGCTCGCCAACCGTTCTGACGCCGATCTCCGCACCCAGATCACGGCGCCCGGTGCCACCTGGCTCGACCACCGCCTGGTCGAGCGCGAACCGATGCCGCTCGCCATGGGCGGGTTCGGCCGCGAGACACGCGACGCCATGCAGGCCCGCGCCGAACATCTCGCGGACGAAGGGCTCGCCCGTCGCCAGGGTCAGCGCATCATCCTGCAGCGCGACCTGCTCAACACGCTGCGACGCCGCGAGCTGGACGCCGTGGGCGAGAAGCTGTCGGCCGAGACCGGGTTGCCGCATGTGAAGGGCGCGGCGGGCGAGCACGTCGAGGGCGTTTATCGCCAGCGTCTGACGCTCTCCTCAGGCCGCTTCGCCATGATCGACAACGGGCTTGGCTTCCAGTTGGTGCCCTGGTCGCGCGAGATCGAGCGGAAGCTCGGCCAGCACGTCGCGGGCGTTGCCCGGGACGGCGGCGGCATCGAGTGGAGCCTGGGGCGCAAGCGCGACCTTGGCCTTTAGCCACGAGCGAAGAAAGGATCCTTGCCATGTCCGCGACCAAGATCCTGTGGGGTCAGATTTTCATCGTCTTGCTGGTCGTGTTGATCACGACCTGGGCGGCGACGCAGTATGTGGCCTGGCAGCTCGGCTTTCAGGCCCAACTCGGAGCCCCGTGGTTCAGGCTCGTGGGAATGCCGGTCTATCTGCCGCCGGCCTTCTTCGGCTGGTGGTTTTCCTACGATGCCTATGCGCCAGAGATTTTCAACGAGGGCGCCTATATCGCCGCGTCGGGCGGCGTCCTCTCGATCGCGGTCGCCATTGGCATGTCGGTATGGCGGGCGCGGGAAGCGAAGAATGCCGAGACCTACGGCTCGGCGCGCTGGGCCGAGAAGAGGGAGGTGAGGGCGGCTGGACTGCTCGTCCCAGATGGCGTGGTGCTCGGCAAGCTGGGGCGTGACTACCTCCGCCACGACGGGCCCGAGCACGTGCTGTGTTTCGCGCCGACACGCTCGGGCAAGGGCGTCGGCTTGGTGGTGCCGTCGCTGCTGACCTGGCCGGGTTCGGCCATTGTCCACGACATCAAGGGTGAGAATTGGCTGCTCACGGCCGGCTTCCGGGCGAAGCATGGCCGGGTCCTGTTGTTCGATCCGACCAATCCGAAGTCGGCAGCATACAATCCGCTGCTCGAGGTCCGCCGCGGTGATTGGGAGGTCCGTGACGTCCAGAATGTCGCCGATGTGCTGGTCGATCCGGAAGGCTCGCTCGACAAGCGCAATCACTGGGAGAAGACCAGCCATTCTCTGCTGGTGGGCGCCATCCTGCATGTCCTCTACGCCGAAGAGGACAAGACGCTCGCCGGCGTCGCCGCCTTCCTCTCCGATCCGAAACGGCCGATCGAGTCGACGCTGCAGGCGATGATGACCACGCCGCATCTCGGCGATGCCGGACCGCATCCCGTTATTGCGTCCACTGCACGTGAGCTGCTGAACAAGTCCGACAACGAGCGTTCTGGCGTGCTGTCGACTGCGATGTCGTTCCTCGGCCTTTATCGTGATCCCGTCGTCGCCCAGGTGACGCGGCGCTGCGACTGGCGCATTGCCGACCTGATCGCCGATCCGAGGCCGGCGACGCTCTACCTTGTGGTGCCGCCTTCCGACATCTCCCGAACCAAGCCGCTCATCCGGCTGGCACTGAACCAGATCGGGCGCCGCCTGACTGAGGATCTGCATGCGAAGGAACGCAAGCATCGCTTGCTGATGATGCTCGACGAGTTCCCGGCGCTCGGCCGCCTCGACTTCTTCGAGTCCGCGCTCGCTTTCATGGCGGGCTACGGCATAAAGAGCTTCCTGATCGCGCAGTCGCTGAACCAGATCGAGAAAGCCTATGGGGCGAACAACTCGATCCTCGACAATTGTCATGTCCGGGTGAGCTTCGCGACCAACGACGAAAGGACGGCAAAGCGGGTGAGCGATGCGCTCGGCACGGCGACCGAGATGAAGGCGATGAAGAACTATGCCGGGCACCGACTCTCTCCGTGGCTCGGCCATCTCATGGTGTCACGCTCCGAGACCGCCCGCCCGCTGCTTACTGCGGGCGAGGTTATGCAGCTTCCACCCACCGATGAGATCGTCATGGTCGCGGGTACACGGCCGATCCGGGCGAGGAAGGTGCGCTATTACGAGGATGCCCAGTTCAAGGAACGCGTGTTGTCGCCGCCCGATCCGCAGAAGTCCGGGCGGACATCCCGCGCGGACGGCTGGTCAGCGCTGACACCGCAGAAGCCGGATGCGGAACTGCTGACCGAGATGGAGACGACGGAGAGCGATCAGGCCAATAGCGGCCTGCGGCGCGAGCCTGAGCTTCCCGACCATGTCGCCATCGCCCAGGAGACGGCCCAGCAGAAGCCCGCGGAGGAGTTCGCCATGATGCTCGATGAGCAACCGGAAGATGCCGCCCGCCAGCGTCAGGCGTTGCGCCGGCAGATGCGTGGGCTGGCGCGCCAGGTCTCGCTCGACCCCAATGACGGCATGGAACTCTAGGAGGGCGGAATGAGAGATCGCCTGAACCTCACCTTGCCCGTCGAGATGATCACTCGAATCAATGAGCTTTCGGAACGTAAGAAGATCGCGCGATCGGCCATTGTAGAGGCAGCCGTGGCGTCATTCCTGTCGCCCGACGCCGCCGATCGGCGCGAAGCCGCCTTTGCCCGCCGGATGGACCGGCTTTCGCGTCAGTCACAGCGCATCGAACGGGACCTCGGCGTCACGGCGGAAACGCTGGCGCTGTTTGTGCGCCTCTGGCTGACGATTACGCCACCGTTGCCGAGCGATGGACAGGCAGCCGCCCAAATCAAGGGCCGCGAGCGATTCGAAGGCTTCGTCGAGACGCTCGGCAAACGGCTTCAGAAAGGCCAGAGTTTTCTGCGAGAAATTCCCGAAGACGTTGCCGGGACGACTGAGTCAAGTGAAGCTGCCTCGCCGGTAGAGGACCGATAATGCCGACTGGGATTCGATTGACCGAAGGCGGAATTGTCGCCGAGGTCGGCGCTGGTGATTCGACGTGAGCGCCCGCGCCTTGAGCGATCAAATCGGGAGTCAGCGATCGCCGAAGCTTCGACGACGCACTGCTACGGTCAGAAGTAAGCCCCGACAGGCCGCAGGCCGCTGTCGCGGTCCAGACTCGGGTCTGGACCTATAAAGTCGTGTGCCGCCGAGCCTGCTTCTGGTCCGATTCGAGACATCGGCGACGTCAAGCGGCTCGTCAGACTCTGACCCGAAGCGGTCGTTTAGCGACCATTGGCGGTGCTCTCTCCCCATACCTTCTGCCAGAGATCAAGCCGTGATGCAGACTGGCAAGAGGCTCCTCTCGCTGAAACCACTTGCTGATGGGGCCGGCCATACGTCTCGGTAGGAACCGCCTTCGAGCCGCGACGGATTGGCTATACCTAGGGTGTAGGCCAGGCAAACCTAGGTAAACGCGGTTCAAACGAAGACGTCACGGCGATCAACCTCCGCACAATGGCACCGTCGCCCGCCCGCGCGCATCCTGCAGGCGCCAAAAGTGAGGTCCAAAATGCGCCCGCCGTCAGACTCCGACGTGTCGAGAGCCCTATTGGGGACGCCGGTGCACGCACACAGCCTAAATGCGGCGAAGCGGCGGTGGCGCTGGCTCAGGACCTCCCTGTTCGACTCCTACCGGCCCGAGCTGCACTACATGCGCGGCCCCGGCCAGAAATGCCGGGAAAAGGCTAACGCCAGCGCCCGGCCGTGAACATCTGTCCAGAAGACCAACGGAGGTTCTCATGTCCACAATCAAGCAATGTCTCGCCTGCATCCGCACCTGTCATCGCGTCGCCCGCGAGGGTGAAGGCTACGTCGCCACCAGCATGCGCTACGGCCTCGACCTGACGGCGCTCCAGATGGAGCTGGTCAACATCCGCCGGACGCGGGAGCTGGGCTACGAGACTCTATATTCCTTCGCGATCGCCGCCTGAGCGCGAGCTGCTGGATAGCTGCAAGCTTGACCCCGCTGCGCGATATCGAGGTCATCGGCGACATGATCCTGGCGCGGCTCCCGTTTGCGTCAGCCATCGCGCGCGGTGCGCTCTTTGGTGTCGGCGCCAATGGCGCGGGAACGGCGCGCGCCCACCAGATTGGCGAGACGGAAGGCGCGGTGGCAGGCTGCAGCCGTACCCGAGGCTCTATACGCTCGCCAATCGCCATTGTCGGTCGTCCGATCCACAAGCCGAACACATTTTTGAGCGACGACAGCACTTCGGCTATTGCCCATCTCTGACGAACTGGCCAACCCGTGCAATGTCAGGAATCGGCCCGAAAGCAGAAGTGGACGAGCACGCTCTATTGGGTTTTGACCCAAGTCTAAAGGCTGGGAGCTATGTGAAGGGTCGTCAAAGCCTTGGACCGGCGGCTGGCTCGCGACCGCACGCTTGCCGATGACGTCGTAAGGGACATTCCAGCGGAAGCGAATAGCACGCCAGAGCCAGACGCCTCGTAGGATCGAGCCGCTTGCTTGTCTTTCTATCCCGCAGCCCTATCAACCTCTCACCATCGTTGCCTAGCAGCCCGTCTGCTCACTAAGCAGCGCCTACGCCTCGACCTTGAGGCGTTGGGAGCGCGATGTGACGACGACCTCCTCCTTCCGGTCAGAAGCCATCGCGCGGGGCACGCGCATGCTGCGCACCGCGCTCGGCCCCCTGATCGCCGCGCACCTGGAAGATCCGGGCGTCGTCGAGATCATGCTCAATCCCGACGGCCGGCTTTGGGTCGACCGCCTCTCCAGCGGTCTCGAGGAGACCGGCCACCGGATTGCGCCGGCCGATGCCGAGCGCATCGTTCGTCTGGTCGCGCATCATGTCGGCGCCGAGGTCCATGCCGGCATGCCGCGCGTGTCAGCCGAGCTGCCGGAAACCGGCGAGCGCTTCGAAGGCTTGGTGCCGCCTGTCGTGGCGGCGCCATGCTTCGCGATCCGCCGTCCGGCGGTCGCCGTGTTCTCGCTCGACGATTACGTCCAGGCCGGCATCATGTCGTGGGCAGAAGCCAATCTTCTGCGCCGTGCGGTTCGCGAGCGCCGCAATGTCCTCGTGGCGGGCGGCACCTCGACCGGCAAGACGACGCTGGTTAATGCGCTGCTCGCGGAGGTCGCCAAGACCGGCGACCGGATCGTGCTGATCGAGGACACCCGCGAGCTGCAATGCGCCGCGCCGAACCTGGTGGCGCTGCGGACCAAGGACGGCGCGGCGACGCTCTCCGACCTCGTGCGGTCGGCGCTGCGCCTGCGGCCCGATCGCATCCCGATCGGCGAGGTGCGCGGCGCCGAGGCGCTGGACCTCTTGAAGGCCTGGGGAACCGGCCATCCCGGCGGTGTCGGCACCCTCCATGCTGGGTCAGCCCTCGGCGCGTTGCGCCGCCTCGAGCAGCTCATCCAGGAAGCCGTCGTCACCGTGCCCCGGGCGCTGATCGCCGAGACCGTCGAGATCATTGCCGTCCTCGCCGGCCGTGGAAGGTCGCGTCGCCTGATCGAGCTTGCCGCCGTGAAGGGCCTTGGCCCGAATGGCGACTACGTCCTCGTACCCGCAGGAGAACAATAATGCTGCACGTCCGGCGCCCCCTCGCCGCACTCTCATCGTCTGTGGTCTACGCCTTCCTCACGGCACCGGCGCATGCCGCCGGATCGAACATGCCGTGGGAGCAGCCCCTCAACCAGATCCTGGAATCGATCCAGGGGCCGGTCGCCAAGGTCATCTCCGTTATTGTCATCATCCTGACCGGTCTGGCGCTGGCTTTCGGCGAGACCTCTGGCGGCTTTCGCCGCCTGATCCAGATCGTCTTCGGTCTCTCCATCGCGTTTGCCGCCTCAAGCTTCTTCCTGTCGTTCTTCTCCTTCGGCGGGGGAGTGCTCGTCTGATGGAGCCGCGCGAGCCCATTCCCGGTTTCTACGCTCCGGTCCATCGCGCGCTGACCGAGCCGCTGCTTCTCGCTGGCGCGCCGCGCGCGGTCGTGATCGTCAACGGCACATTGGCCGCCGCCGTCGGTCTGGGCCTGCGCCTCTGGCTCGCAGGCGCGGTGATCTGGCTGGTCGGCCATCTGGCGGCAGTGTGGGCGACGCGGCGTGATCCGTCCTTCATTGACGTCGTGCGGCGGCATCTGCGCTATCCCACTCACCTGGGCGCATGAGGCAGGGCCATGATGAACCTCGCCGAGTACCGCCGCCGCTCCCAGAGCCTCGCCGACTTCCTGCCGTGGGCGGCACTGGTCGAGCGCGGCGTCATCCTCAACAAGGATGGCTCGTTCCAGCGTACCGCCCGCTTCCGTGGTCCCGATCTCGACTCGGCCACGGCGTCAGAACTCGTGGCCATCACATCACGGCTCAACAACGCGCTGCGGCGGCTGGGATCAGGCTGGGCGATCTTCGTCGAGGCGCAGCGAGAGGCGGCCAATCGCTACCGACAGTGTCTTTCCTGATCGGGCCTCCAGCCTGGTCGACGCCGAGCGCCGCGCCCAGTTCGAGGAGGAGGGGGCCCACTTCGAGAGCCGGTATTTCCTGACCCTTGTCTGGCTGCCGCTGGCCGACGATGCGGCGCGGGCTGAGGCCTGGCTCTATGAAGGCCGGTCTCGATCCGATGCCGATTGGCGCAACGCTCTTGCGGCGTTCATTGACCGCACCGACCGGGTGTTGGCCCTCGTCGAGGACTTTATGCCCGAGGCCGGCTGGCTCGACGACGGTGAGACCCTGACCTACCTGCATTCCTGCATCTCGACCCGCCGTCAGCGCGTCCGGGCGCCGGAGACGCCGATGCATCTCGACGCCATCCTGGTCGACCAGGAGCTGACAGGGGGCCTCGAGCCGCGGCTGGGCGACGCACATCTCCGCACGCTCACCATCATGGGGTTCCCGTCGCAGACCTGGCCTGGCCTGCTCGACGAGCTGAATCGCCTGGCGTTCCCTTATCGCTGGGCAACCCGGGCGATCTGCCTCGACAAGACCGATGCCGCCAGGGTGCTTGGCCGCATCCGCCGCCAATGGTTCGCCAAGCGCAAGTCGATCATGGCGATCCTCAAGGAGGTGATGACCAACGAGGCCTCGGTCCTGCTGGACTCCGATGCCGCCAACAAGGCGCTCGACGCCGATCAGGCGTTGCAGGAGTTGGGCTCCGATGCGGTGGCCCAGGCCTATGTCACCGCCACGGTGACGGTGTGGGACGAGGATCCTGCGGTCGCGGCCGAGCGGCTGGCGCTCGTGGAGAAGACCATCCAGGGCCGCGACTTCACCTGCATGCGCGAGACCCTGAATGCCATCGAGGCCTGGCTGGGCAGCCTGCCGGGACATGTCTACGCCAACGTACGTCAGCCGCCGATCTCCACCCTGAACCTTGCCCACATGATGCCCTTCTCGGCGGTGTGGGCCGGGCCGGAACGGGACGAGCATCTCGATGCTCCGCCGCTCTTCTTCGCTCGGACTGAGGGCGCGACGCCGAGTGAACTCGAGGTTCCCCTCTTATGTGGCTGGGAGCATCGTCGGGGCCTGGATCAGCTTGGCGAGTTTGCGCAGGTTCTGAACGGTGGCAGCGAGAAGGAACTCGTCGCGAGCACCTGTAGGCCCTCGAAGGCGTAGTCGATCCAGGCGCAGGATGCGCTTGAGGTGGGCGAACAGCATCTCGACCTTCTTGCGCTGGCGTCGGGAGACAGCATAAGCCTCGGTGGTGGCGATGTCGCGCGCGAGATCCCGAGCACCTTCATAGATGGAGCGCGGCACCTTGCGTGCCGGTTCTTTTGGACAGCAACGCGGCTTCAGCGTGCAAGCTTGGCAATCGTGCTTGCTGGCGCGGTAGAGGAGCGTCGTGCCGTCGTTCACCACGGTTCCGGTGGTCGTTAGCTGCTTGCCGCCGGGGCAGCGGTAGGTGTCGGTCCCGGCATTGAAGGCGAAGTCGCTGCGCGAGAAGGTATCATCGGCGCGCTTGGACTTGTCGAACACCGGAATGTGGGGCTCGATGCCGCGCTCGTGCACCAACCACTGCAGCATCGCGGCCGAACCATAGGCTGAGTCGCCCGCCAGGCGTGTGGGGCAAAGACCGAACTGTGCTTCGGAACGGCTGATCATGGTCTTGGCTGCTGTTACCTCGGCCTGGCGGACTGCAGTCGAAGGCTCGACATCGACGATGATGCCGTGGTCGAGGTCGATCAGATAGTTGTCGGAGTAAGCGAAGTAGGCCTGTCCGCCATGGGCACCGGTCCAGCGCGCCGCCGGGTCGGCCGGCGAGATGAACTTCGGGGTGACGTCGGTCGCGGCTCCGAACGCCGCATCGTCCAGCACGGCGAGATACTCGTCGATGGCCCGGCTGGTCAGCTCGGGCGGCAGACCCTTGGTTCCCACGATACCCTTCTGCCGGTTCGCCTCGGCCTTGATCAGGCTGGCATCGACGGCAAAGCCCTCGCCACCGACTAGTCCTTCTCCGATGCAGCGGCGCACCACCGTCTCGAACAGGCCGCGCAGCAGATCACTCTCGCGGAAACGCCCATGCCGGTTCTTTGAGAAGGTCGAGTGATCGGGCACCTCGCCATCGAGGCCAAGCCGACAGAACCAGCGATAAGCCAGATTGAGGTGCACCTCCTCGCACAGCCGTCGTTCGGAGCGAATGCCAGAGCAATAGCCAATTAACAGCATCCGGATCAGCAGCTCCGGATCGATCGAAGGCCTACCCACCGAGCTATAGAATGGCGCCAACCGAACCCGTAGATCGGTGAGGTCAACGAAACGATCGATGGCCCTCAGCAGATGATCCGCCGGAACATGCCGCTCGAGCGAGAACTCGTAGAACAAGGACCCCTGATCGACGCGCCGCTCGCCCATCATTGATCGCAAACTCCCACCGTTGTGGCGGGAGTGAATCAACCCTTCCCGACTCCGGCAATCGGGTTTTTCAACAGAATCGGCCAAAAGCCGAAGTCACAGCCAGTGGGCGTGATGTCCGCTTCACCCCTGGAAGGGGACATCGATCTGCGCCTGAGCGACATCAGCTTGGAGCCAAAGTCGGACTTGGTGTCGATGACTTATCAAAACACCGCCATTGAGTATCAGGGGTCAAGCGGAGGCAGCCATCAGGGCCGTCACCCGGCTGGCGATCTGTGGATCGCGCAGAGTACTGGAAGGCTTCACGAGATGGGTCACCTCGCTCATGATCTGATGAACCGTTGCATCCTCCGCGGCGACCCGCTGCAGCGCGAAGCTAAATTTCGAACGTTGGTAAAAGTCACGCGGGCGTTGCCCGCGCGTCTTCTCATAAATGAAGTCGTTTTCCGCCGCCGCCCATGGCGCAGCGAGGAAGCCCTGAATCGCCGCGAAGAAAGACTGCGCGAGTCCCTTGAGCGGATCAGCATCCACCGTTCGGGCTTCGATAAGCCGCCTTAAGGCACCTGCTTCTTGCGCGGCGACACTCATTCCCTGGCCGAACGCTGGATTGAATCGACAGATCACATCGCCGAGCGGGAGCAGGCAATCTGGAAAGCTGTCGAGCGCCTCAAACCGTCGCCGAACGCTGCACGGAAAGCCGAACCGGTGAATAGGCCCGAAGGGTATAGCGCCCTCAATCGCGTCATAGATAGTCTGTGTTCGCAAGGTCCTGGCAAAAGCAGTAAAGTCTCTAGTGCTTTCCGGCATGGGCTCACCATGCATGCCGGTCAGGTTGACTTGCCAGTAATTGTTCTCGACTGGAACACCACCGATACGGCAGAGATTGAGCTGAGTAGGTCCGGTCAAGATGCTTTGCAGGGACCGGGGAAGCCGCCGTGGGTGGTAGGGAGGCAAGGCCCCGGCGACGGTGGCCAAGTCCATGTGAACCGCGTGCGATAAGCCGCCGGAAAAGATGACGGTCCGGGCGCCGCGGCCGCAGACCCCACCGTGGTCACAGGGCGTCTTTGCCGCTGCCGGCGTTTCCGACGAAGCCCTGGTGGCGGCTTGGCCGGAAATCGGGGCGGGCGGGGTCTCGTGCGGTCAGTAAGCCTTCCGTGCGAGGCCCGCTTTCTGCCAGCTTGAGAACACGGCGAACGGTCCATGTATGACCGGAAAGCTTAATGCCACCCAGGATGGCGCCCAGCGATTGGATAGCAGTCGTCGGACTTATTGTCGGCATCGGCCTCCTGGCCGCGGCCTCAGTTGCGTTTCTCTTCTAGAAGCTGGCGCGCGCGGGAAGCCATGAACGACATCCAACAGAAGGTCACCGACCTCATCGTCACGCAATTCGGCGTCGAGAGGGATGCGATAACCCCCGC